>CALXWJ010000087.1 GCA_944392335.1 uncultured Clostridia bacterium
ACGCAAAACGACAAGTTATGCAAAAAGGGTAGACATTAATAATTTATATGATATAATAAAACTGCAAAAATTGTAAAAGTGTGTAAAGTGTCACGCTATTTGCGTAAAGTGTCACAGGGATATTGCAAAAACATTTATTAATGTTATAATTAAATTAATACAGGAGCAGGGAACAAATATTAATATAAAAAAGAAAGGGTGATATTTATGAAACAGTTTAAAAAATTTATAACAGTTGGCTATGTATTTTTTGTGGCTTTTTCGGTTATGAGCGTTGGTGTTTTGGCAAAAACCGATATTCCAATGGAAAACGGTGACATTCTTACGATTTATGAAGAAAACGAAAATTATACTGGTGACGGCAGTACAATTGTTGAATTTGACTTTAATCAGAGTTTTCATGCCTATCCGGACTTTGACTTTTTAAAAACACCTTATGCGGTAAACTATGTAGACAATGTTATTCCGTTATCAATGTCCGAGAACGAAATCAGAATTAATTTTTCGGAAAAACCAACTTCAATTTATATTTCGGTATATGATACTACCACAGATGAATATGTAACTTCCGGTACTTACGGACTCATTTATCTTTGCAATATTTCTTCGGAAATAACAATTTCCGATTTACAGCCCGGACATTCATATTCATTGCGGTTTGCTTCCGAAGGTATTGAAAAAAATATTTCCGGTACAATATCCATGACATCTGCATCCGATGAGTAATTACACAAATTATTCAGATTATTAAAAACATGAAAAGGGTGGTATTTATGAAAAAAATAATTTTATTTGCAGTAGCAGCATTAATGCTTACAAATGTTTGTACAGTATCAGCTTTTACTGACATAGCTTCATCAGAATACAAAAAAGAAATTGAATTTTTTGAACAATCGGGAATACTTGACGGAAAAGAAGAAGGAAAGTTTTATCCAAATGATACACTTACAAGAGCGGAAGCTGCAAAAATATTTTATGAACTTGTATGCTCAAATAAAGAACTCAGCAAGCAATTGGAAAACAATATTAACAGCGGTAATATTTTTGCTGATGTAACAACTGATTTTTGGGCGCACAACGAGATTAACAGACTTGCATATGAAGGAATCATAGAAGGATACGGCGACGGAAATTACTATCCGAACGAAGAACTGACAGGTATTCAATTGCTGACTATTTGTGTAAATACGACAGGTTATGCAACATTTGCCGATGAAAGCCTTGAATGGAAAGAACAATACACAAAAATCGGAACGGAATATGGTTTTCTTGATGGTGTGACATTTAATATAGATGGTGTTATAACACGTGCACAAGCCGCCAAACTTATTTATAATTCGGTGAATCTTCCGATTGTTGAAAACACAGGGCTTAGATATGATGAAAACACAGGAAAGTTATCTCCGGTAGTTGTATTTAAAGACGGCAGCAACGGTGAAGAAAAACAATCCATTTGGAGTATTTATGAATCAGGAGAAACAATTTAAAGAATCAACAAAAACAGATAATTTTGATATAAATGTTTTGGAAATGTAACGAAACTGTATACTATAAAATATTGACATATAATGCCGCGCGTGATACAATGATGATATAAAGATATATTAACGGGAGGAGGTATTTATTATGATAAAACAAAAAATAACTTCTGTTATATGTTTATTGTTGGCAGCTGTAGTAAATATATCGTCTTTTGGACAGGAAGAAAACAGTCGCTTTATTGTTGACGTTCCTAAAAGACAATTTTTCCCGATACCGGACGGTACGTCAATAAGTGACAGATATGCATATAAATACACACTGAATCTACGGGAAAATGAAAATATGCTTGAGTTGCGAAACATAGAACAGGAAACTTTGTTATTCTTCTCGTTGAGGGATGCAGAAACAGATCATACGTTTGAAAATGAAAACGGAAATCCTTTTGATCGCTTCGGACCGGTATATTCAACCGAATTTCGTTTTACAGGGTTACAGCCAAATAAAAGATATTCCATTACAGTTTCCTCCCCGATTAACGATACCGATGCGGCAATGGAGGTTTATGCGGGGGCAGCTGAGGTAAACAGTGTCAAAAATCCTGATTATACAGGTCAGTGCGATTATGATAAGGCAATAACCGCAAACACTCTTACTCGTGCAGAAATGGCGTGCATGATAAGAGATACCTTGCCTGAATGGCGGCCTATAAGGGATTACGCATCTATGAGTTTTGGAAGTAAAGAGGAACCTCCCATATATGAAGATGTGCCGAATGACTATTATGCGCAGAAAGAAATACAAAGTTTAATGGAGCTTGGAATTTTTAATGGTGTGGGAAACGGGGCGTTCATGCCTGAAAGAAACAGTACATATATTGAAGCTGTTACGGCACTTGTAAGAATGTTATTCTACACTCCGTATGCTCAGAAAAACGGAGGTTATCCAAACGGATACTGGCAGGAGGGGGTGAAATTGGGACTTATCGAGAGCGATTGGGCAATGGATGAGGAAGTAAGTCGGGAGATGTTTGAAAAAATGCTTGATAAAGCGGTAAATACACCAATATTGCTGACAAAAAGCGTATGTATCGGCGGAGAAAACAGCTATGAAATAAAACCGGACATAACATATCGGTCAGTTTTTGGTATAAGATAGGAGGGATAGAAATGAAGAAAAAATTATTATGTTTAGCGTCAGCGGCGGCAGTTTTTGTGAATGTCAGCGGAGCTTTGGCATTCACCGATATTGTGAGTTCTCAATACAGAAATGAGATAGAATATTTTGAACAAAACGGTATTGTATCGGGAAGAGAAGAGGGAGAATTTTATCCGGATGAAGCTCTGACAAGAGCAGAGGGAGCAAAAATCATTTATAATATCTGTTATGCAGATGATGAAACCCTTGCAGATGATGATTTTTTGAAAAAAGAACTTTTTGCGGATATGAACAGGGATTTCTGGGCTTTTAAAGAAGTAAATACACTTGTAAAATACGGAATAGTAAACGGCATAGGAAACGATTTGTTTGCGCCGAATGACACACTCACCGGAATACAGCTTTTGACTATGCTTATAAACACAACGGGATATACTAATTTTGTGGACAGAGAAGCTGACTGGATTGAGGAAAATACGGCTGTCGGGAAAGAATATAAATTCCTTGACGGAATTGAATTTGATTTGAACAGACCTATTACCCGTGCGGAAACTTTAAAACTTGTATATAATGCGTTGGATATACCTTTTGTATTTTCTACAGGATTAAATTATAACGAAACAACCGGGAAACTTGATCCTGTGTATGAATTTGCAGATGGAACAAATGAACTCGGATTGGTAACATTAAGAAATTATATTGAATTATAAAAAATATTTATCATATTAAAACATTTTTTAATAACCCTTTAATTATAATAAAAGAGGCTGTTTCACCGTTTTGCGGCGAAACAGCCTCAATGTTTTTATTCGTCCAAATTCGAAAACAGCTGTTCTGAGAACCATTTCTGAACAGGGGAAAGGTAATGAATTTTATCTTCCTCGTTATAAATTCCCGAGCCGACAAGGTCGAAATTCCAATAGGGAGAGAGTGTGCAGTCCACCATTTTGCCGGACTTATGTTTTGCAAGATATTTATTAAATATATCATTTATAAGGTCAATGCCTTTTTTATATGCGCTGTCATTTTTGTAATGTGCAAGTCTGTAAAAATAAGCAGGGCACTCAAAGCCTATGGCAGAAAACATATCATCAAAAAAACGCTCAAGATATGCAGGCATTGTTGGGATGTCGGCGTATTCTTTAACTGCGTCGCTTTCGCTTCCTATCCAATGCCAGCCTATTGCGACGGGATTTTTATATCGTGCTTTTAAATCCTCATAAACAAGGCTGTAAATGTGCATTGCAAGATGATATAAAGGTACAGGGGTAACGTCATCATTTACGAGCTTTTTCTCCATTTCCATATTCCACATTCCGTTAGCAACGCCCTGTGCACCGATTGAAATTTGCACTATGTATAAATCGGGCAGTTTTTCGCCCTGTTCAATACGTTTTTCCCATTCCAACGCGGTATAATAGCCCAAAGTTGCGGTATCGTCCTGGTGTTCTCCTAAATTGTTATATTCGGAGGTAAACTGACGCCATATAAGACTTTTGTTATCAAGACTTCTGTCAATTCGATGGTCAAGGGTAAAAACGTGTTTCAATCCAAAACGCAGTTTTTCCTCCTCAGGTAAAGCCTGAGCATGGGCATGAGCGTTTGACTGTCCGGCAATGTAGAGAACAGCCGCGTCGGCATTTTTTAATTTTTCCGTCATAGTCATTTATATACACATCCTTTAATTTGTTATTGCGTTTTCCGACAGCGTAATTATACAGCCTTTTAACAGCTTTGTCAATAAATTTTATGCTGTTAAATTAATTTCTTTTACTATGGGAAGTTTACGCAGTATAAAAATAATCGGCGGTATAAATACCCATTGAATAATAATTCCCGGAATACCTGTGACTACAGCAGTCCATACCGAAATAACTGCAACCGAGTCCAGTTTTAAAATATAAACTGCGGCAAGGGTAAGCAGAAGATTTACAATTCTTCCGAATATTTGAGCAACAATCAATGTTATGTAAACCGACAGAAGGGTGTTTTTTGTTTTTCTTGAAAGTAATTTAAAAATAAGACCGCAGAAAAATCCGTAAGCGCCTACTTCAAATGCCATAAAGGGCATTTTTAACAACGCCGGCATGGAAACCGCAAAACAGCTGATTACCGGGGAAAGCATGCCGCATACAAGTCCTGAAACAGGGCCTAATATAAAGCCTGCAATCATAGCCGGAATATGCATGGGCAGAAAAATCATTCCCGATGCTGCACCGAACACATGAAATGCCTGCGGCAACAACACTCCCAAAGCACAGAATAATCCGTTTAATACAATTCTTTTAGTTTTCATGGGCATTCCCCTCTTCAGCCTGAATTTTTGATAATATTTCATCTGCCTGTTCCTGTTCAATGTAATTACAGTCAAGCAAACAGTCAATAACTTTTTCCTGCCTTTTATGAGCAAGATTAAGATTTACTTTCGGAGAATAAAGTGAAGGAGCGTTTGGAACTCCTGCAAGCATAGTTGCTTCATAATCATTCATTTCCGAAGGATATTTTCCGAAATAGCCCATTGAAGCGTCGAATATGTTATAATATCCGCTGCCGAAATATATTGTATTCATGTATAATTCAAATATTTTATCTTTGTCATATTCCTGTTCTATTTTAAAAGCCATAAATATTTCAGCAATCTTTCTTGTTGGAGAGTTGTCCATGGGGAAATACATATTTTTGGCAAGCTGCTGTGTAATGGTGCTTCCGCCTTCAACAAGTTTTCTTTCTTTTATATCGGTTAAAATTGCCCTTCCCGTTCCGATTATATCAAAGCCGTTATGATATTTAAAGCGTCTGTCCTCAGTTGCGATTACGGCATTAACATACATTTCGGGAACCTCGTCAATAGACGTATAATTATCAATAGAGCGAATTTCCTCAACTGCTGTCGTAAGAGATTTTTCTTTTAATGCATCGGTATATTTGTTATATCCCATATATATGATTATTGCTGCCGCCGCAATGATTATCAAAAGTAAAAATGTAAAAAATCTTTTTATTGCTCTCATAATATATACCCCCGTTTCAAGTAAAATTAAAACCCATTTATATAATTATAACATAAAAATTTATATACATCAATGAAATACATTAAATTGTATAAAATAAGTAAAAATTGTAAAAATAAAAGATAATATGAAGTGTTAACAAAATAGGATTTTATTATATAATTTTTTTGCCGGCAAAAGACCGGCACAAAGGAGGTCATTATGGGAATAAGAACGGATTTGGCGCTGGAAGCAAAGGAAATTTACACAGAAAGCGTACAGGATACGGGAGATATAGACGGAGTAAAGGTGGATGTAGATAAAACCGAAGGGGTAACAACCACAAAAATAACAATAACAAACGATAACGGTGCAAGAGCATTGTCAAAACCCATAGGGACATATGTCACAATTGAAGCACCCGATATAAAATACAGTACAGAGGTGTATGAAAAAGCCTGCAAACTGCTTGCAAAGGAAATAAAAAACATGACGGATATTTCCGCCGATACAAAAACTCTTGTTGTGGGACTGGGAAACAAAAATATTACTCCTGACGCTTTGGGACCTGATGTTGTTTCAAAATTAATGGTAACAAATCATATGAGAGAGCATATGAAGGATTTTTTCGGGGATAACCTTACTTCGGTATGTGCAATTGCTCCGGGAGTTTTAGGGACAACAGGTATGGAAACTGCACAGATAATAAAAGGGGTTTGTCAGCAGATTCATCCCGATTTGATAATATGTGTAGACGCTCTTGCATCAAGAAGCCTTGACAGAATAAGCACGACAATACAGCTTTCGGATACGGGAATAAACCCCGGTGCCGGAGTTGATAACAACAGAGAAGGGCTTAACGAAAAAACATTGGGTGTAAAGGTGATTGCAATAGGCGTTCCTACAGTGGTGGACGCTCATACAATAGTAAGCGACTCCATAGATATTGCATTTAACGATATACAGGAGGAAATACCGGCAGACTGGGAGAAAAACAGGCTTATAAAGGAAGCGCTTACAAAAAACATAAAAAAACTGATGGTAACACCAAAGGACATTGATTCGGTAATAGAAAAAACCTCCAAAACCGTTGCAAACGGAATAAATCTTGCTCTTCACAAAAATTTAACATTTGAAGATATAGAAAGCTTTGTAGGGTAGTTGACACAAAAGGGAAATAGTTGTAAAATTATGGTATGACATAAAATTCCCATAAGCCGGGATGTGTATAATATAACAAATGCCGTTTTGCGACGGCAGAGAAACGGAGGATTAATATTTTGAAATCAATACAAATAAATAATAATATTTCACTTCACTATATCGAAATGAAAAAACTCAAAACTACCGTTACGGGAATATATATCCGCAGAAAGCTTGACAGAGAAGAAGCGGCAATTAATGCGGTACTTCCGTATGTATTAAAAAGCGGATGCAAAAAATATCCCACAGTATCGGAAATAGGCAAATATCTGCAAAGCCTGTACGGTGCAAGTCTTTCGGGCGGGGTAATCAAAAACGGAGACAATCAGGTGATTTTCTTTGATGCGGAAACAATTTCCGATAAGTATACACCGGAAAATGAAGCATTGTCAGGTGAAATGATAAAACTTATGATGTCGGTTATCTTTGAGCCGATGGTTTCGGACAATGCATTTATAGAAGAAACGGTGGAAAGAGAAAAGAAAACCGTAATCAATAAGATAAAGGCAATGATAAACGATAAACGAACCTATGCAAAGAACAGATGTATAGAGGAAATGTGCGAAGGTGACGCCTTTGCCATATCAAAATACGGAACGGAGGAAGGGGTAAACAGCGTAACGCCGAAAACGCTCTATGAGCATTATAAAAAAATTCTTACCTCATCACGTATAGATATATTTGTGTGCGGTGATGCGGATTGTGAACGGCTTACCGAAGAAATAAACAAATATTTGGTTGGTCTTAATTTTACGCCATATGAAAAAATCGACAATACAAAGTTAAAATATAAGGATAAAATCAATAAGGTTACCGACAAAATGGATGTTACACAGGGAAAGCTTGCAATAGGCTTTGTTACCGATATAAATGCGGCGGATAAAGATTATCCGGCGTTGGTTGTTGCAAACGGGATTTACGGTTCGGGAACACAGTCAAAGCTTTTTAACAATGTTCGTGAAAAACTAAGTCTTGCATATTATGCGTCAAGCAGCATCAATAAATATAAGGGTATTATCACCGTCAATGCGGGAATTGAATTTGAAAACTTCCAAAAGGCATATGATGAATCAATCCTGCAGCTTGACAATCTCAAAAAGGGTGAGATCTCCGAGGATGAATTTAATTTTACAATCAATACAATAATAAATGCTCTTGATACAGCTTATGATGACCAGAGATATATGCAGCTTTACAGCTTGGATTGTCTTTATTTGGGAACTGTTCCCGATCTGGAAGGGTATAAAAATAAAATAAAATCGGTAACAAAAGAGGATATTGTAAGAGCTGCCGCGAAGATAAAGGAAGATACGGTATATTTTCTTACAAAAAAATAACGTGAAAAATAAGCTGTGCCTCTCATCGTTTTTCGTGACTCGGAGTATACGCATACGCCGTCGTCCCTCAAAACAGTAATCTGCCTGCTTTTTTTCACATTAGGCTTTGTGCCGCCGCGTCTGCGGCGGAATGAAGGATTAACATAAAAGAAAGGAATGACAAAATTGAATTTAACACATATAAAAAACGATATTACCGGTGAAACGCTTTATTCGGGAACTCATGAAAGCGGCCTTAAAATATATATCATGCCCAGAAAGGGGTATAAAAACGGATACGCAATATTCGGAACAAAATACGGTTCGGTGGATTCCTGCTTTGTTGTGCCGGGTGAGGATAATCAAACAAAGGTTCCCGACGGAATAGCGCATTATCTTGAACATAAAATGTTTGATATGCCCGACGGGTCAAATGTGTTTGACAGCTTTTCAAAATACGGAGCCAATGCAAATGCATTTACAAGCTTTAATATGACAGCATATCTGTTTTCGGCAACCGATAATTTTTGCGAAAATCTGAAAGTTTTACTTGACTATGTTCAAAAGCCATATTTTACTCCCGAGAGTGTTCAGAAGGAACAGGGCATAATAGGACAGGAAATAAGGATGTATGACGATAATGCAAGCTGGAGGGTATTTTTTAACCTTTTGGGCTGTCTTTATCAAAATAACCCCGTAAAAAAGGATATTGCAGGAACAATAGAGTCCATTTCCAAAATAGACAGTGACCTGCTTTATAAATGTTATAATACTTTTTATAATCTTTCAAACATGACCTTGTTTGTAACCGGTGATTTTGAACCCGAAACCATTTTAAAAACGGTTGAAGAAAGCATAATAAAAAATGAACCGTTTAACGAAGAAATAAAAAGAATTTATCCGGACGAACCAAAACAAATCGCATCAGCTTATAAAGAGGTAAGCCTTTGTGTTGCAATGCCCATGTTTGTAATAGGATTTAAGGATAATGCTATAGGCTATGACGGTGAAAAACTGTTAAAGAAAATTATTGAAACGGAAATTATTATTAAAATGATTTTTTCAAAAAGTTCGCCGCTTTATGAAAAACTTTATAATGACGGATTGATAACACCTAATTTCGGAGCAGAGTTCAGTCCACAGAAAGACTATGCATATACTGCAATTGAGGGTGAATCAAAGGATCCTAAAAAGGTTTATGATATTATAATCGAATACATCGACACGCTTCATAAAAACGGTATTTCCCGTGATGATTTTATAAGAGCAAAAAAAGCAGTTTGGGGAGATTATATTCGTTCATATAATGATATAGAGGGATTTAGTCATTCTTTCCTTACCGACAGCTTTTTAAATATTAATTATTTTAATTATTATGATGTTTATAAAAATGTTAATTTTGATGATGCGGTAAAAAGGTTCAACGAACATTTTGATAAAAATTACAGTGCATTATCAGTGGTTAATCCGGTAAAAAATTAAATATAAACATCTTTTATAGGAGAAAAAAATGAATGCTGAAATTATATCTGTAGGAACAGAGCTTTTGCTTGGAGAAATTCTAAATACCGACGCACAGTTTTTAGCGACTCAACTTTCCGAACTTGGAATAAACGTATATTATCAGACTGTTGTGGGAGATAACAGACAAAGATTAAAAAATGCGGTAAAAACTGCCCTGGAGCGTTCGGATATAGTAATTGCGTCGGGTGGTCTTGGACCGACCCCTGATGATTTAACAAAAGAAGTAATTGCCGAAGAAATGAATAAAGAGCTTATTCTTGACGAGGACAGTCTTAAGCGTATGTTGAAATATTTACAGCTAAAAAATCTCGATACCGTAAAATGCAACAGAAAACAGGCAATGCTTCCAAAAGACTGCACTATTCTCCCGAATGACTGCGGAACGGCACCCGGATGCATAATTGAAGAAAACGGAAAAATTGCCGTTATGCTTCCCGGACCTCCGCATGAACTGGAATGTATGTATTTAAACTATGTGAAGCAGTATCTGATGAAAAAATCAGAATGTATTTTCTATTCCGAAAATTTAAAACTGTTTGGTATAGGTGAATCAAAGGTTGCGGAAATTTTATATGATTATATGGAAAACAATGAAAATCCTACCGTTGCACCCTATGCAGAGGCTGTGGGAGTTCGTTTGAGAATTACGGCAAAATGTAAAACCGAAGAAGAAGGCAAAAAAATAATTGAACCGGTCAAAGCTGATATAATGCAAAAGGTCGGAGAATATGTATACACCGATACAGGAAGTTCACTTCCTTATACCGTTGTTCATATGTTGATTGAAAAAAATCTGACAATATCGGCGGCAGAAAGCTGTACAGGCGGAATGTTCGCAAAAATGATAACAGACATAAGCGGAAGCTCGGCCATTTTAAATGAAAGTTATATTACTTATGCAAATAAAGCAAAAACAAAACTTCTCGGTGTAAAACCCGAAACATTAAAACAATTCGGCGCGGTAAGTGAACAGACTGCATTTGAAATGGCAGAAGGGTTGTATAAAAAAACCGGTGCGGATGTTTGTGTGGCATTTACCGGAATTGCTGGTCCCGACGGGGGAACGGAAGAAAAGCCTGTTGGATTGGTATTTGTAGGAGTGTGTGTAAAAGGAACCACAGAGGTAAAAAAATTGCAGATATACGGTTCAAGGGACAGAGTCAGAAATGCAGCTTGCCTTGAAGTTTTTGACATTATAAGAAAAAAAATAAATAATTAAAAAAAGACTTGATTTTTTTTAATTTATATAGTATAATATCAAAAGATAAAACATATGTTCGAAAAAAGAGGGGTAAAAATAATATGGCTGAGGAAAAAAAGATAATTGATGAAGTTAACAGTGCTGAAAATACAGGCAGTAAGAAAAGCAGAGGGTCGGAGGAAGTAAAAAATAACGAAGAAAAATCCGCTGCAAATGAGGAAAAGAGAAAGGCATTAAATTCGGTATTTGCTTCTATTGAAAAGCAATACGGAAAAGGAAGTATAATGAAACTGGGTGACACAACAAAAGTTGATGTTGATGTTATCCCCACAGGTTCAATGATGCTTGACATGGCTTTGGGTGTGGGAGGCGTACCCAGAGGAAGAGTGGTTGAAATTTACGGCCCCGAATCCTCAGGTAAAACTACCGTTGCCCTCCATATTGTTGCGGAAGCGCAAAAAAGAGGGGGAGAGGCGGCCTTTATAGATGCGGAACACGCACTTGACCCTGTTTATGCCGAAAAATTGGGTGTTGATATAAATAATTTGATTGTGGCACAGCCCGATACTGGAGAACAGGGGCTTGAAATTGCAGAGGCGCTTGTACGAAGCGGAGCATTGGATGTTATTGTAATAGACTCTGTTGCGGCACTTGTACCAAGAGCGGAAATAGAGGGAGAAATGGGTGATTCTCATGTGGGCCTTCTTGCAAGACTTATGTCACAGGCATTGAGAAAGCTTACCGGTATTACAAGCAAAACCGGAACAACCATTATTTTCATTAACCAGCTGAGAGAAAAGGTAGGCGTTATCTACGGTAATCCCGAGACCACTCCGGGCGGTAAGGCTTTGAAATACTTTGCATCTGTCAGAATGGACGTAAGAAAGGTGGAAACCATCAAAAACGGTACCGAAGTTATAGGAAACAAAACAAGGGTTAAGGTTGTTAAAAATAAGGTTGCACCTCCTTTTAAAGAAGCAGAATTTGACATACTTTATGGTCAGGGAATTTCAAAGGAAGGAAATCTTCTTGATGCAGCCGTTAATTTTGATATTATACAAAAGAGCGGCGCATGGTTCTCCTTTGAAGGTGAAAGACTGGGACAGGGACGTGATAACGTGAGAAAATATATGAAAGAAAATCCTGAATTTACAAGAGATATTGAAGAAATGGTACGTGAAAAAATGAAAAATTAAATATAATAAAATGTTCTGCGTATTTATTGTTGATAATAGATACGCAGAAAAAATATGTTTGTTTGTCGTGGATTTGTTGTGAAAATGTTTTTAAATATGTCGCAATATAATAAAATTTAGGCACATTGTAATAAAAATATGCGGTAGACCGACAGTTGATGCTTGACAACAGGATAAGCATATGATAAAATAAAAACGCTGTTTGGCAAGACAGTTCGTGACCATCCTGTCTATAAACAAAACTACGGGAAAAGGATGGGTGCTTTGCGCCCTTTTTTTGATGTTCGGACAAAATACAAGTCTTTTAAACAGCTATAGATGAACAGAAGAGGTGTAGACTTATGCAAAAAATAAAAAAAGAGTATGATGAATTTTGTCTGTTGTTGAAATCTGTTCCGTCGGTGATACTGATATTTTTTATAATGTCGGTGTTTTCCATGAACTTGTTGGCGAATAAGAGTATTTCTCTGCCTTTTGATTGGCTTGCCCTTGACTGCGGAATAATTGTTTCATGGTTTGCTTTTTTATCAATGGATATAATTACAAACAGATTCGGTCCAAAAGGTGCAACCCAGATTTCAATTTTTACAAGTGTTATAAATCTTGTATTTTGTATGGTATTTTTTGTGGGAAGCAGAATACCGGGAGTTTGGGGAGAGTCATATGTACCCGGCAGTGAAGATGTGCTGAATAATGCGTTAAATAATACCTTCGGCGGTACATGGTATGTTCTTTTCGGAAGTACCTTTGCATTTATTGTTGCTTCCTTTGTAAACAATTTTCTTAATTATTCAATAGGGAAAATATTCAGAAAAAATCCTGACGGATTCGGTGCATATATTGCAAGGTCCTATTTTTCAACCGCTGCAGGACAGTTTGTGGATAACCTTACCTTTGCCCTTACGGTAAGCCACTTTTTCTTTGGATGGACGCTTTTGCAATGTGTGAGCTGTGCATTTACGGGTATGATTGTGGAACTTCTGTGTGAGGCGGTATTTTCGCTTTTCGGATATAAAATCTGTGAAAGATGGAGAAAAGAAGGAATAGGTAAAATTTATCTCGATTACAGAACAAAACAAAAGGAGGCGGCATAATGAAAGTGTTGATTACCGGGACAAGCAGAGGAATAGGCGAAGCAATCGCATTGAAATTTTTATCCTGCGGACATGAGGTTATAGGTATAGACAGGTGCGGCGCGTCAATAAATGACGAAAGATATACGCATATACAGGCTGATATTTTTTACGATGAGTTACCATGTATAGAAGACGTAGATATTCTTATAAATAATGCAGGAGTTCAGGAATCGGGGAACGATATAGATATAAATCTTAAAGGTACAATCAAAGTAACCGAAAAATACGCAATACAGGAAGCAATTAAAAGCGTTTTGTTTATTGCGTCTTCAAGCGCTTCAACGGGTGCGGAATTTCCCGAATATTCCGCAAGCAAAGGCGGAATGGTGGCATATATGAAAAATGTAGCGCTTCGTATTTCAAAATACGGTGCAGTGTCCAACAGCCTTTCTCCCGGAGGAGTCATTACGGAATTAAATAATCATATTATAAACGACCCTTTTTTGTGGGAACAGGTACTTAATGAAACTATGCTTTTAAAATGGGCAACGGCAGAGGAAATTGCCGAATGGGCGTATTTTGTAACGGTGATAAATAAGTCCATGACCGCACAGGATATTTTAATTGATAACGGAGAGGCGGCAAAATCAAACTTTATATGGTAATATAAAAACACAAACATTTCTTAAAGTTAAATGATGTTTGTGTTTTTTTAGCTTATTAAAAAATATTAAATTTATCACAGGCAATATGCCGATTTTATGAAAGGGGAAAATACTGATGAGTAATAAGAATATTGCTGCATATGACATAAAATCCGCAGAATCTGTTTCAATTCTGCGGATTTTATTTTTAAATACCTTTTTATTTAATATCAACGGTATATGTATCGGGGTCCCATGTAACCTCTCTTCCCAAAGTTTCCATAACGAATCTTAAAGGAACAAAGGTTCTGTCGTTAACGATTTTTGCGGGAACATCAAGTGCTATTGTTTCATCTCCGACAAATGCATTTTCGTTGCCTATCTGAAGCACCATAAATTTTGCTTCATCATTTACACTGTATGTAACAATAACGGTTTGTGTTTCTCCGTCCCATGAAATTGTGGCGCCTGCCGCTTCAAAAATTGCTCTCATGGGAACAAGAGTTCTGTCACCTTCAATAAAGGGTTCAACATCAAAAGTCATAGGTTCGCCTTCAAATATCACACTGACTTTTGTTTCCGCAAAAACAGAGAGTACCGTTGTAACAGAAATAATCAGTGTCATTATAATAGATAAAATCTTTTTCATAATATGTACAATCCTTTCTTAGCTTAAATTATCATACGCATCCTTTTTTAAGAATTACATTTGCATATTTGGATTTTTCGCTTGTGTAAATAACCGCATATGCCTTTTTTGCTCTTTCATAAAATGCGAATCTTTCCATGTGTTCGATTTTTGTGCCGGGTTCATATTTGTCAATTATTTTTCTGTATTCATCCCAGATTACCGGAACAAAGTTATCTCCGGGAACAACATCCATGTATACAACAGGCTCTTCAACGTACTGGTCCAGCGGGAAAACGCTTAAAATTGCGTCAAGAACTTCGGGAACATTGTTACCGTCTAATCTTACAAGATGATTTGCCATTGAAGCGGCGGGAAAATTTCCGTCCGAAATAACCAGTTCATCACCATGACCCATTTCCATAAGTATTTTTAATAATTCCGGTGTCAGTAAATTATTAATACCTTTTAACATAATTAATTCCTCCAATTGTTAAATAATTTTATATTAGTTTGCCGGATAAGTTATTGACTGCCCGACAAATTATTAACTGTAATCGCTTCGGCGCATTTAATGCCGTCCAATGCAGCGGACATTATACCTCCTGCATATCCTGCTCCTTCGCCGCATGGATAAAGGCCTTTAATGCTGCTTTGCATAGTTTCTTTGTCTCTTAATATTCTTACGGGAGAAGAACTCCTTGTTTCGGGAACGGTTATAACCGCGTCTTTATGTGCAAAGCCTTTCAGTTTTTTATCCATAAGGGGTATTGCTTCTCTCATTGCTTCGTATATAAAACCGGGGAGAATATCGGATATTTTGCAAAATGAAGTGCCGGGCTTATAGGTTGGTTTTACCATGCCGAATTTTTCTGAAATTTTATTTTCCAAAAAATCGCCGGCAAGCTGGACAGGTGCATAATAATTTTTTCCTGCGGCACAAAATGCTTTATGTTCTATCTCTTCCTGTAACAAAATGCCGCCTAAAACGTCATTACCCTCTATATCATCAGGTTCTACAGTAACAAGCAAAGCACTGTTTGCATTTTCACCGTTCCTTGAAAAGTAACTCATGCCGTTGGTAACAACAGACTTTTCTGAAGAAGCTGATGCAACAACATATCCTCCGGGACACATGCAAAAGGTATATACACCTCTGTTTTTCTTTGTTTTAACGGACAGCTTGTAATCTGCCGGAGGAAGATTTTTATAGCTGTCGCCGTAACAGGAATAACTGATGTCATCCTGCAAATGCTCTATTCTTCCGCCTATGGAAAAAGCTTTTCTTTCCATAGGGATGTTTTTAGAGTTTAGCATACGCAGGGTATCTCTTGCGCTGTGACCGATTGCTAAAATAACGTTATCAGCATCTATTGTAATTTTTTTATCGTCTTTTTCATAAACAGCTTGTTTTACGCTGTTGTTTTCAATTATTAAATCTGTCAGCTTTGAGTTAAAATAAACCTCGCCGCCGAGACGAATTATCTCTTTTCTAATATTTTTGACTATAGTAACAAGATTATCAGTACCGATATGAGGTTTTTTTAAATATAAAATTTCCTCGGGTGCTCCGAATCGAACAAACTGCTCTTTAATATAATTTAAACGGATATCGTTTATACCGGTTGTTAGTTTTCCGTCAGAAAATGTACCTGCTCCACCCTCGCCGAACTGAACGTTTGTAAGCGGGGAAAAGACACCTTTTTCCCAAAAATTTTTGACTGCCTCAAGACGTGCGTCAACATCAGAGCCGCGCTCTATTACAATAGGCTTTAATCCGATTTGTGCAAGACATAAAGCTGCAAACAAGCCTGCCGGACCGCTTCCGACAATAAGCGGTTTTTTAAAATGAGATATATCGGCATTGATTTTGGGAAATTTATAGTTTTCTTCCGACAGTTGGCTCACATTTTTAAAATGAATATATTTTTTATCATTTTTTGTTTTTACTGACAGTGTATAAGAAAAAAATATATTCGGCTTTTTTCTTGCGTCGATTGATTTTTGCAATATTCTGTAACTTATGATATCGGATTTTTTTATTCCGGTGTTTTTTGTTATAATTTCTTTTGTAAGTTCTTCTTTGATTGTGGTTTTAATATTAATGATCTTAAGCATTGTTATTCTCCGAGGCACAATGAAGTCCTGCAATATATCCGCTCGACCATGCCCATTGAAGATTAAATCCCCCGCAGTCACCGTCAATGTCAAGCAATTCCCCTGTGATGTAGAACCCCTTTATTTTTTTGCATTCAAAGGATTCAGGATCTATTTGATCGGTAATGATCCCGCCGGCTGTAACTTGGGCATTATTCCAAGACATTGTTCCGGTCACATTAAGCGTAAAAGCCTTTATTGCTATACACAGCCTTGTTATTTCATCAAAATCCAAAGTATCCGAACGTCTTGTAAGCGGAAGTACATTTGCATACTTCATTAATACAATACCTATTTTTTTATTCAGCATACCTATAAAATAATTTTCAAGACTGATATTTTTTGATTTTCTTTTTATAAGAATTTTATGTAAATTATTATAATCAATTTCAGGTAAAAGGTCAAGCTTTATTTTTACGTTTTTATTTACGGCGCAAAAGCGTGATACATTAAAAACTGCAGGACCGGACAAACCGTAATCGCAGAATAATACCTCACCGATAGACGTTTCGCTCAAGTTGTCGGCAGCTGCAGTTACCTTTGCGTCTATTTTTATTCCTTTAAGAGCTTTGACAAAATTTGTTTCGGTTTTTATCTGAACAAGCGCCGGGAAAAGATCGGTAATACGTAAACCCAGTTTTTTCGCAATTTCATATCCGCTGCCGTTTGATCCCAATGCGGGTGACGCCTTTCCTCCTGTTGACAGTATCACTTTGTCCGCATATTCCTGTTCGCAGCTGTATGACCCTATTAAAAATCTGCTATCTTTTTTTTCAATGGTTTTAACTTCAAAATTTGTCTTTATATTGATTTGCAGGTTTTGCAGCTCAAACCGCAAAACATCAAGTACTGCTGACGCCTGCAGACTGTATGGATAAGCTTTGCCGTTATCTTCAACCTTTGTAAGCATTCCTATTTCTTTAAAAAAAGAAATGGTATCCGAAACCCAGAATTTTTTTGCCGCGGCTTTTATAAAGTCAATATTTTTTCCATGATAGTTTTTAATCGATGCATTTATATTTGTATAGTTGCATCTTCCGTTCCCGGTCGCAAGGATTTTTCTGCCTATTCTGTCGCAGCGTTCAAGGATCGTAACGTCTGCGCCTTTTCTTGCTGCACTTATGGCAGCGATAATTCCGGAAGCTCCTCCTCCCACTACAGCAATTTTCACTCTTCGTTATCTCCTTTTGATTCGCTGTTTTCTGCCGGGTCATCAGTTGAAGCATTCGTATTCGCGGCTGCCTTTGATCCTTTTAAATTTCTTTTTTTATCGGCATAATCCTCATACATCATTTTTATTACAACCGATATCGGAATTGAAAAAAGCATTCCCGCAACTCCGAACAAGCCTCCACCGACAGATACTGCAAATATTACTGCCAAAGGCCGTATTTCCAACACATCTCCCATAATTTTGGGCCCTATATAATTTCCGTCGATCTGTTCCAATATTGTCAGGATTACGCCTGTCCATATACATTTGAAAATCCCTCCGCTTACCAAAGAAATTATCATAACTACTATTGTACTTATTATGGAACCAAAGTAAGGGATCAGATTCAAGAAACCTACCATCAAGCCTAATACCAATGCATATTTTACTTTCAGCACAGAAAGCGCAATTGTTACAATAACGCTTATTATAAGTGCTTCTACAACTTTACAATAGATATATTTTGAAAATATATCATTTACCTTTGCAAAATATCCGCAGATACTTTCCGACTTTTCTTTTGACCATATTAACGATATGAAATTTTTTATGCTTTTAACAATTAACTGCTTATCTATAAGCATATAAATTGCTGCTATGATCGATATAAATGTATTTATAACACCCGATGTTATTGATATAACGCCTTGTGCATATTTTGAAAATTCCGAAATATCAAGGGATCTTATATAATTCTCAAGGGCATTTGCCGCATTTATTTTGTTATTATCCTGAAAAATCCGCAGATCTAGTCTTTTTTGCCATTTATCTAAAAATTCAATTATCTTGGAAATATAGCCGGGAGCATTATTATATAAATCAAGCAAATTTGAATACAATTCGGGAACAATCATTCTGATTGTAATAACTATAATTAAAATTGCAATCAGGATTACCGTTAATATGCTTATAGTCTTACTGTGTTTTTTTATAAAAGCATGCTTTGATTTATTTAAAAAATTTTCCAATCTTTTAGCCGGCAGATTAAGAATATATGCAATTATAAATCCAACAAAAAACGGTTTTAAAATATTTAAAAAGTTATACAGATAACCTTTCAAGGAAACTATGTTATCCAATGATTTGTATATAATTATCAATGCAAGCAAAAACAGAAACGGAGCAAACCAATTACTGTATTTTTTCAGTCTGTTCATATAAGAATCCCCTTTAATTTTAAAAACAAAGGGACTGACATTATAAAGCAATATATAATCTTAATGACTACACAAAGGCTTTATGCCGACAACCCCTTAATGTTTTATCAGTCTTCAATAATAATCAATAAAGCGGTATATGCGCCGTTTTGTAATGAACCTCTTATTGATACGGTCGTACCGACCTGAATGTCTTTCATTGCTTTTGTAGAACCGTTTGAGGTTATGATCGTTGTTGCTGAATCACTGCAGAAAATTATTTCTCCGTCAACTTTAATAAATCCTTTTGATGTGTTTACTATCTCAACCACACCGGTTATCGGATTTGAAGATACTGTAGGAGTTGTTGTGTCAATTTTTAATACGGCTCCGCTTTCGGTAGTGATTTTTACCATATCTCCCACTCTTAAATCATAAAGCGTTGCGTCTTCGCCGTTAGCGGTTATTGCAGTATCGGGCAAAACATCAAAAGTTTGTATCTCATCATCAATTTTTACTTTTATAGTAGATGATGAGGAAATATTAACTTCAGAAATCGTACCCTCATATGTTTTATTATTTGATGTTGCAACCAGCTTTGTTACGACGCCGTATTCCAATGTTATATCAACTCTGTCGCCCTTATAGATCTTTGAAAGATCTTCTATGTCGTTATTTTTGTATACGACAACATCATCGTTCAATTTGAACTTTAATCCGTCATATTCTTCATTGCTATGGGAAATTGTCAAATACAGATCATCTTCAATATCAAGAGATTCTACAATAGCCTGCTGAATAAAACTATCCTTTTTCAGCTGTGACATTCTGATTATTTTATCATTTGCCACATCAAATTCAACATAACTGCCCAGAGCAAAATTTCTCAGCAATGCGGTTGAACCGTCTTCGTTATACAAATTAACTCTTGATGCCAGCTGATAGGTCATTGTACTATCGCTGTCAGCCTCTTTAAAGGTTACCGATGTCCCTTCGCTGTTTGCGGTAGAGCCTTGATATACGGCTCTGTAGGTATTATCGGGAACAATTTCCTGCATATCCACAAACGCGGTACGGTCATTGATATATGTAAGCGTTGCCGTTGTGTCTGCAACAAAGTTGTCCTCAGTTGACAGCTCTCCGTTTAAAAAGAATTTGGTATCATCATCATAACCTACTACAACTTCTTCGCCTTCGAGGTCAACAATGGTTATGTTGTTTTTATCGTAATCAATTTCGGCTATATACGGAGATTCAATATATAAATTGATCTTGTTTACCGCACGGTACAGCATGACAGCTATCTGGCTCCTCAAAACACTGCTGTCGGGAGAGAAGCTCCCGTCATCCATACCGTTCATAATCCCCATTTCACTTGCATAAAATACATATTGAGTGTAATCGGGGTCAATAAGCTTTGTGTCGGTATATTCCATGTCGGTCAAAACTTCTGCTTTGGCGTCTTCTTCTCCGCAAAGGGCTTTTGTTATTATTGCCGCCGCTTCCTGTCTCGGCATGGCCCTGTTTGCTTTTGAGGATGAAAGATATGTTGTGAGGTCATCTTCGGAAAGGACACCCCTGTACAGCATGTATGCGATTTCTTCATCTCCAAAGTTAAGGTTTAGATCATTTACAACATCTTCATATTTTTCGATCGCATATGCAAGTGCTTCTTCATTTTCGCTGCGGACAGCTCCCATTGCTCTTGCAAAAAGCACTATAGTTTCGAGTCTTGTCACTTCATTGTCAGGTCTATATGTATCATCTTCATATCCGTTTATATATCCTTCGGCAGCCATTTCTTCAATATATGGTCTTGCCCATGTATATTTTTCATCAGAAAGATCCGAAAACATGGAATTTGACTCGGCAGCAGCAAACACTTCGGTGCAAAGAGCTGTTGTCATCGTTAGTGTTAAAATTATTCCGAGTAATTTTTTCATAATTTTATCATCCTCTCATATATTATTTTATTTATTGACAATACAAATCCGGTATCTACAATTTATACTATTTTATAATAATATATCATATTGAAGGTGTTTTATCAATAGGAAAATATAATTTGTATAATTATTGTAATATTTCTGCAATTGTAGCACCATATATTGTATGAAAGAGGTATTATTTTTCGTGTTTATGCCATGGGGTCATATTTATTGTGATTTTTGAATTTTAAAAGCCTGCAAAAAAGAACAATAAGACCGCATAATAAAATCAATTCATGCGGCATTTAAATACTTTTATTTCCCGAGGAGGCATTTCAACATAATATATCCCATCCTCGGAATCATGAAATTCTTTATATATTTCATTTTCCATTTTATAAACTTTAAACCGTGCAAGATCAAGTCTGAACCATTCCGTATTTTCTCCGAAATTCGCGCATACGGTATATGCTTCATCCTCCCATATGCGTATAAAACAATAGCCGTAGTTCAGGGCGTATATCGTATCAAAAGAACCTCTGGTAAAGGCCTTGGAGCTCTTTCTCAATTCTATTGCATGAGTATACCATGATTTTACATCTTCATTTATATTATCCCATGGGAAGCACTGACGGCAGAACGGATCATTATATCCCTGCATCCCTGCTTCGTCCCCGTAATATATGCATGGAACACCCGGAATAAGCATTTGGAACATGACGATTTGCTTTACTTTTTTTAATGCACTGCTGTAAGCATCCCCTTCAAGATAAAAATTTGCCATAAAATCTTTATCCACAGTGTGTCTGTCAGGTGCATCGCTTAATGCTGTTATGATCCTTTCCACATCATGAGATGATAAAATATTTAAAAGGGAGTAATATGCCGGACGGGGATAGTTTTCCTTTAAACTCATGATCCGTCTGTTAAATTCGACCGCATTTATGTTGTTTTTAGATATATCTATCAGTGCGCTTCGTAACGGATAGTTCATTACCGAATCGAGTTCATCCCCAAGAAAATATTCTCTTCTCATACCGTAGCTGATTTTATTTGATGCGTCTTCCCAGACTTCTCCTATAATAACCGCATCGGGATCGGTACTTTTAACCGATTTTCTCAGGCTCTTGACAAAAAAACCGGGCAATTCATCAACAACATCCAATCTCCAGCCCGAGGCTCCTGCCATTAACCAATGTTTTACAACTGCATCGTCCGATCTTAAAATAAAATTTTGAAAGCTTTCGGAGGATTCATTGACGTTAGGAAGCGTCTTTGTTCCCCACCAGGCATCATACTCATCCGGCCAGCGTTTAAAATTGTACCAATCAATGTAGGGAGACTGCAGTGACTGATATGCTCCGACACTGTCATATTCTCCGTCCTTATTAAAATAAACGCTGTTGCTGCCCGTATGATTAAAGACGCCGTCAAGAATAATTTTTATATTGTTTTCTTCTGCTTTTTTGCACAGAACGCAAAAATCCTCATATGTTCCGAAGCCTTCATCTATCATCATATAGTCTCCGGTATCGTATTTATGGTTGGAGTATGCCTTAAATATCGGATTAAGATATATTGCATTTATCCCGAGGGCTTTAAGATAGCCGAGTTTTTTTGTTATACCCTTTAAATTACCGCCGAAAAAATCGTTTGCCTTATATTCTCCGCCAAATTGTTCTTGCTTGTAAAACGGCATTTCTCCCCAAGCCCGTTTAATAATATCGGTTCTTTCACCCAAAAATTTCCCGTTTTCATTTCCGTTAAAGAAACGGTCGGGAAATATTTGATATACCACCGAATCCATAAACCATTCGGGGGTCTTATAATTTTTATCATATACGGTTATCTGATATAATTTATCGGGTTCATTTTCGTATTCCGTGCCGAGACCGCCGAGCCCCTCCGCATTGTTTGCATAAAATTTTCTTCCGGCGTCGCTGACGATTTCAAAATAATACCAAAATAATCCCACACTGTCGGGCATAATAACTTCAGTTGAATAGAAACAGAAATTACCGGCATCAAAAACATATGCCATATTATAAGAATATTTTTCTTCACCGAAACGGCAATGCAGGCGAACTGAAGAAGGAATGCCGCATTCCGATATACCGAGACGTATTCTTACACATGTTCCGCAGGTCACTGCCCCGAATGGTTTTCTGTATATTTCCGACTGTGAATTATGCTCTGTTCTCAAATCATATCACCCTCCTGTTTTTTGTGGAATAATGTATATTTTGCTCAAACCTATAAAAGACTATGCCTTTTTGCAACATAGTCTTTTAAAATTGCGGTATAGAGCAAATTTTAAAATATTATTCGTATATTTCTTCCTTTAAGACGCCTATATACGGCAGGTTCCTGTAATATTCATTATAATCAAGACCATAGCCTACAACAAACTCATCAGGTATGACTTTCCCAATGTATGTAACATCAACTTCGGTCACTCTGCGATCCGGTTTATCAAGCAAAGTGCAGATCTTGCAGCTTTTCGGGTTTCTGCTTTCCAATACATTTTTTAATCTGAACAGAGTATTTCCGCTGTCTATTATATCTTCGATTATCAATATGTTTTTATCCGTAATGTCAACGTCAAGATCGCGCTTGATATTTATAAACCCGCTTGAAGAGGTACCCGATCCATAGCTTGAAGCCTGCATAAATTCAAGTTTTACCGGCATTTTGAGGCGTCTGATCAGGTCTGCTGCAAATACCATGCTCCCTCTTAATATTACGACCATTATAATTTCTTCATCTTTATAATCTTCATTGATTTTCTGCGCCGTTTTTTTAACTATGGTTTTCAGTTCCTCTTCTGAAATAAGGATACTTTTCAGATCAGGATGCATTTCTTTGTTCATAACGCTATCTCCATATATAATATTATTTTCTGCAGTATCGTAAATTATTAATGTGGACAAGCACTTTTTGAACATTTCCCGGTCAATTCGGCAATATCAATTTGTACTTGAATTTTTAATTAATATTTGTTATAATTATCTTGTAATATATTATATAACTTTTTTTAAAAATTTTCAATAGTACTTTTATTTTTTATGAAAAATAAGGCATTATATTTAAACATTTTTTTAAAACTTGTAATATTTATCTATGATTGAATAAAAACATATATCTTATGGTATTAATTTGAAATGAGTATTATACCGAATAATATTTTTGATCACAGAAAGGACTTATAGAATATGAAATGCTTGGTTATGTCTGTTAAAGCGGGGTACGGTCATCATTCCACCGGTCAGGCTGTTATAGATTATCTTAAAAATAAAGGATTTATATGTGAAATGCTTGATACCTTTGAATATATAAACCCCAAATTGGGAGATTCAATTTCGGACGCGTATTTATTTTCAACAAAGTATCTGCCGGATGTTTACGGAAAAGCATATACACTTTTGGATAAGCATGACGAGAGCTATGACAAACATTCCTTAATTGCTATATTGTCAAAGATAGTATCGTTGAAAATAAGAGATTATATTGAGGAATATAAACCGGATGTGGTTATCGGTACGCACAGCTATGCATGCCTTTTAATGACGTATCTGAAAGAAAAAGGGCACATAAAATGCCCGACCTTTGGAATTGTTACAGATTTTACCGTGCATCCCTTTTGGGAAAGTACGGATATGGATTATTATGTGACGCCCGACAGCTTATTAAATAATCAGATGAACAAAAAAGGGATTCTTACTGATAAGATACTTCCCTTCGGCATCCCTATAAAAAACAAGTTCGCGTCAAAAATTTCAAAAGAAGAAGCCAGAAAACAGATTGGGATACAAGATAAATTTACCCTTCTTATTATGATGGGGTCAATGGGTTTCGGCAACATGACAAAACATATTGAAAAAATCGATAAAATCGATCATGATTTTCAGATCCTTTGCGTATGCGGAAATAATGCCAAGGCAAAGAAGGAAATAGACTCCCATCAATGGAATAAGGATATTTATTCATATGGATTTGTTGATAATGTGGATGTGTTGATGGATGCGTCCGACTGTATCATTACAAAACCGGGCGGATTGACCACTTCCGAATTACTGGCAAAGAAACTGCCTGCAATAATTGTAAATCCTATTCCGGGGCAGGAGGACAGGAATATAGAATTTTTGGTGAACAGCGGCGCCGCTGTCATGGCAACCCCGACATATCCAATAGATGAAGCATTGTATGTTTTATTAAATAATCCGTGGAGAATGGATTTGTTAAGCCAATGTGTCGAACATATCGGCAAACCCGATTCAACGGAAAGGTTTTGTAACTTTGTTATAGAAAAAGTACAAAAACATAACGGAAGAATTTCTGATACTAAATAATTTATTTACAGATCACCGAGCAAACTTATTTTGTAAAGCACGTTTGTTCGGTGCTTTTTATTGTGAAAACAATAAATCTTCTGCGTCTGATCCGATTTATACGCTGTAACCTATGCGGGTACTTTTGAATAAGATATTATAGTATGGAATTATATTGATCTGATACTTCAGTCATTGTATAAAAGAGCATGCAGGATCAATGCGGGCAAAATAACCGCGATTGTACAATGTGTGTTTTTTCAAGGACATAAATATTATAATTTGGAGGTTTTTTATGAACAGGGATATGACACTTGATTTTTTACATCCCGGGGAGTTTGCGGTTATAAAAAAACTCAGCTCCACCGGAAGTATGCGGCGGCGTTTGCTGGATATTGGCTTGATTAATGATACCGTCGTTGAATGTGTGGGAAAAAGCCCTTTGGGAGACCCGAGCGCTTTTATGATAAGAGGCGCTGTTATCGCCATTCGGGAAGAGGATTGCAAAGATATAATTATAGAAAAAATCGAATGAACAGAAAAAGTACTTATCCGCATAAAAATAATCCGGGACGCTTAGATCGGTGCGATCAAGCGTCCCGGTATTTTATAGTACCGATTTATTTTGAAAGCAATAAACCGTTAAATCATTGATTAAAGGAAATTGCCGTGGTATCAATATATAACGAATCATAGTTGTCAAGCATTATCGAATTCAAGTTTTCATCCGTCAAAAGCAGACAGGTATCGGCGCCGCGTCCCGGGGTGAGCCTGTTGGCAATGGAAATATCAAAGGCATCGTCTGTATTTACGGTAAATGTAAAGCGTGCAATGGTGCCGTCATTAACCGTTTTGTCGATATCTGTATAATTAGGCATAATGACGCATACATATTTAATCGAATCATTTAAATATGACGCGTTGGAACCATCCAGAACACTTTGAGGGATCTCTCCGTTCACAACCATGTCCGCCGATTCAGATGTGAGTTTTGAAGAGTCATAGAATAATGTGGCAGTAATACCCGAAAATTCCCATTCACCGTCGATTTTATCGGAATTTGCAAGCTTTAGGTCTACCGTTACCACATCACCTGTTTCAACTTCGGTTTTATCCGCTTCAAGATAGAGATACGGAAGAGAGTCTTTGGGGTTATATTCCGGTGCTGTAGTTTCATCATCGCCGGGCGCCGGGGTATTGTCGCTTATGTATTTTAAGTATTCTTTTGTTTTTATTGTGATCTCGCGTGTTGCATCATCCCAGTCCACCTGCGCTCCCATATTTTCACTGACAACTCTTAACGGGATCATAGTACGGTCGTTCATGATGAGCGGCGCGGTTGAAAGCGGAATTTCTTCCGAGTCAACGGTTGTGATAGATGTAAGCGTATATTTTGTCATAACGGGATCATCGATCGTCAGCAAAAGTCTTGTGATATTATCAAAAGACTTAACGTATACGCTTCTGTCCTCCTCTCTCCACTCTACCGTGGCTCCCATGGCTTCCAAAACCCCTCTGAGCGGGATAAGCGTATCATTGTTTTCGGATATGATCGGTTCTTGATCTTCAAATCCTAACAATTGACCGTTCACAATGACCGTTGGGTTGGGAAGCTCTTCGGCATATAACGCGTTAGACGCCGAAAGCAGCATTACGGCGGAAAACAATGCCGAAATCAGTCTTTTTTTATTCATTTAAATTCCTCCAGTAAATTAATATTATTACAAAACCAGCTGCGGTAACGCCGAAATATTTATATATAAGTTAAGCATTACCGTATAATAATCAAAATTATTATATCATAAAAAACCGCAAGAAACAATAGTTAAAATGTAAAAATATTTAATTTTATGTTGTTAAAAGAAAAAAACTATTGATTAATTATATTTTTTTTTGTATAATATAGGTCAGGAGATTTTATCCGGTATGGGGTATTTATTCAAAATCAGTGAAAGGAATGGTAAACATGTTGGAGTTTAACAAAATAAAGGCGGAGGATCCGGAAATATACGAGGCGGTAAGCAGCGAATTATCAAGACAGCAAAACAAAATCGAGCTTATTGCTTCTGAGAATTTTGTTTCCGAGGCGGTTATGGAGGCAATGGGAACGCCGCTTACAAACAAATACGCGGAAGGTTATCCGGGGAAGAGATATTACGGCGGATGTGAATATGTCGATGTTGCCGAAAATCTTGCAATAGAAAGGGCTAAAAAAATCTTTGGGGCAAATTATGCAAATGTTCAGCCTCATTCTGGAGCCCAGGCAAATATGGCGGTGTTTTTCGCGCTTTTAAATCCGGGTGATACAGTTTTGTCAATGAATCTTGCGCATGGCGGACACTTGAGCCACGGAAGCCCGGTAAACATTTCCGGTAAATATTTTAACATAGTGCCGTACGGAGTTACAGAGGATACCAATCTTATCGATTATGACGAAGTTGAAAAAACGGCAAAAGAATGTAAGCCAAAGCTTATACTGGCGGGAGCTTCGGCATATCCGAGAATAATAGATTTTGAAAGGTTTTCAAAGATCGCAAAAGAAGTTGGAGCATATTTTATGGTTGATATGGCGCATATTGCGGGGCTTGTTGCGGCAGGACTGCATCCGAATCCGATTCCGTATGCGGATGTGGTAACGACCACGACCCATAAGACATTGAGAGGCCCCAGAGGCGGATTGATATTATCCAAGGATGAGGAGTTCGGTAAATTATTCAATAAAGCGGTTTTCCCGGGAATCCAGGGAGGCCCTTTGATGCATGTTATCGCGGCCAAAGCGGTATCCTTTAAGGAAGCGCTCCAAGATGATTTTAAGGTGTATCAACAGCAAATTGTAAAAAACGCGAAGGTATTGTCCGAAGCTTTGTCGGCAGAAGGCTTTAAGCTTGTTTCAGGCGGAACGGACAACCATTTGATACTGATCGATCTGACAGACATGGGAGTAACCGGAAAAGAAGCGGAGCATATGCTTGATGAAGTAGGTATTACAGTAAACAAAAATGCCATTCCGTTTGACAAGCAAAGCCCGTTTATCACCAGCGGAATAAGAATAGGGACTCCGGCAACAACAACAAGAGGTTTTGTTGAAGAGGATATGACAGAAATCGCGAAACTTATCAAACTTACAATAACGGATTTTGAAAATTCAAAAGATGAAATAAAAACAAGGGTAGCGGCGCTTTGTGCAAAGCATCCTTTGTACGCGTAATTCATGCCGGAAAAATATATAAATAAAGACGGGGTCAATTGCTTTTGCGATCGACCCCGTTTTGCGGTGAATAATATATATGCCATATAACCTAAGCGCAGATGTCCCCCGCCGTTTTCGGCGGCGGGTTCCATTTCAGAATTTCAGTGGGAGTTACAATCTCCCGCCAAAACCCTGAGGAGAAGACGCTTTCCGCACAGGCTGCAATCTGCCAAAGTCTCTGCTCCCTGCAAGCAAAGCAGGAGCGTTGCTCCGATTTAAATATTAACGGTTATTGTATTTATTGAACTTTTAATACTACTTTGCCCACATTTTCGCCGCGATAAAGAATATCGTGGGCTTCCTGTGCCGCTGTGATGGGAAGGATTTTATAAATGGTTGGTTTGATCTGGCTTGATGCGATTTTCGGCCATACATTTTTGACAAGCTCTGCAAGCAGCTCCGCTTTAAAGGCCGGTGTTTTGGAACGGAGGGTGCTTCCGATAATTCTGACATTTCTGACGTAGATATTTTTTAAATCTATTTCTGTTTTTTGTCCCGCCAATGCCGCAATCATTATCCATCTGGCGCCATAGCTTAAATAATGAATACATTTGCCCATAATATTCCCGCCGAGACAGTCAATGGCAACATCCACACCTTGCCCGTCAATAAGGTTCTTTTTCAACACTTCAACAATATCCTCTTTAGTTGTATTAACAATAATATCTGCCTTTAAGTGTTTAATAGATTCTGCAATTTTATCGGATAAAACAGTTGTTATCACTCTTGCGCCAAAAGCCTTTGCCATAGGTATAACAACGCTTGCAAGGCCGCTGGCGCCGGCATTCATCAAAAGAGTATCTCCCGGTTTTAATTTCCCTTCATAAAAAAGATTTAAATAAGCTGTTGCAAAGGCTTCCGGAATGGCGGCAGCTTCTGCCATGGTGCAATTTTCGGGTATTGGCATAAGCATATCATATTTTACCGAGACGTATTGTGCATATCCGCCCCCGCCTAAAAGCGCACAGACCTTATCTCCGATTTCCCAATGTGATTTTTTTCTTGCACCGGCGCCGATTTCAATAATTTCTCCGGAAATTTCAAGTCCCATCCATTCGGGGCAACCCTCGGGAGGAGGATAATCTCCCTCTCTTTGCATAAGGTCGGCACGATTAAGCGCGGCATATGAAATTTTTACCAAGACGTCTTCAGTTCCGATAACAGGATCGGGAACGTCATCCCATCTTAAACTTTTGTCTTCATTTACTAAGATCGCTTTCATAAATATTTATTCCTTTCGCTGAAAAATTATGCGTTTTTGATTTAAAGCTGTTTTTGATTTATTTGTACATATTTACTCCTAATTTTTTCAATTCAATAATAATGCCGTCTTTTATTGATTTAAAATCATCTGACTTTAAACCCGTTGCTTTTAAAATCTTTGAATTATCAATTTTTCTGTCGTACGCTCTGTCATAATACCAATGCCATGTATTATGCGGATAGTCTGCATTTACCCACTTGAAGTTAATATGCAGGAGTTTTGTGTAAATATCGGCAACTTCACTCCAGGTTAAATTTTGTGCCGATGAAACAGTGTAAGCCTCTGTGACACATTCTTTTTTAAATAAAAGATTTGCAATAAGTTTTCCGGAATTTCCTGCCCAATCAAGTCCGGCGGTAAGATTTTTTGCCTCAACGGGAAGCGTCAGGGTTTCATTATTTTTTGCGGCATTTATAATTTCATGCCCGGTGCGGAGAATCAAATCCAATCTTTTATCTGAAAAAGAAATCACCGGCCGCGCAATGGTCCAATTTTTTTTGTAGGGATTGTTTCTTAAAAAATTTTCACATTTTGCTTTGGATAAAGCATATTTTTCATTTTCCAAAAATTCATTGTCCTTAATCACATCAAGAAGAAAGGGCGAATTTTCCGTAATAGGATGCTCTAAATCCGAATATACACGATAAGACGATAAAAAAATCAAATGATCGGTGCTTGAAGAAAGTAATTTGTGATACGGCTCATAGCGTTCAACTTCATTATAGTGGAGAAAATTCACAATACCGTCATAGTAATTATCTTTAAAGAAGCCATATAAATATTCCAAAGTTGCCAATGCTTTATAATATTTTAAATTATCATTATCGGACACATTATCCTCAAGGCATATGATATCAACCTTATGTCCGAGCTTTAAAAGCTCTGAGGCGGTGTAAGTGCCTAAAGTGCCTCCGCCTCCGATAAGCAATACTTTTTTCATTATTCCTGTCTCCTTTTTAATCAGTATTTGTTATTCCGCAAGATTTTAGCAAAAGTTTATACAGATTAAGCTCGTAATCGCAGGAATATGGATTTTCCTTTATACCTCTTACCATATATGCAAAATTTTTGATCATATCATCATACCTGTCATAAATATCGGAATCGGTTTTTTTCCATGGATCCGCCCATCCGTTACTGTAAATTTCATTAATGGTGGTATATAGTCCGCCGTTGGTAATCATTTCTAACGGTTTTATTTCAATTGTGCCTTTTTCTCCGCATATGACCAGCTGCCGTCTTGAATAACCGCCGTATTCATCAGCACAGGTTTTTGCGAAGGATATACCGTTGGGATACCTAAATATAACCATACCGTAATCGTTTGCGGACACACCGTCAAAGCCTGTTGAACAATTAAGAGGTATAACCTCCAATGGTTCGCCTTGAATCTGATAAATCAAATCTATTAAATGGCATCCGAGAAAAAACATTATTCCGCCGGGAAAATTTTCAAGCCATTGTCTTGTATTGCGGTTATGTTTGCAATTCATATGCGCCTCGACAGAATATATTTTACCTAATTCACCATTTTTAATTTTATTAAGTGTTTTTTTGATTATCGGGTTAAATCTGTACATATATCCTATAGAAAAAACCAAATTATTTAATTTTACGGTATTTATTAATTTTTCAAAGTCGAAAAGCCCTATTCCCCCGGGTTTTTCCATATGTATGTGTTTTTTGTTATTCGCTGCCATTATGGCATATTTTGTGAGATATACCTCTTCTGTTTCTATTGTAACGGCCTCTATTTCGGGATCGTTCATTACATCGTCGATCGTTAATTCCTGATAACTTTTAAAACATTCCAAGCTATCCGGGAATTTTTCTTTTTCATTCTCCGGCATAACATAGCCTGCCACATCAAATATGTCTGTTTGCTTTAACAGGCTATTCCAAATAGCGTTACCATGGCTATTTTGACTTGTGCCTATTTGTGCTATTTTTATTTTTTTCATTATTATATCCCTTCCTTAGCTTTGGTTTAGTGAGAAAAACCGTTCCCGATATTCAGCTTGCATGTGTTGTTACGGATTGAACATATTATTGATATACTTTAAACAAAGGGAGGTAATTCTTGCCGCGGAATTAAATTTTATTTTTTATGGTTTTATTATAGCACTTGCATTTTTTTATTCAATATGTTATAATGCAAAAAAAGTAACTATTCTGTAAATTTTGGGGTGTATAAAATGTCAAGCAGCCGACTCTATGTTTCGGAATTGTCATCATCAGAACATAATTTTTTAAATTATCATTTTTGCAGGGGAAATAACAGCAAAAACAAAACTCGATTGGGTATTATCAAAAAAGGAAACGGAACATATATTTATTTGAATAAAAAGTTAAATGTAAATGAGGGTGATGTTGTTTTTATCCCTGAAAATATTTACTGTTATTCGGAGTGGATAGGGGATCCGGAAATAGAAGTGATGTATGTAAACTGTTTTTTGCATTATGAAGGCTTTTGTTATGAGCCGCAGCTTATATTCTGTGATGAAAAAACAAAAAAAACCTTAATACGAATAAATGAGCTTTTATTTTTAGGAGATATTGAAGAGTTGGAAGCATATTCATTGTTTTATACAATTTTACAGAAAATCCTGCCGAATATGAAAAAATCCAATATTTCTACAGATAAAATATTACGCAACGCAATGGCGTATATTACCGATAATTGGAAAAATAATTTTTCTGTAAGTGATGTGGCAAAAGAATGTTGTGTCAGTGAATCTACAATTTATCATTTGTTTCGCAAAGAGCTTGGTCAAACCCCGATAACTTTTTTGAATTCAATTAAAATCAATCACGCTATTAATTATTTGGAAAACAGTAAGTATTCAATTGCCACAATCAGTCGTTTGGTATGCTTTAATTCCGAAAATCATTTTAGAAAGGTATTTGCCGATGTTACGGGAATGACTCCTTTGAAATTCAGGAAAAGATCATAATTTATAAAAAGCTATAGCCCAAATAAAATTGTGGCAGAAACTATTTATTTAATTTTTGCATATTCTAAAAATGAAAAGGATAATTTATCTGATGAAGAACGAAACAACATCAAAAAATTGATTGACAGAATTGAACAAGGTTTATAGTAGGTGTTCACAGTGAAGGTTTATGACGGTATTATGCAGGGGCTTAACGAGGCGATCGCATACAACGAAGGAAAAATCAAAGCGAGAACAAAAACGATGTCTGTTGCACCTATACCGGATTTTGGTGCGGCAGAAATTAAAAGCATCAGAAACAGCCTTGGAATGACACAGGTATTGTTTGCCGGATTTATGGGTGTATCCGCAAAGACGGTTGAGGCTTGGGAAGCCGGACGAAATATGCCGGACGGTCCTGCAAGAAGGATTCTTGCAATGGTAAAGCTTGACCCGGCGCTGCCGCAGAAATTAAATATTGTCGCAAAATAAAATCAAATATCATATTTACAGAGGGTAACCGCTAAAAACGGTTGCTCTTTTTTTGGTATGACGGGCATATCAATTTCTGCGCCAAATGTCCGACGGGGAGCTTGAATATATGCATAAACATCGGAGCAGCAAAGAAATACCGACAACGTGCGGCTTGATCAGTATTTCCGATTATCATGCAAAAGTCCGCGTCTGATTCTGATTGAAAAAAGATTATTTACTTTTAATCACATCATTAATATTAATAATGTTAAGTTTCATTTTTTTCGCGTAATTTAAAGTTTTTGCGGCGCCGCCCCAAGAATATTTTACATAGCAGATCATATATTCCGATTCCCTGACCATATATTCATTGCATTTTAATATCTTTAACCGATTTGGTGTGGACAGGGGAATATCTGCCATAATAATCTCATCATATTCAGCATAATACTGTTCTTTATACTCATTTATTTCTTTTGTGATATAGGGAATAACCAAGATCAGTTCAATATCCTTGTATTTGTTTTTCAGTTCTCTCACACATTTTGCCGCAAGCATATCAAATTGCCCGTAGTTTCCAGCCCAAAATTCTTTTACATTTTCATTTAAAATCAAATATTCAATTTTATCCTTTAATACTGCCGATACAGCCTTCGTGTCATATACCTCACTGTGACCGGCAAAACAGCAAATTTTTCCTGTCAAAATCAAAACCTCCTAACATAAAAAGCAAATAATTTAATAGCAAATGCACACAATATGATTGTATTATAGCACAAAAATGTAGTTAATACAACTCATAAGTTGTATTTGTTCAATCAACGTTTGCAGATTTTAATATCGGAATTATGTATAATATTACAATAGGAGAGTGACTGCGATGAAGAACAGAAATTTTGACACCTGGCTTCAAATAGGGTTGAATATACTTCACTATAGAAAAGAACAGGGTATGACGCAGATGCAGCTTGCTGAAAAGTGTGGTATCAGCAGAAATTTCATGCAGCGAATTGAAACTGCCGCAAGTGCTTGTTCTCTTGATACGCTTATAGACATTGCAGAAGCATTAAAAATACCTTTAACTAAATTGTTTGAATTTAGAGATTAAAAAAAGGAGCTTACACACTGCAATGTAAGTTCTTTTTTACATATACCAATTAAACTTTTCTATGATTGTCAATATATAATTTATGTGTGGTGATATATTATGAGTGACAAATTAATAATAAATAAAAAGAATTTAAAAGGTGAAGATAGCTATAAGACATTTTCCGTACGAATAAAAGATGAAACCGTAACAAAATTAGACGCTTTGGCAACCGAAACAAATCGCTCACGGAATGAGTTGATAAATATATTGCTTGAGTATGCAATAAACAATAGTCAGGTATTATGATTACGATATTGAAAAAAGTAAAAAATATTGCAGGAGTGTGATTCAATTGAAAATGAAAAATCATGATATATGGGTTCAAATAGGGCGGAATATACTGCATTATCGAAAAGAACAGGAGATGACACAGATGCAGCTTGCAGAAAAATGCGATATCAGCGGAAATTTCATGCAGCGAATAGAAACCGCCGTAAGCTCCTGTAGCGTTGATACACTTATGGACATTGCCGAAGCATTAAATATACCGTTAGTTAAATTGTTTGAATTCAGGGATTAAAAAAGAGAACTTACGCACTGCAAGTTCTTTTTTTTATTACCGGATAGCTGGGCTTGTTAATTTTTTTTTATTTTACACCCAAACACGTTACAAAATGTATTGAAAACAGAAGAGGTTTGTGATAGAATAAAATTGTTATCAAGCAGACAGTACATTGTTTTCGCGCGGCGTCAAGAAATAGTTTTCTTTTTGATAACCGCTGTTATTACAGCAGATAAAAATCAAACAAATACTTTTAGGAGGCTGATTATGAGCTACAAACCTGATTACAAAAATATACTGAATGCGGCAAAAAACATAAAGCCTGACAGATTACCTTTATACGAGCATTTGATCTCTGATGATATAATCGAAAAAATAACAGGCAATAAAATGAGTCAGCTGCTTAAAACAGATAAAAACGAGTATTTCAGATGTTACTGCAATTTTTTTAAGGATATGGGGTATGACGCGGTATCATTTGAGGGATGGACGGCAGATATTATACCCGATGGGGGCGCGCTGGGAAAACACAAAAAAGGTGTGATCCAAACGAGGGAAGATTTTAATAAATACCCATGGGAAAGCGTTCCCAAAATATTTGTTGAAGCATATGATGAAAGCTACAGGGCTTTGGCACGCAATATGCCGGAAGGGATGATGGCGATAGGCGGAGTCGGAAACGGGATATTTGAAATAGTACAAGAGCTCGTGGGCTTTGAAGATTTATGTTATATGAAGGCGGACGATGAAGAATTATATAAAGATATGTTTTCAAAAGTCGGAGAGGTCATGTATGAAATATGGAAAATATTCTTGAAAGATTATTCTCAGTGTTTTTGCGTGTGCAGGTTCGGAGATGATCTGGGTTACAGAAGCGGGACCATGCTGTCTGACGAAGATATAAAAAAATACATTATTCCGCAGTACAAAAGAATTATCGAGCTTGTTCATTCATACAATAAGCCGTTTTTATTACATAGCTGCGGCGCTATATTTGACGTTATGGATGAATTGATAGAAGAAGCAAAGATAGATGCAAAACATTCAAATGAAGACGCTATTTGTGATTTTTCCCGTTGGATAAATGATTACGGAGCGAAAATCGGGAATTTCGGCGGTATAGATACCGATGTTTTATGTGAAAGCTCAGAATGCGATATAACTGAATATGTTACCCGGGTTTATAATTTATTGGCTGAAAAAAACGGCGGCGGCGCTATAGGAAGCGGAAATTCCATCCCTGATTATGTTGATGTAGAGAGATATAAAAAATATATAGATACAGTAAGACGTCTCAGAGGGGATTTTAAATAAAAGAGGATAATTTTATAACCCTTTGTAAATAGTTGGGGTCAAAACAATTAAGAGAGCTTCACACCGGCAGTGCGTAAGCTCTCTTTTCTGCTAACGGCGGATGTCCTTGCTTTATTTATATTTTTCGGACAGCCATTTTAATTTGCGCTCTTTTGAAGCTTTCATTATTTCTTCCAGCCTGTTTCTGTCATTTGTATCCAATGTAGCTTTTATTTCCTGCAGGGCTTCGGCCATTTCACCGATCCTTTCGGAAAGCTCTTTTTTGTTTTCGAGGAATAATTCACTCCACATTTTCTCGTTTATAAGGGCAACTCTTGTACAGTCCCTTAAGCTTCCGGCAGAAAAATATGCGGATTTTTCAAGAATGGGACTTTGGCACAAGGCAACGGCAACAACATGCATAAGCTGGCTTGTATATGCGATAACCGCGTCATGCTCCTGCGGCGTTGTTCGTATTACGTGGGCGCAGCCTATATATTCTGCAAATTTTTCAATAAAATCAATGGTTTCTGCTTTGTTTTTTTCTGAGGGTGTTATAAGAAAAGACGCGTCTTTAAATAGGTCATCGCAGGAATTTGCATATCCTCCGAGCTCTTTTCCCGCCATTGGGTGGCCGCCTATGAATTCAACTCCGTCGGGAAGTAAGCCGTCAATTTCTTTTGTAACAAATTCCTTGACTCCGGACACATCTGTTATGACGGCGCCTTTTTTTAAATATTGTGCATTTTCCTTTACAAATTCAATATTTGCCTTGGGATACAGACATAGTATCACAAAATCGCAGTCCTCTAAAAATTTCCCTCCGCTTGTGTATCCTTCAGAGATGACCTCATCGGATAAAGCATTGTTAACGGTATTATTATCCTTGTCACAGCCTATGATCTTACAGTCCATGAAGCCCTTAAGGCTTTTTGCTATCGAACCGCCGATAAGTCCCAATCCAATTACAGCTACAGTCATTTTATCCCTCCGTATATCTTTTAATATATATCATACAGTCAAACAAAATCAAATATTTTTGTTTTCTTTATATTTAATTTTTGATTTCAGTATAATATCATTTAAATTCAAAGTCAATAGTCATTTAAAATGTTTATATTATATTTACAAAAAAATAATACAGTAAATTTATTTTTTGTTTATAACCTAAGTGCAGATGTCCCCCTCCGTTATCGGCGGCGGGTTCCATTTCAGAATTTATCATAATGCAAGATATAAAAATTAATATTGTTTAATGTGATTTTTTGCAAAAAAGAGTTTAAACAAAAAATGTGTTATTGACTTTTGCTAAAAAACATAGTAATATAACTACGGACAAGCCTTTATCGGATCTTAATGATATATGAATAATTTTGCAGTGGAGGGGAATGATCTATGTATGAGGAACTGAAAGATATTATAAATCAAAGTGAACGTATTGTATTTTTCGGGGGCGCAGGTGTTTCTACCGAGAGCGGCATCCCTGATTTTCGGTCGGCAGACGGTCTTTATAATCAAAAATACGATGTTGTGCCGGAGGTAATGCTGAGTCATACATATTTTATGAAGCATCCGGATAAATTCTATAAATTCTACCGTGAGAAAATGTTGGTTGGGGATGATATAATGCCGAATGCCGCCCATTATAAATTGGCGGAGCTTGAAAAACAAAAAAAGCTGACAGCGGTGATAACACAGAATATTGACGGACTGCATCAAAAGGCGGGAAGTAAAAATGTTTATGAGCTTCATGGGTCGGTGTACAGAAATTATTGCATGAGATGTAATAAATTTTACCCTGTGGAATATATCAAAAACAGTAAATCGGTTCCTGTTTGCAGCTGCGGCGGAATAATAAAGCCCGATGTTGTTCTATATGAAGAAAGCCTGGATGAAAGAACAATAGAAAAATCGGTTTCGGCGATAGGGAGCGCCGATACAATGATCGTGGCGGGAACATCTCTCACGGTTTATCCCGCGGCAGGTATGATTCGTTACTTTAATGGCAATAATTTAATATTGATCAACCTTGCCGAGACACAATGGGATAAAAACGCAGATATGGTGATACATGACAAGGTAGGAAATGTTATGAGCAGCATATGAAAAGTTGTTTTGCAAGGTCATGACTGCTGATAAGCACTTATTAAATTTTTTAAGAAAGGTTGCGGTAAAAATGGACGAAAGAGTGGCACTAATAGGAATTATAGTGGAAAATTATGAATCTGTTGAGGAGCTAAACGCGATATTGCACGAATACAGAGACTATATTATTTCAAGAATGGGGCTGCCGTATAAACGCAAGAATATTAATATTATAAGTATAGGGATCGATGCCTCCAGTGACATAATAAATGCATTGACAGGGAAGCTCGGACAGCTTGACGGAATCAGTTCGAAAACCATATTTTCAAAAAATGAAACGAAATAAAATATGAAGTACAAAAAAGAAAGAATTTTCAGTGCCGTAAGCTGAAAAAAACCGCCAAATAAATCAGATGCGCTTGAGGGAGACAAAAAAATGTGCAAATCGGACGAAAATCGCTTTGCATAGGCTCTATCCGACGCTGAAAGCCCTCCCGACGGCGTATACAACTACTCCGAGGATGATTTATGTTCGCGGTGTAAGGGACAAAATACAAGAAAATCCGCCCAAAAGGGCGGATTTTCTTATGGAATATATTAAATAGGGGTAAAGAAATAAAAACCCCATATAAACCGTGGCTTGGTCTTATTTCTACCTGCTAGGCAGGTGGGTCGTAACCTGTGTGCTTTATATGTCCACTGGCAGTCCCGAAGGAAAGGAGGCGTATACGCCGCATACAGAGTAATACATCCCTTTTAAGAAGTGTTGGTAAAAAATCGACCGTACACGTGAGTTACAGGGTTATATCTTAATTTATATATATAATATCATATTTGTGTGTAATTTGCAAGTGTTTTTTATTTAAATTTGGCGAAAAAATCTGGAAATTGTTTTTTATTCGGATTCTTCGTCACGTCTTAAAAATTCCGCAAAAGCAGCTTCCAATTCTTTTTCGTCCTCTACCATGATAAGTTCCGGATCGTCAGAGTCAATATTATTAACCTTCATGATCAATACCTCATCTGTTTCTTCTCCCTCATCCATGACCTCAAGCAAAGCAAAATATGTTTCTTCGTTTAATTCAAAAACATCAATTGCGGCAAATTCGATTTGATTGCCGTTTTCATCTTCAAGAACAATAATATTATCTTCCATGTCAAATTATCCTTTCCGGGCAAAGCTTAATGTATAGCCCAAATAATTGTAATATATAATTTTATAAAAGTCAACAGTTTTATAATAAAATAATTCTGTTTTTTTTGAAGATATATCGCTCTTTTTATCTTTTGAGCCGAATTGTAATATTGTATCGTCATGGATGTGTGGTAAACGATATCAGTCTTTGAAATTGCATGCAAAGAACTGGGCGTTATATTTAATGCCATTATCACATTTTATTATCTCTTTTTTTGAAATATTACTTTGCACGCCGATAAAACACAATTTTGTTTCATTATAAACAATACCTTCGGTAGATATATTTTTAAAATTAATACCGGAATTTGCCAGATCCGAGTTGATTATTTTTATATTATCGACCGGAGTTATTGAAAAAAGAAATTCCGCTACATTTTCATTTACCGTTATATTTTCAAAGGTAATGTTTTCTTGAACAGGCGCGGCGGAGTTTGGATAATAGCTCCGTGAAAAATTATCTTTATCAAAGTGGATCGAAAAAGCCACGGGACGATTTTTTTGAATAAATATATCTTTAAAATGTATATTTTTGCATCCGCAGCTGTGTTCGGAATTATTTTGGACGGCAACCCAGGTTATCCCGTCTATGACGCGGATACCGCTTTTATGAGTAGGCGGCGTAAGCGTTTTGTATATAACTCCGTCGGGCTTCATCAAAGCCCTGTATACGGTTTGGTCATAAACAACGGAGTCGGAATTCTGAATTTCCATCCCTTTTTGCCAGTCAAGCCATGATCCGGCAAGGATCCGGCAAAAAAATCCGGTCGTAGACTCATCGTCAAGATCATAGCAATCTTCGATTATGCCGTCGCTGATCCAGCCGAGCATCGGATTTGAGCTTGCGTAATCATGAGCATTGAGCGCAATGGGATCATCAAAGGTTTTGAATATCCCGTGACGGATGACAAATTTACTTCCGCATCCCAAATGCACAGCGTCTTTTTTTCCTTCAATCCTTATATTTTCAATAATAGTATTTTCAAAATCACAAATATGTATCCCAAAATCTTTTGCCGGAAGATCCGGAATTTGGCAATCATAGATGTGAATATTTTTTACATGATAAAAGGAAAGATGCCCGCGCAGACCGGGAATGACTTTTTTCGATTTATCTGTTGCCTGTGCAGATTCGATCCCGTTGCATATCAGCTTCAATCCGTGTATCTGGATGTTTTTGTTGCATTTACCGCTGAATGCCCCCTCATTAATAAAAACATATCCGTTTTCATCGCTGCAGGCTTCACGCTTTAAATATACTCCGGCGCCGAAATAGATGCTTGTATCATTGCCTATTATAACCGGTTCATTGACGGAATATACACCTGGAGTGCCGATATATATATCTCCGCCCTTTGAAACGGCTTTTTGCAATGCTTCTGAATTGTCTTTGGCATTATTGCAGACCGAGAATCCGAAATTTTCAGCTTTTTTCATTTTTTGTAACCTCACAGTTTTTATTTATTGTTGTTTGTTTTCAAGATCCTTAATGAGCTCATAAGCGTTTGGATGAACCGGCTTGCCCTTTTTTTCGTTATATGCTATGGTAGCTTTTGTACATTCAATAACGGCTTTGTCGAGGTCTTCAAAAGCGAGTTCCCTGAGGCTTTCAATTCCGTCAAACTCACGGCTCGGCTCGATCACATCGGCAACGTAAATGATTTTTTCAAGCGTTGTCATGCCGGGACGGCCAAGCGTATGCCATTTTATCGCCAGCAAAATGCTTTCATCGGTGATACCGTATTCGGCGGCGGCAACTCTTTCTCCCAGCTTTGCATGAATAAGCGCGCGGTTTGAACGTTCAAAATCATCAAGTTCAACATCATAGTCGGAGCATTTTTGCAATGCTTTGGATTTTGATAGATTTTTTGCACAGTCATGCAGTAATCCCGCAATATATGCTTTGCTTGTGTTTATGTTATATATTTTTGCCATTTTAACGGCGGTATTGCTTACGCCGAGACTGTGGATATACCTTTCTTTGTTTAAAACTTTTCTTATTTCCCTTTTAAGGTCCTTATCCTTAGGTTGATATAAATTGTTCCTTTTAATGTATTCATTGACTTTTTCCGGAACATAGTCGGTTATGTCTTTTCCGTTTTTTATCTCTTCTCTTATAAACGATGAAGATATATTTATTTCTTCGGAATCAATAAAATCAACATGGCAGTAATATTCCTTTTTTAATATATCATGATCCTTTTTCATATCATAACCTTTACGGTCGTAAACAAGCAGGGTGCATAATTCAAGCAATGCACGAGGTCTGTGCCATGTGGGAAGATCATGAAAGGAATCCGCGCCGACAATAAAGAAAAATGCTGTATCTTTATATGTTTTTTTAAAATATTTCATGGTTTCCAGAGAATAAGAATATGTTTTTTTTGTAACCTCATAATCGCACGGTACGAAATTTTCATTATCCTCAACAGCAAGACATACCATTTTGTGACGTGCAAACGCGGGCAAAATATTAAGGTTTTTTTTATGGGGAGGATTACCTCCGGTGACAAATAAAATCTTATCAAGCTTAAATTGCTTCATAGCTGCTTCGGCGACTGATAAATGACCCTTGTGGATGGGATTGAAGGTGCCGCCCATAACGCCTATCCTTTTATTTTCCATCCTCTATCACTTCCTTTTTTCCCGGGGTAATTCTATCTTTCTGTTTTTCTGTTTTTCAGCCTGTTTGTATATTACGATTTTTGAACCTATTGCCTGTATCGGTTCGGCATCGAGACGTTCTGCAAGAGCATTGATGCATGTTTTTGGATCAAGCATGGCAGTCTCCAGAATGTGTATTTTTATAAGCTCTCTTGCCTCCAAGGCAGAGGCCAGCTGATTGATAATTTCATCCGTTATCCCGTTTTTGCCTATTTGAAAAATAGGCTCTGTGGGATTTGCAAGTTTTCTTAAATAAGCTCTTTGTTTACCGGTTATCATTAAAATAGTCCCTTCAATTAAATAATTTTCAATTATTATATCATTAAACATTATGTTATGCAAGTGCTTTGTGTAAAATAGATTTAAAATTTTGTATAATTATTAATTTAGCACGGTACATGGAAAACCAAATCTACAATTTATACATGCCGGCAATAGTAATTTTTACAAGCAAAAACAGAATTTTTTTAATTTAAGAAAAAACGTGGAATAAGGGACTGTGAACAATCCGATTTAAAATCGTTTCATCACAGTCCCTTATATTATTGTGTTAAATTACATATAATAATCAAAGTTTATGTTTTATTTTTTTATTGTAACCGTTCTTGAACCTTCCGTCCAATCGACATCACAGTTAAGAGCTTCTGCAACGAATCTTACCGGAATATATGTACGGTCATCCCTGATAAACGCTGCGGAATCAAGGGTATTTACTTCGCCGTTGATATAAGCGATATCAGAATCAATATGGATTACGATAGTTCTTGAACCATCCCTGATCGTTACAGTTCTGAGAGTTTCATCCCATTCAACTCTTGCACCCAATGTTTCTGCTATAAATCTGATCGGCATCATTGTTCTGTCATTTACAATAATAGGAGCAACGTCATTCTCGATAGCGTCACCGTTCAAGTCGGCAACCTTTGAATTTATAGTAAGAATAATAATGTTTTCATACTCGGTATCATCTTCAATATCGGTATCTTCGTCTGTTTCCTCCCATTTTGCATAAAGTACGAACGAGTTTGTTACTTTTGTGTCAAAATCATATTCTTCGGTTAAATCGCTGTCAGTATACCAACCTACAAACTCATATCCGCTTCTTGTAGGGTCTTTTGGCTTTGTTGCAAGACCGTTAATTAAAACAGTTTGTGAACTTACGTCACTGCCGCCGTTGGAATCATAGGTTACTCTGTATTTCGCGCCGCCGAGGCTGCCTGTTGAATTTTTAAGCCATGTTGCATAAAGGGTTATATCACCTGTTGAACCTGCGGGGATTTCGGTAACGATTTGTGTGTATGAGCTGTCCGAATACCATCTGTAAAATCTTTTACCGCTTTGTGTAGGCGCTTTTAATTTTATTGTTTCGCTGTCATAGGTATATGAGGTTGGGTTGGACGGATCATTTGTACCGCCGTTTAATACATATGTAATGGTAAAGCTCTCTGCCCATTCTGCCTCCAATTTAATGTCATGCTCTACACTTGTGTCGATCACAGTAACTTTTTCGGCTGATCTTTCGCCCGTATCGCTTATTAAATACCATCCTTCAAAGGTTGCTTTATCTTTGGTAGGCGTTCCCAAAACAATTGGTTCTGAGCTTTGTGAGAATTGAGTGGGAGCACCCTCATAATTTGTACCGCCGTTTAATTCGTATTCAATCTTATAAGCAACCTCCCACATTGCATATAATGTAAAATCTTTTTCTGCATCGGGGGCAATAGTTTCAATTTTTGTATCGCCTATGCTGTCGCCGTCGTCATCAATATACCATCCTATAAAAGCATAACCGTCACGTACAGCTTCTTTTAAAACAATTTCTTCAGATGCTGCGGAATAGCTTGTTACTCCGTCGAAGTCTTCATTTCCGCCGTTTAATACATATGTAATATTATAGAGCTTTGCCCAAACAGCCTGAACTTTTATTTTGCCTTCATAGCTTATCTGAGCAGGAATATTGTCGGATTTTGTGTCAACAGTTCCGTCCCCGGTCGTATCGATAAGCCAGTGAGAGAATGCGTAATCTTCTTTTGTTGGCGCCGGTAATTCTGTTGTTGTTCCGACAATATGTGTTGCAGGCATTTCTGCGGACGCCGTACCGCCGTCCAAGTCATATTCAATTTCCATCTCTATTTTTTCATCCGATAATGCAGTATACTTCACGTTGTTTTCAGTGGCATATTCGATCGCTTTTGAATTTTCAGGTGCAATTAATGTAAAGCTTTCATTCACGGTGTATTCGCTGGTTGTATCATCGTAATTAAAGCCTGCCGAATGAGCGCCGAATTCTGTTTGTGAGGAACTAACGGTTACCGATGCAAGATCGGAGCAGTTTAAAAAGGCTTCAGCTCCGACAGTCAGGACGGATTCGCCCAGCTCCATGCTTTGAATTTTTGTTCCGGCAAATGCTTTATCACCGATAGCCGTTACGGAATCGGGGATTTTAATGCTTGTTATCTTTTCACAGTCTGTTAATGCCCCGGAAGGAATAGCCGTTACATTTTCCGAAAATTCAACGGTTGAAAATTCCCCGTATGTGTACAATGAATCGATAGATGTAAGCTCTTCTGTCGTACCGGCATAATCAATTGATAAAGTATTTGTATCATAAATGATGTATGTAGCATCTCCAATTGTTGCTTCAAATAGTATTTGTGTTTCTTCCTCAGCATATGTACTTAGTGAAAATAATTGAGTTAGCATCATTGCCGCGGTCAAGGTTGAAGTAATAATTTTTTTCATAATAATCTTCCTTTCTGTGTGGATTTTTAATAAAACAGTTTTAATAATTCTCCTGATGAGTAAATTATATTAGTTTATTTTGCTAAAGTCAACCGTTATAATCAAAATGAAATATATTGTTAAAGGTTTATTTATTTTTGTAATCCAAATGTACCATTTTTGTTATTTTATTACGTTTAATATAAGAATAAAGCATATGGTTTGGCATACTTTTGTATGTAATATTGTATGTAAAATTTGTTTATTGGATATGTAATATATTGTTAAAATAAAAACCGGAATTATTTTGCCGGACATATTTTCCAATGAAAATTATGACAAATCAGGGCGTTTTAAAAATAAAAAAATTAGGGTTTTTGACGAAAAATAAACGTCTGTGTTGAAAAATAACATATTATATAATATATTATATTTAAAAAAGTCATCGTATTTCGATATGGAGGAATAACAATGGAATTGTTAAAGGAAAGAATCAGAAAAGACGGTATTGTACGTGAAGGAAATGTTTTAAAGGTGGATAGTTTTTTAAATCATCAAATGGATATAAAATTATTTAACGAGATCGGGAAGGAATTTAAAAGACTGTTTTGTGATACCGAGATCAATAAGATACTTACGGTGGAAGCATCGGGAATAGGGATTGCATGCGTTACGGCGCAGTATTTTGATGTTCCTGTCGTATTTGCGAAAAAGAGCAAAACAAAAAATATTGCCGGAGATGTTTATACCTCAAAAGTTAAATCCTTTACGCATGGAAGGATATATGATGTAATGGTTTCAAAGGATTTTTTAAAGCCTGACGATAAAATATTGATAATCGATGATTTTTTGGCAAACGGCTGTGCTTTGCTGGGGCTTGCGGATCTTATCAATCAGGCGGGAGCGGTGTTGCAGGGAGCGGGGATCGTTATTGAAAAGGGTTTTCAGGTCGGAGGACGTGAAATAAGGAAGAAAGGTATACGTGTGGAATCGCTCGCAATTATAGATGAGATGAGTACGGAAAACGGGATCGTATTCAGAAACTAAATTTCATGTTAAATTGTTAAATTAATGTTAATTTTGTTTTTTTTGTAAAAAAATGCAGAGTGATTTAATATTTTGTTTGACTTTCTGTATAAACTGTGATATACTTCCCTTGTTGATGTTAAGAGAATATGAACATGCAAAACGCAAATAATTTTTTGTTGTAACATATATAGGACGATTATACGGCTGTGATGTTTCAGAAATCCGTAAAAACGCGGGTGCGTATAATACAGGCTGTAAAGAATAAAATCTGTGTTAACATTAATTTATACTGATGTAAATTTAATTTACATAAATATTTTTAAAATTTTGCCAAAAAGGCGAGGAGGAAACGGTAATGAAAAAATTACTTGCATTACTTTGTGCTGCCGGAATGCTGCTTTCGGTTACGGCATGCGGAAATAATGAAGAAGAAACAACCAATGAAGGTGCATCAAGTTCTGACATAAAAGTCGGGTTTATCTTTTTGCATGATGAAAACTCAACTTATGATAAGAATTTCATAGATGCAGCGACTGCAGCTACGGAAGCTTTGGGATTAACAAGCGATCAGGTAATGTTTAAGACAAACATTCCGGAGGGCGAAGAGTGCTATAATGCCGCTGCCGAATTGGCAGATGCGGGATGCGATTTGGTATTTGCAGACAGCTTTGGTCATGAAGATTTTATGATCCAGGCCGCAAAAGAATTCCCTGAGGTTACCTTCTGTCACGCAACAGGTACAAAGGCGCATACCGAAGGCTTGTCAAATTACTATAACGCTTTTGCATCAATTTATGAAGGCCGTTATTTAGCCGGTGTTGCCGCTGGTCTTAAGCTTAATGAAATGCTTGCAAACGGTGAGATCACCGAGCCTAAGATGGGTTATGTCGGTGCATTCCCTTATGCAGAGGTTAAATCAGGCTTGACATCATTTTTCTTAGGCGCCCGTTCAATGTGCCCGGACGTCACAATGGATGTTAAATACACTAATTCTTGGTTTGATATAGCTGCCGAAAAAGAAACAGCCAATGCATTGATAGCAGACGGATGCGTTCTTATAAGCCAGCATGCGGATTCAGAGGGAGCGCCAAAGGCTTGTGAAGAAGCAGGGGTTCCTAACGTTGCTTATAACCTGGATACAAGATCATGGGGACCGAATACGGCTTTGATATCTTCAAAAATTAATTGGGAACCGTATTTTGAGCATATTATAAAGGCTACAATGGATGGAACACCGATCACACAGGATTACTGCGGCGGACTTAAAGACGATGTAGTACAAATTCTTGGATTGAATGAAGCTGTAGCTGCTGAAGGCACACAAGAAAAGCTTGATGAAGTTAAGGCTAAATTGATTTCGGGCGAAATCAAGGTATTTGATACATCAACATTCACGGTAAACGGTGAGCATTTGACGGAATACATGGCAGATGTTGATACAGACCCTGATTTCACACCTGATACTCAGGTTATATCCGACGGATATTTCCATGAATCGGAAATGCGTTCTGCTCCATATTTTGATTTGGATATCGACGGAATTACAACAAAATAATCATGAAAGATATTTTCATAGACATGATTGATCTTCATACTGCGGTAAAGCAAGCGTATTTTAAATCTTATTAAGATTTTTTCAAAAGTCAGAAACAAAATGTTCCTGACTTTTGCTTGCTTTCTCAGAAAATGGGATATTCGGTGTAAAATCCCATTTTCTGAGAAAAGAAATATTGGAAGAATAAAATATATTTTTGGCTGGAGGGGTTTTTGGTGGAGAAAACTGCGGCAATAGAACTAAAAAACATTTCAAAAAGTTTTGGAAGCGTTGTTGCAAACAAGGATGTATGCCTGACGGTTTATAAAGGGGAAATTTTGTCCGTTCTCGGTGAAAACGGAAGCGGGAAAACAACCCTTATGAATATGATATCGGGTATATATTTTCCGGATGAAGGGCAAATTTTTGTAAACGGTGAGGAAGTGGTTATAGCTTCACCAAAAGATGCGTTCAAATATAAGATCGGAATGATACATCAGCATTTTAAGCTTGTCGACATATTTACGGCGGCGGAAAATATAATTCTCGGACTTGAGGATGAAAAAAAATATGATATAAAATCCGCGGCGAAAAAGGTAAAGGAGATAGGTGAAAAATACGGCTTTGCGATCGATCCGATGAAAAAGGTCTATGAGATGTCGGTATCTGAAAAGCAGACTGTCGAAATTATCAGGGTATTATATCGAGGGGCCGATATCCTTATACTTGACGAGCCTACGGCAGTTTTGACGCCGCAGGAAACAAAAAAGCTTTTTAACATACTCCGCCGTATGCGTGATGACGGAAAAGCCATAATAATAATCACACATAAGCTGCATGAGGTCTTATCATTATCGGACAGGGTATCGGTATTAAGAAAGGGCGAGTGCATAGGTACAGTAAATACCGCAGAGACGAATGAAAATCAGCTTACTGAAATGATGGTGGGTAAAAAGATATCTTTAAATATTAAAAGAAGCGAACCGAAAAATTCTGTGGACAGATTAAAGGTAGAGCATATAAACTGTATTAATCGTGAAGGTGTACCCTTGCTGAACGATATTTCTTTTACCGCGCGCTCGGGGGAAATTTTAGGTATAGCGGGAATTGCCGGCAGCGGACAGAGAGAGCTTTTAGAATCCATTGCAGGGCTTCAGCATTTAACAAGCGGCAGGATCGTATACGAAAATCCAAAAACAGGTGAAACGGAAAATCTACGGGACAAAACCCCGTTGGAGATCAGGGAGCTGGGAGTGCGTTTATCCTTCGTCCCGGAGGACAGGCTTGGCATGGGGCTTGTAGGCAATATGGATATTGTTGATAATATGATGTTAAGAAGCTACAGAAAAGGTAAATCGATTTTTCTGGAAAGAAAGGCGCCGAAGGACCTTGCCGAAGAAATCATAAAACAGCTCGAGGTCGTTACACCGAATGCAAACACCCCGGTGAGGAGATTGTCCGGCGGAAATGTTCAAAAGGTATTGGTTGGTCGTGAAATTGCCGCTTCTCCGTCCGTTTTGATGGCGGCATATCCGGTAAGAGGCTTGGATATAAATTCTTCATATACAATTTATAATCTTTTAAATCAGCAGAAAGAAAACGGTGTTGCGGTGATATATGTCGGCGAGGATCTTGATGTTTTGCTGGAGCTTTGTGACCGTATAATGGTTTTGAGCGGAGGAAAGATCAGCGGTATAGTTGACGCGAGAAAAGCAACAAAAGAACAAATCGGATTACTTATGACAAAATCACGGGAGGTTGAACATGATGAAGAATAACGAAACTCATACTCACGTACATGAACCCATATTTCAGGTCGTTAAGCGTGACGATCTTATATGGTATAAATCATGGGCGGTAAGATTGATCGCTATTGTAATTGCACTAATAATTTGTGCGTTTGTTATCGTTTTGCTTACCGGCTATGATCCGATAAAGGTTTATTCATCCATGATAAGCGGCACTTTCGGTACTTCAAGAAAGGTATGGAATACGCTTCAAAGGCTTGCAATGCTGCTTTGTATATCTCTTGCGGTCACCCCGGCATTTAAAATGAAGTTCTGGAATATAGGCGCGGAGGGGCAATCGTTGATCGGAGGGCTCGCGTCGGCGGCGCTTATGATATATCTCGGCAATAAGCTGCCCAATATATTATTGATCCCGATCATGGCAGCCGCAAGTATTTTTGCCGGTATGATATGGGGTTTGATCCCGGCAATATTTAAGGCAAAATTCAATACGAACGAAACCTTGTTTACTCTTATGATGAATTATGTTGCAACACAGCTGGTATCGTTTTGTATTGTGTTTTGGGAAAACCCTAAAAATTCAAATAATGTGGGTATTATCAACCAATCAACGATGAGCGGCTGGTTCCCGTCGATATTCGGACAAAAATATTTACTGAATATAATTATTGTAGCTCTTCTGACAATTGCAATGTACGTTTATTTAAAATACAGCAAACACGGATATGAGATATCGGTTGTGGGTGAAAGTCAGAATACGGCAAGATACATAGGGATCAACGTCAAGAAAGTCATTTTAAGGACAATGGCATTGTCGGGCGCGCTTTGCGGCGTCGCCGGACTGCTGCTTGTATCGGGTACAAACCACACAATAAATACAAGTACGGTGGGCGGAATGGGATTTACCGCAATAATGGTATCATGGCTTGCAAAATTCAATCCATTTATTATGGTTTTAGCTTCATTCCTTATTGTATTCCTTGAAAGGGGCGCGGGAGAGATTGCCACAGCTTTTCAGCTTAATGAAAGCGTTTCTGATATTTTAACGGGTATAATCCTGTTCTTTATTATCGGCAGTGAGTTTTTTGTAAGATATAAAATACATTTTCGTGCCAATATAAAAGAGGGGGTAAAATAATATGTTTGCAACAATTATAAATAAAGCTATTGTTCAGGGAATACCTCTGCTTTTCGGATCAACGGGCGAAATTCTTACCGAAAAATCGGGAAATCTGAACCTGGGTATTCCGGGTATTATGTATATGGGCGGAAGCGCGGGAATAATCGGTGCGTATATATATGAGCAATCGGTTGAGGTACCACACCCTGCATTGTGCATTATAATTCCGTTGCTGGCGGCAATAATCGGTTCTGCTTTGCTGGCACTGATTTACAGCTTCCTTACAATTTCCTTAAGAGCAAATCAGAATGTTACGGGACTTGCTCTTACCACCTTCGGTGTTGGATTCGGAGATTTCTTCGGCGGATCACTTACAAAGATATTCGGTGAAGGCGGAAATATTTCCGTTAAAACCACAGCGGATTATTTTAAAACAACCCTTCCTTTTGCCGATGATTTGGGTGCGATAGGAACAATATTTTTCTCATATGGATTTTTGGTATATGCAGCGATAATTATTGCTTTAATATGTGCATGGTTTTTGAAACGAACTCGTGCAGGCCTGCATCTTCGTGCGGTGGGAGAGAATCCCGCAACGGCAGACGCCGCAGGAATTAATGTAACAAAGTATAAGTATCTTGCAACGGTTATCGGCGGCGCGATTGCAGGACTTGGCGGATTTTACTTTATTATGGACTATACCGGCGGATCGTGGACAAACGGCGGCTTCGGTGACAGAGGCTGGCTTGCTATAGCCCTTGTTATATTTGCACTCTGGAAACCGAATATAGGAATAATAGGTTCTATAATATTCGGAGGATTGTATATAGCATATGCGTATATTCCGGGATTGGGAAGAGCGGCACTTGCGATATTTAATATGCTTCCGTATGTTGTAACTATAATTGTTCTGATTCTTACAAGTGCAAGAAATAAAAAAGAGAATCAACCTCCGGAGGCTTTGGGACTCCCATATTTCCGAGAGGAAAGATAAATTGTCGTATAACCAAGCCGCCGATGCCCTTGCCGCTAAGGCGGCGGGTTTCATTTCGGATTTTCGGTGGGAGGTATAAGCTCTCTCTTTTAATTACTTTAAAAATGCTTAAAAATTCGTATCCTTGTATGGGCTGATGACTTGCCTTTGCAGGGATACGGATTTTTATGTGTATTTTTTGAAAAAATTTATATTTTTTTGCCTAAATACAGATAATAGTTAATATTTTAAGATATTACATTCTGTTAAATTTACTTGTGTAATAGTAAAATATGAATAAAGGCAGGTGTTAATGTTTTGAACTATAAGCTATTGGGTGAAAAGATAAGGGAACAAAGAAAGAATAAAAATTATACTCTTGAACAATTAGCTGAGAAATTGGGCGTTTCCACAACCTTTATAGGTCAGATCGAAAGAGCAAAGGGAAAACCTTCTCTTGAAACTGTTGTTAAAATAGCCAATGTTTTGGGAGTGTCTGTTGATTATCTTATATTTGCTGATTTACGCAATGAGGCAAGCGACGTATATTTTATTGAACAGGTCAAATCATTGACACAGGATTTTGAGTCCAAACAAAAGCAGCTTGTATTAAAGAGTATTGAAACACTTAAGGAATTTAAGTAATGCTAACATAAGTTTTAATTTTTTATTTCTATTTGCTTATAATTACATAAATATATAAGGAGTGTACTTTTAACAGGTAATTTTTATTTTGAAATAAATAAAATGGTATAAAAAATAATCTCTTTATTGGTTAAAATAAGAGATTATTCTTTTACGTATTTAACAATATCTTCAACATTGCAATCAAGTATTTCGCATAAATCGTTAATGGTAACGGTTGTTATTGGTTTATTATGCTTTAATCTATCCAATAAACTTCTGCTGACATTGTATGTCTTTATAAGTTTATAGGTTGATAAATTTTTGGCTTTTAAAGTTTTATAAAATGGATCATAATTAATCATGGCTTTAATCCTTATATGTTATTAAATATAGTGTTATTATAATCTATACTATAACTATTGACAATTATCTATAAATAGAGTACAATATTTAATAATAACCGGATTAATTTATTAAAAATAGCAGTTGGGAAGTATGGACATTGTATTATATGAAATGTTATAGAGTTGAACAAAAGGAAGTGCTAATATTTATGTTTAAAGTACGAATATGTGGGTGCAGAAACTTTTTTGACTATAACCTGTTAAAAGAAAAATGTTTATTCTATCTGAAAGATAAATTGCCTGATGTGGTTATATATTCCGGCGGCGGTAACGGTGCCGACAGCCTTGGGGAACGGTTTGCAAAAGAAATGGGACTTGAATTGGTTATATATAAACCTGATTGGGATGCGGACGGCAAATCGGCAGGCCCTAAGAACAACGAAAAAATCGTGCGGGAGGTTGACGCCGCTATCTGCTTTTGGGACGGAAAATCAAAAGGGACAAAGCATACCATAGATTTTTGTAAAATGTACGATAAACCCTGCAGAATAGTAAAAATATAATTTTTGTCTGTTCACAGGGGTTGTACCGTTTTCAAAACGGCATATATAATGCTCACTGAATAAATGCGATTTTCAATCGCATTTAAAAAAATTATGACTATTGTCAAAATTTTTCATGTAAAATCGAAGATTTTACATAGTTCGCATTGATAAAGTCTGCTGAAATAA
>CALXWJ010000088.1 GCA_944392335.1 uncultured Clostridia bacterium
ATTAAGGCGGCGTTTCAAGGCGTTACCCTATCATTCCACCTGTCGGATTATCAGTTCTCCTAAACTGAAACTGTTACGTTCTTTGTTTAGTGCATAAGCTTTTCACTTATGAACGTGTCGCACTCCAATGATACCCGGTGAAAAATGCGTCAACACCCGGCGTACCGTCGTCTAAATTACCCGTGCCTTCGCCGTCGATTAAAGTACCGTCGGAATATTTGACGCCGCGGTTTAAGGCTGTTTCGCCCGACCGGGTATATTCCGGCACGCGGTAGGTAAGGCCCAGCGTGTCCCGCTGGCATACGGTACAATAGCCCGTCTCGTAAGTGGTTGTGGCGTTCATATCCAGCTCGTTCGTCCTGCCGTTTGCTTTCAGCCAGTTATCCGCAGGATCGGTGTATTCGTTTACCTGCGCGGCGTAGGTTACGGCCGGAATGGTTCCGATCAGCATAACCGATGCAAGAAGCGCAGATATGACGGATTTCATTTTTATTCTCATTTGATAAATTCCTCCTTGTAAAATTCATTTTTCAAAAAGCGCTTTTTAATCAAATACCGCCTGTTAGGGCGGCCTGTATTTTTTGTATGTGGATTTATTCATGGCCGTATAAATCATGGTTCACCCGCGCGGTATAGTAGCTGTCCATTGTAGAGGGCGCGTTAAACAGCGCCGCAAGCAAATACTTTTTGATATTGCGCACCTCCGTGGTGTTGGACTTCATACAGTCAATAACATACTCAATATGCCCGGCGTCCAGCTTCAGCAGTTTTGATTTCACAACCGCCGCAGGGTAAACGTCCCCGGCAATGATTAAGCTGTCCTTTTTTGTGCATACCGTTTCGGTCAGGAGATCGACAATTTCATCGAGCATGGAAATGTCCTGTTTCAGCTTGACCGCCAATATGTCATATTCGATATTCTCTTTGATGAAATCCCGGTGTGCGCTCATCTCATCATATCCTATCGTATCTCCGCCACATTGTGCAGGCGATTCCTCTTTTTGATAAGATTTGATAGGATAAGTATTTGATACATTCGTACTTGATTTTTTAGTATTTGATATATTAGTATTTAATTGCGCGGGGTTTTCCTGTTTAGGGAAACCCTGTTCAGGATTATCCAATACAGGGTTATCCAAGACTGGATTTTCCCGTTTAGGTTTTTCCTGTTCAGGCGAAACCGTTTCAGGCTGCTCCAAAATGGTATATTCAATCGTTGTAAGCTGTCCTTTATCGTTTCGGACGCGCTCTCGGATAATATATCCATGCTGTTCAAGCTCCTTGATTGTGCTGCATATGCTGTCTATTCCGTCTTTGCAAATAGCGGCTAACCCCTTTGTGGTGTAGTCCCAGCTATCCGGCAGGGACAGCATAAGGGACAAAAGCCCCTTTGCCTTTAGCGACAGCGCGGTATTGCGTAAATGGTGGTTGCTCATCACGGTATAGTCGCGGGTTTTGTCTATTCTGAAAACTGCCATACAAAAATCCTCCTTTCGATGAAATGAAAAAAGCGTCAAGACTGTTACATCTCAACGCTTTTACTCTGCATTATTTTCTCTGTCCGCGCGTCCTGCGGCTATGCAGGCGTACATAATCGTTATGCCGAAAACGCTCCCGGCAATAAAGCTAATTATTGCGGCTATCATTGTCATTTCCTCCGTCTGTATTTTCAAGCGGCACATATGCCGTACAGGTTTTTCCGTTATAGCAATGTAAGTGCGGACAAAACGGGTTGCGGCTGTCCAGTAAATATGTGTCCTGCCCGGTCTTGCAGGTCGGGCATAGCTGTTTTGATTTTTTCCTGTTCATTTATGAAAATCCTTTCGCATAAAATTTGTCATAAGAAAAAAGGCATTGCAGTTAAAGCAATACCTTTTATAGCTCAATATCATAACTCTTGTATTTTATTGGTGCTGCAAAACAGCGTAAACTATGGGCTTTTTTCCTACTTGTAAGTTTCCGTTTCGCTTCACCGAATCTTTGGAAATGAACAATTTCACGTTCTCTCAAAAACTTTATCACATTATTTACATCAACGTCATCGGACAAACGTAAAATATTGTCATATACAGCTCTTGCTTTTTGTTCTGCCGCCATATTTTCATAAAGATTTGTCAGGGGATCACCCGTAACTGCAATAGATGCGGCACTGAAAGGTGTGCCCTGTGCGTTCTGCGGGAAAACACTTACGCCGTTGTCGGCATAATATTCGGCGCTTCCCATTTTGAGCCATTCTTCGGGCGGTACGCCGCCGGATAACTGTGTAACCAATGTTCCTATCATTTCAAGATGGCCGAGTTCTTCGGTACCTATATCGGTAAGTAAGCCTTTTGTAATATCATCAGGCATCATATATCTTTGTGACAAGTATCTTAATGATGCACCCAATTCACCGTTCGGACCGCCGTATTGTGTAATGATAACATTAGCAAGCCGGGGATCTGTTTTTTTGATTTTAATTGGATATTCCAAAAATTTATTATAACTAAACATTAATAATTAGCCTCCTTTTCCCATGGCCATGGTGAATTGATCCAGTCAAACGAACTGCTCATTGCAGAGTCATAAGCTGTGAGAGGGCCATACGATTTCTGATATGCCGCTTTCAGTTCTTTAAATTTTGCAACAAGCTCCTTAAACATATTAAAAGCCGGCTTATCATCGGGATGAGTGTCTAGATACAGTAATAAATCGTAAGCGGCAAAATTATATGACTGTAATTTGTTTAATGCCTGCGCTTGTTTATTATCCATTGACATCTCCCCCCATTCCCTTGCATACATATCCATATTCATCAATACTTAAATTAAGCTCCGGAAAAACAGTACCGTTTTTCAATGCATCTTCAACACTGTATACTTCATTTAGGAATTGAATGGGTACATAAGCGTAACCCACACATCCGCAGCTGTTTATCGGGCAGTGAGCATGATTTTTTGAATCTTCCATAATTACCTCCGTTCCGCCGCCATCTATCGGCAGCACAAGTCATTAAAAATAAAAAGTATGTTGTATGTTTTTTTGAAAAAAATTGTACAGTGTGTACATTAAACCATAGATATACAATATACCTCATATATTACGATCCGACAGAAAATTTCATTCTGTATATGCTTATAAAGATATTATATACAATATCTTTATTAACATAATATGCCAAATACGGGGATTATGTGAATTTAATTATCAATGCAGAGGCTATCCTGACATAAAAAAACAGAGGCATAGACATCTGTCTTCCTCTGTGTTCAATAAAGGCTTTGTCCCGTCATAAAACGATGACAAAGCGCAGCTATACAGCGCTGTAATCAGCGCAGGATCTACAAATATGTCCCCCGCCGCCGTCAAGCGGCGGGGGACAGCTTTGCTTAGGTCATTTGATTTATTCATGTCTTCCTTTTGCTTTTTTGTGCCCCTTTTCTGAATGTCCGTTTTCTGAATGTACATCTTCCGAGTGATGCTCATCGATCATATCTTTTATTTCCCTCATTGTCATCTGACCGATCTCCTCTGGTGTGATTTCCGGATTTAATGTCTGAAGTTCTAAATATGCTTTATATTTCCCGCATGAAAGTCCTAAAGAATGAGCACAATACATTTCTTCAGACGTTACCCCGTAACAATGTATATTTTGCTGCCCTTGTGTACAATTTTTTACATACTGCAAAATCGATTCTCCTTGGTCATCATCGGTTTTCACTACGGCAACAGACAATATCTCATTATTTGACAAGCAATTTTTTATAGTTTCACTCATCATTATTTCATCAATCGCTTTATTATAATTCATATACATTACATCTAAGGTTTTTATAAATTCCATCCCGTCTTCATTGTATCCATTGATTCCGATCACTTTATTGTATCTGTTAATATCAAGTTCAACAGACGGATTGACATCAATGCTTATAACGGTCGTGGGTGTAAAATATAAATGATATCCGCCAAACATAATACACAATATAAAACATACCGCAAAGGAATATACATATTTTCTTCTGAATGTATGCTGCTTTTCATACATCTTTTTATATATGTTCTCTCTTATAAAATTTTTTGTTTTCTCTTTTTGCTGCTCATCTGCATATATTTCAAGGAATGCATCTTTGATTTTATTATCCATCATAGTCACACCCCAATTCTTTTTTCAATATATCTCTTGCCCTTGTCATTGTTGTATAAACAGTATTTACGTTTTTACCCAAAATCTTGCCTATTTGCGGTGCAGTATATCCTTCATAATAATGTAAATATATTACTTTTCTGTATTTTTCAGGTAACTTGAGTACTGTTTTGTACACGTCGCCGTATGTATCTGAAATAATTCCTGCCTGCTGCACCGCTTCATCAAGCGATACGGTATGTCTGCGGAAAAAACTTTTTAAAAGATCCTTGCACGCATTTACCGTAACACGGATAAACCATGCCTTTTTATGTTCCTCATTCTTAAATACAACGGAGCTAAGGGCATACTTCATAAACACAGTTTGAAATATGTCCTCAGTATCAGATTGATTTTTTAAATGTATAAAACATATTCGTTTTATCATATCCGAATATTGCTCTATTGCCCTGTTTACCTCTTCTTCGCTTCTCATCAAAATATCCTATCATAATGTATTAATGGCACATGTGTCTTCCCATACCGTTACGGGAATGTACATAATTGCTGTAGTTGTCACATATTCCATCACCGTTTTCATCGGCAAATCCCGAACAATTTCCCCATACGCCGCAATTTCCGCAGTAATTGTATTCATTCAGGCCACTTGATCTTAAACAATTTCCCGAAATACAGTAATTATGACACACGGCGTTATTACTAACATTTGAATACATTCTGCCATGTGACCTCGCTGAGGCATAATTTCCGATCGTACCCACCGTAATAACCGCAGCCATAACTAAAATACCCAATACTGTTTTTTTCATATAAATTCCTCCGTTTTATGTTTTTATTGGTTTCACTTATAATACGATTGAAAAATATAAATCCATTCATTTTTTTTAAAAAATTTCAATAAGGGCGTATCCTGTTATTCAACGGGAACAAAGCGCAGGCATAGCCGGCGTTGTAACCGGCAAAGAACATCACAAAATATTTTCAAACAACAACTACCCGTACTTTATCTGTTCATGATCGTTTTTATTGACTGATTGCCTGTAAATTTTAAATATTTTACGTCATTTTCCGAAATTACCGTCAAATTTCCCGCATCTTCGGAAAAAATATCAACCTCTATATTTTTTTCATTCCATATAAGCTTTTTTATTATTTTTTTATTTTTCAGCGGAATATTAAATGCTTTTCCCGAATTCAATTCTTCACTGACGCATCTTAAAAGCATTAATTTGTCTTCTTCCGTATCAACTAACATTTCATAAACAGCATTTAAATAGCCCAAATTTACATCTATCTGGAAAACCGTTGTACTGTAATTCAAACAAGCCGTTAAATTTTTATTTATGTAATGCGATAAAAGGAAATCAAGGGATCTTCTGACGCCGTCCTTGTCGCCGAGTCTTATGTATGCGTTTAGAAGCTGCATAACACTCCAGCCGCATGTACCATTATCTTCCGTAAAAAAACCATTTTCAATTCTTTTATCAATTGCTGCCGCAATACCCCGCTTCAGCTTATTATCGTTCTTTGCTTCATTTCCATACATAATCGGATAAAGGTGGGATATATGTCTGTGCGCGTATGCTGTGCACGCATTTTCATCCGCCCACTCCTTAAGGCTTCCGTCTTCTTCATAAAAATAATCACATAAAATTATTTTATGTTTGTTTTCAACCTTTAATATCCTGCAGACCCTTTCAAGATTTTTAAACAACTCTCTTATCGATGAAATATCCATCACCGAATTTTTTCCCGCCATACAGAAAATTTTTTCATACGGCGAATTTTCAGGTGATACCGATGGTATCACCTCCCCGTTTTTATCAACATAATCACAATAAAAATCCGCCGCTTTTTGCATAAAAGGCAGCGCTTTGGTCCTAAGGAAGTCCATGTCCTTTGTATACTGCCAATATTCATAGTAAAACAATGCGATCCATGCTGCCGCTGCGATCCAAAATTCATGTGCATAACCCGGGCCGAAATGAAAAAGCAGCCCCGAATCAGTCATTCGTGAAGTGATCACGATCCCTTTCATTCCGAAAATCTTTTTTGCATTTTCCTCAAAATCCCCCATATATCTTTCAATAAAATTAAAAACAGAGTTTGCTTTATCGATAAAATTCCCGCCCAACACACACCAGATCGCCATTTCAAACTCAATATTGGTAACATAATCGCAAAACGTCCTTCCGTTCACCCTTGCGTTCCACAATCCCTGTGAGTTCGGCGGTATTTTACCGAAACTGCTTACAGCCAAGTATCTGCCCATATAATAAAGCTTTTGCATCAGCGCTGTCTTGGAATCCGGATCATCCAGGTCTGAAAACAGGTCTTGTGTATACTCCGAATCCTTTGCACCGGAAGAAAAAATTATCTCTGAGCTGAAAAAATCCTTATGATAAAATTTTATATTTTCATCAAACATTGCATTATAGTCCGAAAAATCAATAATTTCGGCATTTTTATCTATTCCTATTGTTACAAACAGTTCAAGAACATCAGCGTTTGATATTTGTATTTTATTATCAGAAAAACCGACATCCCCGTCCGATCTGATCTCTATCCTTCCCTGATATCTTCCCTCATTCATTATAATATCATATAAGAGAACGTTATTTTCAAAGGAAATATTTTCAGAAATTATACACTTATCAAGCAGTTCCTTTTCAAAATTGTCTTGTGCCACCGGCAGCGATATGTTGATTTTATGGTTTTTCCCTCCGGTAAGGCTTATACATACCGCATTATCAACTATCGATGTAAAAACTCTCTGTATGATCTTCTTATCATTATCACTGCATGACATAACGATTTCACCGTTATATGTATTTAAGTATCGTTCATAGTCAGAAGCTTTTGCATCATACGCAATATTTAATTCAAACGCGGGAAAAAAGCTGTCAGGGTATAGAGTTTCGTCTTTTATGAAGGTATTGTCCATACCCCTTTCCTTTGCCTTGTTATAAAACAACTCAGCAGCTTCAGGCCCTTTATTTTCCTTAACCATTTTCCTGACCTCTTTAAACACATCGCTCATATCGGGAAAGCTTCTCAGCTTGTTTGTTCTTAAAAACAATTCTTCGTGGTTAAATATTATTTTCTCCTCACGGAGCCTGCAAAAAACTATTGCTCCCACCGTTCCGTTTCCGGAAAAAAAACCATCCTCCCAGTTTTTTGCCGGCTTCCTGTCTTTTATGATATACCTGCCTGACTTCATTGTAATTTCTCCTTGTTTCGGAAAATTCTTTATTTGTATGCTTCTCTTTTTAATATTTGCGCCTTATTGTTTTCCCATTTAAAATCTATGATTTCGCCGGTTCTTGTCACAAAACCTCTTACCTCGCCGCTTTTCCATTCCTTTGGAATGGCGGGGATTAATTCTACATCTCCCTTATGGCTCTGCATGAGCGCTTCACATATTGCCGCCCCTATCCCGAAATTACCGTCGATCTGAAACGGCGGATGTGCGTCGAACATATTTGGATAAATTGATTTTTTAAACATGTTTCTTATATGCTCCATAACCTTTTCGCCCTCTTTTAATCTTGCATAAACAACACTGATCCATGCATTTGACCATCCGGTATGGCCGCCGCCGTTTTCAAGTCTTACTCTCAAAACTTCCCTTACCGCGTTGGTATATTTTTCATCTGTAAATATATCTGCCGGGTGGAATCCATATATATGCGATATATGGCGGTGTCCGGGCTCACTTTCTTCAAACTCTTCTCCCCACTCCAAAATACGTCCGTCTTTTCCTATTTTAACAGGCGCCAGTTTTGAGATTATCTCTTTTAAATGCTTTGAATCCTCTCCGAGAATGTCTGCTGCCTTTGCCGTCTTGTCAAACAAATCATGAATGATCGACATATCCATCGCGCTGCCCTTACATACGGCACATAATTCTCCGTCATATATAAATCTATTTTCCGGTGAAGTTGAAGGACAAGTTATAAGCTTACCGTTTTCATCCTCATACATCCAGTCCTCTAAAAATTCGGCGGCGCCGGTCATTACAGGATAATATTCTCTTAAAAACTCCTTGTCTTTTGTGTGCAGATAATGCTCCCATATATGTCTGACACTCCAAAAGCCTCCCATCTGCCAGAATCCCCACAAAACACCCTTGGTTGCTTCATAATTAAATCTCCAGATATCGCTGTTATGCCATGACGACCAGCCTCTTAGCCCGAAGTTATTTCCTTTTTCACAAAATTCCTTCAGCATCTGCATAAGCGGCATATGACATTCCGATAAATTACAGGTTTCCGTCGGCCAATAATTCATTTGGGTGTTGATATTCATGGTATAATTTGAATGCCACGGCGCGATCATTTTATAATTCCATATTCCCTGCAGATTTGAGGGCTGAGTGCCCGGCATTGATGAACTGATCGTGAGATAACGTGAAAAATCAAACAATAATGTTATCAGTCCGTTGTCAACAGTTCCGTTTGCCGCATTTTTTATTCTTTCATCTGTCGGTATATTATCAAAATTTTCTCCGTCAATCCTTATCCGGGCCCTGTCAAAATATTTTTTATATTCCGCAGTGTGCCTTTTCTTTAGCTCATCAAAAGAATATTTTGCCGCATTTTCCAAAGTATCAAGACTGGACTTTATATACTCCTTCCCTTGCGAAACAGGCATTTTATTATAACCGTTAAAGCTCGTTTTTATAGAAAAGATTATTGTAATGCCCTGTGTTTTATCAACCCAAAGCGAATTGCCGCCTCCATACTGTGTATCGTCTGTAATAATTTTTATTCTTGAACAAAAATGAATACTTTCTTTATTTTCATCATATTCAATGGTTTGTGTGTACTGAGAAACGTCGGTAGGGCATCTTCCTTCAGACGTTACAATCCCGTTTTTACAGTATATTTTATTTTCGAGTTCAACAGCCTGATAAATGTGATAATTAAGCGGCTCGTCACTCTTAATGTTTAAAACAAGGACATCGTCGGCAAGTGACACAAAGGCTTGTTTGCAAACCGTACTGCCGTTTAGCTTAAATTTAGTCGTGACTGTCGCGTTTTCCATATCAAGCTCGCGTCTGTAATCTGTTATATCGCTTTTATCCGTATTGATATCAACAAACAGATTTCCGTAGCTTAAATACCCTTGGGAATGAATACCAAGCATTATATCGGATGTTTCGTTTGTCGCTTGTGCATATTTCTTATCTTCTACAAGCTTTCTTATTCCGTATATTTCCCGCATACTGTGTTTTCTTGTTTCCATTCCCGGATATCCTGACCACAGCGTATCCTCATTTATCTGGAATTTATCGGATATTGCACCCGAAAAGACCATAGCGCCGATACGTCCGTTACCTATCGGCAGCGCTTCTTCCCAAATATCAGCCTCTTTATTATACCATAGTTTCTTATCCATTTTAAACTCTCCTATATGTATTTTTTTATCTTGACCGGTCCTAAAAGTCCCGAGGGCTCGAAAAGGAGATACTTTGAATATGTGTCCCTTTCCTCGAAGCCCTTATGATTCGTTACAATAAGCTCTATCTTGTTTTCACCGATTTTAACCGCATCCGTTATGTCAAAAGAATAGTCTGGAACAACCCTTGCTCCTATGTATTTTCCGTTTACAGACAGCTGTGCTATCTCTCCGACATAGCCCAGATCAAGAATATAATTCCCTTCACTTTTTAAATCAAATAAACATTCATATTTTATAGATCCCGAAAAATGTACAAGCCCTTCTCTTCCTGTTATATTGAAAAGCTCCTGTGTTGTTTTAAAATATGAATACTCATCTTCTGTCTCTCTCTTCAGGCTTATATCAAAAACAGGCGTTAATACTTTTTCTTCCGTTATTTTGGTATCCTTGAATTTTTCAATATTATCAAAAGCTGTATCCGCGCATATGAGCACCGTTGCATTATACGGCGCAAGCTCAATTGAGACCGTTGGCAAGCTGCTTTCTTTTACAACACACTTATTTTCAAGAGCATCATACTCCGCGTATTTCCCTCCTCCAAAGGCTGAGAGTGTAACGTTTGCTTTAATTGTATTATGAGCATCCTCATTATTGAACATATAAAAATGTGTATTATCCCTGACGTAATGATAATAACGAAGATAAATGCCTTCATAATCCGATGTTACATCTTCATATTTACTGTCCCTCATATACTTTATCAAATCGGGAAGCTTAACATTTTCAAATCCTGTCTCCACATCGTTTTCCGATAGCATTATTACTCTTACGCCGGTATTTTTCAGTTTTTTTACAGTCTCCTCCGTTATCGTATCATAATATGGGACAAGCAGACAGTTATATTTTTCTCCGTTTATACATCCGTCAGCATCAAACTTATCGAGATAATCAATTGGAATAATATCATAATCAAACAGGTTGTCATACAAAACCTTTGCGCATTTTTCAAGAGGCAGAAAGTTTTGCGTTGTCCAGCGTGCCTCCGCGTCGTACAGCAACGCACAGGTGGAAATATGCTTCCCGCCGTTTAAGAGATGACACATTCTGTTCATATAATCCATCAGAATTTTAAAATACTTATACTGCGGATTTTTTCCCCAAGCGTAAAAATTCGGCGGGCAATCAGGATCATTGGGCTTGTCAGAAAAACCGTGCGGTACATAATAATTTATACCTCTTACAAGCATGTGATCAATAAGATATTTCATTATCCTGCTGCCCTCCGCCCAGCCGTACGCGCCAAATATTTCACACATCGCCCGTCCTTTTTTCAATGGATCAATATGTGCAAATGAAGACCCGAGTTTTGCAAGATAATATTGAAAAAAATCATTGTCCATACTTTTATAGCATACCTGACCTGCATTTGATGTTTCGGTCAGCCCCGGCACTATCTGGTGCAAAACAACATCCACACCTGACATATCCTGTCTGTCCATTGCCCGGAAAAAATGACCTGCAGAGCCTTCGGTGCAGGCATGCGCGTTATTGTCCTCCACAATATGTCCTATATACATCACACCGTGTTCATGACACCAATCCGCCAATTGGTCACAGTAATTTTTTTTGTATTCATCGGTTATGATATTCATATATTCCAGTCTTATTTTGTCTGTTACCCCATCTATATCAAACCATAACCCCGGCAAAAATTTTATCGCGTCCTCTTTGAATTTCATCTTCAGTCTGTCCAATACATTTTCTCTCCAAGGATAATGAACAAGCTCTTCCCCTAATTTTGTTATAAGCGACCAACGTTGGGTATTATTTGCAAAAGCAGGCTCATCGGAAAAAAATCCCATAAATGTATTGCCGAAATATTCTTTAAAATGATCATACTGGGCTTGATATACCTCCTCTATATACAGCTTGGTCGTCATAGGATTCAATTTGTCACAATGAGCTAAATGATGATCTGATATCCCGCTCCTGGTTTTTATTAAAAATACAATTCTCCAGCTTCCCTCGGGAAGATCAAAAAATACCATATCTTCATATAATCCATCAGTAATGTCAATAATTTCTGAGGTATATCCGCTGCTGTTTGGGATATGCTTACAAGCAATAACAGCAACGATTTCATCCTCCTCTTTCTTTTTCCAGCAATCCGCCATTGCGCAGCCATCCTCAATAGGCCCGGATACATCAATATGATTCTCACAAATGCCCCATGCCTGCATATCCTTATATTTTTCGCGAAAAATATCATTCGCGGAGCCCGACGGATAATGCTTATCATCAAGCATCCATACTTTCATGTCCCTTTTTTTACATTCTTCCAGTATTATTCCGACGTCGCGCCACCAGCCGTCACGGCAAAATTCCTTATGAGGTCTTGATTCCAGGCATACCGATCTTATTCCCGAATCATAAATCTTGTCAATTACGTTAATAACCTTCCCGACGTCAACGCCATGCAGCCATAAAAAAGGTATAATATAATTTTGCTGAACGTTTTTCAAATTCTCCGATAGTCTGTTATCCATGACTTTCTCCCTTTCTGTTATCTGCAATCAAAATTTTCTTTTATCTGTGCTATATCCTTCGGATAATATTCATTTGAAAGCTTTTGTGTTTTTACGTCATACTCCAAATTTTTAAATTCCTCCTTCTTTCCTATAAGAAAAGCAAATACAAAGCTATGTGGCTTCAATTCATATTTGTCCTCCGGTCCGGGGCCGCAGGAAGCGCTTCCCAAACCACGCGTCTTATAATTTATATACAAAAAATTTTTGTCTGACTTTTTAATTTCTCCAATATGATTTGCCTCCATCAGCTCATCAAAAGTGTAATCATGAACAGAAAATTCAAATTTTTCACAGCCTGTAAAGCTGAGTCCTCCGGCATTTACAAAATATGTATCGCACCTGTTCCCGTTTTCCTGGGGACGCTCATACCGCACGCTCATATCAGACACATTTTTTTTGTACAACCCATAAACGGCGCCTTGTGCTCTGTCCGAATAATTTTCATGCTCTCCTCTTCCATACCATTCAATTTCATCAAAATACGGCATCTCAAACACAACTCCGATCACCGGAAGAACTCCGGGCATGTTTCCGTACGGCTCTGCCTTGATCGCGACAAGTATCCTTCCGTCTTTATATACCCTGTATTCGGTCTCGGCAAAAAATCCCGCAAACTTGCCCTCCGGCAATATCTTACCTTGAAATTTAAAAATCACTTCATTTTCTTTTTCACAAACGCTCCGGTTTTCCACGTAAAAATTAAAATATCTCAGTAAGGCTTTATCCCATTCATTTGTCAAGGTCTCTCTTTTACCTTTTATCCCGTCATTGTCGGTAGGTTTTCTGTAAAAATTGAATTTCATGGGATGATCAATGTATATTTTATTGTCGATTGTATATTTTGACAGCATTCCGTTTTTAAATTCTATCTCAAAATTATCGCCCACTATCCTATTTTCAAAAAGAGTATAGTTAAATTTTGATTTTATAAACTTCTCCTTTGGCAGAGAATACGGCAGTTCAATTTGTTTGACTGTATCTTCATATATTATATTTACTCTGTATACAGCGCCCGGTTTTATGGTTTTCGGTCTTATGTTTAAGGTCGTGCATCCCTTTGGCGGCAACGCAATTTCTTTTATCCCCGCTTCAATGACATTATAATCTTCAACAAGCTCCCATTTTATCGCGTCAATATCCGCAAAATCATTTGTGTTTGTGAGCTTTATCCCATGTTCATACTCACACCAAACAGGCGAGAACACATATGCAAGCTCTTTCATTGCCGGCTTTGGCGTACCGTTTGAAAAAACAAATCCGTCAAGATTGAAATTGTATGCATGATTTACTTCCGCGAAATCGCCTCCGTAAAGAAATTTGCCGTCCTTTAAAAAACCGTGATTTTTAAATTCCCAAACAAACCCTCCCGCAAATGTCTTATATTTATATATTTTTTCCCAATATTCAAAAAGCGCTCCCGGGCCGTTTCCCATTGCGTGGGCATATTCCGTCATTATAACAGGCTTATCACTCAATATTCCCGTTTCATGCTCCATTTGATCCAATACCCAAACACTGCAGTATCCGCACTGTCTGAAATCGGTAAATACGGGGATATGGCCGTCGTCCTGGGGATATAATACCGGTTTTTTTATTTGTCTGCTTTTCAGGTATTCCGCGCATTTTACAAGATTTTCGCCGTTTCCGCATTCATTTCCTACCGACCAGATAATAATACATGTTTCGTTTTTGTCCCGTTCATACATTCTCTGTGCCCTGTCCAAATACGCATCAAGCCAGTCATTGTCCTTGCTCAAATATCCCTGATCACCCGTTACTCCGCACCCATGGGTTTCAAGGTCTGCTTCATCCATAACATAAAATCCCATCTCATTGCATAAATCATAGAAAAAAGGATTATTCGGGTAATGTGAACAGCGGATCGCGTTTACATGATTTTTTTTAAGAAGCTTAAGTTCTTTTTTGGTTGTTTCATAATCAATTGCACGTCCGTTATCAGGGACATATTCGTGCCTGTTTACCCCCTTCAATTTGATGGGGGTTTTGTTTACACATAACATCCCATTCAAAATTTCCGCCTCACGCAGTCCAACCTTTTTTATGTGACGTTCCCGTAACTCATTTTTATAAAATAATTCAATTATTACCGTATACAAATTCGGCTGCTCCGCATTCCAAAGCCTTGGTTTGTCTATCGTGAAAATATGCTTTTTTTCATCGGTCTGCTGATCATCTGCCGATATTTTTAAAGTCCAGCCGTCCTTTAGGTCAACATCAACAGATACCTCTATGGCAGACATCGTGGTTTTTATTGTGTAATCCCAAACGCTTACCTCATCTGTACAAATCAAGTAAACAGCTCTGAATATCCCGCTTGCCAGCATCATATCCTGTGCTTCAAGATAGCTTGCATCGGAATAAGTATACACCTTGATATAAAGAGTATTTTCACCCTCGGTGACCAGCTCTGTGATATCAAATTCATGTGCGTTTCTGCTTCCCTTCGCAAAGCCTGCCTCTTTGCCGTTAACATAAACATAAAAGGCATTGTCAACACCGTCAAAATGCAGAACAACTTTATTGCTCACCTTTTTGAGGATAAACTTTCTTTCATATTCTCCTATAGGGTTATCAACACAAATATACGGCGGATTAAACGGGAAAGGGTAATCAACATTGGTATATCTCGGAATTGAATAACCATGATACTGCCACATTGACGGCACATTTATTGTCCCCCATTCGCCGCCGTTATATCTGAATTTATACTCTCCGCACAAGTCCGTTATTTTATTCTCCGGTTTAATAATACTCCTCGGCGGCAGGGTATTTTTGCAAAATATTTTGGGATTTTCCAACTCATTATGCATATTTCTCACCACATTCATTATATTTTACTGTTACAGCCGCCGAAACGGCGGCTGCAAATTTTATCTTCTTAAGGTCATCACATTATCTGTGAGAGGTACCAATTCATCTAAGCTGTTAATAAAAAATGCCTTTGCGGTATACATATCATACAATACACCTTTTTCTTTTGTACAAGCATATCCGTTTTCCGCATTAAGCGATACATACTCTTGATCTATACTCATCAATTTCCCAGCCTTATCGTAATAAGCCAATATAAGCGTACCGTCAACAGGTACTTTAAATACACTGTCCAACGTTACGGACGCGCTGTATGTGTACATATCATCCGGCTGTGCATCCTTATTGATAACTGTCGAAAGCTTCAGGTCGACCTTATCCGTCAAAGCCGCTATATTTAACTCATACCCGGTATTATTGGAATAATTTGCATCAGGAACCGTTATATGTACTTTATAATCATACACATTTTCTATATCGTTGTCAAGCTTTATCAAATAATCTATCAGGTTATTTTCACCGGCAGTTATTTGATCTGCATATATACAGCTGCCGTCTGACGGATCAATAACGCTTATACCCACGCTTGCTCCCGCGTTTTTTCCTATTTCCCCGCTGAGATATATATAATTATTTTCTTCATCATAACGGGCTTCAAGGTTATTTGTACAGTTCATATTTCTTATTGTATATGTTTTTGTAAGGTTCCCCGCAATAACCGTAAGAGACGTTTGGGTAAAATCCTCTGTGATTGAAATAGTTCCGTCTTCTATCAAAAGTCCGGATTCCCTGTCATATTCCAATGCAAAGTTGTCGCATTCCGCCCATCCCGGTACAATGTTGAACGCTATGGAATATTTTTTTCTGTCATCTGCCGTCATGCCCTTTTGGGGATCAAGCACTATAACCTTGTTATTGTCATACTGTACATTTGAATAATCTATATAAAGAGAAACATCCGTAACATTTTGGTCGGTCATGGGATCATTTCTTTTCTCCATAATATCGGCAGCATCTTTTCCTATCAGATTATATCCGTTCTGATTATAATGAAATCCGTTATCGGACATTGAATTCGGAATAAGCTCGCATAGATCTGTTGCAATATAAATATCGCCGTGCTCCGCGGCCAATTCAAACTGGGCGATCCTGACAGGCGCGAGATATGAATATCTTTTTGATGCAACATAATTGTCGTCGGGGCCGTTAGAAGTATATCTGATTATAAAAAGCGCGCCGTATTCCATACCCAGCTCTTCTTTCAAATGATTATGCAGGCTCAGTAAACGTTCTTTATACACCGATCTTTCACCGCAGTCCGGATCGGTTTTCCCGATCATAACATAATTTGCCCAGCACATAATATCAGCTTCGCCCTGAATCCAGAAATAGCCTTTGGATCTTATTTCGTAATTTCCGTTTTCAGCCAATAGCCTTATGGCGTCATTATATTTTTGAATACAATTTTCGTAAAGCACGGGTCCTGCCAATCCGTCATTGTATTCGGGATACCATTCAAACATTGCCGAGCCGCCTACACCTGCCAGTATTGCAAAAGATTTTTCTCCTGTTTGTTCATAATATTCCTTTGTATATGCCGCGGGGAATCCCTTCCAGCCCTCCGACAAATCGATTATTTTATTTTCATGCTCCGCCGCTTTTTCTATACGCTCATCCCATGGCATTTGATCAAGCTCATCCTTGCTTTTTGTGTGAACATAACTGCATACATAATCATTATACATGTTTTTAAAAGCAAATCCGTTCGCAGGGCCTCCGTCCGCCTCGTATTTATCCTTATACAATGCCGACATTTCCGTTACAAATTCACTTGCTTCGCTTCCATGCCATTTTCCGCAGTAGGTGTATGCAACGCCTGCCTTTGGCTTGTCGGAAACAGTCGAATCGCCCTGCGCGCCCTCAGAATTGGATTGCCCTATAACGAGCATAACATTGATAGGCGCTTTCACTGTTTTATCTATCACAAGCTCACGGCTTTCGATCCCGTTTGACGCGGTAATCGTAACCGCTTCATCGGAAATCGACTTTACCACCACCGCGCCGTTTTCATAAACCGCCACATCGGGGTTTGAAGAAGTATACTCTACATTTCCATCAAGACCGAAATCATATTCATAATGGTCGTCATATTGCAAAACAAACCCTTTTTCTTCTGTTTTTACAAATTTAATTAAGGTATTATCTATCTTTGCATAACCGATACTCTCATTTTCGGGAATATGTGCCTGGATTATATCCCCATCGCCCTGCACAAGCGGTATTCTCGGATGCCCCTGCGGAATATATGCCGTTAATTCACCGTTTACATTTTCTATTACCGTATTGTCATCCAGCATAATATTATTTCCGGCATTAACGGTCATGCTTCCGGTAAAGCCGGTCATAGACTGGCAAAGCAATAAAATAATAACCCGACTTAACAACATATTCACAGATTGCCCTCGTGCTCTGCGATACCCTGTTGTTTTCATAACAAAATCAATATTTTTTCTCATTTTAAACCTCCAATCGGGCATATTCAGCCGGCAGCATAATCACACAAAGGATACTCCATATTTTCTTCCCAAAGCATTACCTTTACAATATCATTTTCATCTATTTTATCAAATGTAAATACTGCTGTGTCCCCTTCAATATCCTTTGATTCTATAATGCTCTTATCCTTAAGCATCACATAATCATCATTTAAACTATATATCATACAAACAGCCTTATAACTCTTTTCCGATATAACGTTCAATTTTGCATAAACAGCATTCCCTGTTTTTTCCGCGCTTTCAATACTGAATAGATCATACATTTCAAGCAAACCGATATTATTGACATTTGCCCTGTCTTCCTCCGATAAGCTCATATATTGCCGATATGCCTTTTTCGCCTCGGTTTTTCTTTCATTCTGAGGATAACTGCTTACTTCCGATATAATGGTTTTTACTCTGTTTACATCGGACTGAACCGTGACATCGTCAATATACACCTGCATTGCCGCGTCAGGTTTGATAAATTTGACCATTGTCATCCCGTCATAGCCGTATGGGAAAAACGAACTCATCCAGGCAGGCTCGATTATATCATAATAATTTTGCATATTGGCCGCGGGGTTTAGCGGAAGATAATCAAGTCTTAGTGCTTCATCTCCATAATTCATTTCAAAGTATACATCTTTGTCCTGAATTTTTACATATAATTTAACATCGTCAGGATCGGCAAAATCTATGGTCATATCGACTTTTGCCGTATAATTGTTCACGATAGCCCAATCAATTCCGTTATTGTTCCTTCCGGTACCGTCATTTACATTTTTATCGGAATAAGCGTAATATCCGTTTATGTTGCTGTAATTGACCCCGTTTTTGCTGTTTACAAAAAAAGTAAGTCCCCAAACAGGATCTATATTCATTACCGAAGTATTCCATGAACCGTAATCAATACAATTATCAATTGCAATACTTACCGGTTTTTGATTATTTTCATAATTTCCAAAAACGATCTTATATGATAAATTTACCTTATCCGAACCGATCGTCGTCTTATTGACAGGGCTTTTATAAACTCTGTCAAGATCAAGAACGCTTGCCGGTCTTCTTAGAGTTTCGTCAAGCATATCCAATGTAAGTCCTTTTGTTGTTACACCGTTTATTGAATATTCCACAATCCTGTTTTGCAGCTTTCCCGCATCTGCGTGAGCCCAATTACGAAATTCATCACCGTTATATCTCGCGGTATATGGCGATAACGACCATTCCGGAGCTATTTCTGATAATCCGACGATCGATGAACCAAGCTCCTGCCCGATAGGATCGCCTGCCAGCTCCTCATTTGTATATTCATCAAAATTATTTTTATATATATACTGTTCCTTTACATCTATTGATGTCAGTAAAGTATAAATTTTATTTTCGCTGCCGGTAAACTCAACCGAAATATCATATATCCCGGATGTGGCAAAAATACTTTTATCTATTGTCAGTCTGTAATTATTTTCATCATAGCTATAGTTTTCTGACGAAATTTCCTCTTGGTTCACTGCAACCTTTGATAAACTCCTGCCCTCGACGCCTGTAAATATAATATCTTGGTTTGTATTTGTAAGCGCTGTCGACATACTTGCATCGGCAGAACCGTTTATCTCATTTATTTTATTTTTAATCGTCTCGCGCCATAATGCATTTGTTTCATACAAAATATCCGCGCTTTGCTTTATTTCTTCCTTTTCATTGTCTGTCATGTTATTATAATAAACGCCCGAATCCGCTCCGAGAATATAGCTTATACACTCACCCAAATCAATACCGCCGTTATAATACATCTGCAAAGCCTCTTCATAGGTTGCATATTCGATTCTCATAATAAAAGAGCCGCGCTTGATCCTGATGCCGCTGTTGAGCGGATTATATAAAATAAACGCGGCGCCGTCATTTTCAATAATATAATCAACAAATCGCGATATATCTGACGAAAATCCATATTCCCGCATTACAATGTAGTCAAGATCGTCTGTTCTCATACCTCTTGATGCAATATTGTAATTTAAAACCTCTTCTTCTTCGATAATATTGTCATATACAGTCGTTACAAAATATAAATCCGGTTCACCTGCACTGTCTGCATTTGCTTTAAAATCAATGTACGCTCTTTTTATAAACTTTTTATCAGAAACAGATGCAAGATCAAATCTGATTTTCTGTGAAGCCACCGCGCCTACCCATGTATCTTCCGCATTATATCTTTTTATAACGCCGTTCTGGGTCTCTAATTGGGCAATATCGGTTGCTTCTATTGAAACGCCTTCTTTTTCGGTTATCGACGAAGCATTTATAACGCTGTTCTTCCATTCGTCAATACTGTTATATTCCGCTTTTGCCGCATTTAATATTTTTTGTTTTCCGGCGTCATTTGCCGTATTATACGCTGCAATAACCTTTTCTCCCAACGCGAAGCCGATACATTTTAAAATAAATTCGCTGCTGTTGTCTTTTTTCATGGCATCGAGCAGTTCACTTCCGGTCATATAAATATTTTCTATTATAAAACCATCCGATTGATTTGCCGTAATTCTCATTCCGTTGGGAGAATTATTAAATAAATTATAAGCAAAGACAAACTGACCATTATAAAGATTTTCTTTTACGCTGTCTGTTATATCAAACACATATCTGTAATATGATCCTTTTTTATACTGATTTGTATCGATACGCTGCCCCGGTATTGAAATTTCAATATTAAAAGGCGTTATCGAATCATCCTGCAGATGTTCCGGCATAAGATACAGCTCCGGTTCAAGATCGCTGTCCGCCTGTTCAGTTATATACGCGTATGAAGCTGTAATGAATTCTTTATACTCTTCACCTGACAAATCAAATTTTATTTTCTGAGAAAATGTGTTGTTGCTTACATAGCTTTGATTTGATTCCAAAAATCCCGTAGGATCTGTAAAACCATTCATAAATGATTTATAATCGTTGTATTGTGTCTGATAAATTTTAGCTTTCTGTTCCAACATATTAGCTTCCGCCTTATATGGAACTGCCGCCGTTAACATGGAAAAGCATAGAATTTTTGACACTGTTTTAGTGAATTTATTCATTTTTTATTCCTTTCTCCTATTTTGAGCATAAAAAAAATAAGATCATACTATGGGCTTATCCTCTATTCCATACATCAAGGTAACATATTATTTTAAGAATAATAGATATTGTCCGTCCGTATCCCCGATTTTTTACCGGGGATACAGGCGGATATGCTCCAAATCCTTTATATTAGTCCAATATACTCAATATCTCATCTATAACAGCGGCATCCGCCGAGCTGTCTAAGATATTTTCATTATCGCTTATCACAATAAGCCCTTTATTATCCCAAAATACCTTTTTGCCTAAAACTGTTTCGCAAAGAACCCTTAACGGAACCATTGTCCTGTCTTCAATTATCTGGGCGGGAACATCCATTTCGGTTACTTTAACGTCGTCGATCATCAAATCTTTATTATCGATTACAAGTTTTGCGGTTTTTGAATCAATGGTAATTGTTACAGTTCTCGTGTCGGCATCCCAACCAACCTCTCCGCCGAAGCTTTCCGAGATAAATCTTGCGGGAACAAGGGTTCTGTCGTCAATTATTTTAGGCATTACTGAGCTGTTCCGGCTGTCTATTTTAACTATATTGCCATTTGCATATGCATTGGGGCTATGCGTTGTTAAAATTACGGCATCCTTGACTTTTTCAGGCATTGCAGCAGAAGGTGCCGCTGCTCCTCCCGATACGTTCGGCAACGCGACATTTGCAGCGGCAAATTTGTCTGAGCCGACCATATCGATTTTAGGGCCTGCGGTTGACAGATTCAAGGTATTTCCGTATTGCGCGCTTGCATCTGATGTAAGCTGATAATTTCTGTTAGCATAATCCACAAACATTGATGTATCGTCAGTATATACATTGTTTGCCACTTCGTGTCTCGTGCTTGCCTGATATGTTTCTACTGTACCTAATTTTGTCACAGCCTGGTGCAAAGGCACTGAATTATTTACTATAAGATTATTCTTGGCTTCATAGTAATCTTTGCCTTCATTTGCTCCCGATTTAACGTTATTCACCCATTCCATAACGGTAGGATATTTTTGTGTCCATTCATTTGTTACCGTTTGACCGTAATCGGTATTTGAGAAAATAGGCCAGCTCAGGAAAAATTTTACATAATCATGCAATCCGCTTATTGTTTCCTTTGATATTGTTTCAGGGATCGTGACTTGAGTATTTGTAACACCGTCTGACAATTGAATCGGTGTGAAGCAGTCAACAAACACATTGTTATTTACAATGTTATTTGTTTTCATAAATATACCTCTCGGAATATTTACAAATACGTTATTATCATATACTATACCGCCGCCGTAACTGTTGTCAAAAGCAACGCCGGATCTTTGAGAGAAGGTAGACGTAGATGATTTTATTTCATGCTCCGGATTGGTATCATGGAAGTAGTTGTTTGTAAACTTAACATCCAGATTAGGATATTGATAGTTTAGATAAATAACACCGTTATCGTTTGATTCACTCATGGAATCATATAATTCGTTTCCGTCAAATTCAGCCAATGTAAGATTTCCGTTGATTACCGATGCGGGGGTATGACCCATTCTGTTGTTATTGATTATGAGACCATGACCTCTTACACTGATAGATGCGCCATAGGTTCTTTTGTACAATGAACTGTTTTCTATAATACAATTTTCAACATAATAATTACATCTGTCATCGGTATGCGCGCTTCCGCCTGCCAAAGCAACTCCGGAGTTTCCTGTATTGTTTATGATACATCCGTACAATCCGTTATTTTTACTTTTTATCATCTTTTGATCTTTCCAATAATCATATTGTTCTTCATACCAATCCTTACCGTCGACTCTGTCAAATTCAGCCCATTCCAATGAACCGAATTCCGAGTAGACCAATCCGTCGGTATCGCCTATCTTCACTCCCTGAGTACCGAAATTATTAAAGTCACAATATTCAAACCTTACATTATCACCCGATTTTACAAATACGCCGCCGCCCTTGGAATTTTCAAAGGTCAGTCCGCTGAACGTAATATTTGAGGCGTCTTCCATTTCGATCATCCAGTTTTTGTCAAGCAATGTAACATTCAATGTTTTTTCACTTATATCTCCGTTCGGATATACATACATCATTCCCGTGTTCTTATCGATATAATATTCGCCCGGCGCGTCAAGCTCATCAAGAATATTAAATATTATGAAATCCATTCCCGATTTTGCGCCGAGCGGCAGCGGTGCGACCGTTGTTATCGTCTGGTCTGTTGCATTTATTGTAACCTTTGCTTCGTCATGATAGAACAGATAGTATAAATGCCCGAAAATATAAACATCTTCATAGCCCTCATACTTTGAAATCCTTCTTTCACTGTATTTAAAGGTTGTCGGTTCTGTACTTCCTCCGTCCTTTGTTACCTCCCCGGTCTTAATAAACTGAGTAAGCGGGTGCGTGTCCGGATACCATCCGCCCTCTTTGTTGGGATAGCGCGCAAGCCACAATGCCTGTTCTCCGTCAAATGAATAAAGAGGTCTTCTGATTGCAGTTGTCCTTCCCTCCTCCGCTTCCGCAGCTGTACCCTGATATGTTCCGTTAAATTGATAAACATCATACATTTGAGTATAATAATCAGCAATGTTGTTATATCCGTTTTTTGCCATATAGGACTTTATATCAATTTGCCTTATATTCTGTTTTGCCTTGGCGCTTGACCATTTTATAAGAATATCTTCATTTGTTACCGGTGTAAATTCCGTTCCCGGTATTCTTATACCGGCTTCCATAACCGCTTTTTCCCCCGGGTATGAACGATAAACTATTTTCCCCTGCTCGGTACCCGAATCCTCAGCAGTAAAGGTCAGTGTATCGGTCCAAAGATACGAACCTTCACGAAAGGCTACCGTAATACCGTTTTCCGGCATTCCTGACGCTTTGATCTGTCTGATTTTTTCCTGGGCGCCCTTCATTGTTGCAAGAGGCGAACCTTCGCTTCCGTCATTTGAGTCGTTTCCCTCGGGCGAAACGTAGATAACCATCCCTGTTAATTCTTCCGCATAAGAGGCAGACGCGGCTGCCATAGCCGCCGCCATGCTCAACGCAAGAATCCCCGCTAATAATTTTTTCATTTTCATTTTTACATTCTTCCTTTCTGACTTTTAAATTTCCTACAATTTGTATAAAAACAAAATTAACAATGTCATTTTATACTCTGTACTTGTGCCAATGGAATCATTTCATCAAGTCCATTCCATAAATATGCCTTTATAACACTTATTTTTTCATATTCTTCTTTTGTGAATTCGCTTTCTATCACAATGTCCTTCTTTTCTTCCGTAATACCGGCCATATGTGCTGTTCCCTGCATTATTGTTTTTACCGCGCACATATTACCCTTATCGTCAAATCCCGCGATCACGGCGTAATACGTGTAATCCGGTATCAAATATTTGTTTTCAACCGTCATTTCAAGCAATGCATTACCATCTTGATTTTTTGTAAAGGTGCATTTTGGCTTCATGACCTTATTTACTTCAGACGTCGTGAAAATATTTTCGCAAAACAAGTTTCCTCCCGCATATACTGTCAAATTACATTCGCCGATATTATCATTTTCCGTTTCAAACCTAAAGCTGTATCTATTATCCGAGTCGGCGGCCGTCTGATCCATATGGACTATATTACCCTGCTTATCCTTTAATATCATCGTCACTTCGTCGCCCTCGTTTAATAAATAGCTGCTGCCCGATATGTTTACGATTTTTGTCGGAAGATATTCTATAGCAGTGATATCTCCTGAGCCGCTGTTTATATCAGAGCCTGTATATTTGTCTGCACCGGCATTTGCACCACTGCCTATATCGTTAATATTTATGCTTCCGTCCGCCATTGAATAATCGCCGTTGGCATAATCGGCAAGAATAGCAGTATCGTCGGTATACAAATTATTTGATATTTCATAATTATATGCATCGGCTCCGGTATAAACCCTGTCTGTCAGCTCATCAGGTCTGTAATGATAATAGCAAAGCTCGTATTTACACGGTTCTTCTTCCGTTCCTCCGCCTACGTTTATCATAATATTATCCTTGATTTTAGCAAAGCCTTTTCCGTTTGATGAATTTTTCTCGGTTATGTCCATCCATGCCATAAAGGACGGATATTTATCATACCATTGCGGCCTTACTGTACTTTCAATGTCACCTCCGGCAAAAATAGGCATTGACAGGATATTTTCATATGTTTCTTCACTTTGAAGGCTTATATTATCATTTTTTTCCGCTTCTGTAAGACCGCTTCTGAAGGTTCTCTCATTGCTGTCGGCATATACGGCCCATGACGCCTGCAACGGATAATCAGCTTCGCTTTGTCTTGAGCCGCCTCCCTTTATTGGATTAAATACATTTACAAAAACATTATCCGATATATCATAACCGTTTGCATACCATGCTCCGTACGGCAGATTTGCAAAAATGTTGGATTTGATCACCACTCCCCCTCCGACAGGTGAATTATCAAAGGCTATTGCTCCCCTTTGGGGCGGCGCCCATATCTTCACACGGTTAAGAGGCGTTTCGGACGGCACATCATGAAAGTAATTATTAATGAATTGTATGTCTAAAGCCGGAGTCTGATAGTTTAAATAAATAAGGGAATTATCATAGCTTTCTGTCAAGCTGTCATATAACTCATTACTCTTAACGGTCATTTTGTATGCGCTGCCGTTTATTAACGCACCCGGATTATGCGCAAGAGTATTATTCTCAATATACACTCCGTGGGAATAATTTATGCTGATGGCTCCGGCATATGATCTTTTCAGGCTTCCGGTAAACTTTATATCGCAATTTTTAACATAATAATTACATTCGTCGTCAGTATAAACATTACCTCCGCTCAATTCAACCCCACAACGTCCGGTATTTCTTATTATGCATGAATCCAAACCGTGATTTTTCCCCATTACGGCAGTTTGATAGCTTTCATCGTTAAACATTTCATATCTCTCGACCGCATACTGTTCATAAGAGCCTGTATATGTATCCCCGAAGCGGTGGAAAAACTGTCCGAGACCGTTTCCGATAACGGCCGCGCTGATACCTATATTTTTAAAATCACAGTTTTTAAAAACAACACTTTCTCCGCCCGATACCTTTACCGCGCTTCCTTTTGTGTTTTCAAAGGTAATCCCCTCAAAATTTATATAGGAAGTGTTTTTAAATTCTATCATATAATCATTTTCAAACATTGGGACATTCAGAGTTGTATTATCAAAGCTGTCACGGTACACATACATCAAACCGGTATCCGCGTCAATGTAATACTCCCCGTTTGCATCAAGCTCTTCAATAATATTAAAAAGATAAAATCCTCTGTCGTTTATCGTTGTTGAGGTGATGTTATCCCGTATATCATTTTTGCTTTGTATATATTTTAAGCTAGGAACGGATATAGTCGCGTCGCTGTTTATACCGGCCTTTTTTTCATAATGATAAAATGCATATTGCAGATTACCGAAAATATAAGTATCGTCACGGCCTGCGTAGTTTAATATTTTATTTCTTATACCCTCGTCGTCACCTGAATATGTAACAAATGATCCATTAGTATTTATCTGTGAAGTACCTTTTAAATATACTGTGTGGGGATTGATATCCTCATACGCACCCCCGCTTTTATTCGGGAAACGCGCCGGCCATAAAAGCTGCTCATCGTCAAAGGAATACATCGGACGCTTTATGGAGTCGTCGTTATAATCGTCAAGAACCTGTGCATATTTTTCCGGAGAAACCGAATAACCGAAATAATTGTCAAAATAAGTTTTTATGTTTATCTGTCTGACCTTATCGGCATCCGGCAGCTTTTGCCGTATGTCACTATCAGAAACGCTCTCAAATTCCTCCGCGCTTATTTTGATCCCGCCGGTAAATACAGGTTTTTCATTTGGAAAAGCCCTGTAAATTACGGGCAGATCTTTTGTTCCTGAATCTGTTTCATCAAATAGTACAGTATTATCCCATTGATATTCGCCCTCACGGAATAATACCGTGATTTTTTTGTCATCATATGAGTTTTTTTCTCTGATCTGTTTTATTTTTTCCTTGGCGCCTTCTAAAGTTTTAAGAGGACTGTAAATCCCTCCGCCCGCATTATCGTCCCCTTGCGGAGAAACATAAATATTTATATTATTATCCTTTGCATATACGCTTCCAAACGGCATTAACAATAATGCTGATATTATACATACTGTCTTTTTAATATTAGATCTCATATGTAACCTCGCTTAAATATTTAACAATTTATTCACCTAATTCGATCCTATCGCAAAGGGTTCTTATTTCGTCTCCCGACAATTCTATATCAGGCTTCATCATCACTATTAATCCTGAGCCCTCATCAATAAATACATTATCATAATCTAAAATTGCCGCCGTTGAATAAACATCCAAAAACGTCCTTGAGTTAATAAGCTTTGGCACATCTGTCATTGCAGAACCCATTAATCCTTTGAAATCGATAAATCCCTGTTTATCAACGCTGAATTTTACAAGTGTAGAGTTTCCGGTACCCTGGGGCGTGGTTATGCTGACCGTTCTGTCCGCTTCGTTCCATTCAACAGGACAGCCGTATCCATCCATTATGCCTCTTAACGGAATATATGCATTTTCAGTCAGAAAATCAGGATATATTGCGCTGTCGCTTGAATCGTATATAAATCCCTTTCCCTCGGCAAATCCGTTTGTATAACCGATACAGCCTATAAACCCATTGTTAAAGATATATTCAACAGGATCAGCGCGGCAAACATTCGAATACACATTTAATTCATTGACCTTTGCTACGGAAAATGCGTATTTTCCGATTTCATTGTCCTGCAGGATCAGATCAGATGAATCGACGCCGTCAACCAATTCAAAATATTGAGGATCGGTGGTTTTAACGATCGGATCATATATAAATTCATCTGTGCTTAAATACCAATTGTAAACCGCCCCGCTGTCTGAATTTATTTGAGCGCTCAGCTTGTTTTCTTTCGGATCATAAGTTATCTGCGCGCACGGTATGTCTTCTTCAACACTTTCTGTTTCATATAAAGTCAATCCGTCAAGCGCTCCTTCAACCGCAAAATATCCTTCCTCCTGCATTATATTATTCTCATCAATTGCTCCGAAAACCGTATCTCCCAGTTTAATAAAGATATAATTGCCCTCCTGCATCGGAATTACTCCGGTTTTTACATTGATCTTTTCGTTAATGGGAAGCTGATAGTTGTAATTCGCCAAATATCCCGATCCTTTTTGAGCGTTAAAAACCTGAATTTCTACATTGCCCGCTTTAACTACTATTACATAGCAGTTTGTCATCCAGCATCTCTGGTCTTCTGTTTCTGACATTAATTGAAAACCAACCCATTCCTCGCCTTCCAGTTCAAATGACATGTCGCTTTCAATGCTCCCGCTTATCTGTCCGAAGCTTGCAACGGCGTCAACCGCGTCTGTAAATGTAATACCACCATCAACCTCTTCCATTTGTGCAGCCTCACTGTTTAATACGATTTTGCTTGTATCCGCCAGCGCGTCATTTAATAAGACGGTCTCTGCTGCCTCACATACTGCCGCGCCTGCCGATACTATTGTACTTGCCAACGCTGTTACAATAATCTTCTTTAAATCCATATCTTATAACTCCTTCCGTATTTGCCCGCTTTGGGAAAGACGTCCGTAAAACATGAAAATATTTAAACATCTTTCCCATATTTTTTTATTAGTTTATTATTCGATTATTATATATATACATCTTGTATGCTCCCATGAACCGTTTCTGAATGTAAATACCCTGTCGCCTATATTTATGTCATCCCATGTACTTTCCGAATATGTTCCGCTCTTGCTGCTGTATCTGTATACTCCGCCTACATATCCGTCATATTCGGTCCATCCTCTGAATAACATTACCTCATTTGGGTATTTACTGTCTGTTGTTATTATTCCCCGGTAATCTTCAGGTATCGCCGTACCGTCATATCCCGGCGTTGTGAATCTGATACCCTTTTCATCAATATATTGTACTGTGGCATTCATTACCAATCTTGAAGTCGCGGAACCGTAATCATTATTACAGTAATCGGTTGTCATATCCTCCGCCTTACACAGCATACCGAATGCGGAAATTTTTCCGCTCATCGCATTTGTGTCATACAAAATAATATCTCCTACCTTTATATCACTGTATTTGATGGTACCTTCCTCGTATCTGCTTGCACGGCCGTCCGCCGATGTCGGCTTTATACTTGCATTGAGCAATTCTTCACTGATGTGTTTTTCCAAAGATACCGATGTTCCAAACCCTTTTGAATCATTTACCGTATAACCCGATATAATATACTTGATTTCTTCGGTCGCCTCATCATATATATTGGACACGTCGGTTACGGCAAGAACCTTCGCATTGGTTGTTAAATCAACGATCATTCCTTCTCCCGAACCTGAGCCCGAGCCTGAATCGACCTCTATAACAAGGTATTTATACCAACCCAGTCTTGTTCTGTTATATGCGGTAAAACTAGCCAAATAAGCCCTGTCTTCCGCTCCCATATATTCATCAAGCGTTGTAAATTCACAGTTGTCTTCATTTTCCGAAACACATATTACCATAGAATTAAACGTACTTACATCAAGATAATTCCTTGTACTGTCATTGGGTACTGTCAGCTGCTGCCTGTAAATTGACGCATCCGCGGTATCCGATTCATATCTGTACGATAATCTGAGCGTATTCTCTTCCGCATCTGACTGAGGAACGGTATCATCGGTAATCTCCGGTGTGATAATCGACGCGATGCTTTCCCCATCCGATGTAAGATTATACATTATGAGCTGCTTATCGGCTTTTTCTTTTCCGTCAAGAACAAGATTACACATTTCAGAGGGCAGCATCCTTTTTGCGTTTTCTTCGCTTCCGACCCCGTATTTGACCTTTTTGTCCTCTGTTAACGTATATCTTGTTATACCGTTTTCATTTAATATCTTTATATAACTGCAGTCCTCGCTTGCGTCATAAACCATCTGCAAAAGCAAGCCGTATCTTGCCTCTTCAAAGCTTTGATAATCAACGATCCTGTTGTTCTTATCTATATAAAATAAGGTCGTTTTTCCTCTCATAGCCGATAACTGCGCATACGGCGTGATACCGTATTCCTCGCCGTCAAGGGTTGCTTTCAGGTCTTGTGTATTGAGGCTTTCAAGCCTTGCCTCAAGTTCTCCGGTATTGACAAACAGCGTCTGTCTGCCCTCGTCCTTGCTTTTTGCATATGTGATGACATTTCCGGTGTCCAGTAATTTTGTATCCATAAAATTATTACCGAACAAAACTGTAGTGATCATATCGTCATTATCTAACCTGATCGAATTCAGCTTGTCACTATTCTCTTTAAGGCTTATCCTTTCCTGTGTTGCCTTGCTGATAACATAGCTCTTATAGCTCCATATTATTACTACATCGATCTTATTATCGCCGTCATTATCAATGAGCTTTATATCACCGTATTCAGGCTTAACATCTTCGTCTGAAGGATTTGAAATGGGATCTCCGTTATAAATATAAAACGCGTTTCCTGTGACGTTATATGTTTTTGTTCTTCTGCCTTCTTCAAGCACAAAGCTTCTTGCCGTTGTATCATCTTCGATCTTATCAAATTCCGCTTCCGTAACGGTCACCTTCCGAGCCTGTTCCAAATAGACAACCACATTATCTTCGGTAGTATAATATTTTACTTTCATACCTAAAAAGCTGTTTATTTTTGAAGCTGTAGTATGATAACGTATATAATCGATTATGATCTCATCCTGTTCTTCCGCGTCGCTTCCATATACAGTACCAAGCTTTGTTGAAGTAACGATACCTTCTCTCTCCTCCAGATCAAATACCTTTTTCAAGAGAAGCTCGTCGCTTTCCTTATAGCTTATTCCCGTCGAGCTTGCAGCGCCCAATTCCACATAATAGGAATTTAACATTTTATAAATAAGATTTGCTGTTTCCCCTCTTGTAAGTTCATTCACATTTTCAACCGAAAAATCAAGCCCGATTCTTCCGGCAGTTTGCATATAACCTACATAATATCCTCCGACAACCTCTGCATATACGTCATAGCCCAGAGCGCTTAACGCTATTTTTACAGCTTCATTATATGTAATATTTTCATCCGGTGCAAAGCTGCCGTCCTCATATCCCCTCACAATATTTTGTTTTGCAAGAAATGATACTGCTGTATAACATTCACTTCCCTCTTGTACATCATCAAAATATGTATTAGGAATTTCTTCCTCGGCATTCATACCGAGCGCCTGAGCCATCGCAACGGCAAAATTCCCTCTTGTAACAAGCTGTGACGCGCCGTCTTTTGTGAATCCCGTAACTCCAAGCGACGTGATAAAATCAATTTGAGTATCATAATTCTTTGCAGCAAATACTTTTGGATATGAAATGACGATGCATGATACAAGCATGGAAAATAAAATTATTCTGCTGATTTGTCTCTTTATTCTATTAATCATAAAAACCTCCCTTTCTCCGCATATACACGGCATAAATTACATATTACCGCATTTGCATCGCTCTGTAAAGTATTGCTGCCATTTCCGCTCTTGTCGCATTGGCTTTCGGGTCAAAATTATTATTATCTTTTCCTTGCATTATATTTGAAGTACATACCTTGGAAATCGCGTCTTTTGCCCAATCACTGATACTTTCATTATCCGCAAAATCCAATTCGCCGCTTTTTGTTAAATCAAGCGCGTTTGCCATAATTACGGCGATCTGTTCTCTTGTTATCATTTCATTCGGGCCGAATGTGCCGTCATCAAATCCGTTGATCAAGCCTTTTTCCACTCCGGCCGCAACATATCCCGCAAACCAGTCGCTGTCTTTTACATCGCTGAACATTCCGTTATAAGCAGCTGTTTCTGTTTTTAACGTTTTCAGCAATGCACACAAAAATTCAGCTCTTGTAACATTTCCCGACGGATTAAAGCTGCCGTCCTCATATCCGTTAAGTATACCGTTTTTGGCAAGGCTTGCAATGCTTTCAGCCGCCCAGTAAGAGGAATCAACATCGGTAAATGTTATTTCCTCCTGCGGATTATCGATGGGTTGATTTGATATTTGCGAATTTGGAACATATTGGGTATTATAATTTGAAATAATTGTACCGCCTGTTCCGCCCGTCATACTGCCGCCCTTATTTCCCGAACCGGAACCCGAGCCCGATCCGTTCCCTGATGTATTGGAGGATGAAGACTTTGGAATATCCAACGGTTCTGACGCGATCGCTTCACCGGTCTCATGCCTGTTTGCGGGGGTGACCTCAAACACAACTGATTTGCCCGCATAATCGGAAGCATTTGTGAGAGTTTTATCATTTGCACCCGGGATAAGGGTTTTTACTCCCGATGAAACAGTATACCATTTTAAAACAGTTCCGGTTTCGCCGTCCTTATCATCCTCGTCCGGGTCTGTATATGTATAATCCCCTATGATCTGATTATTCATATTCCTTACCGTTACCCATTCTGCCTTGCAGACCGTACCGTATACATCCATCATATTGAATACGCTAAATACCACACCCTCGTCATTCTCAATAGATACTTTATTAAATTTTGAAGTACAGCTGCTTTCCTGATTTTTCTCACCGTCAACATACAATGATATTTTGCCGTCCTTTTGATTTATAAAAACCTGATGTTCGCCGCTGTCCGATACTTCAACGCTGAATTTTGTTTGTCCGGCGGTTATATCAAAGCTTCCCGACTCTTCAACGGTAAAGAATGTACTTACGGTATCGGCCTCAAACTCTGTTTCCATCGACTTTGTTTGTTCATCAAGCCCTGTTTGCGACATCCCCGTCAGATATACCGCCATCATACGTTTTGCCGATACGGGCGGATTATCTCCTTCATTATTTTTTGTAAACGTAACCGCGGAAATACCTCTTTTTACACCTGTAAAGACGCCGTTATCATATTTTAAAATGTTCTCATCATCAATTTTAACTTCTATCAGTTCCTTATTGATCTGATTTACCCTTCCGGAAGAAAATTCCGCGGTCGTTCCTTCGTATGCGATCGTTTCGTTTTCCTTGAAATTATCCCTTACAAGACCTGCTTCTATCTTCACATATACTCCCGTTGTCGTAAAGGTTATAAATGAATCAAATATACCGTCCGCCAACTCGCTCCATGAAAGTGTATATTTAGTCTCGGGAGTAATATCTGTTATTATAAGTTTCCCGTTTTCAATCTCAGTATTGACCTGACCTTCCTGTGTACTGATCTGAATATTGGCTAAATCAGGCGTTCCCTTTGTTGTCTTTATCTCAATGCCGTCCATAAGCTTTTCAAGCGAAACATCATTATTGCCGTCAATGGAAGTGTCCGCGCTGACTATGAATGAAACCTGTTTGTCAGCCGTATCTATATCTCCCGAGCTGTAATACTGCTTAATAACATTCTCAAATAAATCGTCTAATGTATCAGCCGACACTGCCGTACTCCTGTCGGCCTGTAAAAATGCCGTTTCAACAATATCCCTGCCCTTTTCGGATAAACCGTTGTATACAATGATATTTTCAAGATTTTCAGCGCCAAAATGCGCGACCATATCGTCTATATCTTCCCGAAGCATATCCTTGCTCTTAAAATAATCTTCAATACAGCTGTTTAACAAATCCTCAAAGCTTTCAACTCCGTCGAGTATGCTTTTTTGGCTGTAAATATTTTCAAGGACAATAGTTCTTCCGATTTCACTTATTTGTTTGTATTCAGCGTATGCAGAGGTTTCCGACAAATAATACTCCACATATTTTTCCACATATTTTTCTTCCATCACAGGCAGGTCTTCTTCATTCATATATGTTATCACAATGGAAAAAACCGGTCTGTCACCGACAGCGACATCATATGACGCGCTGTCCCCGTTATCCCCGTTCACCAAAAGATATGCCGCCTGTGATTCGTTATTTTCTATTCTTTTGAGCAGGTCTTCCGTTATATCCATATTTGGAATTTCAAATATGGCAAAATTTGTAGCCGGGCAATCATAATAATCGGAATAAATTTTATCCTCCCCCATTACATTTTCCAATGCCGGGTCGGTTGAATCCGCAATTGTCGGAAGAAGGTAAGATCTGACATGATCAAGCGGCCTGTCTCTTCTTCTTACTGTTGCCGTGACCAACGCGGTTCTTATTCTCTCCGGCTCTTCGATAGAATCTATATCAAATTTAAATTTTATTGTACCGATCTGTCCATACTCAACAGTCAGCGATTGTGATTCAAAGTCCGGTTTATATGTCTGTACACCTGTTGACAATTGCCGTGTAACCATAATCTCAGGAGATGCTGTGATTGTGATTTGTTCAGCATGTACCGGGAGAACAAGCATTCCTGCCGCCAGAGTTAATGACATTAAAATTGATAATATTTTTTTCATATTCTTCTCCATTTCCTGCTGTTTTATAAATGACAACATGCAATCATAGATCATTGTTCTTTTTTATTTTAAAGCTACATGCTATTACCGTATGGGGCTGCTGCACCAAGAATTGCACAAAGCTGCTCGATTTTAGATGCGAAACGAAGGTTTGTATGCATTACCTTGCCCGAAAGCGTACTCTGTGTACGCCGAGAGGTTCGTTCGCGGCCGCGGTATGCGGCGGTCTGTGCTAAAGCGGCAGCCCCATTAATATTTTCCTACGGCATTGTTTTATAAATTACTCTGCAATATATAATTTATTCGGACAATATGGTTTGATTATCGAGCTGTCGCTCCAGCAAAATACTTTGACTTGCTTAATATCCAAAACCCCTTCAAAATCAAAGCTGAAGCTATCGCTGCCTTCTATCTGCGATTTTTCAAAAACTTTTGATGACAGCATTTTATTGTTTTCACCAAACGCGCATGCTGCTACAAATATCGGCAGTGCATTATCGGTATTGTTGGTTATGTCAACCGAATATCCGGTTTCGGTCACTGTGATTTCGGACATCGTAACCTCTAATAATTTATAGTTTCTGATTTTTGATTCAAACAATCCCAAGTTTTCCGGGACGCCTATTGTATTTGCTATTGTTTGTGAATCCTGCGTTAATGTTATGTCATTTATGAATGCAAAAGCATCAATAATATTGCTTCTTTCCGCCTCATTTGTTTTATACATCTCATACAGATCATAATTATTCATATACTCTGCAGTGATAGTTGGCGTATTTCTGAAACGGAATGCTACATCCTTGTCGTCAGAGATAATTTCCGGATAAAGCATATAATATAATGAACCGCTTCCGTTTAACTCCAGAATATCCTCCGTAATATCAAAATCGATTATATAGTCTCCCTGCTCACCGCTGTCGTTCCATGTTATATTGCTTTCAGATCTTCTGTGCTTTTCCATTGCCTTTAAGCTGAAGGGTACCTGTGTATCCTCTGCCGTGGTTTTTGTAATAAAAGTATATGCGGTTTTGGTATCTGCACCCTTTGCTGCATCTCCCGTTCCGGTCCAGACAGTCATTTTCAATGACGCCGATTTAACATAATCACTCATGGGTATCTCAAGATCTTCAAATAACAATTTCATTGATGAGTTTGTTTCCATATCCGCGTTCACATTAAATTGACCATTTGTTTTTTCTCCATCCGAATTTATATATACATTTCCGTCTTGATACAAATACATAAAGGAGGTGTCGTTTGCGTCTTTTTTGAATACATCCAAGCTCTTTATGAGCTTATCTTCATCGGCCGGCGCTTGCTTATATTCATTTATAGCGGTTATTGCCGCATTTTTAAAGCTGTCGGTCGAATCATAATCTGCCGCTGTCAAAGACTCTGTTATCTGATCCTTATTTTTAAATTTTGTAAACATTTTATATTCATCGCTGTTTTTGTCAAGCAAAGTTAAAACAGCGTCCGAAATCTCCTGTTTATCAGATGTTACATTAATCGACTGCAGATAGGCGCTGTCGATCAAAGCAGTGAGGGTGTTACCAAATTCACTTATTGTCTCATAACCGCGGAGCGCTTCTTCATTGATCGCGGCTTTATCATCCAATGCCTCATACATATTGTATATTATGTCACCGCAGGCAAACTTGATTGACCGCCCTATTGTTGATTGTTCGATTTCATTGTTGAAGTCATAATCATTTTTATATGTTACGGTAATTACAAATGTACCTTTTTTGCTAAACTGATAAACGGCTTTCCAGTCTTCTGTTGTTCCGTTCATAAGATTATACGCAACATATTCCTCACCCTTTTGCATCCTTTCCAGAACGTCATCTGTTATATCCATATTCTCTATAGTAAAAGGGCTTTGGTTGCTTGGATTAATATTATACGGATCGGAATAATATTTCTTATCACCCTCCATATTTTCCAAAGACGCGTCTGTGGAATCAGCTACGGTGGGAACAAGATATGATAAACGTCCCTCCGTGTATCCTGCCTGCGGGTCTCTTGACTCAACATTAGCAGTTACTTTTACCGATTTAACCATTTCGGGATTTTTTATAAATTCTGTAGAAAATACCAGCTTTGCGGCGATCGTATGGCCATAATTCGTTGTAACGGTATTATCTGTCGTATACTGCTTTGACAAATTACTGTTATTTCTGTCCACAGAAGTATATTTGGGTACCGTAAGGGTCACAGTATTATCATAAATATCCTCCGGGCTAAGGTTGTCGCCTGTATACGCGTCGATCGCCGCCTTTGCCGCGGCGGCAAATTCACCGTAATTCTGTACATTTGCTTCTTTTATATAATTGTATATAAAACTTTTATTATTGAAATTTTCAAATTTTATATATCTGCCGTCATTATTTCCACAAGCAACAAGTATATATTCATTCAACGCTTCATGATCGTCAGTCTCTATTGCTTCCTTTATTAAAACAAAATATTCATTTTCAATAGCCTCATCGATCTTTGTCAGCACATCATCGGCAAAGGCCTGCATGTCGGCATATGTACCTGCTTTAACATCAGCTATTATGCTGTTTTGCGCTTCTTTTGAAATTGAGTTGAATCTCAGCATTTCGTCATCACTGAGCACAAAATCGATATACGAAGCAGTATTATCGGATATTTTTAAATTTTCAAGAAATTCAGACGGTGTATAGTATTCAACAATATAATCAACAGAACGAAGCTCTGTAGAATAATAATTTGTATCCTCTGCATCGGGCCAAACATTATATGCAGCCATTGTTCCGCCGGACAATAATATGTTTTTGATATTGTCTGTAATATCTATTTCAGCATCGGAAAAGCTATATGTGTTGTTTTTGGTATATTCGCCCTTCATATACGCGATTTCATTTTCTGTGTATGTATGGACCATATGGACCGCGTTTTCATAATCATTGCCGTTTTCATTCTCCAAAACGGCGGTATTTGATAAAATCGAATTTCCGTCATAAATAACGGTCATATCATCAAAGGCTGTATCGGGATACAGCTCCGCGCTCACAAGCACTCTTTTCAGCTGTGTATCATAAGCGTAATAGTTATTGTCCGATTTCCTCAAAAAATAGTTGGGATAAAGCCCGGTATCTATCGCGCTCTCATCCGGCCCAAGGTTCTTCATCGGATCCCTGAAATATCCCGACGGTACCATTATGAAAGATTTTATAAATTCCGCGTTATTTTTCAGATCCGCTAAATTAAATATGACCTTTGCGCCGTACCAATTCCCGTATTCAAAACGCATTGATGAATTTGAAGGGGACGTTACCTTGGTATTATTAACCTGCTGTATCGGAATAATCCTTCCGGTTTGTATTACACCTTCATTTTCAACACAACTAAACGTTCCTTCTACCGTATTTATAATGGAAGTTTCTTCCGCATGAGCATATACCGGAATAATTGGGATTAATCCCATAACAGCTATTGCCGCTGTCAAAAGTTTATTTATTTTTCTCATCATTTTAAAATCCCTCACTTTCCAAAACTTTATTTATTATTTTCCAAAAATTCGTTTATCTGTTTTTGTAATTCCTCTATTATCTGTTCTTCACCGGCTATTCTCAATTTTTCCTTAAACTCATTATAATTCCCTTCCCAATCATCAACACTTCCGACATTTAACGGCTGCAGATATTGAGTAACAATGGATGATACCTGTGAAAGCATATCGGTGATCTGTGTTGTATCTGCCTGGAATCCCATCAGATATGAACGGTTTGGTGAATTATTAACTTCCTCAAAAGCCCACGTGTTATAACTGTCCGGTTCGCTCTGGATATTATATGCAAGCGATGAATTTCCAACGATCCATTTATACAGACCATAGCTGTCATTTGCAGTAGGCGAGCTGTCATATGAGGTTCTTATTCTGCCCTCCGATTCAACGGTATAATCCTCTCCTTCAATACCGAATACCAATAAATTATATAATTCTTTATCTGTCTGCAAAAGGTTCAGCACCTGCATAGCTTCTTTTTTATATGCACTTGATTCGGTAATTGACGTTCCGCCGGCAAGAGCCTTCATTCCTATATACGGTTCAACATCATACGGTACGGTTATAATTTCCACTCCGTATTGTTCTGTTAAAATATCTGCCTGATACGGAGAATAGACCTCATCCCAGAACAGATTACCGTCGATTTTTCCGTTATAATCCGCCTCGTCCGTACATGAGAGGGCGTCCTGTCTGATATACCCCTTTTCCATCCATTCTCTTGCGGTTTTATATCGCACATCGGAGTTTTCATTTGCATAAACATTTACGACCTCGCATCCTTCATCACCGTATCTTACACCATACGGCCCTGTTATGGTATCCAATCCTTTAAGGTTTAATATCGATGTAGATTTAAAGTTGATACCCGAAGCCTTTACGTCTTCACAGTATTTTGTAAGAATATCATATACCTCCTGCGACCATTGAGGCGACGAATCAATTGCTTTTCTCAATGCTTCGAGATCAAGATATTGATCCGCCAGTTCTTTAACAAAACAAATGCATCTTGTTTGCCCCATCATCTGATATGTAGGTATACCGTAAATATTTCCGTCGATGGTTTCATAATCCCATATCCATTCCGGCAGGGCTTTTGAAATATCCTTTCCGTACTCATCAAGCAGATCATTCATAACGGTAAATGTCCCGTTTCCCACCTCCGTTGCAAAGTCAAGACCGTAATTATTTAAAATATCTATCTGTTCTCTTGCCGACATCATAAGCATTACCTTTTGCTTATACTCTGCCAGCGGAATTATTTCAAAATCCACAGTAATACCAGGAAGTTTTTCCCCAAGCTTTTTATTGAATTCCTCCCAGACCGCCTTTGAATTTTCCTGTATTCCCGGTCCGGGCATAATATACTTCAATTTTACATTTCCTTGTTGTTCATCACCTCCCGTACATCCGCTGATTAATATACCTGCCGTACTCATTGCAAGTATTGCTGCAATAATTTTTTTGGTTTTCATTTTTTTCTCCCTTCCGTGTATTAAAACACTGATATTATTTATACATTATGCCAAAAATCTGATTTTATCCTTTGACAGAGCCCACTACAAGACCTTTGGCAAAGTATTTTTGAAAAAACGGGAAAACAACCATCATCGGTCCTGCCGCCATAATCGCAATTGCATACCGCAAAGTTTCCGACGGAAGCGTTTCACCTGTCATCGCAGCGGCAGCCGTACCCTGCATACTTTTTATATAATCCGATTCGTTTATTATCCTCTGTAATAAATATTGCAGGGAATATAAATCGCTTTTTCGTATATAAAGCAATGATGTGTTCCAATCATTCCACTTTCCCAAAACAGTGGTAAACGCGATACACGCGATTATCGGCGTTGACAAAGGAAGTATAATCTTTCTGTATACCATAAATTCGCTCGCCCCGTCAAGCTTTGCCGCTTCCACCAAGCCGTCCGGCAGCCCTTTGAAATAAGTTTTGAACAATATCACATTCCATGCGCTCATCAATCCCGGGAATATATAAATCCAGAAGGTATTTCCTATATGTAAGTACTGGGTATTTAAAATATAGCTCGGAACCAAGCCCCCTGAGAAAAACATTGTTATCATCAAAACAACGGTAATAAAGCCTTTCTTATTGTAATTGGATCTTGACAGCGGATATGCCATAAGCGTCTGTATTATTATCGATAAAACGGTTCCTATGACCGTATATGCTATCGTGACCTTATATGCGCTTATCATTTGATACGGATTTTTCAATGCCTGCCTGTATGCATCCAAGCTCCACTCATTTGGGATGAGCCTATATCCGTAATCTATTACAGATTGTTCGGATGACAGCGATATTGAGATCATCAGCAGTATCGGTACAATATACGCCAAGCTCATTAAAATCATTATTATATTCAAAGCCACTCTTCCGGCTGTAATTTTTTTTCTCTTCATATTTACCTCCATACTGCCTTACCGGCTCAGAACATTGATTTTTCCTCATCAATTTTTTTGATTATACCATTACATACAATCAAAAGTATAACTCCCGCAAGTGACTGGAACAAACCGACTGCCGTCGTTCTTCCCATACTTGTACCTGCCTGTAATGCTCTGAATGTGTATGTATTCAATATATCTGTTGTAGGATACAAAAGCCCTATATTTCTCGGTATCTGATAAAACAGCCCGAAATCCCCGCTCATCGCGTAACCTACTCCCATTATGATCTGCAGGCATAAAAGCCCCATTATTTCCGGTATTATAATATGTATGATCTGTTGGTATTTATTCGCGCCATCGATTTCAGCCGCCTCAAACAGTGTTTCATCTATTCCCACCATGGTGGCATAATACAAAAGGCTTCCGTATCCCACGCCGTTCCATACCTTGACGACCGTTAAAATAAAGGGCCAGTATTTTGGATCCGAATACCAATCTATTGGTTTTCCCCCAAACATTTTTATGATACTGTTCAATACGCCCGACGTCGGCGAAAGCATCAAATATACGATATATGAAATTAATACTATTGACATAAACGTCGGCAATATGGACGTTGTCTGATAAAATTTTAACGCGGCCTTATTTCTTATGTTATAACACATTATCGCGAATACTATATTTGTGAAATTACATATCACTATAAACCATAAAGCATATAAAACCGTATTCCTCATAAGAACAGCGAAATCACTTGATTTGAAAAAAAACATAAAGTTGTCAAGGCCTACCCATTTACTTGCCAGTATGCCGACGTTGGGATTAAAATTTTTAAACGCAAGTATTATCCCAAACATAGGGATATAACAAAAAACAATTACCAATAACAATCCGGGCAATATCATCAGATCCATCTGTTTTATATCGCTCTTCATACTTTTTTTGTAACCGTTTTGCTTATTGCGCTTTGCTAAAGAAGTTATCAAATTCATTTATTTACATTCCTTTCCGTTCCAATGCATATTAATCTGACGTTTCGTCTCCGAAATTATTTGGCATAAATAAAATATTTTCCTGCGGAATTGTTAGTATTATTGTTGTAAACAGATTTTCTTTGCTTATAATTTCAATACCCGCCCTTTGACCGAATGCCGCTTCAAGTCTTTTATATATATTTTTTATACCTATTGATACATCTGTCATATCATCATTTTTTAATGATTCGGTTATTTGATCTATTTTTGACTGTTCAATCCCCTTACCGTTATCCGTCACGGAAATTATCAAGTCATTTTCCGGCTTCTCACATTTTATCGATATTCTGCCGTTATCCTTTTTGCATCCGTGAAAAACAGAATTTTCAATCAACGGCTGCAAACACATCCTGAGAACCATACATTCCGATAACGAGCTGTCCGCCGTTATATCAACCCTGAAATTATCATATCTTAAGCTTAAAAGATTCACATAATTTTTAATAAATAGAAGTTCTTCCCTCAAAGGCACAAAAATCTTATCGGTTACAAGAGAGTATGTTAATATTTTTGAAAGCTGTGAGATCATCTTTGAAATATTTTCACTGTTTTCGACCGTTTCGATAACCTCATAATTTATTACCGCTAAGGTGTTATTCAAAAAATGCGGCGTTATCTGTATTTGCAATGCTTTCATTTTCCACTTTTCATATTGTACATTCCGTGAATTGATCTCATTTTTCAATTTTGTATTATCATCCATCAGATATATTATCTTATTCGCGACCTCGCTTATTTCATTTTCGGTCAATTTTTTATAAGCATTTCTGTTTTCAAAAAGATCGAGTATATTTATAATCTGGGATATACTGTTCATTGAAAGTACAACGGCCATTACAATCAAAACGATCATAATCCCCAGAAACAGAAGGATCAGCTTGACAAATAAACCGTTAACAACCGCATTGTAGTTGTTATTTAGCATAGTCCTGATATAATACCAATTATAGTACATTGATTTTTCTACCGAAATGGACATAGCTTGTGATCCGCTTTTGTATATTTCCTCAAATTTTCCGTCATCTATCATTTTTAAAATTTGCTTTTCAACATCTTTATTCCTGTTTTTTGTTAAAAGATTTGTATACATAATATTATTCGGTTCCGCAATATAAAATGCACTATCCTCATTAAAGTTTACCGAAATATATTTTTCCAGCCCCAGCAGATCAATATTTAATATAACGGCGCCTTTATTGTTCCTGTATTTTTTTATTAATGTAAAAACCTTATTTGCCGTATTGTCTATTTTTCTCGAGATCATCTTATAGCTGTCGCTGAATTCTTCCGTATAAGCGCTGTACCATGAAGCATCCTCAAATTCCTCCAATGCTTCACAGTCGGTATCACTGCATAAAACATCCTGTATCTCACTGTATAAATAGATAGAATGTATAAGCGTTTTCCCTGACATAAATGTTGATATCTTTTTCATCATCTCTTCTTTTTCTTCATCGGTATACGGATTGTTTTCTCCTCTTGTCATATAATTTTCCACATCTTGATCCGCCATGATCTCGGCAGTAAGATATTCCGTATCTCTTATCAGCGCTTCAGTTGTCGCCCCTATCTTTTTTACCGTCTCATTGTTTATCTCAAGAGCCTCTTTCTTCGTGTTATTCATTGTCATAGTATATATCCCGAAGGCGGGTATTGTAAAAAAAGCCAAGAATATAACAAATAATTTTAAAGAATTTTTTACAGCAATACTTTTAAACCTATATTTCCTCCAAAAAGAAAAATAACTATTCTTAAACATGGTATCAATCCTTATTTTCACTGTCCCTGTATTCCTGAATGGTTTTTCCCGTATATTTTCTGAACAGCCTTCTGAAGCTTCTCGTATCATTATATCCGATCATTTTACAAACCTTATCTGCGTTTATATTCTGTCCTATCAAATACACGGCTCTTTCCATTCTCAAGTCAAACATATATTCCGATATTCCCTTGCCGGTAATCTCTTTAAATTGCCTGCCCAAATAATCCCTGTTCATATTAAAATGCTTCGCGACATCATTTTTAAGTATCCCTGTTTCAAAATTGCGGTTTATATATTCTATAACTTCATCTATAAATTTTGATTTTTTATTCAATTTCTCATCTAATTCATGAGAATTTATAAGTTTTACCTTCTCCTCTTCATCAACAATTGTTTTCTCATCAGGGTCACATAATTCAAAAAAAGATTTATTATAGTTTTCAATAACCTCTGTTCCGATTCCTATTGTTTCTGTTATCTTCTTTTCTATTTCCTCATCACTCAGACCGATCTGGTTTTCTTGTGAAAATAAAAGCAAATATTTGTATTCATCCTCGTCTTTTATATTCATAACAAAACATTGATTATGTATTACCTTGATGATATTTGTTATGGCATTGTTGAACATATCCGCATCATAATGCCATTTTTCTTTAAGAAATATATACAGGTCCTTAAATTTTATCGTAAGTATCTTACAGACCGCTTTCTCTGCGGGAATTGTGCAAAGCTGTGAAAATTTATCTATTATTTCCTCTCTGCTTTCAAACATATTACAAAGAACATCATAAAAAAACATTTCCAATTCGATCTGATTATTTTTATAAATATCTTTCTTTTTTAAAAGCTCATTTTTAAGCCTTTTCATCATCTCTTTGAACTCATCGGGATCTATTACCTTTAACAGATAGTAAAGCACCTTATACCTGATCGCCTCCTGCGCGTACTGAAATTCACCGTATCCGCTTACCATGATCACTTTTATGTACGGCTTATTCTCATATATCCATTTGGCTATGTCAATACCTGTTATATCCGGCATTTTGACATCTGTAAATACCACGTCGACATCATTTTTTTCAAGGTATTTCAATGCCTCCGGGCTGTTGGAAAAGCTGCGGACAATTTCAAAATCCCCTGCATATGCCATACAATATTTCTTTAAGGTTTCCCTTGCTATTTTTTCATCATCAATAATAATTGCTTTAAACATCAGTATACTACCCTCTCGTATTTATTAATCTGATGTGTCCTTTTTATTAATAAAATATTAACATATTTTACCAATCAGCACAATTGGTTAAATACGACTTTTTTTATTTGAAACAGGGTTAAATACGACTTTTTAGCCCTGTGTTCAGACACATACATTTTTATATTTTAATACATTGTTCCTGATATATCACTTATTCATTTTATCCTTTAACTCCATATATAGTAATTATGAATATATAATCAATAAAATTACAAATAATAATATAAAAAATGGCTATATATAAAATGTTATATGGGTATAAGAATTTTGATATTGCAAAAAGGCCAAAACTTTGTTAAAATATTAACAAAGAAACAGCGGGGATAATTTTAAACAAAATTATTTAAGCTGAATAAAAAAGTTAGGAGAATAGCTTATGAGTAAAAATTATGAAATTGTGGACAGTATCGAAAAACTTGAAGCGGCATTAAAAAAGACCAGGGCAGCACAAGAAAAGTTTTCAAAGTTTTCTCAAAAACAGGTAGATGAGATCTTTAAAGCTGCGGCTATCGCCGCGAATAAAGCAAGGATCCCTCTTGCCAAAATGGCCGTTGAAGAAACGGGAATGGGCGTAGTTGAAGACAAGATTATTAAAAATCACTATGCTGCCGAATATATTTACAACGCATATAAAAATACAAAGACATGCGGGGTTATTGAAGAAGACAAAGCATTCGGGATCAAAAAGATCGCGGAGCCTATAGGCGTCATTGCAGCGGTAATTCCGACCACTAACCCTACATCAACCGCAATATTCAAAACTCTGATAGCTTTAAAAACCAGAAACGGTATAATCATAAGCCCTCATCCGAGAGCTAAAAAAAGTACGATCGAAGCTGCAAAAGTAGTATTGGAAGCAGCCGTTGCCGCGGGAGCTCCCGAAGATATTATCGGATGGATCGATGTTCCGAGTCTTGATCTGACAAATATGATCATGAAGGAATCAGACACAATTCTTGCAACAGGCGGTCCCGGCATGGTTAAGGCTGCATATTCGAGCGGAAAACCCGCATTGGGCGTTGGCGCCGGAAATACTCCTGCCATTATTGACGACAGTGCGGATATCTTACTGGCAGTAAACTCGATCATTCATTCAAAGACATTTGATAACGGTATGATTTGTGCTTCCGAGCAATCTGTAATTGTATTGGACAGTGTTTATAATAAAGTAAAAAAAGAATTCGCGGACAGAGGATGTTATTTCTTAAATAAGGAAGAAACAGAAAAGGTAAGAAAAACAATTCTTATAAACGGTGCGTTAAATGCTAAAATCGTTGGTCAAAAACCATATACTATCGCAAAGCTTGCGGGTGTAGACGTACCTGAAGAAACAAAGATAATTATCGGTGAAGTAACAAGCGTTGATATAAGCGAAGAATTTGCCCATGAAAAATTATCTCCGGTATTGGCAATGTACAAAGCAAAGACATTTGATGATGCATTGAACAAAGCCGAAAGATTAATAGCTGACGGAGGATTCGGCCACACCGCTTCCATATATTTGAACGTTGCTTCCGAGCAGGACAAGCTGAATGAATTCTCTTCAAGAATGAAAACCTGCCGTATTCTTGTAAATACTCCTTCTTCACAGGGCGGTATCGGTGATATGTATAACTTTAAATTAGCTCCGTCATTAACATTGGGATGCGGCTCATGGGGCGGCAACTCTGTTTCAGAAAACGTAGGAGTTAAACATTTGTTAAATATCAAGACGGTAGCCGAGAGGAGAGAAAATATGCTTTGGTTCAGAGCGCCTGAAAAGGTTTATATTAAAAAAGGATGTCTTCCTGTTGCACTTGATGAATTAAAGAATGTAATGGGTAAGAAAAAGGCATTTATCGTAACAGACAGCTTCTTATATCACAATGGCTTCACAAAGCCGATTACCGATAAATTGGATGAAATGGGTATAACACATACAACATTCTTTGATGTTGAGCCCGATCCTACATTGGCTTGCGCTATTGCAGGCGCTGAACAAATGAGATCCTTTGAGCCTGACTGCATTATAGCATTGGGCGGCGGAAGCGCTATGGACGCCGGTAAAATCATGTGGGTATTATATGAACATCCCGAAGCTGACTTTATGGACATGGCAATGAGATTTATCGATATCAGAAAGAGGGTTTATACTTTCCCGAAAATGGGAGAAAAGGCATACTTTATTGCTGTTCCCACATCTGCCGGCACAGGTTCTGAGGTTACACCCTTCGCAGTTATTACCGACGAAAAAACAGGCGTTAAATATCCTCTTGCTGACTATGAATTACTCCCGAACATGGCAATTATAGATACAGATATGCATATGAGCGCTCCAAAAGGTTTGACTGCCGCTTCCGGTATCGACGCCGTAACTCACGCGTTGGAAGCATATGCGTCAATGATGGCTACCGACTATACAGACGGTCTTGCTGTTCAAGCATTAAAAACAATATTTAAATATTTACCAAGAGCATATGACAACGGTCAGGTTGATGTTGAAGCAAGAGAAAAAATGGCTAATGCGGCTACAATGGCAGGTATGGCGTTTGCCAATGCATTCCTTGGAATATGTCACTCGATGGCACACAAATTGGGCGCTTTCCATCACCTGCCTCACGGTGTTGCAAATGCGTTGATGATAGATGAAGTTATCAGATTTAACGCAGCAGAAGTTCCTGTTAAAATGGGTACCTTCCCGCAATATGATCACCCTCATACCATGGCAAGATATGCAGAAGTTGCAGATGCTTTAGGCTTTGGCGGAAAAACAGATGCGGATAAGGTTGAAAATCTTATCAAAGAAATAGATAAGTTAAAAGAAAAAGTAGGTATTAAAAAGACAATTAAAGAATATGGAATAGATGAGGCTGACTTCCTTGCAAGACTTGATGAAATGACCGAACAGGCATTTGACGACCAATGTACGGGAGCAAACCCAAGATATCCATTAATGAGTGAAATTAAACAAATGTATCTTAATGCATATTACGGAAAATAATATTTCCGGATATAGATAAACAATAAGTCTGGATAAACCCGGTGAATATCAGTTTATCAGATCGCAATATTATGTTTTTGCTATAGCTGCAAACTTATATATCGCCGCGGTTTATTTCAGATCTTATAGCCGCGGCATATTTATTTGTGCCGCCCGCCGAAACCGGAGGAATGGAGGACTAAATATGAAACTCGATAAAGTTATAGCTGTCAGTGCCGGAAAAAAAATCTACAGAACAGACGACACTGCAATAAAAGTTTTTGATGAATCTTATTTAAAATCTGATATATTGAACGAAGCATTGAATCAGGCACGTATTGAAGAAACCGGTCTGAATATTGCAAAGCTGAAAGAAGTTATGAGAATTGACGGAAAATGGGCTATTGCATCAGATTATATCGAAGGAAAAACCCTTGCGCAGCTTATGCAGGAAAATCCGGATAAAACAGATGAATATCTTAATATGTTTGTTGATCTGCAACTAGAGGTCCACAAAAAAACAGCACCGTTATTAAACAAGCTTAAAGATAAAATGCACCGGAAAATATCAATGGCAGATATCGACGCCACAACAAGATATGACTTGCATACCAGGCTGGAAGCAATGCCAAAACACAATAAGGTTTGTCACGGCGATTTTAATCCCAGCAATATTATTATCACTAAGGATAATACACCGTATATTCTTGACTGGTCTCATGCAACCCAGGGCAATGCCTCTGCAGATGTTGCAAGAACATATTTATTATTCTGTTTAAACAAAGATACTGATCTTGCAAAAAAATACCTTAATCTTTTCTGTACAAAGAGCGATACGGCAAGACAATATGTTGAATCATGGATGCCTATCGTTGCTGCTTCACAGTCGGTAAAGGGCAAACCTGAAGAACGCGAATTTTTATTGTCATGGGTTAACGTTGTTGACTATGAATAATAAATAATTTTAAATAAATATTCGGTATATCAGACTTTTGATTCCGATATACCGAATTAATTTTATATTTTTTTAAAAAATTACTTGACATGTATCTGATTTTAGTATATAATTACTATGTTGTGCTGATGTAGCTCAGTCGGCAGAGCACTACATTGGTAGTGTAGAGGTCACGAGTTCGACTCTCGTCATCAGCTCCATAGAAAATGGCTTGAAATCTATAGTTTCAAGCCATATCTTTTTTTGTGCAATATATATAAACGCCCGATTTGGTGTTTATTTGGTGTTTATTATTGTATCTTTAGGCTCTTTTTTTTGCGTTGGCTCAATATAATATATACAAAACCGCAAACTTTTATACAAATATGCAAACAGCTATTATAACAGGAATTTTGAGCGGTGCAGAGCTGCAGGCGTAACAATTAGTTTTTGGTAAGGTTAAATATTTACGATTATACATTAAGGAGCGGAACATAAAATCCCGCTCCAATCTGATGGCTTTAATCCGGATCAACAACTCCGTTTTCCCACAATTCACATTCCGATATGTCTATATTTTCATTCCAAGCAATACCGCATCCGCCGCAATCCACATAAACATTTTTGAATAATGCAGGGTTTTCTTTGAGCGGCAAAAACATCTGTCCAAAATTGTCAAAAAGCTGTTTGACATCATATTTTTTTCGTACTCCATTAACAAAAAGCACTGATAACATCATATCGTTCAACGGTGTTACCTCTTTCACTCTGATGGATAAAGCCATAACATCACCCCTTTTCTGTTGTTTACGCTCATTTATTCAAGCGGCGGCAATCTCTTTAAGGTTTTTGTGTCCCACATTTTCATTATGTCATTTTTATATTGTACCGCCCATTCTTTTATAAGCCTTTGCGCATTGTTTGGCAAATCTCCTTCAATCATTTCGAGTGTTTCAATATTAAAGCTACCGTTATATTCTCCGTATACTGCATGAAAATGCGGCGGATTGTGTTCTTTCGTTAAAAATATTTTTATTATTATTCCATAAAATCGTGTTATCTCCGGCATTGTTAACCCCCTTTTTTACTTATATTATAATTCATTTGTTGTTGTTTTGTCAAGATTTTTTTGCCGTTTTCTCCGCACTTCTCATGATAAGATAAGTTTTATAGCTGTTTTAAATCCTACCTCAAATGCTGTTTTTTTGAGTATAATCTAACATTTCAAGAAATAACAAATTTTCTTTATCTGCCTTTTCATAATCTATATTATAATTTGGCTTTATATATGTATCATAATACTCTGTAAAATATTTCTCTGATTGTTTCGTTTCAAACGGGTTATCATTTTTCTTGTCCGCATTTAATGTGTCATATAACATAGATAATATGTCTTTCATAATTTTTTACTCCTCATTTTGATATTTTTTTTAATTAAATATTGACATTTGAGAGCGGCAATGTTATACTATGCTTGTGATTTATTTCATTTTGTGCCGCTCTCACGCGGTGCATAACTCCCTTGTATTTGCTTTACCGCTCTGCAAGGGAGCTTTTATTTTTTCCCTCCCTTATGTGTATACTTCAATGGCATTGCTGTCATACAGGTTTGCCGCTTCCCTATTGAGTAATATTGTTATTTCGTCATTGGCATAATGTGTAAGATGTTCAAGTGCTTTTTGACCTATGCCGTATGTCACACCTTTTACTTTGGTGGTTATTACTCTGCCCTTTATGATCGACCATGCTTTTTTAAAGGCTTCCGAAAGAGTTAAACCCATTTTCTTTAGTCGGTTAGCTGTTGTCGCTGCCTTTCTTCTTTTGATTGTGATTTATTTCATTTTGCGTCGCTCCTTTCTTTCATCTTACAAGGATATTATATTATACTGTACACAGTATGTCAATATATAATGTTGTATAAATATACTGGGTACATTTTGTATATTTTTATACTGGACACAGTATTTAAAATGTGTTATAATTATGTTATAGTCGGAGAGGTAGAAATAAAAATCTATATTTAACAGAAAGGAAAAGGAACATGGCAGAAAAAAAAGGTTATTATTCTGAAGTTCAAAAAAAAGCAACTGCAAAATATAATGCCAAAGCATATGACGAAATAAAAATGCGCGTTCAGAAAGGTAAAAAAGAAGTTATACAAGACATTGCTGCCAATCAAGGTAAAAGTTTAAACGGATATATAAAAGAGGCTGTGACGGATAAAATCAAAACCGACACCGGAGCGGATATAGAATTATAATAACCGAAACCGTTCTTCCCTCTACTTTTGAATATTATATATAGCATGTGCATGTTTGAGCTGATATACAGAACATACAAACATGTACATGTATTTTTGTTTATTTAATACATAGACATGTATCAAAAACTATCATATAATATATACAGTTAGAGAGGGAGCGGCGGCGGTTGTTTCCGACACCTACCTAAAGGGGGTGTTTATGTGGATGAATTAGACATGATACTTACAGTTGTAATAATTGCAATGTTGATTGAATTAATTAAACATATAAAGAAATAACCGCCACTTCTGCAAAAGTGACGGTTTAATTAAAAAACCCATTGCGGAAACAATCTTTGTCGTTCCCTTTCTGACATTATTATATCAAAAAAATATAATCTTGTCAAGAGGTGAGTTTTATGTCGAAAGAAAAAAAGCGAAATCAGTACGCATACGATAAAAAGGCATACGACCATATACATTTACAAGTTCCAAAAGGTAAAAAACAGCTTATACAAGACATTGCAGAAAAACAAGGTAAAAGTATTAACGGGTATATCAAAGAAGCTATAATGTCCAAAATTGAAGCTGATACCGGAACAGAAACAGCTTTTTAAACCACGAATATATTATTGCCGCTCTGACAGGCGGCATTTTTTATTATATGGGGTTTATAGGTTTAATTTGGCATATGGTTCTGTGAGCGGTAAATATTACGGCGTGGTTGACCGCCGGCAGCTTGTAACATCAGGCTTGCCGTTCTGACTGCTGTCCTGATTTTAATAATCCCACCTGATTAAAACCATAAAATTAATGTACCGTCATGGTGTTTATTCGGTGTTTTTTAGCCCTTAATTTAAAATTTTAAAAAAATTATCCTGAGCCGTTAAATGTAATACCTTTATATCCGATGCATTATTTTTGCAAAAATTCACATACTATCAAAGAACGGAGGCAGCATTATGGATATAATTAAAATAATACTGATGAGTATTTTCTCGATTGCGGAGCTTTTTATACTTACAAAAATAATCGGCAACAGACAAATGTCCGAGCTTAATATGTTTGATTATATAAACGGAATAACAATAGGATCAATCGCGGCCGAAATGGCTACCTCTCTTGATGAGGATATAAAAGCGCCTATTATTGCCATGATCGTTTACGGCATATCCACCATTTTAATTTCATTTATATCATCAAAATCCATATCAGCAAGACGTATACTAATAGGAAAATCCATAATTCTTTTTAAAAATAACAAATTGTATAAAAACAACATGAAAATTGCCAAACTCGACCTTAATGAACTTCTGACACAATGCAGAATAAACGGACATTTTGATCTTACCGAAATCGATACCATAATACTTGAATCAAACGGAAAATTTTCCATTTTACCGAAATCCCAATACCGGCCGCTAACTCCAAATGATTCAAAAACAGAGGTTCCGCCCGCAAATATACAACCATCGGTCATAATTGACGGAAAAATTTTAGAAAGTAACTTAAAATATATAGGGAAAAACACAGAATGGATAAATAAACAATTAAACAATCAAAAAATATCAAATATATCTGATGTATTTTATGCCTGCTTTGACGCGGCAAACAATTCACTCGCGGTGTTCAAAAAAAATCCCGATAAAAATACAAATGATATATTCATTTAATAATTATTTATCTGTATATTTTATAGCGGCAATGGTTTCAAGAACACTTCCCATTTGAGTTAATGCGGCAGCAACAAAAGCAAGTTCTTTTTCATCCAATTCTTTTGCCGCTGCGACAGATAACATATTTATTAGAGTTGTTATTTCAAGCTCATTCAATTTTATCATCCTATTCATTGCAGTTAAAATTATTTTGTCACAGCTCCTTTTTTGTTTAATAATTCGTATAAATTTTCTCATAGGGCTTGTCTTTCAAATAAATATGTGGTATATTAGTATTATATAAAACATAAGGGGGACTTACCTATGAAAAAGATTGTAATATTTTTAACAGCTATCTGTCTGTCCATCATCATATCAGGCTGCATTAATACTCAACTGTCTGATAATACAACGACGGAACAGCAAACGTCAAATGAAACACAATCCTCGTCGGCTGAAACTGCTGATGAAACAAAAACCACTGATGAATTTCAAGCACAGGAAACAAACTCCTCGGTTGAATCACAGCCTCAGGAAACTGCGGCCCCAATTGAATTGTACAAAGGTACAGTAAGCGGTAAATATGATGTTGAAATAGTATCATCAAGATTAGCCACAGATTACGACAACAATCCCTGTATTATAATTACATATAATTTCACCAATAACAGTGACAAAAATGCAGCATTTCTAACTTCTGTAGGAACTACAGTATTTCAAAATTCTATAGAATGCAATACAGCTGTTATAATGTCTGATGTCATGGATGCAGAACCTTCATTATCTCAGGTTCAGCCCGGCGGCACTATCACGGTAGATTGTGCTTATAGTTTACATGATACAGTCAATCCCGTTACCGTTCAGGTCGCACCGCTTTTTAATCTATCCGGTGATATAGACATACAACGAATATTTACCTTATCATAAAAAATAATAACTCAAATTTAAAAGCTGCTGCAATATACTTCACAGCAGCTTTTAATATTGCTATTAAAAATCACAATCATATTTTAGCATTGGCGGTTTTGAGTGTTACATCATGATAACCGCCCTCAATAATACTTGTTGAGGAAACAAGTGTCATTTTTGCATTTTTATGTAAATCAGGAATATTTGTAACACCGCAGTTACACATTGTTGATTTCACCTTATATAAGCTCTTTTCAACATTATCATGAAGGCTTCCGGCATATACAACATATGAGTCGACGCCTTCTTCAAAGGATAGCTTTGCTTTACCTCCCAGGTCATATCTTTGCCAGTTTCTTGCTCTGTTAGAACCCTCACCCCAGTATTCTTTTACATAGGTACCGTTAATGTTCAGTTTATTTGTAGGAGATTCGTCGAATCTTGCAAAATATCTTCCAAGCATTATAAAATCAGCACCCATTGCAAGAGCAAGCGTCATATGATAATCATGAACAATACCGCCGTCAGAACAAATAGGAATATAAATACCTGTTTTTTTATAATACTCATCTCTTGCGGCAGCTACCTCTATTACTGCTGTAGCTTGTCCTCTTCCTATACCCTTTTGCTCTCTTGTAATACAAATCGAACCGCCTCCGATACCGATTTTAACAAAGTCGGCGCCTGCTTCTGCCAAGAATAAAAATCCGTCACGGTCAACTACGTTTCCGGCTCCAACCTTAACACTGTCGCCGTATTTTTCTCTTATGAACTCAATTGTCTGTTTCTGCCATATGGAATACCCTTCCGAGGAATCTATACATAATACGTCAGCACCCGCTTCAACCAGTGCCGGAACTCTTTTTTCATAGTCCAATGTATTTATACCCGCACCTACCATATAACGTTTTTTCGCATCAAGTATCTCCTGTGGGTTTTCTTTATGAGTTGAATAATCCTTTCTGAATACAAGGTACAACAACTGATGCTTATCATTAATTATAGGCAGAGAATTTAATTTATGTTCCCAGATAATATCATTTGCTTCCTTTAATGTTGTATTTTCCGGTGCTGTTATAAGTTTTTCAAAGGGAGTCATAAACTCGGTAACACACAAGTCACTGCTCATTCTGCTTACTCTGAAATCTCTGCTTGTTATAATACCAAGCAACTCACCGTTTGCGGTACCGTCATTTGTAACCGCAATTGTTGAATGTCCGGTTTTTGCTATCAAATCAAGTACATCCGCAAGTGTCGCGGTAGGCGGAAGCTGTGAATCACTTACAACAAAACCCGCTTTGTAATTCTTAACTCTTGCCACCATTGCAGCCTCGTCTTCAATAGACTGAGAACCGTAAATAAAGGACAGACCGCCCTCCTTTGCAAGCGCTATTGCAAGAGTATCATTGGAAACCGACTGCATTATTGCGGATACCAAAGGTATATTAAGGTTAATAGAAGATTCTTCACCTTTTTTAAACTTTACAAGAGGAGTTCTCAGCGAAACATTTGCCGGTATACATTCTCTTGATGTATATCCCGGTATCAATAAATATTCACTGAATGTGCGTGATGGTTCATTATAATAAGTTGCCATTGTTTAATCTATCCTTTCCGTATTATTATATTTTATAGTATTCCACTGCAGATGCAAACATATTTATATTATAACATCCCTCTACATTTTTGTAAAGGTTTTTGCCTATTCTTTCCGAATGTCCCATTTTACCTATAATACGTCCGTCGGGAGAGGTTATTCCCTCAATCGCCATAACCGAACCGTTAGGATTATAATGAATATCATTTGTGGCGTTTGACTCAAGGTCTACATACTGAGTTGCAACCTGACCGTTTTTAATCATCCTGTCAAGTACTTCATCATTGCATATAAATCTTCCCTCACCGTGGGAAATGGCAACGGTATATACCTCACCCACATTAGTTTTTGAAAGCCACGGAGATTTATTTGACGCGATCCTTGTCCTTACCAGTCTTGACTGGTGACGTCCGATTATATTATATGTCAAAGTCGGAGTATTTTCGTCAGCTTCTATAATTTCTCCGAAAGGTACCAGCCCTAACTTGACCAGAGCCTGAAATCCGTTGCAAATACCTGCCATAAGACCGTCCCTGTTTTTCAAAAGCTCATTTATGCTGTCTGCAATTTGAGGGTTTCTGAAAAATGCCGTAATGAATTTTCCCGAACCGTCCGGCTCATCTCCTCCCGAGAAACCTCCCGGAATAAATATAATCTGTGATTCATCTATCTTCTTTTTAAATGTGTTTACAGACTCTGCAACTCCTGCTGCCGTCAGGTTGTTAATTACAAAAATTTCCGGTTCTGCACCTGCTCTTTTTAACTGTTTTGCTGTATCATATTCACAGTTTGTTCCCGGGAATACAGGTATTAACACCTTCGGTTTTGCAACCTTAATTTTCGGAGCAACCCTGTTTTCTGTCATATATGAAATATTGGACGGTGTTTTTCCTTCCTGTTCAATATTACAATGATAAATTTTTTCGAGCTTATTTTCATATAATTCTTCAATTTCTTCCATTGAAACTTTACCGAACTCAGATACAATTTCATATGTGTCGGTTGTTTTACCGAGAACTTTTCCTATTTCACATTCTCCGTCTGTTTCAATTATAAATGCACCGTAGGAATAGCCGAACATTTCTTCAATGGAAATATTATCATATTTAAAGCCTATTCTGTTACCCAAGCACATTTTCATAACTGACTCAGCAATTCCGCCGTATGTTGGGGTATATGCCGATATAATTTTCTTATCTTTAATAAGTTTGGTTATAGTCTTTGCAGTTGCAAGAAATTCTTTTGCATCGGGGAGTCCCTTTTCATTAAGCTTTGCAGGTATCAATCTTACAATCGAGCCGGCTTTTTTAAATTCGGGAGAAATTATATTTTCTGTGTTTCCCACCGTTATTGCAAAAGAAACAAGGGTTGGCGGAACATCTATATTTTCAAAAGTCCCGCTCATGGAATCCTTTCCGCCGATAGCGCCGAAACCGAGATCCATCTGCGCGTCAAAAGCTCCAAGTAATGCAGCCATTGGTTTTCCCCAACGCTTTGCATCCTGCATGGGTTTTTCAAAGTATTCCTGGAAAGTTAAATAGCAGTCGTCCAAAGGTGCACCCGTTGTAACAAGCTTTGCTACAGATTCAATTACAGCAAGATAAGCACTGTGATATGGGCTCTTTACCGCAATATCAGGATTATATCCCCACGCCATTACCGAACAGGTAGTTGTCTCCTTTTCAAGCATAGGTATTTTTGCTGCCATTGCCTGCGTCGGCGTCATCTGATATTTTCCGCCGAAAGGCATAAGTACCGTATTAGAACCTATTGTAGAATCAAATCTTTCGGAAAGTCCTCTTTTTGAACATACATTCAAATCAGATGCCAATGCTTTATATTCATCTGCAAAGTTGTTTCCTATTTCTTTTTTGTATTCTTCAGGCTTTGAGATTGTAATTTTGATATGCTTTTGGGCACCGTTGGAATTTAAAAATTCTCTTGATATATCTACAATCTTTTTGCCGTTCCAGTTCATTGTAAGTCTTTTTTCTTCTTTTACTTCAGCAACTACCGTTGCTTCAAGATTTTCGCTGTTTGCAAGGCTTATAAACTTATCTTTATCTTTAGCCTCCACAACAACAGCCATTCTTTCCTGAGATTCGCTTATTGCCAATTCCGTACCGTCAAGACCTTCATATTTTTTCGGTACTTTGTTCAAATCAATGTCAAGACCGTCTGCCAGCTCGCCTATTGCAACACTTACACCCCCCGCACCGAAATCATTACATCTTTTTATTAATTTTGATGCCTCGGGGTTTCTGAATAATCTTTGCAGTTTTCTTTCTTCCGGAGCGTTACCCTTTTGAACTTCCGCACCGCACTTTTCAAGAGATTCCAAACTATGTGATTTGGAAGAACCGGTAGCACCTCCGCATCCGTCACGTCCTGTTCTTCCTCCCAATAATATTACAATATCTCCTGCATCAGGCACTTCACGTCTTACGTTTTCCTGCGGAACAGCACCCACAACAGCGCCTATTTCCATTCTTTTTGCCACATATCCGTCGTGATATATTTCATCGACCTGACCTGTTGCAAGACCTATTTGATTACCGTATGAGCTGTATCCTGCCGCTGCCGTTGTCACGATCTTTCTTTGCGGCAATTTACCCTTTATCGTATCCTTAACGCTTACAAGCGGATTTGCGGCACCCGTTACTCTCATTGCCTGATACACATATGCTCTTCCTGACAAAGGATCTCTTATAGCGCCTCCTATACAGGTAGCAGCACCACCAAAGGGCTCTATTTCGGTAGGATGGTTATGTGTTTCATTTTTAAACAGCAGCAGCCATTTTTCCTTTTCTCCCTCAGCGTCAACATCAATTTTTACTGTACAAGCATTTATTTCTTCCGACTCATCAAGTTTTTCAAGTTTTCCAGCCTTTTTGAGTGCTTTAACCGCAAGAGTCGCTATATCCATAAGATTTACCGGTTTTGTTCTGTTTAAGTCTTTTCTCGTATTTACATATCTTTCATATGATTCCTTGTGAATGTCATCTTCAAAGGACACTTCATCAATAGTTGTGGAGAATGTTGTGTGACGGCAGTGATCCGACCAATATGTATCAATCATTCTAATTTCTGTAATTGTGGGATCTCTGTTTTCTTCTTTAAAGTAACTCTGACAGAATTTAATATCATCAAAATCCATTGCAAGTCCCAAAGTTTTTATCATATCTTTAAGGCTGTCATCACTGAATAAAATAAATCCGTCAATTATTTCAACCTCTGTGGGAATGTCCACTTCTGTATCCAATGTTTCAAATTTTTCAAGACTTGCCGGTCTGCTTTCAACCGGATTTATTACATACTTCTGAATCTGTGAAATTTCATCCTGAGAAAGTTCACCGAAGAGCATATATACCTTTGCGGTTTTTACTGTTGGACGTTCTCCCTGCGACATAATCTGAATACACTGTGCGGCAGAATCCGCTCTCTGATCATATTGTCCGGGTAAGTATTCAACTGCAAATATATATGCATCCGTCTTCGGCAATTCTTCAAACAAATTATCGGTCTGAGGTTCTGAAAATACCGTTCTCTTACTCTTTTCAAAAAGTTCCTCATCCAAATTTTCCACATCATATCTGTTAAAAATCCTGATATTTTCAAGAGATTTTATGGACAATAAGCTGTTAATTTCTTTTTTCAGTGCCTTTGCTTCATTGTCAAGTCCGAATTTTCTCTCGGTATAAATTCGAAATACCATTCCGACACGTCCTTTCCTCCGAATATTATTTATTGTTTAAAATATTCAATGCTTTTTTTCCTATATCTGTTCTTGTATATGAATTTTGAAAATGCACCTTACCGACTGCCTTATATGCATCCTTTATTGCATTTTCCAAGTTATCCGCTGTTGCACAGACACCAAGCACTCGTCCTCCCGAAGTTACAATTTTTCCGTCTTGCATCTTTGTTCCCGCATGGTAAATAAAAGCATTATCATCAAGTTCTTCTTCTATAACTTCAAATCCCGTATCATATTTTTGCGGATAACCGTTCGATGCCATAACAACACAGCAAGCCGCGCCTTTTGAAAATTCCACATTAATTTCAGATAATCTTTCTTCTTCAACCGCAAGCATTATTTCAAGCAAATCCGATTTTAAAAGCGGCAACACAACCTGGGTTTCCGGATCTCCGAAACGGCAGTTATATTCAATAACTTTAGGACCTTTATCGGTAAGCATAAGACCGAAATAAAGACAACCTTTAAAAGTTCTGTTTTCTTTGTTCATTGCATTTATTGTAGGAATGAATATTTTTTCCATACATTCCTTTGCAACTTCCTCTGTATAGCACGGATTGGGGGCAATTGTTCCCATACCTCCTGTATTTAAACCTTCGTCATTGTCAAGAGCTCTTTTATGATCCATTGAGGATACCATCGGAACAATTGTTTTTCCATCGGTAAAACATAAAACAGACACCTCAGGACCTGTCAAAAATTCTTCAATAACTATATTATTGCCGCTGTCACCGAATATCTTATCATTCATTATCGAATTTATTGCTTCTTCAGCCGTTTTATAATCGGGACAAATTATAACACCCTTACCCAAAGCAAGTCCGTCCGCCTTGATAACCGTAGGATAGCTTGCCTCTTTAAGATATGATAAAGCATCGTCAGGATTGGAAAAAACTTCATACTCCGCTGTAGGAATATTGTATTTTTTCATAAGGTTTTTTGAAAACACCTTACTTCCCTCTATAATCGCCGCTTTTGCTTCCGGTCCGAAACATTTTATTCCTTCTTTGTGCAGAGAATCAACAGCACCCATTACCAGAGGATCGTCCGGCGCGACAACCGCAAAATCTATTTTATTATCAACCGCAAACTTTGTAATAGCTTCAATATCCTTTGCACCGATATTTACGCACTCCGCGTCTTTGCTTATTCCTCCGTTACCGGGCAGAGCATATATTTTTTCGGTTTTCGGACTTTCCTTCAGCTTCTTTATAATAGCGTGCTCTCTTCCGCCGCCGCCAACAACCATTATTTTCATATTTTTTCCTCACACATTCAATATTTTATATTTCTGTTCTCTCCCGCACCTACACGGGTAATGAATATTTCTTTCGTGTCTTTATTAACTGTTACAACGTCAAACAGCATTTCTGTTTTATCTCCATCACAGCGTTTTACCGATTCCGGACTGCCGTTGTAATATGTGACAGAATTCGCTGTCAGTATATAAGGGACTCCGGATTTAGTTTTTTCTACCTTGTCAATATGATAATCTCCTACAAAAACTCCTATAACATCCGCTCTTATACGTTTTGAAAAATCTACATCTATATGTATTTCAAAATTTTTAATATTGTAATCGGTTTGGCAGTGCTTTCCTACTTTATATGCATCTATAATATCATTTAAAGCAGGCATTGTAACCCTTGTTTCCTTTACTGTCAATTTATCCTCTGAAGGAATTTCTCCGAGATTTTGTCTATCTCTTGATGGTAATGCAACGGTATGTACAAAAAGCGCCGTACTCCATCCCTCTTCATCAAATTTCAAAGCGTCATTAACAAGCCATTTCAGCTGTTTTTCCGATATTGAATATATCCACTGTCCGTTATACATAAGTTGCCCATCATTATAAATATAAGGAACATCACTTGAATCAAGACATATATATCTCACCTTTTTTACTTTATCGTCAATGTAATAATAAAGCGATCTGTTGTTTCTGTCATACACAGCACCTTTTTCATCTATATGATTATAAAACAAAGTGTAGAGTTCCTCATGAGTTAAATGATTTGTTGATTTGTCCGACTTTATATATGCTATATCCCATATTGTGCCGTCATCATGATTTCCGTTAACGGGAAAATAATCAATACCTGAAAGCTGTGCTCTTAATTCATTGTAGCATTTTGTTTTGTATTCCTTGCAGCCTTCATTTGTATAATCTCCCCCAAGTATCAGCTTATCAATGTGTACTCTTTTTGCAATTTCTTTATATGCATTGACTGTCCTTTTCATTCTTATTTCATGATTAAAGGTAAGCGCATAATGAATGTCGGTTATGAATGCAAATGTAACAGTATTATATCCCTGATGTTTCAATATATCAGATACACTCTGTGAAACTTCATTTTGTATATAGTCTGGATATGTATCGGCAGAGGATAATTCAGGAGATATATAGCCATGATCCTCATAACCTATTGATTTATAATATTCCGGAGTTTTCATAGGTATCCTCCAAATTAATGATGGAACAATCTCATCTTTGTCATAGCCATTGCCATATTATATTTATTGCATACCTCAATAACATTGTCATCCCTTATTGATCCTCCGGGCTGAGCAATATATTTTACTCCGCTTTTTCTCGCTCTTTCAATATTATCACCAAACGGGAAGAAAGCATCGCTTCCAAGACATACGTTATCTACCTCTGCCAAAAATTCCGCTTTTTCTTCTTTTGTTAGTCTTTCGGGACGTACTGCAAAATAATTCTGCCATACGTCATCTCCTATAACATCGTCACATTCATCCGAAATATATACATCTATTGTATTATCTCTGTCAGGTCTTCCCATTCCTTCTTTAAACTGTAATGCCAAAACCTTCGGATGCTGTCTCAAATGCCAAATATCCGCCTTGTTTCCCGCAAGCCTTGTACAATGTATTCTTGACTGCTGTCCCGCACCTACTCCGATAGTCTGTCCGTCTACTGCATAGCAAACCGAATTTGACTGTGTGTACTTTAATGTGATAAGAGAGATTATAAGATCTCTTTTTGCGTCTTCAGGTATCTCTTTATTATTTGTTATAACATCGTCAAGCAATGCTTTATTTATTTCAAATTCATTTCTTCCCTGTTCGAAGGTAACACCGAATACCTGTTTTCTTTCTATCGGATCGGGTTTATAGCTTTCATCAATTTTTACTATATTGTATCTGCCCTTTCTTTTACCTAAAAGAATTTTAAATGCTTCATCAGTGTATCCCGGCGCGATAATTCCGTCGGAAACCTCTCTTGCAATAAGAGCTGCGGTTTCTTTATCACATACATCCGACAAAGCAATCCAATCACCAAAAGATGACATTCTGTCTGTACCCCTTGCTCTTGCATATGCGCAAGCCAAAGGAGATAATTCCAAATCGTCAACAAAGTAAATCTTTTTTAATACATCCGATAATGGCAATCCGACTGCAGCACCCGCCGGGCTGACGTGTTTGAAGGAAGCGGCGGCAGGCAATCCTGTTGCCTTTTTCAGTTCACATACCAGCTGCCAGCTGTTAAGTGCATCAAGGAAATTTATATATCCCGGTTTTCCGTTCAGAACTTCAATAGGTAAATCACTGCCGTTTTCCATAAATATTCTTGACGGCTTCTGATTGGGGTTACATCCGTATTTTAATTCCAATTCATTCATTTTACTACTTTCCTTTCTATTTAGTGACTGAAAATGTATTATTCCATTTCTGCTTTGTTTATTATCTTTGTTTTAATTGATTTATCCCTTAAATTAATATATCTTACAAATAAAGACACTTTGTTTTCCGCGTCAAGACTTTTCCACAAATCATCACAGAACGCGTCAAAATCATTATTTAACTCTATTTCACGTGGTTCACCCTCATAGGTTGGAATAGGATTTCCATCTGTTTTGTAAGTGTGTATTAAGTGTCCCTTTCCGTCTACCTTATTTTCATATTCATAAAAGTTTCTCTGACAATTTCCGTTATTGTATTTTAAAATACTCAATTTATACTTAAATCCGTTATCAAGATCCAGCATACCGCTTATTCTCGGAGTAAAGTTCGGTTCATCAGGCTCATACTTTCTTGTTCTCAGAGCTTCTTCAAAGGTTTTGGCGTCTTTTAAATAATCATATACCGTGTCTGTCTGGTCACCGTTTGTTACTATGGTAATATTCCCCAAAACCTTTACGGGTGAATATATTATCAATGACGGATCGGTCATTTTCGACTCATCATACGCCTTTGTCTTTATTCCGCCGTTCTCTTCAACAAAAATCCTGTTTCTGCTGTTTTCTGATCTGCCCATGATAAAATACGCGATAACCGCATTTTCTCCATCCGGTGTTGCACCTATTATTATTCCCCTTCCGGGATATTTGTTTACACATAACTCATGTATCATTGTACCCGTTATATCTCCTTTCAATTTTCTGACAGGTCTTTCGATATTTTTTCCACCGATAATGGAAGTATTTTCCATTCCGCTTCCTCCATAACACGTTTTTGCAGTATTTCGGGAGTATCGTTATCCTTTATTTCCACAGCTTTTTGCATTATGATCTTTCCGCCGTCGGTGATCTCATTCACAAAATGAGTTGTCGCCCCTGTAATTTTCACACCCCGCTTTAAAGCCGCCTCATGTACTTTCAGCCCGTAGAATCCGTCTCCGCAAAAGGAAGGTATCAGCGAGGGATGTATATTTATTATTCTGTCAGGGTATCTTTTTACAAAGTTCTCACTTAATATCACCAGAAAACCTGCAAGTACAATCAATTGTATGCCGCTCTTTTCAAGCTCGTTTACAAGATTTTTTTCAAAATCCTCATCTTTTTTTATATACAGTGCCTTAATCCCGTTATCCTTTGCCCTCTGCAAGGCGTACGCGTTTTCTTTATTTGAGATAACAAGGGTAATTTCACCGCTTTTTAATATGCCGCCCTTTTGCGCATCGATCAAAGCCTGCAGGTTGGTTCCTCCGCCGCTTACCAAAACCGCGATTTTTGTTTTCAGCACAGCGTAACACCGCCTTCGCCTTTTACGATTTCTCCGATAATATAAGCATTGTCAAGAATCTCAAGCGCCTTGTCAGCATCATTCTTTGATACAACAACACTCATGCCCACACCCATATTATATGTATTGAACATATCACGTTCAGGGATATTTCCCGTTTTTTGCAGCACATTAAATATAGGCAGTACCTTAACAGCCGCTTTTTCGATTTTTGCACAGTAACCATCAGGAATACTTCTGGGAATATTCTCATAAAATCCACCGCCTGTTATATGCGATATAGATTTAATTGATATTTCACTGTTCAATTTCATAATCTGTTTTACATAAATCTTTGTAGGTGTTAACAGCTCCTCGCCTAATGTCTTTCCCAATTCATCAACATAGACGTTAATATCCTTATTGTCAACATCAAATACCTTTCTCACAAGAGAAAATCCGTTTGAATGTACTCCTGATGAAGGCAGAGCTATAACAACATCTCCCTCACAGATTTTTGAATTGTCAATAACCTTCTGTTTGTCAACAATGCCAACGGAAAAACCTGCAAGATCATATTCGTTTACCGGATAAAATCCCGGCATTTCCGCTGTTTCTCCGCCAATCAACGCGCAGCCGGACTGAACGCAGCCCTCTGCAACTCCTGCAACAATTTGTGCGATTTTTTCAGGCACATTTTTTCCGCAGGCAATATAATCAAGGAAAAATAAAGGTTTTGCTCCGCAGCATATAATATCGTTTACACACATAGCAACACAGTCAATACCCACAGTGTCATGCTTGTCCATCAGAAATGCAATCTTAAGCTTTGTTCCTACTCCGTCGGTTCCACTGACAAGGACAGGATTTTTAATATCTGTCATATCGGGAGCAAACAATCCCCCGAAACCTCCTATATCTGATACTACACCCTTTGTCATAGTTCTTTCGATATGCTTTTTCATTAATTTTACCGCATCGTATCCGGCAGTAATATCAACACCTGCAGCAGCATAGCTGTCCGATTTAGATTTATTGTTCATTTCAGTAATCCTTTCTTTTATTCTTTGCCGTTCCAGCAATAGGTACACAATTTGCACGGTTCAATTCCGATTGCCTTTATTATACCCTCAAGTGATTGAAATTCCAGTGACGCGAAATTAAATTTTTCACAAATTGCCTTTCTTAAATTCTGTCCTCTTTCAGTTGATGAATCGCTGTATTCTTCAATATATTTAAATCCTTCTTCACCCTCAAGCTCCATTATAACTCTTCTTGCAATAAGTTCCATTTCGCTTGTAGATCTTGAAAAATTCAGATATTTGCATCCGTACATGATCGGCGGGCAGGCGGATCTCATATGAACCGACTTTGCCCCGTTAGCATACAGAAATTCCACTGTTTCTTTGAGTTGCGTCCCTCTTACTATCGAATCGTCAACAAACAGTAAATTCTTGTCTGTTATAAGTTCATGTACCGGGATCTGCTTCATCTTGGCAATCTTATCTCTGTCGGTCTGATGTGTCGGCATAAAGCTTCTGGGCCATGTAGGCGTATATTTTATAAAGGGTCTTGCAAAAGGGATGCCGCTTGCATTTGCATAGCCTATTGCATGAGGAGTACCCGAATCGGGAACGCCGCCTACATAATCGACATTTTCAGCATTTTTTACTTCCTTGTCATGCTGTGCCATAATTTCACCGTTTCGGTATCTCATAACCTCAACGTTCACACCCTCATAATTTGATGTGGGATATCCGTAATAGGACCACAAAAAGGAACATATTCTCATTTCCTTTCCCGGCTTTGCAAGCTGTTTTATTCCGCTTGCACTAATCTCAACTATTTCTCCGGGACCAAGTTCTTTTTCATCCTGATATTCCAATTTTTTATATGCGAAAGATTCAAATGATACGCAGTAACCGTCATCATTTTTTCCTATAAGAACAGGCAAACGGCCGACTTTGTCACGAGCAGCGATCAAAGTACCGTCTTCTTTTAATATAAGAATTGAAGCCGAGCCGTCTATTACGCTCTGCGCAAATTTTATTCCGTCCACAAAATCGCTTTTCTGATTTATCAAAGCCGAAATAAGCTCAACCGAATTGACTCTGCCTCCGGTCATAACACCAAAATGTCCTCCGCTGAAGGACAGGTACTGCTTGATGAGTTCCTCCGAATTATTGACTATTCCTATAACGCATATTGCATAGGTTCCAATATTTGAACGTATCAATAAAGGCTGAGGATCGGAATCACTTATACAGCCGATTGCCGAAGTACCTTTCATTTCTTCAAATACGTGTTCAAATTTGGTACGAAACGGTGAGTTTTCAATATTGTGTATTTCTCTCTGAAGTCCGATTTCTTTGTCAAATGCTGCAATGCCTCCCCGTCTTGTACCAAGATGAGAATGATAATCCGTTCCGAAAAAAACATCGGATATTGCATCACGTCTGCTTACTGTTCCAAAAAATCCTCCCATTAAATTCCCTGTCCTTTCTGTTTATAATTTTCTGCCGGTAAAAACTGTGTAATTATTCTCCAAGTATTCTCTTCATCATTTCTTTGTATGCGTCTTCAACATTTCCCATATCTCTGCGGAAACGATCCTTATCAAGTTTTTCATGCGTATCGCAATCCCAGAAACGGCAGGTATCAGGAGAGATTTCATCTGCCAAAACAATTGTACCGTCAGATGTTTTACCGAATTCCAATTTGAAATCAACAAGGTCTACGTTAAGTTTTTTGAAATAATCCTTCATAATGCTGTTTACTTTAAACGCCATATTTTTAATTGTTTCTATTTCATCTCTTGTTGCAAGTCCCAATGCTATTGCGTGATAATCATTTATTAACGGGTCTCCGAGGTCATCATTTTTATATGAAAATTCAATTGTGGGTTCCTTAAATACAATGCCTTCTTTTACACCGTAGCGTTTTGCAAAAGAGCCTGCCGATATATTTCTTATTATAACCTCAAGAGGTACTATTGAAACCTTTTTTACAAGTGTTTCACGATCTGAAATTTCCTTCACAAAATGCGTCGGCACTCCTTCCTTTTCAAGAATCTGCATCATATAGTTTGTAACCCTGTTGTTGATTACGCCTTTTCCGACTATCGTCCCTTTTTTCTCACCGTTAAAGGCTGTCGCGTCGTCCTTGTAATCTACCAAAAGTACTTCCGGATCATCTGTCGCGTATACTTTTTTAGCCTTTCCTTCATAAAGCATTTCTTTCTTTTCCATAATATAATTCCTCCTGTTTTATTTATTAAATTCAGCTGATATTTTTTCGTCCTTTTCAAGAACGGCCTTTGCATCTTTTATACGCTTTTCGTCAAGTTTTTTTGCAAGTTCTTTGTCCTCAACCGCAAGAATCTCGGCAGAAAGCAAAGCGGCATTAACTGCTCCGTTTATCGCTACAGTTGCAACAGGTATGCCGGAAGGCATCTGAACTGTAGACAGCAAAGCGTCAATGCCGTCGAGATTAGATGATTTACATGGTATTCCTATAACGGGCAGTGTGGTATTTGCGGCAATTGCCCCTGCAAGGTGCGCGGCCATACCTGCTGCCGCGATGATCACTCCGAAGCCTTTTTCACGCGCAGAGCACGCAAAATCTCTTGCCTCTACAGGAGTCCTGTGTGCAGAATATACATGTATTTCAAACGGTATTCCAAGTAGATCCAGCATATCAACAGCTTTTTTTACAACCGGCATATCACTGTCGCTGCCCATAACTATTCCAACTTTTTTCACGGTTTATCAATCCTTTCACAAAAATCATATCAGTCAAAATGCAAAAAGGCACGAAAAAGCCCGCACCCGATAAACCAAAATAAATATAAACGTATATAGAGTTATACATTTATATTTACGATTACCATAGCGTAGGCATTTTACGGTTGCCACGTAGAAACTCCCGCACCATATCTGCAGGCTAATATGGAAAATATTATACTACACTTATCATATCATATCAAAGGATTTATTTCAAGTAATTATGACAAGATATTTTATTTTTATTTATAATCAATAAAAATAAAAGTTAAATTCGACAAAAAAACTGTTGATATGTTGTGTAAATCTCTGATTGTATTTTTGCTGCATATTATAGTATATTTTTATTTTCATAACCATTTTTTTCTTTTAAAAAACCACACCAGCAAAAGTACAATTGCAGCACTTATAACGATCAATGCAGGATAGCTGTATTTCCAGGTATATTCCGGCATATCGGCAAAATTCATTCCGTACCATCCGGCAATAAGACTCAGCGGTAAAAATATAACCGTAACCACAGTAAACACTTTCATAAGTTCATTTTGTTTAATGGAAAGCTGCGACTGATATGCTTCCCTCATCTGATTTACCGTTTCCTGAAGATTGCGTACACAGTTTAAGTATCTGTCGGTACGTGCGCCCAGTATTATCATACGCTTTATTATTTTTTCCGACAGCAGGTCATTGTCATTGGGCGTCATTTCATCAAAGATCAGGTCAAGCTGTTCATAGTAGCGTTTCAGTTTAAGAAGCTTCTTTCTGTACTCCGATATTCTCTCCAGGGCATTTCTCTCACTGTCCGCAAAAATTATCGGTTCTTCATCATTTATCTGTTCTTCTATACTGTCAAGATAAGCCATGTCATTTTTAAGCAGATTGACAAAGAAGTAATAAATCAGCTGTTCATTACTTAATGTTTCTTTATCGGCAATATTTCTGATTATCCAGTTTACTTTACTCTCTGTTTTCTCGTCTTCACAAAAGAAAAACAAATCATCTCTGTCTAAATAAATCATTATTTTTTTATTGTTAATATCCTCATTTTGTATATCATAACAGTCAAACGCAAGCAAATCAAAATTTTCAAAACATTCAAAACTTTCAGTCTGTCCCTGATTTATGTAATTGAATACTTTTGATTCCATACAATCTGTTACTTCAGCAATATCTTTAAATTGCAGAACTTTTCTCATCTTCATTCCTCCTTAAAGTAATCCCTCATTTTCATTTACAAATATTTCATCTTTTTTTAACTTTATAAGTGCTAAAGCTGTGGAAATTATATATTTTAAATGATTCTGCGGTAAATCAATATCTATCTCGAAATCCTCTTTTATTTTTCTTATCCTGTAAAGGACTGTATTTCGATGTGTATACAATTGCTCACAAGTCTTTTTTAATGAATGATGACAAGTAAGATATGTATATAAGGTTATACAAAATTCACTGTTATTTTCAAGATCATATTGTAAAAGCAATTTTATTTTATCATCAATCAAATCATCACGTCCACACAAATCTTTTAAAAGCATCAGCACAAGAAATGTATCGCTCATATACATAAAATACTCGCTTTTATTTTTAAGATAATCTAATACTTTTTCAACATTCCTATACATATCGCCCATTTTGTATATACCATTCAATTTAGATGACACAACAATTTTTAATCTGTATCTTTGTGCATGCTCACGTAATACTCCAAGATCATGATCCTTATGCAAAAACAAAATAATTCTGCCCTTATATATAAACGGATGAGATCCGTGAAAACATCCGTTAAGATAGGAAAGGATATGCTCTTTCGACTCACCTGCACTGTGGCTGCTGAGATCGATTAGAGCAAATCGCCATGGTTTGAAGTTTGAAAGATATGTGGAATCTACCTGTAATTTAAAATGCGCTTCATCTGAAAATTCACCGTCAAGCAATTCGGTCAGTATTTCCTCTGCCGTGCTTATCAGAACATCACCATGATGTCTTTCATAAAATAACTGTTTTGACAGGAAATTTTCAATTAATTCAAAATCTTCTTTTTTTATTCTTATTTCTTCATTTTTGTCAAAAATACAAATTAAATAACCGAGTCTTATGTTTTTACAGCACAAAGAAGATACCCGATATTTTTTTTCTTTTCTGTCAATCCAAAATTCATTTTCTTCCGCTTTTTCAATATTTTCATTAATATCAGAACTTGTTTCTATTGACAATTCCCCATGACTTACAACGCTTTTATATACCGGATCATTGAAATCAGCAAGGGTAAAGCACGAAACTATATGAAATGATGTGTCAACCACCATTACTGAACATTCAATCATGTTACTCACTATTTCTATAAAACTTTGCAAGTCAGTACATTGAAAAAATGAATTTAATAATTTATTTGAATCCATAGTTTCCTCCATTTTGTGCTATAAGCACAACGAATTTATTTATATTATACTCCCGGATTATTGAAAAAGCAAGCATTTTGAGTATAATAATATATGTAAAAAGAAAAAGATCAGTAAAGATTAACAAATAAAGAATATAATATATAGGAGATGATACCAATGTGTTGCATTAAAAAATTTAACAATCGGTTATCAGAAATCAAAAAATAATTAAATTATCAGGAGGCTTTTATTATGTTTGGACTTACACCTTATTCACGTAAAAATAATAGTTTATATAACCCATTTAAAGAAATGGACGAATTTGAAAAGAACTTTTTCTCTTCACCTTTCTCATTCTTTAACAGCTCATCTATTGATGAATTTAAAACAGATATAAAAGACGAAGGCGATCACTACGAATTGGAAGCTGATTTGCCGGGCTTTGATAAAAAGGACATTAAGCTTGATATCAATGATAATATATTAACAATAAGTGCTCAAAGACATTCAGAGCATGAAGAGAAAAATAAAAAAGGTAAATATGTATGCTGTGAACGTTCCTATGGATATTACAGCCGTGACTTTGATCTGTCAAATGTCAAAGCAGATGAAATCAAAGCCAAATACAATAACGGCGTATTGAGGCTTATTATGCCTAAGAAAAATGAAACAATCGGCAAAACAACACACCTTGAAATAGAATAAAAAATTGTCGGGGATTTTCTCCGGCTTTTTTTTTAGCAGGTCTTATTGAATCTCCCGCTGAAACGCTAAGGAGCTAACGCTCCTATTGCCGGCTGCAGCGTTACAATCTTTAAACACAGCAGTGCACTGCACGTTCCCAATTCTTCGCGTCTATTACTTTGCAGCTATTTATTTTCTATCCTTCTTTCTAAACAAGCAAACCCACAGAAATTCCAAGCCTTGAACAGTACCGTCAATTCCGTTTCTATATCTTCTGATCTCGATCACATCAAACATATTCCCGAAAAACTCACAAAGTCTTTCTTTACTGAATGCCACTCCTGTTCTGCGTTCTTTGTAAAACTCATAATCATCAACTTCATCAGCACAATTTTCACCTTCCGCAAAACAACACAGTCCAAAATAGCCGTCATTCCGCAAATATTTATCAAGCAGTCCCAGATACGACAACCGTCTATGCGGCGCCAGATGATGAAATACTCCGCTGTCATAAATAAAATCATACTTTTTATCGAACTGAATATCAAACATATTTTTGCATCTGAAGTCTATGGTTACACTGTTTTCAGCTGAAAATTTTTCTGCTGCTTCAATAGCTTTATAAGACAGGTCTACGGCAGTAACCGATTTAATGTGCTTTGCCATATACACCGCATTTCTGCCCTCGCCGCAGCCAAGCTCCAATGCGTTTTCAAAATTATAATTATCCAATATTTCTACCAGCTTTTCATCCGGCAGCTCATTCTGTACAACAAAGGGAGCCTTATATTTTCTCTCTGTGTAAAACTCATCCCACACTACTCCATCGGTATATTGATCAAGCATTCTATATAAATCCTCAATTGTGTTAATATTATGTTTCATAGTTGGCCTCCTACTTTCATGTCGTTCTTTTTGGTAAATTCTTTACAGGCTTTGACCTGCTGTGTAATGCTGTCTTTCTTTTGCGCGTCTTTTGAATACTGTGTATATATTACAATGATATTCATTATTGTATGGTGCCGCGCTGTAATCGGCGGGAGCTTTTACCTTCACTGATTACAGATATAAAAACCCCCGCCGGCAAGCGGCGGGGCCATCTTTAGTCAGATTATATTTAATTGCACAAAATTTAATTTTGAAAATCAGTTATGAAAAACAGCTCCGAAATATGTAACCGTATTTACACCATTAATATATTTCATTCCGCACTTTTCCGCAAGCGATGATACAAAAATACCGTAGCTCTCAAGGGAGGCGACAACCTGATCCGGAAATCTGCACGGCACATTATCTACCACTCCGCATACGCTGCACTTTCTGCAGCCTCCGGCGCCCAATACCAAATAATCGTCCAAATGTTTTTCACAGGATTCTTTTATCTTATCCACCAGTGCATTGAAATCTTCATGTCCTTTATTCATTCCCTCGATATCAAAAGAATCCTCAAGCCTGTAAATTTTCTGAAAAACAATCGCTTTTTCATAGGACCTTGCTTTTTCTATCAATTCATCCGTTTTTCCGACATATGGAGGGCAAGCGTAATTTTTTCCGTAATTACCGCATGTATTCATCTCGCATAACTTTATAAGTGACGGATCGAAAGGTATACTCGTAACAGGTATTTGGGCAACAGAATCAAACCCAAGTTCTTTTATCTTGTCAATCATAAACCGAAACTCCCTTTCTTTAATTCTGTATCCAATTAATGGCAAAACATTTCATTTTACGATCATCAATTTAATATACGGCATACAATACTGTATGATCTTTAAATTTTTATCAAAATCAGCCTGTACAGATTTTAAGCGCTACCTCTGACGCGGTCGCGGCGTCGGGAGTATAATAATCAGCTCCTATGCTGTCACAAAAGCTCTGAGTAACAGGAGCTCCGCCGATCATTATTTTCACTTTGTCTCTGATACCTTCAGCACACGCCTTATCAACAACATTCTTCATTTCTGTCATTGTTGTTGTAAGCAATGCCGAACAGCAAATAATATCCGCATTATATTCTTTTGCTTTCTCTACAAATGTTTCCGGGGAAACATCAACACCAAGGTCGATTACATTCAAGCCTTTTCCTTCAAGCATCATCTTTACAAGATTTTTTCCTATATCGTGAAGATCGCCTTTTACCGTTCCTATAACGGCTGTCCCTTTTGTTTCAACTCCGGCCGAAACAAGATACGGCTTAAGTATTTCAACCCCCGCGTTCATTGCTCTTGCCGCAATAAGGACTTCCGGTACAAAAACCTCATTATTCTTGAATTTTTCTCCTATTACACTCATTCCGGATAAAAGTCCTTCTTCCAAAATATCTTTTGGTGAAATTCCTTCTTCCAATGCCTGTGTTACAAGCTCCTTTACCTTCGGAGCTCTTCCCTGCTGGAGCAATGTGCTCATATCTTCCAAAATACCCATAATTCATATCTCCTTATCTGTTTATTTATTAGCCTGTCACAAAACCCGAAAATACCGGGCCTTATGCGGCTTTTTTACATTAAATATAGTAAAATGCCTCCGCTTTCGCGGTATAATATATGCATCGCTTCGTTTTGCAATTACATATATATTAACTATTATATATTACTTCTTTTGTGTGTTTTTGTATATAAATATATTTTTATTTTTTGTAATATTTTAAAGATTTAAATCGGGGCATAAAAACCACGCGGCCGAAAACAGGAGCGTCGGCGTCTACGCGTTTCGGCGGCGATCATATTTTACCGTGTTTTTCTTTATATTTACCCGGAGACAAGCCCACAACCTGCCTGAAAATCTTAGTATAATAGCTTTGATCCTCAAATCCGACCAGATTTGCCACGTCCGCAATTGACAGTGAACGGTCAAGCAGCAAAGCCTTGCTTTTATCTATTCTTATTTTATTTATGTATTCCGATAAAGAAATACCCATTTCTTCCTTAAATATTTTGCTCACATAAGATTTACTCAAATATACATAATCACTGATTTCCCGCAATGTTATTTTTTTCATGTAGTTATCCTTTATATATGCCGTTATCTTGTATATCATATCGGTATGCTTTATATCGCCGAATTCAAATACATAACTCACAAAGCGGTTTATAATACCGGTCAGCCATATACTGAGCTTTTCAAGAGTCTCAAACCTTTCAACCTCTTCTATGTAATTATTATTAAGTGCAAATATCTGTTCTATGCTTGCGCCGCCGTCTATCGCGGCTCTTGACAGCATAACGATCAGCTCAAGCACTCTTGCCTTTATTATTTTCAAGTCGCCGTCGGAATGGAAAAAAATTTGTCCGAGCAATTTATTAAGCAATTCTTTTGATTTGCTTCCGTCATGCTCCGAAATCGACGTCTGCAGCTCCTTTTCAAGCTCTATCGGATAATTTTTATTGCTTTGCACTACCTCAAGCTCTTTATATATGCTGTTTAAAAACTCGCTGTTATACTCTTCCCGCACAACAGCCTTTATCTTTGGTACGAATATTGCCGATATAATCTCCGCAAGGTCGTTTACCTTGCCCGTTTCAAAAAAAGGCAGACCGTATGTTTCCTGAAAATCCTCAATTGCGCCCATCAAAATGGGGCCTGACACTATCCCCGCGCCCAAAACATTATCCTCTTCATAAATCGGGACCGCGATAAAAATAAATCCCGACGGACAATAATATATGTATTTGTTATCCCACCTTACAGCTTCATAGCATCCGTATAAATGGGTGTTTTTATAATCGCACTTGTTCGGGCATCTGCCGCAAAATATATTTTCAGGTTCCGAAAACTGCCTGAGCCTTATATCAAAATAATTACAACCTATCCCAAGAAGCGATGTAATATGCTTTTGATATTTTTTTATTATATCCTCCATGAACATACCCCTCTCAGTTTAATAATACTCCCAATTCTTTTCAGAGTATAGAAAAATATTGTTCTTTTTTGAAATATATTATTTTTTTCAAAACTGCTGATACGTAAATGACCTTAAAATATATAAATTGATTTCAGAAAATAAAAATATTATATGAATCCTTCTTGATAACATAAACTTATCTGATATTTTACAGTCTATTTAAATTATATCATAAAATAATATATTGTTCAAGTGCTCATTGACAGTATGAACAATATTCAATAAGGGCTTGTCCCGTCTTGGGCGAGGACAAGAGCGCAGGCTGTGCTTTGCTGCAATCAGTGGGAGGTTGAACTCTTGCTGATTACAAATACAAAACCCGCCGCCGATAACGGCGGGGGAAAACGTCTGCACTTAGGTTATAAATTCCTGTATTTTTTTGCAGTTTCCAAAAGCGCGCATAAATTTTCATACGGGACGTCGGCCTGAATTTGCTGTGATGACGCCGTGATATAACCTCCGCCCTCACTCATGCCTTTTATGACCCTTTCGCTTTCTTCGATAACATCCCGCACACTGCCCATCGGAAGCGATACCTGTGTGCTTATCCCGCCCCAATATGTCATATTTTTTCCGTATTGTTTCTTTATTTTATATATATCCATACATTCGGGCTGAACGGGATTCAAAACATCCGCGCCCATATCGATCAGGTCGGGGATGATAGGCTCAATGTGCCCGCAGGAGTGTATCCATACATCTTTACCGGCGCTTTTTATAAGTTTATATTCTTTAAGCTCTCCCGGCGCTATCATTTCTCTCCACATGTCGGGGGATATGAGCATTGATTTCTGTGAACCCCAGTCGCTTCCGAGCAATACGCCGTCCACTTCCGGAATGTTTATAAAATTCTCAAGCATTACAAGATTTTTTCTGATTATTGTATCAAGCAATCCCTGTGAAAATTCAGGCGCCCCTCCCATATCCGCCAGGAAGTTTTCAATACCCCTTAAAAACTGTGCCTTTTCAAAATGGCTTCCCCATATGGTAGCAAGGATATAGCAGCCGGTAAGCTCTTTTATAAGCTTTATTTTTTCCGCAAATTCTTCATAACTGCCTATTCCTATTGTGTGAGGGGTTTCATCGGGCGGATTGAGATTTGTTATAAACTTATCCGGTACCATATACCAATTCCACCAAGGCGGAGATACGGTAAACACATCATTTTCAAAAGCCAGCTGCAATCTGTCAAAGGTTGTAATAACCGGATTGTTTTTCACCTTTTGCAATACGTCATTATCAAAATCCTTCAATATGATATCGGCATATTTTTCCGTTGCGTCATCCGCAAGCTGGATACAATACGGTATCGCTTTTTGCGGAATATGTAAGATCGCGTTTTTTACGATTTCTCTTTTTGTCATAAAATCACCTCATAACACCAAATAAAAAAAACTCCATTTTAAATAATACCCTCATATTTTGGTTTAGTATAGAAAAATATTATTCTTTTTGGAAATATATTATTTACTTTATTTAAACCCGTTGATATTTTAATTTTTTTTTGTTATTATATTTTCACGGAGGTATCGTATGTTTACTTTAACCATAAAAACGAACAATCAAACAATAAAAAAAGAATACAATGATAAGATCCTGCTGTCCGACGCGCTGTCCGACGCCGGAATACATCAGCTGAAGCCATGCGGCGGAAACGGTATTTGCGGCAAATGTAAGGTTATTGCCAACGGACATGAAGTGCTTTCCTGCAAGACCTACATAGACTCTGATACAATTGTCGATTATACCGCGAAATCCGATAATATTCAAGGTCTTACGGACGGGGTGGCAAAATCCTTTAACAAAAAGCCATTGGTACAGAATGGATATGGTCTTGCCGTTGATATAGGTACGACTACAATAGCCGGATATTTGTACAGCTTCCCCGAAGGCGACCTTGTATATACAAAAGGCGTTCTTAATACACAGGCGGAATTCGGTGCGGATGTTATTTCACGAATTGAATATTCCGATAAAGGCGGGCTTAAACAGCTTCAACAAAAGGTGACAGAACAAATAAAACTGCTTGCACAGGATAAGAAAATAGAAAAATATGTTATCACCGGAAACACCACCATGCTTCATCTTTTTACCGGGCTGGATCCGTCCGGCATCGCGCGTTCTCCTTTTACGCCCAAGTCCCTTTTCGGCGACTGGCACGGCAATGCATTTTTGCCTCCGTGTATTTCTTCATATATCGGGGCTGATATTACTACGGCAATACTCGCGTCCGATATGATGGAAAGCAAAGTGTCGTTTATGGTGGATATAGGCACAAACGGAGAAATGGTGCTTTGCAAGAACGGGAAATTATATTGCTGCTCCACCGCGGCCGGACCCGCATTTGAAGGAGCCGGGATCTCACGCGGTATGCTTGCGGCAAGCGGAGCTATCAACACCGTGTATATCGAAAACGGCAAATTAAAATATACAACAATAGATGACAAGCCTGCCGCAGGCATCTGCGGCACCGGTCTTATCGACGCCGTTGCCTGTATGCTTGAGCTTGAAGCTATTGATGAAACCGGCTTCATGGAGTCTGACTTTGAAATAGCCGACAGCGGTATTTTCATAACCGCCGAAGATATAAGAAAGGTTCAGCTGGCAAAATCCGCGATCCGGTCCGGTATAGATACCCTGCTTCATGAAAGCGGTACAAATCTTGAAGAGATCGAAGTGTTCTATATCGCGGGAGGTTTCGGAAGCTTCATAAACAAAACAAGCGCCGCTAAAATCGGGCTTATTCCGCGTGAAGTTGTGGATAATGTAAAATCGATAGGAAATGCCGCCGGAAACGGCGCCGCAATGATACTGCAAAGCGAAGAATGTCTTGAAGAATCAAAACACATTGCCGGCTGCGCGGAAGTGGTCGAATTGTCACAAAGTCCATTTTTTATGGATAAATATGTTGAAAATATGATGTTTTATTAATAGGAGGAATTATCATGAATATGAAAAAATGGATCGAAGAGATCAAAACAACCGAAAAGAAAAAAGCTATGCCCATACTGTCATTCCCTTCTGTTTCACTTATGGGAATAACGGTTAAAGAGCTGATAAACGACAGTGACCTTCAGGCAAAAGCCATGAAGCTTGTCTGTGACAGAGTTAATTCTCTCGCGTCTGTCAGTATGATGGATCTATCTGTAGAAGCGGAGGCTTTCGGCTGCAAAATCAAAGTATCGGATGATGAAGTTCCTACGGTAACAAACGCTGTAGTTACCACTCCCGAAGAAGCAGACAGCCTTGTTGTACCGCCTGTCGGCTCCGGCAGGACCGGTATTTATATAAAAGCAATGCAAGAGGCTTGCAAGCTGATTACCGACAGGCCTGTATTTGCGGGAGTAATAGGGCCGTTTTCACTTGCCGGCCGCCTTATGGACGTCAGCGAAGCAATGGTTAACTGCTATATCGAACCTGAAATGGTACATACCACACTTAAAAAGGCAACTGAATTTTTAATTGAATATATAAACGCTTATAAGGCCGCGGGAGCTAACGGTATTGTTATGGCAGAGCCTCTTACCGGTATGCTTTCACCCGATCTTGCGGCAGAATTTTCCGAGCCCTATGTCAAACAAATCGTTGACAGCGTTCAAACAGATGATTTTATAATTATATATCACAACTGCGGAAACAATACCATTCAAATGATAGACTCCATCTTAAATACCGGCTGCAGCGCTTATCATTTCGGAAATGCCGTAAGTATGTCGGACGTGTTGTCAAAGGCACCCCAGAATACTGTTGTTATGGGAAATATCGATCCTGCGGGTCAGTTTAAAAACGGCACACCCGAATCGATAACTCAGGTCACAACGGAATTACTCAAAAATTGCTCAAGGTACAAGAACTTTGTCATTTCATCGGGCTGTGACATTCCGCCCGCAAGCAGCTGGGACAATATAGACGCTTTCTTCAAGGCTGTTGATGAATTTTATTTATAAACAAATGACAGGGCTCGATCCCCATAATTACAGTTCATTGATCAAATAGGAGGGTTTTCAGCAATGCCGAAAGAAACCTTAAATTCAAGGCAAAGAGTACATATGGCAATAGAGCATAAAGAAACCGACCGTATGCCCATTGATCTGGGAGTACATTTTTCTACGGGAATTTCGGTTTTCGCATACAAAAATTTACGCGAATATTTAGGTCTTGATACCGGCAAAATCGAAATCGCGGACTGTATTCAGCTTCTTGCAAGAGTGGATGACGATATCATTGATCTGTTTCATATAGATACAATGCTTTTAAATCCCCCATGGCCCGAAACCGGAAGCTGGAATCCGCGGGATGATTATAATTTCATTGTTCCGTCTACTTTTACTCCCCATAAAAACGACAACGGCTCCTGGGAGCTTTCATATAACGGTCAGCATATGTATATGCCCGAAGGCGGTTTTTTCTTTGACGGAGGCGGCCCTGATTTTTACGGTATGGATGAGGATAAAAAGCTCGCGCTTTTTGCCAAAAGAGCCGAAAAGCTTCACAAGGAAACAGACAAGTTTATTATGATGATGGGGTTTACCGGATTCTTTTATGACATTGAATTTGCATGCAAAATGCTTTTGGAGCCTGATGAATGTAAAAGAGGCAATGAAATACAATTAAAGAACAGCATTGAACAATTTGATAAAATAAACAGGCTTATGGGGAAATACATAGACAGTATCGAAGTAAATTCCGACTTGGGAACACAAATGAACCTGATGTGTACTCCCGACAGCTATATAGAAATATGTTATCCTTATTTGAAAAAATTCTGTGATCATGTACACAATACAAGCAATATCAAAATTTTTATGCACTCATGCGGCGCGATTTCCTCCGCATTGCCGTATATATGCGACGCCGGAGTGGATGCGATCAATCCTGTTCAAATATCCGCAAAAGGCATGGAGCCGAATATGTTAAAGGAAAAATTCGGCGATAAAATATGCTTTTGGGGCGGAGGATGCAATACTCAGGAGGTTTTATGGTGCAAAACGCCTGATGAGATAAAAGCCCATGTAAAAAATTTGATCGGCATATTTAAACCGAACGGTGGTTTTGTATTCAATCAAGTGCACAACATAATGGGAAACGTTCCCCCCGAAAATATTGTCGCCATGCTCAACACGGCATATGAGAACAGCTTTTTTTAAATCATACAAAATACAGCGCTGTGATCTGCGGGAGATCGTACCCCCACCGATCACAAATATGGGGCTCCGCCCCGATCACGGCAGGGGACAACATGCGCGCGGTCATAAAATACAAACAGAATATATTGATATCATAGCAAATGGTTTATCTGCCATTGACCCTTCAATATATTCTGTTTTTATATATTTTTATACCATATTATTTAAAGCTGTTTTCATCATCCTGGCATAGATAACATCTGTTCAATTAAAATAATTTCTTTCGATTTCCTTGCACAGATAATGATATACGGGCAAATGAAGCTCTTGTATCTTAAATGTTTCGGTCTCCGGCACCTGTATTGTAACATCGCAAAGCCGCGACAGTCTGCTCTCATTTTTCCCTGTCAGTGAAAGTGTCTTTATTCCCAAGCATTTCGCGACTTTTGCGGCGTTTACAATGTTTTTTGAATTTCCCGAGGTCGACAAGGCTATCAGCAAATCATTTTCCTCTGCATATCCGTATACAAGCTGCGCGTACATCATTTCCGGATCAACATCATTTATAAATGCGGATAAAACCGCGCATTGACTGGGCAATGATATCGCGGGAAGACAACCCTGAAGCTTTTTTCTGATAGCTTCAGGTATTCTCTCATCCGTCACTTCCCTTTTACGCATAAAACCCTTCATCAGTTCTCCTACCATATGTTCGCAGTCAGCCGCGCTTCCGCCGTTGCCGCATATCAATATTTTGCCTCGGTTATCATATGTATCGATCATCATTTCCAACGCGCTTTTTATAGAATTTTCACAGACCTTTAACCGGGGATAACGTTCAAATAACTCATGCATTTTTCCCTCTCCTTAAATATGTTTGCTCTGCCACCGCAATAGCCGCAAAATCACCTATATCATCGCCCAATTCGGCAGGGACAATACTGCACACCCCTCTTGCATGGACAAGAGCTTCACGGTTTATGACTTCATTCATTTTATCGGTCATCAATTCACCGCTTCGTTCAAATATACTGCCTATTACAATTTTTTCGGGATTTAAAATATCGATAAGAACAGAAATTCCTTCACCCAATTTTTCCGCACATATCTCATAAACCTTAAGTGCCGTAGTATCACCCTGTTTAGCGCTGTCTGCAATGCTTTTTGCGGTTATTTTATCCAATTCGTTTGAATTTTTGCAAAAAGAGGTCTGCTTTCCTATTTGCAGCTGTTCTACGGCAAGCATTTTACCAAGCATTGCAATTCCTCCTCCGCTGCAAAATCCTTCAAATGAACCTGTTTTCCCATATCCCACCGGGCCGAAAGGGCTCATTCTGATATGTCCGATTTCACCTGCCATATCATTTGTTCCTTCATACAATTCCCCGTTTAAGATCAGTCCGGCTCCCATACCTGTTCCGAAAGTAAGAAAAATCATATTTTTTGTCCCTCTTCCCGCCCCGTATTTCCATTCTGCAACGGCACAGGCATTTGCATCGTTGAGAATACCGCACGGTACAGAAAATTTTTCTTCCAGCATGTCAACTATTTTTATATTATCCCAGCCCTTTAAATTCGGAGGTGATAAAATTATTCCTTTTTTTGAATCAAGAGGGCCGCCGCAGCTTATGCCGATCGCCTCGCCGCGGCCGAGCTTGCCCACCGCATTTATGATATTATTAAGTGTTTCATCTACATGCGTGGTCTTAAATACAATTTTATTCATGATCCCGTTTTCGGCGCTTCCCACGCTTATACTGCATTTTGTTCCTCCTATATCAATTCCGCAAAACATACAAGCTCTCCTTTCTTTTTTATGCAATACGCAAAGACATTTTATCGCGGTTTTTTTCTGTGAGATTCATATGTGATCAACATACATGTTTTAAATCGGCTTTTTGATAATAGCTTATCGGGTTATAGAAGCCAAGCCGGCCGATAAATAAAACGGCGCAAAAATGCACCAAATTCTTAAACGAATCCAGTGCATATACATATCATTTCAGAGCTTCAACGGCTTTTTGAAGCTGTACGTCTTCTTCATAGGTCAAATCGGAGATCTGCTTTTCGGTCTCCATTTCCACAACGATATCCGGTTCAATTCCCACACCGTGAATACAAACGCCGTTGGGAGAATAATATTTTGCGGTTGTTACGCTTACACCGCTTCCGTCACCCAATGGGATAACCGACTGAACTATACCCTTGCCAAAGGTTTTCTCGCCGATAATTATTGCCTTTTCGTAATCCTTAAGCGCTCCCGTTAAAACCTCCGACGCCGACGCGCTGTTTGAATTTACCAATACCGCCATGGGAATTGAAAGCTCCTCAGCGTCCGATGTATAATCTGTTCTCGAACCCTTTTTATCCTCGGTATAAGTTATTATACCGGCAGGCAAAAGCTCATCCGCGATATTATTTACAACCGTCAGATTCCCGCCCGGATTGTTTCTTAAATCGATTATAAGCTTTTTCATGCCGCTGTTTTGAAGATTTGTTAAGCTCTCCATAAATTCGTCATATGTATCCAACGCGTCTTCATCATCCTCGTCCACCGAATTAAATGCAGTTATTCTTATATAACCTATTTCATCATCTATCATTTTTTCGCTTACCGAATCATTTTTCACAACATCACGGGTTATTTCAAAATCCATTCGCTGACCGTCGCGCTCAACCGTAACTATAACCTTTGTGCCTTCCTTTTCTTCAAGCTCGTCACCTCGCATTACAGATACGGCGTCTTCCATTTCCTCTCCCGTATATTCAACGCCGTCAACCGCGACAATATAGTCTCCCGAAAGTATTCCCGCCTTATCGGAAGGGCCCCCCTCTATTGCCGAAACAACAACCAGTTTATTGACCTCCGCGTCAACGGAAATAACGATTCCTATTCCGTAAAAACTATTCGACAGATTTGTTTTGTAAGATTCAAACTGCTGCTTTGAATAATAATTTGTATAATTATCATCTACAGCAAGGGTCAAACCCGACGCCGCATAATCCGCCATCTTTTCCTTATCCAGATCGAAAATGCAGTAATTATCCATTATACTTGCCAATGTCGCGATTTTGTTATTAATAACGCCGTTATTCTGAACATATATTATATCTCTGACCGTATTGGTCAAAAGACAGGTTATCAATGCAGTCAATACTATTGTAGTAATTGTTTTCTTTTTACTGTCCACAATTATGCCTCCTTAAAATTGCGGTGATTTTTGCTGACGGAAAAACCACTTTTAAATTTATAATATTATTCTATGCAGTTTAAATTACGGCTATCACCTTTATTTATTCACATCGGCATATCAGCTTTACAGATAATTCAGCGGATTTTTGGGAGAACCGTTGACCATTACTTCAAAATGCACATGATTACCCGTTGAATTTCCCGTTGAGCCGCATTTCGCGATCACATCGCCTCTGTTGACTTTTTGACCGGCCGAAACAAGCAGCTTGCTGTTATGCGCGTACAAGGTCACATAGCCGCCGCCGTGATTTATCGTTACATAATACCCATAACTGTTATTATAGCCCGCGGTTACCACCGTTCCTGCCTCCGCCGCCAAAACATTTGATCCGAAGGGCGCGCCGATATCTATTCCTCTGTGCAGGCTTTTTGTACCCGTTATCGGGTGGGTCCTGTAACCGTAATTTGATGTAATCCTTGTGGATGCGGCGGAAGGCCATCCGAATTGTCCGTTACCGCTGTATGCAGGGGTATCCGATGAGGAAGAGCTTTTTGACTCTTGTGCGGCAAGCGCTTTCTGAAGCTCCGCCTTTAAAGCATTATAATCGCTTTCATCTTGTTCCTCCTGTTTTTTCAAGCTTTCTATATCACTGTTAAGAGAATCTATTATTGCTTGTTTTTCACTTTTTAGAGTCTCCAAATCTGATTTTTTGTCTTCCAATATCGATTTTGCTTCGATTTGTTCATTCTGTTCGTTCACAACAAGCTGTTTTGCCTGTTCTATCTGATCCTTTGAATTTATGTAATCGTTTATAATATCCTTATCGTAATTGTATACACTTTTGACTACCGATAATCTCGTCACCAAATCAGCCAATCCGTCCGCTTCGAGCAGCAGCTGCAAATACGATGTGGTACCGTATTCATACATCACCTTGATTCTTTGCATCAATCTTTCGTTATCTTCTTCAATTTTATTGCTCAAGGCTTCAATTTCCTCATTCTTGTCATCAATTTCCTTTTGTTTTTCATCTATTACGGCTTCAACATCTTCTATGTCGTCAAGCATTGCCGAAATTTGCAGATCAAGGCTGTTTCTTTTTTCTATTTCGGCATTTTTTTCGGCTGTTTTGCTGTTTATTTCAGCTTCCTTTTGTTTTATCTGTTCATTTCTTTCTTCCATTTCCTTTTTTAACTCACTAACGCTTTTTGCGGCAAAAGCTTCGGAAAATGAAAATATTATAAAAAATGCCGAAACAACCGAAATAACCTTTTTTATTTTTTTATTGAATCTCATAAAATCTCTCCATTCTGCCATATAGACTTTACAGTCTTTAATTCCATATTTGCGAAATTTCTATACATTAAGATATTTTCTCATGGATATTGAGCTTCCGACAATTCCTATCAAACATCCGCATACAATAAACAATCCGCCCAGTATAAGTATCAGATCGGAATATACCACCATATCAAACACACCCTTTAGCGCCGAGTTAATATAGGTATCATACAAGGTAATATATCCCCATGATATCAGGCCAAAAGAAATAACGGCGCCCAAAAAGCCAATCATTATACCCTCAAAAATAAATGGGGTTCGTATAAATCTGTCGGTTGCACCTATGTATTTCATGATATTTATTTCTTTTCGTCTGTTAAATACCGTAAGACGCACGGTATTAGATATGATAACAATTGAGGCTATCAATAAAATAATCATTATAATAATACTTAATTTCTGAATGGAATCGGAAACGGACAGTACCATATTTGTAACATCCTGATTATTCTCAACATGGCTTACATCCGCGATCTGTTCAAGCTCCGATACCGTTTGCTTGGCAAGCGAAATATCCGATAATGTTATCCTGTAAGAATCGGAAAACGGATTATCCTCCTGGGTATATGATCCAACCAAATCTTCCCGTCCTTCAAACACATCATTCATGGCATATTCAAACATCTGTTCCTTTGTATAAAGAGAAATCTCTTTAACATTCGGCAGCGCCAAAATCTCATCACCGATCTGTGATATACGTTCATCGGACGCATCTTCATTAATGTACAGCTGAACTTCACACTGATCCTTTATCTGCTCTGTAATAGAATCAACATTTATGGTTATGATCGCAAACAATCCTATGATAAGCAGGCAACAGGTTGTTGTAAAAAGAGACGCAATACTCATCAAGCCGTTTCTTATCACATTTTTCTTTGCCTGGGATAAAGAATACTTAAGCTTCGACAGGCTTAACATGGTATTCACCCCCAACCTCATCACGGACTATCTTCCCGTCTTCAATTTCTATAACACGCTTTTTCATTACGTCGACGATTTCCTTTGCATGAGTTGCCATTATAATCGTTGTACCCATTTTATTAATATTTTCAAAAATATCCATAATTTCCATTGCGACCTTTGGATTAAGGTTTCCCGTAGGCTCGTCCGCAATAAGCAGTGACGGATTATTTACCAGGGCGCGCGCCAACGCGACTCTTTGCTGCTCCCCGCCCGAAAGCTCGGACGGACGCATTTTTGCCTTATAATTTAATCCCACCATATTCAACACAACTGGCACACGCCTTCTTATTTCCCTTCTTGTCGCGCCAACAATACGCATTGCAAATTCTACATTTTCAAAAACGGTCCTGTCGTCAAGAAGCCTGAAATCCTGAAATACAACGCCCATTTTTCTTCTTAAATAAGGAATTTCCTTTTGGGAAATTTTTGTTATGTCCTCACCATACAGGTAAATTTCACCGCTTGTGACATTTTCCTCACGCATGAGCAGCTTTGTCATAGTGGTTTTACCCGCACCGCTTGAACCCACAAGGAATACAAACTCTCCGTTTTCGATCTTTACATCAACCTCGTCCAAAGCCAATGTTCCGTTGTCATACTCCTTTGTAACCTTTAAAAATTCAATCATTGCTTTCACCCTTAAAATACGGCTTTTACACCGCTGTTTTATTTAAATCGGCGCAACACTCCCCAAAACTTGTTTGAAACGGAGCCTTGCAGTCACGTAATTTTTCAAATTCATCGACATACGTTCCCCCGGTATTTTCCCTTAAAACCCACAGCCTGAAATATCAATATAAGTGACGTCCCAAAATCAATTCGGAGCGCCACTTATTAAATCTTACAGTTTCATTGGGTTTGACATGAGGTATTTGTGTACCATCATTGCAACCTTAAATACTATTGCTTGGTCAAATTTACGAAGATCCAAGCCTGTCAGTTTATTGATTTTTTCAAGTCTGTATACAAGTGTGTTTCTGTGTACAAACAATTGTCTTGAAGTCTCCGATACATTCAAATCATTTTCAAAAAACTTATTGATCGTAAGGATCGTTTCGTTATCCAAGAGTGTAATATCTCCTTTTTTGAGGACTTCAGACAAAAACAGCTCGCAAAGCTTGGTAGGCAGCTGATAGATAAGCCTTCCTATTCCGAGATTTTCATAATTTAAGATACATTTTTCTTCGTCAAAAACCTTTCCGACTTCAATTGCAACCTGAGCTTCCTTGTACGCGTTGTTCAAATCATTTATTGTCTCGGCAACGGTGCTTACTCCTATCAATATTTTGTTCATTGATTCGGAATTGACAGTATCCAATATGCTTTTTGCCATTTCCTCAAGCTCCGGCAGGGTTAAAACTTCTTTAAGCTCCTTAATAAGCACGATATTATCCGCGTCAATGTTTACAACAAAATCCTTTTCCTTATCGGGGAACATATTCCTGACAACCTCGTATATTCCCTGTTCGCCCTTTTTCTGTACTTTTATATAGAAAACGGCTCTGGGAACATTGGTGTCTATATGTAACTCATGAGCCTTTTGATGCAGATCATATGCAAGCATGTTATCAAAAATTATATTCTGCATAAAGATTGTTTTATCATATTTTTCGTCATAATAGAATCTGACATTGTTCGCGGCAATCGCCACCGCATTACAGCAATACTTGGAAACATCATCAACGCCTTCAACATATACCACATATTCGGGATAAGGCTTACCCGACAACAGCTTCACCGTATAACCGTTTTTAAAATAAAGCTTATCGTCACTCGGAATAGAATATATCAGTTCTTCAATTATATCATCGGATATTTCGGGACCATTGGCCGCAACAACCAATCCGTGCGCATCGGCAATTCCGAATTTTTTTGGGAACACTTCCGCCATCTGCGAAACAATATTTTGAAATGCTTTACTTATCATTTTAAATTCCTCCCGCTATTTCATACTTATTTATATGAACCATAATATAATTCTACCACAAAATATTAAATTTGTACAGTTTTTTAACAAAAAAAATTATAAATTTCTATAATAATTTTCATTTTGTTTACATTTTGTAGTTATTTTGCGGAAATATTTTACAGATTATTATTAATTTTGCCATGATAATTATTTTTTTATTTTGTTTTTCAATTCACTTTCCAACCGTTTTTTCATTTTAGTGTATTTTGCAAGATGTTCTTTAATCTTTCTGTCATAAGAAATCGAAAATACAAATCTTCTTCCCTTTTTCTTCCCCTCGCTGCTTTGTATTATACTCATCTTTAATTCTTCCAATTTAACGATTATTTCATTTTCGTCTGCAAATTGCTTGATCTTAGCCATAATATTTGCCGAATAAATAAAGTCAATAATAAATACGCCGTAAAACATTCCGACAAAGAATGAAAACGCAAGATTTTCAGAAAGCCATGTCAACGCGTTAAGAATATGGGAATGGATAAAGAAATAATATATAGCTCCCAAAACAGCCCAGAAAAATGAATATTTTAAACAGATAATACCTTCTATGTTGAATTTTTCATTGGAATAATCCCACAGCTTGACCTTCATTTTTTTAATAAATATAATGCCCGCTATATACTCTATAATCGTCATGGCAATTGCCATAATTATAAAAAGCACAATACGCTTTACATAAATATTGTCAAAAGGTATATACTCCCCGAATGACGCGAGAAGATAAAGTATTATCAATCCGAAACCGTAAAGAGGCAGATACGGGCCAACCAAAAAACCGGGATTGACCCATTTTTTTTCGGGATTTATTATACGTCTGAAAAATAACTCCAATGTCCAGCCAAACAAGCTCCCCACAAAAAACAAAAATAAAATAATCAACGTAAAACTCACAAATATCACCTTCCGTATATCACAGCATAAATATCAGAAAAATCAATATGTTTTATTTTATCATAATAAAATTAAATGTCAAGAGAAATACTGTATTTGTTAATCATTGCTTTTTATGTACGATATTAAAATTTTATATTTGTTTGACTTTCTTAGATATTAATGTTACAATATAAATGACCTTATATATTTAGTCAATATATTATTTATATGAATCGAATTATTTCATTCACGATAATGGCTTGTTCCATTATTGTGTGAGGACAAAAACGGGAGATATTTTGTCTTATAATTCAATAAGGGCTTATCCCGTCTTGGGCGGGGACTAGAGCGAAACAGGCGGTTTGTGAATCGCCTCTGCGGCGCTTTGCTGCAATCAGCGGGAACTTGTACTCTCACCGATTACAAATATACAGGGTGCTGTCGCATTAAAAATCGTATAGGTCCGCGCTAAAAGCGACAGCCCTACAAAATGTACGCAATTATATTTCATTAAATTCAGGAGGCATAAAATGACATTTACAACACTTTACGGATTACTTATTCCCTTTGCAGGCACTTGCTTGGGTGCAGGCTGTGTATTTTTTATGAAAAAATCATTAAATACCACGGCCGAACGTATCCTGACCGGTTTTGCCGCAGGCGTCATGAGTGCGGCGTCTGTCTGGAGTCTGTTGATCCCGTCACTTGAGCAGGCTCAGGATTTTGGTAAATTTTCCTTTATTCCGGCTGCCGTAGGATTTTGGATAGGTATTTTATTTTTGCTTTTGCTAGATAAGATAATTCCCCATATGCATCAAAACAGCAATCAATCGGAAGGGATAAAAACCACGCTTCCCAAAACAACCATGCTTGTTATGGCAGTTGTCCTTCATAATATCCCCGAGGGAATGGCAGTTGGCGCGGTATACGCGGGATTAATCATGAACAATGTTGAAATTTCGGCAATGGGCGCTTTGGCTTTGTCCATAGGTATTGCTATTCAAAATTTTCCGGAAGGCGCAATTGTTTCCATGCCTTTAAAAGCACAGGGATTGAAGCGATCCAAAGCTTTTTTAAACGGGGTGATTTCAGGTATCGTAGAACCCATCGCCGCACTATTTACAATTTTATGCGCCGAGTTTCTTATTCCAGTACTTCCCTATCTTTTAAGCTTTGCCGCAGGCGCCATGATATATGTGGTGGTTGAAGAATTGATCCCCGAAATGTCATCAGGGAGCCACTCAAATGTCGGAACCCTTTCCTTTGCCGCAGGCTTTTCAATAATGATGATATTGGACGTTGCACTTGGATAAAAAATACCCCTTAAAAGCTAATAAAAAATGATATAATCCCCTTAGAGCAGACACATGAAATAACAAAAGCATTTCAATCTACTCTAAGGGGCTTATATCACTTAATGCAGCAGCCATATACTGCGTACTGTTGTCCCTCTGCCGTAATCGGCAGGGGTTGCATATTTGTAATCAATGAGAGTACAAGCTCCCACTGATTACAGCAAAGCACCGCAGAGGCGATTCACGAACCGCCTGTTTCTCTCTTGTCCCCGCCCAAGACGGGACAAGCCCTTATTGAATTTTCAAATTAAAATTTTTCTGCGACGCCGTAATCGGCATATTCAAAAATCCTTGCGTTTTTATCGGGATTTATAGCTATGATTGTTCCGGCATTCTCTATAGCGCATGTGTGATGCACTGCTCCGGAGATACCTACGGCTATATAGATTTTTGGCGCAACGGTTTTTCCCGTTAGTCCTATCTGCACATCGTAGGGCGCTTCCGCAAGATCTACCAGACCGCGCGACGCGCCGAGTTCAGCGCCTATCGATGCGGCAAAACGCTTAAGCTCGGGGATCTTATCCCTTACTCCCCTGCCGCCTGACACGATAATGTCACCGCTGTGTGATTTCGTTCTTACCGTTGCCATCTGCGGATCCGTCCTGCATTCGATTTTCGCGGTTATGCTTCCGCTCCTTGCGGGACGGTACATAAAAAGCCTTTTTCCATCCGTTTCAAGTGCAGTGCAGTCCGCGCAAAGTCCGGTATTCAAAAGCGCGGCGGCAACAGGCGCATTTTTCCTTCCCCACAAGTCTGCTTTCCATAAAACGACGGCCGGTCTTTTTTCTTTTATAAGCTCCGCAATTTTAGCCGGATCTTTTTCTTTTATTTCAACCACACGCTCCGCAATCGCCTCGGCCTCCATCAGTCTGCCTATCGTCCAGACTTCTTTCAGTTTAGTATTTCCGGTCGTTTTTTCAAGGATTTTTTCAGGTTCATTTCTCAGCTGATCAATGAGCCGGATCAATTCATCCTTGCTTATAAATTTGCAGTGTCTTTGTCCATGCTTATTTTCAAATGTCTTAAGAACACGCGTCGGAGAGCCTTTAAGGCCGCAGCGGCTTGTATCGGCTTTTAGGATACTGTTGTCCCAAACCTCTGCATCTTCCACTCTGCTGCCGAGCCGCGCAAAGCGAAGCCGGCAGATTCTTTCCACAGTCAAAAGACATGGAAGCCTTGCCGAATCTCTGCCCATACGCGTTTCGCATCGCATTGTCCCGCCGTCAAACTCAAGCGACATAACATTTGTTATTACCGGTATCCCGAGCATGGCCGAAAGGCATGGTCCCACCTGAGCCGTGTCACCGTCTGTTGACTGCCTGCCGCAAAGCACCAGATCCGGTTCTATGCGGCGCAGTGCACATGAAAGTATATATCCTGTTGCAAGGGTATCCGAACCGGCAAATACAGGGTCGGATATGAGTACTGCCCGCACTCCGAGTCTTGTCAGTCTTTTTAGCGGGTCATATGCGGATTTGGGGCACATGCTCACAACTGTTATATCCCCGCCTATACCCAGCGCGCATTCAAGCGCGGCCTCATCAAACGGATTCGGTTCCCCCTCGTTAAACTTCATACATACGGCGATCTTCATAGCTGCCATTCTCCATCATAAATCGGCGCGAGAGCATCATGCACCTTTTTGTACCTCTTGAACATCTCAAGATATTTTTTGTGATTTTCATAATTCGGCATTGTTTCGGAAACTGTTTTGTTGCAGAAACTTACGGCTTTCTCAAAGCCGTCAAAAATCCCCGCCGCGATTCCCGCGAGCATCGCGCTGCCGAAGGAAGAATCACTGTGCTTTTTTGTCACAAGCCTTATGCCCAGCACATCCGACGTGATCTGACGCCACAGAGGGCTTTTCCCGCCTCCGCCTATGATCGACGCGCGGTTATCATGAGGTATTCCTATTTTTTCAAGCTCTGTTTTGCAGTCAAGAAGCGACAACGCGACACCCTCCATTACAGCTCTTGAAAAGTGTGCCTTTGTATGTCCCGCTCTTATTCCGGTAAAGCTGCCGCACAGCAGCGGATCGGCATACGGCGTCAGCTCTCCGTTAAGATACGGATGAAACATAAGTCCGTCCGCCCCGGGCGCTGTTGTTTCAGCTTCGGCGTCAAGCTCCTTATAAACGCCGCCGAATGTATCCCGGTACCATCTGTATGAAGCGGCACAGGATTTTGTCGCTGTCCCCGGATACCACAAACCGTCTATAGTATGCGAATAATTCACCAAATGCCTGTTTGGGTATGGTCTGTCCGTAACCACACATATCCTTCCGGCGGTAGCCAGCTTGACTGTCATCTGTCCCTTACTCACACTGCCGGAAGCGAATATCTCCATTACCGTATCCGTCGTCCCGCATATGATCGGCATACCCTCGCAGAGCCCTGTTTCCGACGCGGCTTTTTTTGTCACATGACCGGCTACAGACGCAGGCTTTACGACTTCCGGCAGCACAGCTTTATCTATCCCGGCGAGCTCACAGAGCTCATCCGACCATTCCATTTTATTACAGTCAAACAGCATGCTGCCCTCGGCCTCAATATAATCGGTAACGTAATCGCCCGTCAACCGGTGACGGACATAATCCTTTGCAAACATAAGCCGCTTTGTTCCGCTCCACACCTCAGGCTCATTGTCACATATCCACATAAGCTGCGGAAGTGTCCATATTGTATCCGGAATATGCAGCGTCTGTTCAAAGATCAGACCGTTATTCTTCAGTCTTTTGACCTGCTCTATGCTCCTGCTGTCAGTCCAATATATTGCCGGGCGCAGGACATTAAAGCCGCCGTCCATAAGCACTGCCGTATGAGTTGCGGCGTCAAGCGCGGCGGCTGCTATATCATGTGATGAAATACAGCTTTTTTCAAGTATATCCTTTACATTCGCGCATACCGCGGCATACCAGTCATCAGGGTCTTGTTCCGCCCAGCCGCTTTTAGGATAGTAGGTGGGATATTCGATAATATTCTCCGCGCATACCTCTCCCGTCTCTGAAAGCAGCGTCGCCTTTGAGGCTCCGCCGCCGAAATCTATTCCCAAAAGATATTTCATTTTTGTTCCCGCCTATTCGTTGAGCCACTTATGCCCCTCTTCGGTAGTCATAAAAAAACCCCTGTTTTCTCCCGCCATTATCCACAGATAATAATTATTATATCCCGGGGCGCAGCAGAATGGATGATAACCCTTGGGTATTTCAACAAAGTCTCCTGTTTTTACGGTATACGTCTCGTCGATCCCGCCCTCTTTTGAATATACCCGCTGTATCCCAAAGCCCTGCGGCTTGTCGAATTCATAATAGTATATTTCCTCAAGAATACCCTCTATCGGCATATTATCATCATCATGCTTATGGGGCGGATAGCTTGCCCACTGTCCGCCTTTTACAAACGCTTCACCGATATAAAGCCTGTCCGCTTCAACGCGCTCATCAACTATAAAATGCGCCTCTCTCTCCCAGCCCGGTTTTCCCAAAGCTTTGATCACAACATCCTCGGGATTTACAAGCGCCGGCTTGAAATCCTTTTCGGCCGGTGACTTTGAAACGGCTATGGTAACGTCTGTTACCGCGGTTACAGTAAATACATTATTTCTCGGCACATATACGGCGCAGGCCGGGCCGTCGAAGACATTTTTCCTTTTTCCGACATTTATATATTCAAAGCCCTCGCCTTTGACCGTACAGCTTCCTCCAAGTATGATCAGCGCATACTCCTTATTCTTTTCGCTGTACTTTTTCACCTCCTCCGGACGCAGCTTTACCATATCCACCTCTATCATCTCAAGTGAGCTGCCGCCGCTTTCGACAACATGACTGATCCCGTTTTCGCCATTCCATGTTTTTTTAAAACCCATCGTATCCACGCTCCTTCAAAAACTTCTTTGCCGTTTCATAATCGGGCACGCTTTTTCGTGCTCCTGCTCCCATACATTTTATTGCCGATACCGCGCTTGCAAAAACGCAGCACTTAAAATATTCAAATCCCTTTATCATTCCGAATGCAAATGCACCGTGAAAAACGTCGCCGGCTCCGTTCGTATCGACTGCTTTGACCTTGAATGACGGGTAATGCCGCAGTCCGCCGTCATCGAGCATAACGCCGCCGTCCTTACCCCTGGTTATTACGACTACCTCAGGCGAATACCGCCTCATAAGCTCGCGGGCAGCCGCATCTGTATTTTCCGCTCCCGTACTTTCGAGTGCAAATTCCTCGGATGGTATCAGGATATCACAATATGGCAGCAGCCGTTCTATGCCGTCGTATATGCTCCCGGCGTCACAGAGTACATGCACGCCGTTTTTTCTTGCCGTTTTTGCGGCTAAAACGGCCGCTTCAAGCTCATTGCCGTCTAACATCAATATTCGCGCCTCTTCTATCGTCCTTAGTTCCCCGTCGCCGAGCTCCGTCGCCGGGACGCTGCCTTTATGAAAAACACATGTCCTTGAGGCGTTCTGCTTATTTATCAAAATATATGATGAGAAAGATTTACAATCCGTGAAGTCCTTTGTATACTCAGCGGAAACCCCGTAACGTTCAAGGTCCTCTTTCAGAAACACTCCCGCGCTGTCCTTTGCGAAATTGCCTATATACGCACAGTCCGCGCCGAGTTTTGACGCGGCGCAAAGCCCCGTCGCACATGGCCCGCCGCCACAGTGAATAATCGATTCGCCGCGTATCTTTGTGTCCTCCGCGGGAAAGCACGGCACGGATATCAGCGTATCAAAAACATTTGCACCTATCCCAACTATCTTTGCCGTTTTTCCTTTCATACTCTATTCTCCGCTCCGAGCAGCCTTATCTTGCTCATTCCGAAATTTTTCACACTTTCTGTCGGCGGCTTCATGAACATATCAATACCGACAAGCTCGCGCGAGGTTTCAAATACCTCATCAAGAAACGCATAGCAAAGGTCTGTACCGAAATTGATCTTGCGTATTCCCGCCCTTATTGCAGCTTTTATCTCCTCATCAGGTACTCCGCTTCCGCCGTGGAGCACAAGAGCCGCGCTCGTTGCCGAAGCTATCTTTGCTATCCTTTCTATCGCGAGCTTAGGCGCTTTTTTATATCTGCCATGAGCGGTACCGACCATTACGGCAAGCGCCTCCACGCCTGTTTCCTCAACAAATCTGACAGCATCATCGACCTCGGTATACTCCCCAAATATCTCATCCTTTGTACTTCCTATATGTCCAAGCTCGCCTTCTACGGCAATATTGAGAGCGCCGCACATGTCAACGATCTGCTTTGTTTGGGCTGTATTTTCCTCCGGAGGAAGCGTTGATTTGTCTATCATTATCCCTGTTGCCCCATATCTGAGAGCACGGACCGCTTCCGTTAAACCCGCGCCGTGATCAAGATGGAAGCATACGGGAACACTTGCCTTTTTTGCCGCGGCAAGAATAACCGGGGCAAGGAAATATGCCTCTTTATTTGTGAACAGCCTTGAATAGCACTGCATTATTACGGGAGCACGAAGCTCCTCGGCCGCCTCGGTTATTCCCATAACCGTTTCCATATTGTATACATTAAACGCGGGTATGGCAAATCCGCCTTCCTTTGCAATATTCAAAATATCCCTTAAGCCTGTAAGCACTTCAGAACTACCTCCTCGATCGACATCACCGGCATCTCGCCGCCAAGCTTAAGCATTTCATACTCGGCAGGCGACTGTGTAACAATATACTCTGCGCCGGTATTTAAAGCATTGACCGCCCTGTTACGCGCGACAGCTTTCATAACATCGGGCATATACTCGTTCATAATAAGATTTCCGGCAAGCACCGTGTCTTTATTATATAATAGCATTTCTTTTATATCCGCGCAAGCAGAAATTATATTTCTTGCCGGTAAAAATTCCTCAAGCTCTCTTGAAAGATTGTAATTGTCCTGTACAGTGACGGTTATATCGGATTTTTTTGGCTTCAGCGCCCCGTCATTTATAAGCTTTTCAATATATGATGTAAATGTGACCGTCCTGCCCTTCAACGGTATATCCCATTCCCTGAAGTCGCGCATAAACGTCTTCGCGTCAGCCGGGTCATAAGCTATGATCGTATCATAATCAAGCGCGTCGGCACAGCTTTTCATTATTTGCTTTGTTTCCTCGGCAGCTCCCACAAGAAAGTTCATCGCAAAGCCACTGTCGGGCTCATTCTCAAGAACGGTAAATTCAATACCCGCGGCTTCCATAAGCCTTATCGCGTTTATCGCGGATTCAGGGCTTTTATATATCGCGTCCCTTCCGAGAAACAGCAGCGTATCGGTTTTGGCTGTATGAGGTTTTATCGCGGCGGCAAGCCCCGCCGTATATTCCTTCATTCCGTATACGTTTCCCGTTTCACAGATGTTTTCGATAAGTCGGTTTATATAATCCGGTGTTTCACCATTCAATGCAAGCTCAAGCCTGATCTCCCTCGTAAACCGCACCGGATCCCAGCCTGTAACACACTCATTTGTACATGCCCCGCAAAGAGCGCACTCGTACATATTGTCAGCAACCTCCGAAAGCGGCTCTGCCCCTCTTTCTACAAGAGACAGACTGAGTGCTCTGGCGCGCGCTGTATTCCTCTCCTGACCGGTTGCATTGCCTATCGGGCATATATGACGGCACATCCAGCAAAATCGACAGCTGTCTATAATTTCCTTACTTTTCTGTGAAATAAGCATCTTTTTCCCTCCTATAGCCCCAGTTTAAACGGGTTCATTATCCCGTTCGGATCGAGCTGCTTTTTTAATGCTTCAAATACCTGCATTGCAGGGCCATACTGTTCCTTCATGAGCCTGCCAAGCTTTATTCCCACACCGTGATGGTCGTTTACAACTCCTCCGTTAGCGATCGCGGTACGGACGCCGCAGCTCCAAACGGCATTGTGAAGTCTCAGCGCCTCATGCGGGTCCTCGGGGACGTCATCAATGATAAATCTGTCATAGATCATGCAGCCCCACTCATACCAATGGGAAAAATGCGCTATAAAGCGTGCCATAGGGAAATTCGTTTCAATAGCTTTCTTCATTTCCCAGTATATTTTTTCGATTTTATCATACGGCGCGATCGTGTCCATTGTACCGAACATCTGAGGCAGATCCATCATATATCCCGGATAGAAGAACGTAATTTTTTCCTTCCACCATTTTTCTCCGTACTCACTGCCCAGATCCTCCGCGCCGTACTTTGTAAAGGTATCCATAAGTATCTTATGCTCAGCCTCTGCCAGTTCCTTTGTGCCCTCGATCGCTATGTTCATAAACGCGCCCTTCTTTTGAACGCCGACGATCTTCTTTATCAGCGTTGCTGTTTCAGCCTCGTCATAAAGCCTCATGACCGACGGCTTGAATTTCTGAAGGAGTTCACGTCCAGCATTAAAAGCGTCTGTCATATTATGGAACAGAAAGCCTCGGAAACGGCGCTCTTCGGGCTGTTCGTAAATTCGCATCTGGGCCTTTGTTATAATTCCGAGCGTCCCCTCGGAACCGATAAATATCTGATTAAGATCCGGTCCCGCCGCGTGCTTCGGTGACGGCGAAGTTTTTATGATACTGCCGTTCGGCAAAACGACCTCCATCTGAAGCGTCATATCGTCTATCTTTCCGTATTTTGTTGACGAAACGCCTATCCCCCGATGTGCAAGAAAACCTCCTACCGTTGAACATGTCAGAGAACTGGGATAATGCATCGTAGCATAGCCCTTTTCGTTTGCCGCCCACTCGATATGCTTGTATATCGCTCCGGCGCCGCATTCTATGTACATCCCCTGCGTATTGACATCATATATACGGTTCATGCGCTTAGTATCCAAGAGTATGCCTCCGCACACCGGAATGGCTCCGCCTTGTGTTCCGCCGCCGCCTCCCCAGGTCGTTACGGGGATCTTATAGTAGTTTGCGATCTGCAGCACCTTTGACGTCTCTTCCGCGTCCTTCGGAGATACTACAAAATCGCCCTCCGGCATGCGTTTTCCCCTATCTGCCCACATTCTTGAAAGCCAGAAATAATCAACACTGTGGGTAAGCTTATCGATGGTTCGTGTGGAACAATTTTCCCTGCCTACGGCGTCCTCAAGCTCCGAGGCTATCATATCCATTAAAAAATCGTTCATTATAATCCTCCATTCTTCCGCCCGCGGCGGCATAGATCAGCTGTTTATATCATCATACTCCAAGCCGGGCAAATACTTGCAAAATTCCTTTAAAGCCCCGGCATACCCGCCGTATATCTCGCTCATATGATGGATATACGGGCCTTCTATCATTTTTCTTTCAAGTCTTGGCAGATCCTCAAATTCCGCCCACATATATGTCCCGAATGTATGTGGGCCGTCGGTGGTATCAAACTCGCCGCCCAAGAGTGTATATCTCCCTCTGTCTCCCTGAAATCTTGCTATGGTATAATGTCCGTCCCTTACTCTGAAGCTCGGCTTTGTGTTGAAAAGTCTTGCCTCTTCGCCTTCCTTTTTGACCGAATACGGGAACGGCCCGCAGTGCCACAAAAGCTCGGCGTTTCTGTTTGATGGGTGTCTTGTTGTAAACTCCCCGAACAGCGGCGCTTCATGCCCCCTTGCGGCACACCTGAGGAGAGCCTGCGTTATCGCGCCGTGCATATCGGATTCACATGTAACTATATATCCCATATCATAAAGTATGCTCATCGCAAGACACGGATTCGCGCCGAAGGCCTGCGGCATGCACGTCCAGCATTCACTGAGCAGCACATCCGCATTTGTCTCTTCAAAGACCTCGATATACGCGTAAACAAACGTAAGCATTTTTTTCAAAGTCTCATCATCAATATCTGCCGTATCATATATTTTTTTCAGCCTGTCGATATCAGCTTCAAGCTCAAAAGACTTTTCCCCAAGGAGCCTATTAAGCTTTTCCGCCATAATCGTCATGTTTACAGTAGAAATATTTATCCCGAACCGCTCCGTAAGCTCAAGCTCGTTTGCCATAACGCTCTTGAACGGATTAAGTCTTGTACCTACCTGTGTTATCCTCAGCTTCTTAAAATTTTTTACCATACAGACCACCGATAAAAACTGCTTAAAGCCGTCGCTGAATGACATATCCTCTATACGGCAGTTCTCTATATACGAAAATGGTATTTTGTAACGCCTCAGCTGCTTGCTGACGGCGAACAGTCCGCATTGGCAGTCTGTATATCTTATTCCGTTATCCTCAAAGACCGTATCCTGCGGTCCCCACAAAAGTACAGGGAGCTTCATCATTTTGGCGATCTGACCCATAGCCTCTTCGTTTCCGAAATTGCAGTTTATAAGAAATACAGCATCAACGCCGCGCTTCTCAAATTCGCGCTTGATCCTTTCACACTGCTCAACTCTTGACAAAAGACCTTCGTCATTGAGCCATTCAAGATCGACAAATTCGGTATCCGCGTCACTGAACCTTTCAATTATGTATTTTATGGCCCTGTCTTTATTCTCCCTTGCTTTTTCCGGCTCGAAAATCCCTTTTCTCGTCGCCTCATCGGCGAGCTGACGCCTTCCGGGAACAAGACCTATTTTGATTTTGTAATCAAGCATATATACGCGCCCTTTCTGAAAATATTTTTCATTATACCTTTATTTTTTCATTAATAATTATAGCACATATAAAAATAATTTTCAATAGTTTTTTGAAAATTATTTTACAATTGACAAAAAATATTTTTTATGATATCATAAATTATGAAGAAAAATTTCAGAACAGGTGCATAACTATGAGAAAAACCACACTAAAAATAAAAATACTGTATAATAAGATGGGCAGTGCCGAAAAAAAAATAGCCGATTGGATATTTGACAATCCCGACGAGATAATACCGCTGTCTATAAGTGAGCTTGCGGAGAGATGCGGCTGCAGCGAAGCCACGATAGTACGCTTTGCAAAAAGGATTGGCTGCGGAGGCTATCAAGAGCTTAAAATTTCTCTTGCCCAGGAGGAGGGCCGCTCCAAAATACCGGATTCTATTTCCGCAGACGATTCATGTTTTGAGATTTTTGAAAAAGTTTCAAACGACATTTATTGTACTCTTGAAATGACAAAGTCGGTCCTTGACAAGGAGTCGCTCTCAGCCGTCGCAGAGCTTATACTCGGTTCAAAAAGGATAGCGGTATTCGGACTCGGAAATTCCGCGGCCGTAGCTATTGACATGCAGCACAAGCTTCTTAGGGTCGGCTGTGAGATCTACGCCTACTGCGACAATCACATGCAGGCAATAGCGGCGTCCAACCTGCATAAAGGCGATATTGCCTTTGGTATTTCGCATTCCGGTTCGTCACGCGACGTCGTTGAAGCGCTTTCCGTTGCAAAATCAAACGGCGCGGCTACCGTTGCGATAACAAGCCGCGGCAAGTCACCTATCCTTAAATACAGTGATTATGTCTTAAATACCAATTCCAATGAAACGAAATATAGTATTCTGGGACTTAATTCGAGGATCGCGCAGCTCGCCATAATCAATACGCTGTACTATTACATAATATGTCACAGCGGCAAGGCGGATGAAGCAATACAGTCAACAGAAAAATCACTGCAAAGCAAAAAATATTAACCGCTCGGATTGATCTGTTCTCTGCGAAATCCATACCTGATTTTATCACAGCCCTTCAGTCTGTTTATACCGATATCATCAAATAATCCGTATTAAAGGCTGTCGCTTTTAGCGCAGATCGCATCTGTAGAAAACACGTTGCGTTTCCCGCAGACACTACAGACGAAATGCACCACTCGGAGTACACAAAGTACGCCGTCGGGTGCATTTCGTCCGTTCTGCATCTAAAATCGACCAGCCCTATACAATTTTTAATGCAACAGCCCCATCTTCATAATTTACATCATCTCTTTGCCCGTTGACCGGCAAAACACATAACCGGTATACCTTGTCAAAATCCTTTGATCATTTATATTCACCCAAAAAATCACGGTTGATCTCAAACAGCTCATCACACATGTTTTTAATCTCCTCCAATGAGCATACGGCAGATGCCAGCGGGTCATTATACACAGCATAATATACCATTTCCTTACTTTTCCTCATTGCAGCCTCTATAGTGAGATTTTCTATACGGGCTGTTGTATTGACAAGTATCGCCAGATGCTCAGGCAACGGTCCCGCAATGGTTGTTTTTATCCCGGAGCGGTCTGCCGCAACAGGCACCTCAACGCATGCATCATATGGGAGATTGGGTATTGAGCCGCGGTTTTGAACATTTCCGTTGAATATAAACGGCTTTCCATCACCAAAGCGCGCATTGAATACATCCGCTGCATATTCATCACTCTTATTTTTGTCCGGTTCCTTGTCCAGCCATTCCTCATACTGCTTGTTCGGGTTCGCCTTTCTTTCAAGCCTCAAATTAAGAGAAAATGCATACAGTCCCGGATTCCAATTTGTCGAATGCGTACAGTATTTTTCTATCAGATCGGGGCGCTTTCTGAACCACTGATTATATTCGGAATTATGACCGCTCGATTCAGTGACATAATATCCAAGCTTCAACAGCATCTCATTGCGGACGATCTCTTTATTATATATCTCGGGATCATTCATGAGGTTTAAAAGCTTCGGATAAAGATTCTTATGCTTATGCTCCAGCACAGTGAAAAACGCCTGATGGTTTACGCCCATACATTTATAGTCTATCTCATCCTTTGGTATATCGAGCCATTCGGCAAGCATTTCTATCGTATGCTGAACACTGTGGCAAAGACCTGTGACTTCCACATTTGTGTATTTCTGCATAGCGCCGCATAGGATCGCCATTGGATTTGTATAATTTAAAAAAACGGCATAAGGGCAATATTTTTCTATATCGCGGCACAGCCCTATCATAACAGGTATGTTTCTCAGTGCTCTGAATATTCCCGAAACACCGCGCGTATCTCCCACATTCATGTCAACGCCGTATTTTTTCGGGATCTCAATATCGTATCTCCATATGTCTACATCACCGTTGAATATCGTGCACAGCACTCCGTCAGCGCCCTTAAGCGCCTCAGCACGGTCCATCGTAGCGGTTATTCTGCAATTCGGGCAATCCATGAAATCCGTTATGCGTTTGCATATCTTTGTGATATTTTCAAGGTTCTCCTTATTTGTATCCATAAGTGCTATTTCACATTCCCGAAACGCGGGGAATGTGAGCAGATCTCTTACACAGCTGCTCGTAAATTGCAAACTTCCCGCCCCTATAAACGCAAATTTAATCATTTCCGATCCTCCTGTTTTTTTGTAATAATAAGCCATATATGGCTGTATATTCCTCCGCCCTGATACCGCCATACCTCATTTGCTGAAGAATACGTATATACGGCAAGCACATTTTTCTTATCAAAATTAACAATTTCTTGTTTTTTTGTCAATATTCAATAAGGGATTGTCCCGTCATTCAACCAAGATAAGAGCGCCGGCTGCGCTGTTATCAGCGGAATATTGTACTCTTACCGGTTATAAATATGTAACCTGCCGCCGGTTACGGCGGGGGACAACACGCGCGTAGTTATAATAGCACAATAGTTTTATAATTGCAATACTTTTTTGAAAATATTTTTTATTTTTCTAAATTTTTTTAAATTATTTATTATTTACCATGAAAATAATTTTCATAGTATAAAATATACAATCAAATAAAAACTGTTTTTTCTTACATTATTTGAGAAAAATCCATTTTTTGTTTTCCGCGGGCTATGCTTTAGCACGTTCATTTTATCGGGCATTTAAAAGCTTTTTGGCAAAAATCCGCGGAATTTTGTGAAAACCTTATGCTATTTTTTCATTTTAACCTTACAAAACCTGCTGCCATTATTACAACACATATTTATGTTTATGACAAGACCTTTTTAAAAAGGCACAAGACAGATAAAATATCGGTTTCGCGTTCTAATCTTAATATATATATTTACATAAATCATACAAAATAGATAAAAATTAAAAAAAGATTTACATTTTTTTTGTTTTTTGTTGACAAATAATAAATATTATGCTACTATTCAGATATATTTTAATATAATGCAAAAAAATGGTGAATAGGGAACAACAACTGCTTTTTTAAACACTGCAGTGTGTTAAAGTGAAAGGGATTTTGCCGAAATATATGCATGAGATAAAGACCGCATATAAGTGTATGTTTCAGAGCATGTAGCCTGCTGTCATATAACATATTGCCTTTTTGAGCTGGTTTACGCATTATATGCAAAAGCACTGTCATAACCGATAATATTTTAATTTGCAACGGTTGTGGTATTGTTATGCCCGGCCGTTTTTTTGCGGTAAATTTATAATATTTGGGAGGTTGTTATGTTTAAGAGGAGAGGGAAAAAGCTTTATGTTATGACAATTGTTACCATACTTTTTATGTTAATGTTGTCAATAACGGGATTTGCGGCTGAGGCCGGTGAAGGTGAGGAATTCGTAAGTATGTTTCACAGCACGATCTTTTCACTTTTGCCTCCTGTTATAGCCATAGGACTTGCACTTATAACAAAGGAAGTTTATTCTTCATTGTTTATAGGTATTCTGGTAGGCGCGCTGTTCTCAACCAATTTTCATCCGGTTACCGCAATGGATAACCTGTTGAACCATGGTCTTATCGCGGCAGTTTCGGATACGGCAGGTATATTTATATTCCTTGTGGTGCTGGGTATATTGGTTGCTTTAATAAATAAAGCGGGCGGAAGCGCCGCATTCGGTGAATGGGCAAAGAAAAACATCAAAACAAAATCAGGGGCGATATTTGCTACATTTATTCTCGGCGTATTGATTTTTATAGATGATTATTTCAACTGTCTTACAGTTGGTTCGGTCATGCGTCCGGTTACCGACAGCCATAGGATATCAAGGGCGAAGCTTGCATATCTTATAGATGCAACGGCAGCCCCGGTATGTATGATCGCGCCGATATCCTCATGGGCGGCCGCCGTTTCATCATACGCTGCCGAAGGACAGGGCCTTGCTTTGTTTATAAGGGCCATCCCGTATAATTATTATTCGCTGCTTACCTTTGTATTCATAATCGGAATAACCATTATGAAGCTGGACTACGGCCCGATGAAGACCCACGAATACAATGCCATGACAAAGGGCGACCTGTTCACGACCGGACAGGAAGAATATACGGACGAGGAAGAAAAGGTTTCTTCAAGAGGCAAGGTAATAGATTTGATATTGCCGATTATCGTCCTGATAATAATCTGTGTATTGGCGCTTATATATGTGGGCGGATTTTTCTCGGGAGAAAGCTTTGTTGACGCCTTTGCGAATACCGATGCTTCGGTAGGGCTTCCTTGGGGCGGTATAATTGCGCTTGTCTTTGCAATAATATATTTGATATGCAGAAAAGCGGTGACCTTCAAAGAGGCCATGGAGGCTGTACCAAAGGGATTTATCGCGATGGTCCCCGCGATATTGATACTTACCTTTGCGACTTCCTTGAAAAACATGACCGGATTATTGGGAGCGGATTTGTTTGTGGGCAGTATGATGGAAAACGCGTCAACACACCTTTCTAACTTCCTGCCGCCGATCATTTTCCTGGTAGCGGTAGGCTTGTCCTTTGCCACCGGAACTTCATGGGGGACATTCGGTATTTTGATCCCGATCGTTACTGCCATCTTCCCGGAGGGTAATGAGCTGATGATAGTGGGTATGTCCGCATGCCTTGCAGGCGCTGTCTGCGGAGACCATTGCTCGCCTATTTCGGACACCACGATCATGTCGTCGGCGGGCGCGCGGTGTAATCACCTGAACCACGTGTCAACCCAGCTGCCGTATGCAATGACGGTCGCGGCGGTGTCTTTTGTGAGTTATATTATTGCCGGATTCGTTCCAAATGCTTGGATAATGATTCCTGTTTCCTTTATTTTGATGATTGCAACATTGTTTGTTTTAAAGGCAACTGTAGGAAAGAAAAACTGAATTAATACGTAAAAATATAAAGCTGTTGTATTTGTGCATAAATGACCGGATATGATATTGGGTTATACTAAATTAATACAACAGCTTTAATTTTAATAATCCGTTTTTAAAGAATACGGATATTTTATGGGGGTTGACTTTATGAGTAAAGTTTGTAAAGTAACAGCAATAGTATTTTTTGTTTTAAGCGTGATAGCTGCCGTGATTCAGCTGTTATCTTCTCAATTTGGTTTGTATTCATTTATTTATACAATTGTAGTAGGTTTTATTTTCAGCCTGTTTTTTTACGCAATCGGAGAAATAATAGAACAGCTGGAGGTTTCCAATTCAAATACATACGAATTATATAAGCTTATTAAAAATGCAGAACAGAAAAAAGGAAATAATATAACTGCGTCCGCTCCTCCTGCACCGAAATTAAATTATGATGTTGAGTGGGAGTGCAAAAATTGCGGCACAAAAAATGCAAAAGATGCTCGCTTTTGCAGAAATTGCGGAGAACACAGATAATGGTATAATAAATTAAATTCGGCGGCAGTAATTCTTAAAGCTGCTGCCGCTTTTTTGTGTTGTAAGATTTTAATGCTTATAGGGCATTGTAACAAAATTTGTTTGACTTTTTTGGGTATATTTTATATTACCGGTTATTTATGTTATATTATTTTATTATAATAATTGACTTTTCTTTTGTATTGTGTTATAATATATTTCGTTATATTGCAATAATATAATTGCTTAATGTATTGCCGAAAACCAGATCCGGCAGAATGTTAAAAATATTCGGAGCGGTATCGAAGTAGTCATAACGGGGCCGATTCGGAAGGTTATACATCTAAGAGAACTCTTGTGACCTGAAAGCCTTGTTTTTTCAAGGTTTTGAAATTTTACATCTCAACAGTTTCTGATTGTTTTGCCCTGAATTTTGCCTTAATTTTAAGTTTTGTAAAATTCGAGGGTTTAACATATAAAAAATTAATATTCGGAGAAGTATCGAAGCGGTCATAACGAGCTCGACTCGAAATCCAGTAGAGTTAGTGGAGCTCTAAACCGCTGCAAACCGCATTGTGACTGGGTTTGCATGAAAACTGAATAGCATTGTTTTTAACTGTTTCCAAAAAAAGTTTCCAAAAATCTGCAACTTGCAGATCGAGCTTAAAATTTTGTAAGCAGTTAAGATATACCCGGAGAAGTATCGAAGAGGTCATAACGAGCGCGACTCGAAAACGAATGACCTTTTTGGAAGCTCACCTCTGAAAAACCTTGATTTTACGGGGCTTTTCAGCTATCATTGAAAAGTAAATATCCCTTAGTTCTCTCCATCAGTTCTCTCCTTTTTCCGAG
>CALXWJ010000089.1 GCA_944392335.1 uncultured Clostridia bacterium
GGGCAAAATATTTATTCACGGTGCAAGGTTTTTTGCAAAAATGCACAAAACCCTTGCACCTAAACAATTCTGAAACGCTTGTAAGCCGCCATGCGGCTGCGTTTCATAATTGTTCAGCAGTCATTAAAGTAGCATTTATAATCTGCGGAATTTTCAACGCTTTGTAATTATTTTTATTAACTGCACTTGTTAGACTGCTGATATATTTATCTATGGCATTTCTCACCTTCATTCTTTTTCCGTCAAAGAAAACAATCTCATTTACAAGATTTACAAGCTTTCGTTTATTGTCGGGCGTAAGCTCGTCAAATAAATCCTCATGATTCTGATCAACCCATAAATCAACAACAGGTCTTAACGGTTCCATAAGATCATCTGCAAGATTAAACGGGTTTGTTTCATTAATATGATGTAATCCGATAACAGGGTTATAACCGTAAGCGCATAATGTTTTTGCAATTGCAGAGCGTATTATTGCATACCCGTAATTCAAAGCATGATTTACAGCGTCATCAGCCATTCTTATAAAGGCGGAACCGTAAAGTTCCCTGAAAAACATTTTTGCGGCAAGCCCCTCTCTGTTGGTTACATCTCCCGACAAAACCTCTTCGGAAAATTTCATCAGATGATTATAAGCATTCAGTCCGCATCCGCTCATTTTCAACACCTGCGCCTGATTCCGTATTTTTGATATGATTATATTTTTCCAGATATTATTACAAAAATCCTCCTCCCACGACAGTTGCTTTTTAATAACATTTAAAGGTCTGTAATGTGTGTTGTATGGCAGAATAACAGATATGGGAAGATGCTTATCACCGCAGTAGAGTATATGAACACCTGCCTGTGTGAGTGCATTTACTGCACTCACACTTAGCATTGTATTGGGATTGTCTACAACAACAGAATATAACTCATTAACAGGTATTTTCACCTCATTATCCGTCTGCACTATAAGCCAGCCTTCTTTTAAACTGACTCTTTCGGCATTATTAATGATAATGGTTCTCCACATTTTATCTCACCTCCCCTTTTGCCAAGTATGTCAACATTATATTTTTTAATATATCCGTTATAAGACAACGTATATGTTTTATTGGAAATGTATGGATTATTTTTATATATTCCATGAATAATTTGTTGTTTATTTACTGTAACTGTTGACCATTTAAAAAATCCACTAAATTTCAAAATTCCTTTTCCATTAAATAATTCAATATAATCTCCGTTAAATAAATACATAATATGCTGTTTATATCCATCAGGATTCTTACATTTCAAATATAATTTGCCACACTTTTTTATTATATCAATTCTTCTGATGCCACGCATACATGTTTCATCTTTTTCATTCTTATAAATCTCAGTACAATAATATTTATTTGTTGTTAAAACAGAATAATTGTTTTCCGATATAGTTTTTACAGATGTTACATTTGATTGATTCTTGCTTTTTTCGGCATTATCTGTTGTATATGCACCCGTAAATTTTCGTTCCTGCTTAACACTAACCAATGGCATAGACAAACCGTCTGCAAATTCCGACTCGTAAAGCTTATGTGTTAAAGTATAAAACAGTTCTTCATTATGGTCAATTGTTCTTACCAAAACCTCATCTTTTAATTTCTCGAATTTACCAGGTATTTTATATGGATTTAGCAAATATTTTTCTGTTTCATATTCACTCATGTGATAATATCTCAGCATTTTTCTTTTACAGCTTTCAAGATATTCTGTATAGCTGTTAACAATACCGTCTTTCTTTTCTCTGAAGCGTTGTATGTAATCGGCATACTTTTCTCTTATGCTTCTTTCTTCTCTCCATATTTCATATAATTTATTGCTGTCCAGGGCAAGCTCAATATACTTTTTCGACAAAGCCGCCAAAATAATCGCATCAACCGCATGATGTAAATTCGTTTCTTCCCTGTTCTTTTCAAGAAGATTGTTTTCAAGAAGTTTTTGGGTATATTCCTCATCAAAGCCGTAATTTTTTTTCATATCGTTAATACATGATTGATATATTTGTTGCTTTGATGTTTGCGCCTCTTCTTTTGTTTTCGGTGTATCGTTATTCTCGTTTTCATTTGTTTTATTTTCTTCTTCTTTTTCTTTTGTTCCATTAATAATATTATCCAAGTCCCGCAAAGCTTTTGCATGATTTTGTAAAAATTCCTGTATATAACTGTACGGTTCCAATTCGCTTTTTGGATTTACCAACCACCAACGTCTGAATTTTGATGTTATTCCTCCCTTTATCGGCAAAACCGAACCTTTGTTTTTTATCTGTATTCCCGAAAGCATATTTACCGCATATTTTGCTATATATCTTGTATCATTTATATTTCTTGATTTCCATTGATCAAATAATTTTTCCTGGTATATATCAGGAGTCATAAGATATTGATATTTCTTTTTCAATGCGTCATTTTTTGAATTTTTAAACATCACATTAACTCTTGCAATAAATGCCGCTTCTTTTTCGCTCATGTTTTCCTCTCTGAAATACTGCAAAGGTGTACGCTGTTTTTTCTTTTGATTCTCCGTTCTTAATACAAGACATTTATTTGCAAGGGTGTTATCAAGAATAAGGGAATACGGAATAATATGATCTATTTCATATTTTTCTGTAAAAATTTCCTTAACCTCATCAATCTTCTGACCGCTGTATAAACACCTTCCCTCTTGCTGTTCATAAAGTTTATATTTTTCAATTTCTTTTAAAGTAACCGAATTTACACTTTGACCTGTGATTTCTGCTATTTCATGTCTGTAGTTATCATTATTTTTTTCATTGTCACGCATTGATTTTGCAATTTTGCTTCTTTCTGTAAAACTACGGTTAAGGTCAGATGCAACCTCAACATTTATTGATGACGGCGAGCCGTATTTTTCGATTATTGCATTTACAACCTTTCGTGTTTCGTTTAGCGAGCGGAATACAACAGGATTTTTAATCATGTCAATATCCTTTATCATTGGTAATTTTATCGGTAAATCTGTTGTTTGTTTATTTTCGTTAAAGCGTTCTTCCAATTTTCTTGCCTGGAAATCTCCGTATATTTCACCATTCATAAACGCTTCTATTGATTCAATCATAAATTTATCCGATACATTCGATGTTCCTCCGTAATTTTTACCAACTGAATTTATAAAATCATCATTTATGAAATTTATCTTTCTTAACGCCGCTTTTCTTCTTTTCGGAGTTACATTGAATGCAAGAATTTCTGCCAATTTATTTATCGGTGTTTTGGTTGACAGTTGATCACCCTTTGTTATTTCTTCCCAGGATATTCCTGACTTTTCACAAATACTTTTTATTTCCTTTGTAAATTTATTACACTTGCTGAAAGTATCCTTTGAGCCCGTTTTTGTATTAACATCAAGATTATACTTTTTTAATACTTTTTTCATTGCTGCATTTGTTAATTCTCCGTCATTTATAAATCGACTCACCAGTTCTTTTGCCGCATCGGGTTCAATACCGATTTCACCCGTATCTGTATTAAAATATGTATATTGCGATAACAGATTTGTGGTTGCGTATAAATCTCCGAGCAAACTTGCGCGAACACCTCTTTTTTCATTTGGGTAATACATACAATATCCAACACTGTCCATTGTCAATCCATGATATTTCTGAGAAGATGTTTTTTCATCATAGCTCGGTCCGTCTTCAAAATCTCTTTGAGAGAATATAATATCCATTATTCTGTCAGCTAAAGTTGTTTTTTCAATATTGCCCTGATTCATAACTTCAATTTCCTGTTTCAAAACAGGATAAAATTCCATTTGCTTATTTAATATAAGCTGTGCTTCCTCTTTAGTCTGCGAACGAAGTACAAGATGATATTCTTCTTTTTTAAATCTACTGTCTTTTTTATTTGCATTATATATAAATCCGTAATTTTTAAAATCTTCGTTAGGATTTTTAAATGCGTCATCTAATGCATACATTTCTCCAACAGTTCTGTAATTTCCGTCTTTTAATATTTTTTCAAGATTAGTAGAGTACTCTTTCAATACTTTTCCTTCGGAATCCTCATCATCTTCATAAAACGGATTATAACCTCTGTGATTGCAGATATGTATTAATACAGCCGCCAATTCTTCACCCGAAAGTTTATAATCCAAAGCCATTGCCCTTAACGGATAAAAATCTCTTGTTGTAAACTTTTCACATAAATTCAATTCGCATATCTTTTCATATACGGCATTACCGTTTTTATACCATTTATCAAGAGAATCTGATGTTATAATATTATATTTGTTTAAAAGATGCTTTAACCGTTCCTTTCTGTGATGTCTGCGTCGTATATTTCTTCGTTGACCTCTGTATGCTCTTCTTTTTTGACTGTCCCTGTCTTTATCACGCTCATTTTCACCTGATTCAAAAAGTCTGACGCCAAAATCAACTATCCTTTTCATGTCATTATCCAATACAGCCCAACCTATTGATCCTATTCCGATATCAAGTCCTAAAGAATAATTTTCTACTTTCATAATAATACCTCTTCTTTCGTAAATATATTTTTTATTTTTTTATTGACATTTTTTATAATTTATGATATTATAATAATGAACTTAGATTACTGATGTGTAAGTTTATCAATATCCATCAGATTAACATTATTAATAAACGTATGAGTTTATCAATATCCATCAGAGGGTCTAAGATAAGGCTTTTATGCCGTAGGGTAGTGCAGTGGTAACCCTTATATAATTCCGCTGCTTTTTTATTTTTTTACCATAATTCGTCATATTATATTATAATTATACTTTATTTATATATCTATGTCAATTATTTATGACTATATCAAATTGTACAAATTTTTTTATATTGTTTATTATATTTAACAACTTTTTATATTTATTACCTTAAAAAAGTTTATTTCACTTTCTCTTACATAAAAAATTTGATTTTTGCCAATAAAAAAACACAGACATTCAATTTTTTGAATATCTGTGATTAAATCAATATAAGAAAGAGTATTCTGGTTTTAGATATCCGTACAAATCGGAATATGGGATTGTAAATTCCACAAAACCTCGTGCATAGTAAGACAGTTCATACGGAGGATAAAAAATCACAAGTCCCTCCGGAGTGAAGTAAAAAAATTCGTTTTGTTCTTTGCCGATTTTCGGCATTTCCCAAAGATCGGAATATTTTGCGTCCTCTGACTGTTTTTCCAGTCTTTCATCAAGCATTTTCACATATTCATCATCAGAAAACAAATCTTCAAGCAGCAGAGCCGTATTTGTTTCTGTATTGATATTTTTAATTATTCTTGAAGAAATACCGTTAACACCGTCTGTATATCTGTAACATTCGGTTACCAATGACAAAATACCGTTTTCATTATACATAACGTTTTGTTTTATTTCAAGTACACTTTTCCCGTTTCTTTCATTTGTTGTTTTCTGCGAATCCTCAGAAAAAGAAGTAATCATTTCGTTAATTCTTTCACTGTATTGTGTGTTTAATTCATTTTCAAACGCATTATCCGATAATCCGCTTATTATTGGAATCTGAACAGAAATAATTTCCTCGTCTGTCTCATAGCTTTTTTCATCAATTTTCACGTTTACTTTACTTAATGAACATCCCGACATTATTACAGCAGCAAAAACAAATAATACAATTTTACTTATAAAATTATGCAAATCAAACCACCGCTACCCTCATTTATTATTCTTGTCAAAGTATCCTTCAGTTTTATTCTTGACTCTTCAGGCATTTTTGACAGTTTTGTATGCAGTCCTTCATTAACAAGTTCATACAACGACTTTCCGAATATATTTGATTCCCATATCTTTGAAGGATCACTTTCAAATTCAGACATAAGATATTGTACAAGTTCTTCCGACTGTTTTTCTGTTCCGACAATTGGGCTTACCTCTGTTTCTATTTCTGCTTTTATCAGGTGAATACTCGGAGCGGAAGCTTTTAATTTCACTCCGAATTTTCCGCCTTGTTTTACTATCTGCGGTTCCTGTAATGTCATTTCATCAGGCATCGGAGATACAATTCCGTATCCTTTTTCTTTTACTTCATGCAAAGCATATGATATTTTATCATATTCCGATTTAACCTGTGCCAAATCTTTTATAACATTTACAAGTTTTTCTTCATTGCTTATTTCAAGTCCTGAAATCTCACCAAGTATTTTATAAAACAGATTTTCCTGCGGTTCAAGACAAACATATACATTTCCGCGTCCCAAGTCCATTCCTTCAATTGAAGTATTTTTTACATACGGACATTGTGAAATACAATTTACAAATTCTTTTGAATCTCTTATTTTTTCTACAGGCTGCATTGCCTTTATAACATACTCATATACGGATTCACAGAGCCAATGTTCCCGACTTAATGTCTGCATCCATCCAGGCACCTTTACTCTGATTTCACATACTGGGAATTCAAAAAGAATTGTTTCTATAATGGTATGTATGTCCTGAGCATTCAATTGTTCGCAATTTACCGCAACAACCGGAACACCGTGGGTTTGTTCCAATTCACTTTTTAATGCCTGTGCCGATTCACTTCCCGGATTTACTGAATTTAATAAAATTACAAAGGGTTTGTTTATTTCTTTTAGTTCATTTATAACCCTTGTTTCTGCCTGAATATAATCTTCACGGTCAATTTCACAAATTGATCCGTCGGTTGTGACTACAAGTCCTATTGTGGAATGCTCACATATTACCTTCTTTGTCCCAATTTCTGCTGCCTCTTCAAAAGGAATTGGCTCCTCTGACCACGGGGTTTTTACCATTCTCGGAGAATCCTCCTCAATATACCCCAAAGAACCTTTTACTATATAACCAACACAGTCAATCATTCTTACTTTAAGGCTTGCATTATCTCCAAGATTTATTTTTATTGCTTCGTTGGGTATAAATTTCGGCTCGGTTGTCATTATTGTTCTTCCGCCGGCTGATTGAGGCAGCTCGTCTTTTGTTCTTTCTGCCTGATAAATATCTGTAATATTCGGAATTACCAATAAATCCATAAATTTCTTTATAAATGTTGATTTTCCTGTTCTTACCGGACCTACTACACCAATATATACATCTCCGCCGCTTCTTTCCGCTATGTCTTGATAAATATTATACTCTGCCACTTTTTTGTCCTCCTTATTTCATTTGGCATCGGTAAATTCGTATGTATTTCCGACACTTTAATATGTTTTGTATATGTATATTCCGATTTTTTTGAATTATAACTATTTTCTTTTCAAAAAATATAACAAGATATAAAACAAATTTAACTTTATTCCCCAATTAGAACCGGACGTCCTTTTATTCAATAAGGGCTTGCCCCATCATTCAACGAGGACTAGACAAATATAGGACCTGCCGCCGATTACTGCAGGGAACATATTGTCAGCAGTTATACAGAATATTATCATTGGTTTAACCGTCTGTTTTCATACCACAAAAAAGATACATATTATATCTAATAACAAAAACAAATAATAATCAAACAGAGTATTTCGGGCTTGATTCAAGTTTACCTTAATAAATATAAATATCAGTAATACATAATTTAGTCAAAACAAAAATCCGAACTTATCTCCAATAAGAGAAAAGTTCGGATTTGATTTAATTGGTGACCCGTAAGGGAATCGAACCCTTGTCGCCGCCGTGAGAGGGCGGAGTCTTAGCCGCTTGACCAACGGGCCATAATACAAAAAACATTATAGCATACTTTACCATGCTTGTCAAGACCGAATTTTTATAAAGTCACGGTTTTTTGTAGAATTGTCAATGATGGGTGACACTTTTTCTAAAAAATAAAATACTACCCAAATTTGATATAATTTGTCCTTAGATTTTGAGCTTGAAGCTCCATATCAGTCACAAAGACGTAGTCTTTGCTTGTACTTGACCGTAAAAGAAAAAATGCTACAATTTCATTTCCGATAGCAATAATTCTTTTGTCCTTGAGTTTCTCGCTATCGGCATTCTCGATATGTATTGTTTACTTTTATTGTCAAGTATGATGCGCCTTATATCGGTTTTGTCAATTTGAGGATGTTTCTTATTTGATGCACTATACATCGTTGATATTCGATTTTGGGAAATGCCGCCGATATTGCTTCTTTAATTCCTGTAAGTCCGTCTGCACATAAAACCAATATATCTTTTACCCCTCTGTTCTTCAATTCATTAAGAACAGATAGCCAATATTTTGCATTTTCATTATCTCCTACATTAATGAGAGTACTTCTTTCATACCGCTTGTATTTATTCCAAGTATTATATATGCCGCAAGCTTTCTAATAACTAGTTCATCACGCACTGAATAATGAATTGCATCTATGTAGATGATAGGATAAACCTCATCTAATGGTTTGTTTTGCCAATCTTCTATCTGAGGCAGTATTTTATCTGTTACATCTGAAATAAAGCCTTCGGATGGTTCAAATCCGTATATATCATCTATAATATCAGATATTTGCCTTGTAGTCATGCCTTTGGCATACATGGATATTATCTTCTGGTCAATAGCGGATATATCCTTTTGACGCTTTTTTACAATTTGAGGATCAAACGTCGATTTACGGTCTTGTGGAACCTGAATATCCATAGTTCCGTAGCTGGTATTAACGCGTTTTGACTTATATCAGTTACGATAATCATCACTGTCGGAACGTTCGGATTTCTCATAGCCAAGATGGTTATCCATCTCTGCTTCCATCATTTCCTTGATTGTACCACCAAGCAGATCTTTTAATGCCTCCTGAATATCCTCTGTTATTTCGATGTCATACTCCTGAAGAAGTTGACGGATAATGTTCCTTTTTCCCTCTGTCATTACTACTTTGTGTACTGGTTTCTTTTCTTTTGCCATGATTAAAGGCCTCCTTACGCAAATATTCTTTGTAATGTTGCAATAATTACAATTTGATTAAATCACATAAAACTTGATTTGTAAATAGGTTTGGTGTATAATACTTTAAGTAATGATATTTGGGTTAAAATAAAATTCCCATAAAAAGAAGGTGTAAGAATTGAAAAAGAAATTTGATATATATGCCCAATATACCCATACTTAAAAATGCCGTAATAGCTATAAATATCGACATTAAAAAGAAAAAAGAGTATATTGTTATCGGTGATTTTCATGATTTGAATGCTTTTGTAAGAGGAAGAAAAAATATTGAAATTATTTTTGAAAAATTCCGACCGCTCGGTTCATTTTTGCTTGATATTATTACGGAGCTGATATATTTTTCTGATGTAAAAACTAACTTTTGTGAATTTTCAAAGGAAAAATATATACAGAATATAGGAATAGTTGAAGGTTTGTTTGAATCAGAAAATCCTGTATTAAAATATATGGGTTTAAAACTTTGGGAGGAATATTTCAAAGTTATAAAAAATAGTATTTGTTTTTAGTTGTCAAAGCATTACACTGTAAAAGCCATTGAAAATACCGACTTTTTCGCCCGTTAAGTCACTTGACGGCACTCCGTTTTTGACGCTTTGGTGTCCAAATGATGCCTGAATTTCTTACGGCGATATAAAGCACTACAAAAAGATTTAAGAAAATATCATAATCATCGAGAGCGACACTACTCGTTGCTCTCACTCTCTTGGCTGCCATTCAAGCAGAGGTATTTGTACTTGTCAATGGCGGGTAAAGCCCGTTCATTTTGACCATTGATGAGCACGAATGGCTATATTATTCATCGGAGGGTAGAAAAATTTACAACTTGATGATAAAATATATATGATATAAAAAATGACAAATCGGAATTTGTGGTAGTGTAAAGTAGGAATGAAAAAACGCAAAAGCAATAAAAAGAGCCGTCACCCTTGACAGCTTAGGCGAAACAATGCTGTGGAAAGAGTGCCGACGGTGAGGAACTCAAGAACAAATCAGATTT
>CALXWJ010000090.1 GCA_944392335.1 uncultured Clostridia bacterium
TCTTTGCTTTCCGCCTTTTCCTGCAATGCCTTGACAAGCGCAAGCACTTGTTTATGATAGAACATTTCATAAGTGCGCTTTGCTTTCGCTTGTGTCATGCGCAGCTCCTTCGCTATGGTTACAAATGGCGCTTTTTTAACATCCCTCAGCTCAACTACACGGGCAACTGTTTTTTTGCTCAGCTTCGGCTTGAATGGGGGTATATTCCTGATAAATTGTTCCGGCATACCCGGTTCCCCGTCCCTGTATTGGATCAAAATATCTTTATATCTCTTTTCCAAATACGCACAGGCATATGCCTTGTCTTGATAACACTCATAAGCCTCGTTAAAGACATTTTCGACTTGTGAAATGCTTTCATGTCCAAGCGCCGCCGCAATATGGTTGATGTATAAGCGTATTTGTTTAAGCTTTAGTTTGTTGTAAATTTGTGTTACACTTGAAGCTGATATTTCAAGCTCTTTCGCAATATCGGCAAATGTGTTGCCGTACCGGTCACGAAGCAGTAAAATCTCATAGGCACGTTTATCCTTATTTAGTTCGCTGTATGGTATATCTTTCATATGAATCACTCCCTCTCATTATTAAATAATACGGATATAGATACCTTTGTATATAGCTTTTGCTATGTCCCATATCGGTGCTCATTTTGTATTCTGAGACACCCTTCTTGATTCTCAATTCGAAAATCCTATCACGTATAAATTTTTCATACATAATTAGTCACCTCTTTTTAAATTATAAACTAATTTCACTGGTAATGATAACGATTTAATTACCTATTTTACTTACATATTCATAAAACACGCGGTATAATATGATTAAGAAAGTATAACATCCGGCAGATCGTTACCTTCTTTAGGTGAATTTTTATTTATGTGTGAATATTTTGGAATAACTCCGAAAGATTTTTTTGATGATGATATGAAAGAGCCTGTTCTTGTCCAGAGGGCTATTGACGGTATCAAGGATATGGATGAAAAGGATTTAAATATTTTAATCACATTGATTGATCGTCTTAGAGAAAATAAACAGTAATTTGCATTGTATTTTTAAGATATTATAAACAAAATAAAAAATCACACTACCTATTAAGGGCAGTGCAATTTTATTTATAAGGTTTTAATTTACTTGTGCTTTCACGAAAATTTTATGTAAATACTGCTGTTGACTGCCCTGTAACTGTTGGTTTTACCGGGTTTGCGGGCAATTCCTGTAAAAACATTCGCGCCACGTCGGAGTAAGCTTTGCTTGCTCTGATTTTTTTATTTTGTTCTTGTGTTTATGTTACACAATATTCACTTGTCCCGTCTTGGGTGAGGACAAGAGCACAGGCAACGCCTGCGCTTAGGTTATATATCAGCTTTATAAGTTACTCAGATTTTGTTTTCGGTAATAAAACGGCGAAATTCCAAAATATTGCTTAAACAGTTTTGAGAAATAAAAACTGTCATTAAATCCGCATTTTTCCGAAACATCGGCAATGCTTATGAACGTATCCTGCAAAAGCAGCTCTTTTGCGTAATTCAAACGCATGATACTAAGATATTCAAGGGGCGTCTGCCCGGTTTCTTCTTTAAAGCATCTCCTTACATAATCAATATTAAAGCCCATTTCTTCCACCGCGTCAATTATACGAAAATCACTGTTTGAGATATTTAAGTATATCTCGTTCTTCAATTCATTTACAAATTTATATTTATATTTTGACACAAAATATTTATTCAAGTAACTGCATATGGCATTAAAAAGGCTGTCTGAGATCATAGCATAATTTTGTTCTTTTTCCGTATAGGTCTTATGAAGCAGATTCATAAGCGTAAAAACTCCGCCGTCGTAATCATGCAGAACCGTAACGTCGCTAAAAGACATATTCTCACATTGTACAAACATGTCGGTATAAAAAACATCGGAATGTCCGTCGTGCATAACGTTGGGCGGTATTATCATTATATCCCCCTCGGATATATTATATTCTTTCCCGCCGATAACCGATGTGACGTAAGCGCTCAGGTGCAGAATCATTTCCCAGCAGTCATGAGAATGCATTTGGCATGATTTTATAGGCAGGCTCGCTTTATTGCAGAATCGTACATTCATTCGCAAATCCCTCTTAATAAAATTTTATGATAAATTTAAAATATTGTAGCATAAAAAGTCTGAATTGTCAATATTCTTTTTGGAATTATACATGTACTTTTATGAAAACACATGTTAAAATGAAGTCATAAGAATAAAGCTGTAAAAGCTAAAAGGAGGATTATTATGAAAAAATTAGTTGCGGTAGGGCCTAAAAAAACAGAGCTTATCGATGAGGAAATGCCTGTTATAGAAAACGATAACGAGGTATTGGTAAAAAATAAATACTGCGGAGTATGCAGATCGGAGCATTATGACTGGGAACACGGAAAACCGGGTATGAGTTTTGGTCATGAACCGATAGGCGTTGTATGTGAAGTAGGAAAAAAAGTAACCAAATTTAAGGTTGGCGACAGAGTAAGCGGTTTATTCTGCGGAAATACCGAATATGCGCTTTCTCTTGAAAAATGTTTGTTCAAAATTCCCGACAATGTTGCCGATGAAGAAGCTGTTTTGGAGCCGCTTTCATGTCTTATCAGCGCGGTAAGCAAGGTCAGGATTCCTGTTGTGGGCGATAAAGTTGCCGTTGTAGGCTGCGGATATATGGGCTGCGGCGCTATAAGCCTTCTTGCAATGAGAGGGGCACACGTTGTTGCTGTTGACATAAACAGAAAATCTCTTGAAAACGCGAAAAAATACGGCGCTGCCGAAGTTTATACCCCCGAGGAATTACCTGCTGAATATCTGACGACCAGCACCGATCATAACGATCATTTGTCAGAGGATGTTCCTCAAAACGAAAGAGGCTTTAAGCTTGTTATGGAATGGGCTGAAACAAATGAATCTCTGGATTTGGCGATCAACATGACAAGAATGTGCGGGCAGCTTGCAATAGGCGCATATCATACAGGCGAAAAAAGGCTTGTAAATGTTGAGCAGCTGAATGTCAAGGCAATTGATATGTTAAGCACACACCCAAGAGAAACAGAACTCAACATTGAAGCATGTAAAAACGCGATGAAGCTTCTTGAAGAAGATAAATGGGTATATAAGCATGTTCCGACAAAGGTATTCCCTATCACCCGCTTTGATGAAGCACAGGCAGAGCTTGTCACAAAATACGGCAAATTTATGAAAGCGCTGGTAGATTGGACCAAAACAGACGGAGAACCATACATAATAGATTAATCAAATTCAAACTTACGGAGCACAAAAATGAAAATAGTAATCGGAAATGACCATGTTGCGGTCGAAATGAAAAATCACATAAAAAATTATCTCGAAAGTAAGGGTTATGATATAATAAACATCGGTACGGACAGCAATGAACGTACCGACTACCCCATTTACGGGAAAAAGGCTGCCGATATGGTCGCAAGCGGTGAGTGTGACTGCGGTATATTGATCTGCGGCACAGGGGTAGGCATATCTCTTGCCGCAAACAAAGTTAAAGGCATAAGGGCTGTTGTATGCTCGGAACCATACAGCGCAAAACTCGCAAAACAGCATAACAATGCAAATATCGTGGCATTCGGTGCAAGGGTTATAGGTCCTGCAACTGCTGAAATGATAGTTGACGAATTTTTAAATGCTGAATTTGAAGGCGGAAGACATCAAAAACGAATAGATATGATAAGCGCGATCGAAACCGGGCAAATGTAGCATTCCAGTAAGCTGTATTTTTGTGTTTTACAAAGATACAGAGTATATTTTCATACTGTATTGCCCGCATGATTTATGAAAGGAAAAAGAATATGTATAAAATCGGAATCGACATCGGCGGAACAAAAATCAATATAGGGCTGTTTGATGCCGAAAAAAAAATTCTTTTAAAAAACAAAAAATCATATATAAAAGATATAACAGACCTACCCGTATTCATTAAAAATGAAATTGAAAATATCTGCAAGGAAGCCAATGCTTCCTTCTCTGATATTGTATCCTGCGGAGCCGGCATACCGGGAACAGTAAGCGACGACGGCAAAAAAATATTAAAAGTCCCGAATATAGAAGCACTTACAGAAAATTTTGCCGCTGAACTTGAAAATATACTTTTGATCCCGGTACGGCTTGTACAGGATTCCCGTGCAGCTGCATGGGGGGAATTTCTTTGCGGCGAAGGGAAAGGCAAAAATTGTCTTGTCTGCGTAACGCTTGGAACAGGCATAGGAACGGGAATAGTATTAAACGGCGAGATATTTAACGGGGCATTGGGATGTGCCGGTGAGCTCGGGCATTTGCCTGCCGAAGAAAACGGGCGTGCCTGCGGCTGCGGAAAAAAAGGCTGTCTTGAAAAATATTGCGCCGGAGGGGGACTCGATATAACCGCAGAGGAAATTCTGGGAAAAGGCTATAAGGCAGCAGATCTGTTTGATGCTGCCGCAAAGGGTAGTGAAGAAGCCGGTATTGCCATTAATAATGCAATACGCATACTGGGAAACGGTCTTGTATCGATAATAAATTTATTATCTCCCGACTGCCTGTTGTTTAGCGGCGGATTATCTGTGCAGGAGGAGCTTTATCTCAATCCTTTAATAGAATATATTAAAAACCATTGCTATACAGCTGCCGGCAGGCTTCCCCATATTGCCCGTGCGGGTCTTGGCGAAAATTCCCCTCTGTACGGCGCGGCGTTTATTCCCATAAAGGAAAAGAGGAAGCATTTCCTTTCCGCATCAATAATGTGTGCAGATATTCTTAATATGGATAAAGCGTTAAGTGAAATAGAAAATTCCGGAATAGATTACCTGCACTGTGATATAATGGATAATCATTTTGTCCCAAACCTCATGCTTGCTCCGGAGCTTCTATCAAAGCTGAGAAAAGGTACGTCACTTCCCTTTGACTACCATATAATGGCTGAAAATCCCGAAACCATAATAGAAAAACTGGATATAAAAGAAGGAGATTTTGTATCGGTACATTATGAAAGTACAATCCATCTGCAAAGGGCTGTTTCCATGATAAAGGAAAAAGGCGCAAAAGCCGCGGTCGCAATAAACCCTGCTACGCCTGTATCCGTTCTTGATGAAATCCTGCCTCAATTGGATATGGTACTTATTATGAGTGTGAACCCCGGATTTGCGGGGCAAAAAATCGTCCCCGGCATTTTTGATAAAATAACAAAGCTGAAAAAAACACTTTCGGATAAAGCTCTTGATAATATCCTTATTGAAACAGACGGCAACTGCAGCTTTGAAAACGTACCTAAAATGTACAATGCGGGCGCCGATATGTTTGTTGTGGGGACGTCCAGCGTTTTCAAGCCGGATATGAGCATCAAGGACGGGGTCGAAAAACTGAATAAATGCTTAAGGAAGTGATAAATGTGAAGTTTAGTATATGTGCCGATATAATGTACGGCAATATGCCCTTTTCGGAAAAAATAATTAATATCAAGAAAAACGGATTCAATACGATTGAATTTTGGAAATGGTCAAATAAGAATACAGATAAGATCAAAAGCATTATTGACGGCAACGGAATGAATGTATCTTGTTTTTGCATAGACAGTACGGACGATCTTATAATGGACAGTATCGGAAACTTTATGCTTAATTCCGACAAGACACAAATGCTCGCAAGGATTACGGCTCAATCCATTGAAGCCGCAAAAAAGCTCGGTACAAAGGCTCTTATTGCAACAATCGGAGACTTTATTGACAATCTTTCATATGATGAACAAATTTCAAATGTCTATAAAAACCTTAACAGCATAAAAGACCTTTTTGAACAAAATGATATGGTCCTTCTTGTTGAACCCATAAACAGATACGAAAGAGAAAAATATCTTTTACCCAATGTAAAACAGGCTGCGGAAATTGTAAAAAATATAAATTCGCCGCATGTTAAAATTTTATATGACATATATCATCAGAGCATGGAAGATGATTTTAAAATAACAGAAATGATTGATATTCTTCCCCTTATAGGTCATATACATATTGCCGACTGCCCCGGAAGAAATGAACCCGGCACCGGAAAGGTCAATTTTTCAGATGTTTTTAAGGCTTTGGCGGATAACGCATATACCGGCTATATCGGCGCCGAATACATTCCGTTAAAAAGTGAAGAAGAGGCTTTTGCCGCTTTAAAACAATATTAAACTCACAGCACATTTTTATCCTATCACTCTGAAAAACCATTTGAATAAAAAAATCATTATTTATAATTAAGACCGCGGAAAAAAATTCCCGGTCTTAATTATTGCTTATGAATAAATCTTATAAAAGCAAACATCTTTAAAAACTTCGTTTCATACCCTTTACAAGCCCGATAATTCTTATTCTTGCCATATCCTTTCCCTCAAATCTTCTTGGAGGATACATAGGGTTTACCGACTGAAGTTCTATAAATTTCTGCCCGTATATCACCCTTTTTATAACACCCACTTCATCATCAACGGTAACTACGGCATAGCTTCCCGATTCTACGGTGGACTGACCCTTTATCAAAACAAGATCACCCTCTTTAAATTCCGGATACATACTGTCCCCTATTACCTTCAGATAAGCGTAATCACTGTCCTGATTCAGCGAATCCCTATCCTCAAAAATATATCCCATTACGTTGTCGGTAGCATAAGAGCCCAATCCTGCCGATACCTCTCCCAATACCGGAACAGGTACCCTGTCATTTTCCTTTTGTGCTGAATTTTTGCCTATTACTTCCTTATTATCACTTATACCCTTGATCCATGCCTCATTTACGCCAAAAGCATTTGCAATAGCTACAAGAACGGGTAATTTTGGCGTCGTTATAACGCCTGCCTCATATCTTTGTATAGTTGATTTTGCAACTCCCACTCTTTGCGCCACATCATCCAATGTCATTTTCAATTCCTTGCGGCACTCTTTTATACGTGATCCTATCAATTTAAGATCATACATATTTTACACTCCTTCCATCACAATTCACATTTACTGTAATTATAGTATAACACACTTTCTTGCATAACGCAATACTTTTTTAAAAAAATATTAATATTTGCTTGACAATATAGTATCATTGTGCTATAATATGTTTGCACAACGCTATAAGTCAGGAGGTTATATGCTATATAAAAACTACACAAACGACGCCGTTTTGGAATTGGAGCGGCAGAGAACCGATAATTATGCATCAGGTTTGTTTGACAATGGGTCTTTTGTAAAATGCTGCGAATGTAAAACCAACGGCAAACCATTGTACAAAATAAACTCAAAATACTATTGTCCCGACTGCATATGTGAACTTTTAAGAGAAGTGTATTCGGATATAAGTGATGAATGTGACAGCTACGATATCGGTGCAAATGACATATTAAAAGATATCATTTCGGATTTTTCCGACAATGAGCTTTTATGCTATGTTCAAAACAGATATGAAACAATCGACTGAATATAAGCGTAAATCTAATAGGGCGGATTTTCTCCGCCCTGTTTGATTATTTTACCAAGTGCACTTTTTTTGCAAGTGAGTATATCTTATTTCCCATAGGTATCATTTCTATTTCATCTTTTTCCAAAAGGCCGCATGCAAATACCATAATAAAATATAGGATCACCGACGTAATGATTGAAATTGCAACAGATATGGTGTTTGATGCAACGATCACCATTGACAATTTATATATTCCAAAAGCAAATACACCCATAACGGCTGAACAGGCAAGAGGTTTTAATATATATTTTTTAAAGCTTAATTTTAACGATATATTTCTCGACAATATTGTAAATCCGTAAGCAAACGATATCATCTGACAGGCGATTGAACTTATCGGCGCACCGTAAATGTGTATGGACGGCTGTCTTATCAATATTATATTAAGTATGAGCTTCACAATACATCCCATAAACAATCCTGTAGCCGGAGCAAATACTTTGCCCACTCCCTGAAGCGAACCGGATATTGTTTGATTTAATGCAATAAAAATCAAAGCTATTGAACTCAGCTGCAATAAATCGTAACCATAAGGGACATTTGGATAAAGCAAATTAAAGATCGGTTTTGCAAGCGCCACAAAACCTGCCGCACATGGGAATATTATAAGTATCGATATAAGGAAAGAATAGCTGACAAATTTTGACGCCTCCTTTTTTTCACCCTTTGCCAGCGCTGCCGATATAGACGGAACAAGTACTGTTGCAAACGATATATTCATTGCTATTGGAAGATTTAATAAAGTATCGCTTTTTGACAATATTCCCGCCAATCTTACCGCCTCGTCATTAAGCTGTTCCAATGTGGGGTTTACAATTGCTGCAACGTTCCCAAAAACTGCCGGGATACCCGATGCAAACGCAGCTTCAATTCCTCTTGTAATCGTTGCGGTATCTACGATCCTGTTTACGGCAGAAATGATAGAGCCGAGAGATATGGGAATAGATATTATCAAAATGCTTTTAAACATCGAAAGAGTAGATCTTTTTTCTTCCTTTATGACTGTGCTTTTTATCTTCTGTCCCAATTCGTTTTTACGTTTAAAATAAAAACCAAAAATATACACTGTGCTTAAAACCGTCGCGAGGGTCGTTGCAAGATTTGCTCCTGCAGCCATATATGCCGCATTTAAGTCCGGGTCGTTCGGGAACATCGTGTTTTTTGACATATACAAAACTATGGTGACTGTAAGTACGCATTTGAATATCTGCTCCAATATCTGCGAACGGCTCGACGCCCTCATTTCCTGCATTCCGGCAAAATATCCGCGGACAACGGAAGAAAGACACACAAAAAGGATGGAGGGCGCCAAAGCCATAAGGACATATTTGGCATTAGGCATATGTATGACGCCCGAGGCTATGGGAGCAGCCGCAAAAAATAAAATTGATGAAGCAGCAATACCGATTATTGAAAAAAGCAAAAGTGCGTTTTTATATATTTTATATGCTCCTTTGTAATCTCCCACCGCGTTTTTTGCCGAGGTCATTTTTGATATGGCATTGGGTATACCTACCGAAGAAATTGCAAGAAGCAGAGTATATATATTATATCCTGCCGAATAATATCCGTTTCCCTGGTCTCCGAAGCCAGAAACATTTGTTATAACCAATCTGTATATTATACCCAATAATTTTACCGTTATCTGAGCTATAAGTATTATAAGAACATTACTCATAAATGTCTGATTTTTATTATTCATCTTTATCCTTGTATACTCCCTTCGCAAAATTCCCGTTGTATTTTTGTCAGTCAAATAACAATCAAGGATTTTATAAACAAAAAAATATCCGCAATATTTTATGCGGAATCCCAACTCATTAAAATAATTATATTATATAAAAAAACAAATGTCAAGCTATTCTTTTAACATTTATTCACTTTTTACGCATATTGGTTATTAATATTATTGAACGAATAATGTGACAAGGAAAAACCAACCGGACGACTTGCTCAATTATCGCATCGTTGTTTGCATAATAAAAACCAACCATACAAATGGTTGGCAAGACAGTATTTTGTATGTAGTTTTAACTGATGCAAAAGTGTCATTATGAATATTTTTTAGTGCATCTTAAAAATTGATTTCATAATACCTGCTAAACATTTCGGCATCCTCATAACAACAATTTTCATAATAAAACCTCCATTTCTCTTACCATCTGAAAAGACAGCAATAACCCATAATCACAATTAAAACAGCTTCAATTACAGCTACAACGCAAATCGGCAGCACCAATCCGGCAACTACTCCGACACAAAATGTCAAAGCAGCCAATCCAACCGCTTTACAGCCAAGCATAATCATTGCTGTCACCTCTTTCTTATTTAACTTCTTGATATATAATATTCCGGTCACAAAAAAATGTGAATATATTATTATGCTGTTTTTATCAAATACCTTTAAAACACACACAATAAAATCCAAGTCCTGCAATTCGGGCAAAGCATGCAATCAGCCGTATCAGATATTTTGCATAAAAAAAGTGTGACGCCGCGAAACATCACACATATGATATATTTATTTTTTCCTTTGCCATTTGGTATCATAGCTCACATGCTCCATTTGGCTTCTTCTTTTTCTTCTGTTTATTCTCTGTCTTCGTTTATTATAGAAATAAAGGAAAAGGATGATCAGAACCGCAATAATAAAAACAGGATGAGTTATAATTTTTATGACCGTATGAATTGCCGCCTTTATCATATCTTTTTCAACATCGTTTGCCGCAATAAGATTTGCCGTTCCAACTATCTGCCCCTGATACTCATAAGAAACCGATCCGAGCACATCTCCTGTTAAGATCGGCGCGGAAATATCTTCATTTAACGCAAATATCGGTTCGATTTCTTTTTCGATATCAATGTTTACAGGCAGCAGTGCCGAAACATCATTTTGCGGAACAAGCGCCACTCTGACATTGTTCTTTGCTTCGTATACCTTTGAATCCTTAACAATATCGTTACTGCCGGCAATTGTAATATATTTAAAATTTTCAAATCCGTATTCCAACAGATCCTCACTTTCACTGAATGAATACGCGCCGTTTAGCTCAGAAGAATTTTTGCATTTCATAACGACAGATAAAAGCTCCGTATCACCGTCAACCGCCGCCGCAACCAGACATGAGCCCGCTTCGTCCGTAAAACCTGTTTTTATTCCGATCGCCTTTGAATAAAAGTAATTTGCTTGTCTTCTTTTGCTGACAAGATGATTTGTATTTGACAGGTATCTTATTTCCTTATATTTATTCGTCGGCTCTATTATATACATATCTGTTTTTACAATTTCACGGAATTTCTCATTTTGCATTGCATATTTTGCCATGAGCGCCAAATCATGAGCTGTCGTATAATGATTATCATCATGAAAGCCATGAGGATTTACAAAATGAGTATCATTTGCTCCCAGCTCTTTTGCCTTATCGTTCATCATTTGAGCAAAACCTTCTATGCTTCCGCCGAGATGTACGGCAAGGACATTTGCAGCATCATTTGCCGAATATACGAGCATACCATATAACAATTGCTCTACCGTTAATTCTTCTCCTATCAATATCCCCATATGCGAATGCTGATTTGTAATCGGCGAAATAGCTTCTGTCTGCGCGGTGATCGTTTGTGTTAAATCGGCATTTTCAAGGACAAGTATTGCCGTCATTATTTTTGTTGTGGATGCAGGATATAATTTTTCATCTGCATTTCTTTCGTATAATACTTTATCCGATTTCATATCCGCTAAATATACCGCTTCCGCATGAGGCGCGGGAAGGGACAGGTCGATTTGGGACTCTGTTTGTGTTTTTGATTCTGATGTATTATCATTGTCTGTCTGCTCCTGAGATGACTGTTCAATATTTTGAGTATCTTCCGCAGGCTCCGATAATGCCGGATTTATCATATTTATTAAAATTGACATTATTACTGCAGTAAATAAGATAATTTTTTTGTTCATAATGGGCTCCTTTTGCGATATGTATATATAAAAAATATTATCTGTCATAAAATATTAATTGTTTAAAAATAAACCAATAAATTTATTATACAAATTTTTTTCTCTTTTTGCAAGGTTTTTTGCAAAAAAAAAAAGAAATTTTGGTTTTAAGAACCGTTTTTTTTGTAAAATCTGCTGTTTATTTTTCAATAGGAGCTTATCCCGTCATTCAACGAGGACAAGAGCACTGCACAGCAGTGCTGTAATCAGTGGGAGATTGTACCCACTGATTACATATATGGAACCCGCCGTCGATAACGGCGGGGGACATCTTGTCCGCAGTTATATTAATCAATATAACAGATTTACAAAAATATTTTTTTAAAACTATAGAAATATTTTTAAAAATCTGTTATAATAAGCTTAAATAATGTTATCACAGCCTTGCGGCGGCATGATCTGTACATTTATTTAATGGGTGAAGCTTACACCTATGATATATGAATAAAATTATGAACAGAAGAGGAAAGGATACTGACATGAAAATTCTGATAGTGGATGATGAAAAATTATTGGTAAAGGGAATAAAATACAATCTTGAACAGGAAGGATATCAAGTTGAAGCCGCGTTTGACGGCGAAGAAGCTGTAAGAATGGCGCATGATGACAGCATTGATCTTATTATACTTGATATTATGCTTCCAAAAATGGACGGTCTGACAGTTTGCAGGACAATCAGAGAATTTTCAAATGTGCCTATTATTATGTTATCTGCAAAAAGTGAAGATATAGATAAAATATTGGGGCTTGAATACGGCGCAGATGATTATGTTACTAAACCTTTTAATGTGCGGGAATTATCATCTCGAATAAAAGCCATACTAAGACGCGCAACGTCGGCAAATCCGGGCAAATCAACAAGCGACCTGCTGATCTCGGGCGACATCACTCTTGATTATAATTTCAGACATGTTATTATCGCAGGTACCACGATTGAGCTTACGAGCAAAGAATTTGACCTGCTTGAGCTGTTTGTAAAAAATCCCGGCAAGGTTTATACAAGAGAAAACCTTTTGGATATTGCCTGGGGATTTGACTATCCGGGAGACGCCAGAACAGTTGACGTCCACATAAGAAGATTGAGAGAAAAAATTGAACAAAATCCTGCCGAACCAAAATATATAAAAACAAAGTGGGGTGTTGGTTATTATTACAAAAAAGATTAAAAGCTTTTTCTCCTCCATGCGCTGGACAATGATGGCTACATATATAGTTGTCATAATGATCACGCTTGTGCTGATGAGTATCTATATATTGGGGGTATTGAGTGATAACCTGTATGAAAACGAGCAGATAAATCTTTTTGCAAAGGCCAATATGATGTCGGATACCATCACATCATACGTTTCTGTTGATAATATCAGCGCCATCGAAGAATACACGAACCAATTGCTTATGGGAACTAATATAAGGGGCATTGTTGTAAATCTTACTTATAACGTTCTTTTTGACTCAAACAGAGAACTCACGGGAAAGGTATTGATGCGCGAGATTATTCAGTCCGCGGCAATAGGTGAGCAGGCACATAGTGTTATAGAAGATGATCTGGGTATAAATATGATGACGGTTGCCGTACCGGTCAGACAAAAAGACAATAATGACATTATAGGTGTTGTTTATCTTGTTGAAGCCATGACCAATATTGATCAAACCATAGGATATGTAAAAATCAACATGTATATGGTATCTGCATTGATATGTATTCTTGTGGGTTTTTTGAGCTTTGGAATGTCATATATAGTTACTTCTCCCGTTGACGAATTTACATCAGTTGCAAAAGAAATATCAAAAGGGAATTTTGATAAACGAGTAAAGGTGAAAGGTCACAATGAATTTGCAAACCTTGCCACAACCATAAACTATATGTGCTCAGAGCTTGGCAATCTCGAAAATAACCGGCGTAAATTTGTATCTGACGCATCCCATGAGCTTAAAACCCCTTTGACAACAATAAAACTGATTTGTGACAGTGTGATCTCCACTGATAATCCCGACCCAAAAATGACTCATGAATTTTTAAGAGATTTAAGTGAAGAGGTTGACAGGCTTACAAGAATAATAGAAAGACTGCTTACTCTGACAAAATTAGATTCAGGCAAATCTGTTCCAAAGTTTGAATCTGTTGATATAATTACACTTTTAAATTCAATTGTAAAAAAATTATCCACAAATGCAAAGGCAAAGGACATTGTTCTTTACACCGACTTTAAACTGGAAAATCCGGCTCCCATCAGTCTTGATTATGATAAAATTTGGGAAGCAATTTATAATATAACAGATAATGCGATTAAATATAACGATGAAGGCGGTTATGTCAAAATAGGTCTTTCAAAGGAAGGCAAAAATCTCCTGATTCAAATTGAGGATAATGGACATGGTATACCAAAAGAGGAACATGAACACATCTTCGACAGATTTTTCAGACTTGATGACTCACGTGCAAGAGAGACGGGAGGTACCGGGCTGGGGCTTGCCATTGCAAAAGAAGCGGTAATACTGCATGGCGGTCATATTGATGTATCAAGTGAAGTCGGTATGGGAAGTACCTTCTCAATTTATTTGCCCTACAATACTGAATTTGATAACTCTTAGTATAAAAAATAAATTTTTTGTAAACAAACTGCAATTTTAATACTTTTGTAATATATATCATATATAATGAACAGATATAATAAATAATTAAAAAAACACTTTAATGTATTTTAATACTCTTATTATGCATACAGATAATTCTATTATGATTTTATTTCAATGGATTAAATAAAGTACAGTTTATTGTGCACCTATGGAGGTTTAATTACATATGGTAAAAAAAAGATATATTATCAGTTTTGCAGCGGCTTTAATTATTATTATAGTCACATTGCTCATAATCGGAGAAAGTAATCAAGGCAAACAAAAATCAATAAATATTGATTTATATTATTTTAACGAAGAAAATACCGCTCTTGCTTCCGAAAATACAAATATAGAATATGAGGATAAAGACGAATTGGTAAGGATCGTTCTTGATAAATTACTTCAAGGTCCGTCAAACAGCAAAAATAAACCGCTGTTCAATACGGATGTGCAAATTTTGTCTATAACTCAGGACGGCAAAAATGTCACCATTGATTTTTCTGAAAATTATCTCACAAAAGATGACTCAAGAGATTCATTAACGGTTTATGCAATTGTAAAATCATTATGTCAATTAAAAACGGTCAATCGAGTCATGGTTACCGTTGACGGCAATGAAATAATAGCCTCTGACGGAACCACACTTGGTTTTATATCCAATGACGATATGGATTTTGAATCGGATACGACAACACAGGACTCAACGGTTTTAACGCTTTATTTTGCAGACCTTGATTCCGATAAGCTTATTTCGGAAAAGCGGACGATAAAAATAACCGATACCGTACCTACCGAGCAATATGTGGTGAATGAACTTATCAAAGGGACTCAATATCCGGATATTGCAAGAAATGTTATTTCTTCCGATACCGTCCTTGTATCGGCACAAACTACGGATAATACTTGCTTTGTAAACTTTAAGTCAGGATTTGTCGAAAAAAACGCAAAAGACAATACAAACGATGAATTGGTTATTTATTCCATAGTTAATTCCCTTTGCGAATTAAAGGACGTCAGCTTTGTGCAATTTCTCGTTGACGGGAAAAAGATCGAAAAATTCGGTAATATGAATTTTACCGACTTCTTTATAAAAAATGAAGCACTGATAGAATCATAATCTATACTTTCCAATATACAAATACACCGTCTGCCCTAATATTACCGGCTAGACGGTGTTATTTATCGTTAAAAATATTTGCATTGCCCTTCTTAACTCATTTTATCATACATTCCAGCTGTTAAGGTACTTCTTTTGCTCTTCGGTCAGCTTATCGATCGTACATCCGTAATGCTTCAATTTTCTTTCAGCCATAGCAATATCGATTTCTTCGGGAACATCTATGATCATTTCTTTGAAATTTCCTTTATTTGAAGCAATATATCTTGCACTCATGGCTTGGATGGCAAAGCTCATATCCATAATTTCCGCGGGATGGCCATCGCCTGCCGCAAGGTTTACAAGCCTTCCTTCAGCTAGCAGATAAACGGTATTGCCGTTTTCAAGACGATATCCCATAATATTTTCTCTTTGTTTTTCCTTTTTTACCGCTATTTTTTCCAAAACATCATAATTTACTTCAACATTAAAATGCCCTGCATTACACATTACAGCGCCGTTTTTCATTTTTATAAAATGTTTTTCGCAAATTACGTCTTTGCAGCCTGTTACGGTAATAAACAAATCCCCTATCGGCGCTGCATCCTCCATTTTCATAACGTCAAAGCCATCCATTTTTGCCTCTAACGCTTTAATGGGATCTATCTCGGTAACAATTACTCTCGCGCCGAATCCCTTTGCCCGCATTGCTACTCCTTTTCCACACCAGCCGTATCCTGCGATAACAACATTTTTACCCGCTGCAATAAGATTTGTTGTTCTGTTGATCCCGTCCCAGACCGACTGCCCCGTTCCATACCTGTTATCGAACAAATACTTGCATTTTGCATTATTAACCAAAATCATGGGAAATTTTAAATCCTTTGATTTATTCATTGCAATAAGCCGCAGTATTCCCGTTGTTGTTTCCTCACAGCCGCCCAAAACATATTGAAGATTTTCCGGATATTCATTATGTATAAGGTTTACCAGATCTCCTCCGTCATCTATTATAATATTCGGCTTTGCTTCGATAACATGGCACATATGATCATGATACTCCGAAGGAGTGCTGCCATGCCATGCAAATACATTCAGACCCCCATGGCAGAGAGCCGCCGCAACATCGTCCTGCGTTGAAAGAGGATTGCTTCCCGTAATATACATATCCGCGCCGCCTGCCGCAAGGACACGGCATAAATATGCGGTTTTTGCCTCAAGATGTATTGAAAGCGCTATTCTTAAACCTTTAAACGGCTGTTCTGCGGTAAATTCCTCTTCAATGCTCCTTAAAAGACTCATGTTTCTTTTTACCCATTCGATTTTTCTGTCTCCGCTTTCATATAAATTTATATCTCTTATCTTGCTCATCATCTATCTATCCTTTCGATAACTCTCTCACATTCGGCATATACTCTTTCGGTATCAACAGTTGTAAGGATCTTATTTTCCATTAATATTCTGCCGTTTATGATAACGGTGTCGGTTTCATATCCCGCTGCGGAATAAACCAGCGCCGAAACAAGCTCGTTTTCAGGATAAAACTGCGGGCAGTCAATATCCAAAATTGTAATATCCGCAAGCATTCCCTCTTTAATTTCTCCCAGATTTTTATTTGATACCGCAATTGCGGCATTTTTTGTCGCGAATCTTAATACATCCGAGGCATTTATTACCGTGGGATCGTGTGTGACCCCTTTATGAAGCAATGCGGTGTAATTCATTTCCGAAAACATGTTCAAGCTGTTGTTGCTTGCGGTGCTGTCTGTTCCTATTGTTATATTAATGCCGTGATCATGCATTTTTGTAAGAGGCGCTATACCGTTTGCAAGCTTTAGATTGCTTTTTGGATTTGTTGCCACCGAAACATTTTTATCTGCTAAAATTTTTATATCATTATCGGATAACCAGACACAATGAGCGGCAATTACAGGCGCCTCAAACAATCCGATTTTATCCATAAGCTCAATCGGTGACATCTTGTGGGCCTTCTTTATGTTTTCCACCTCATTTTCCGATTCCGACAAATGAATAGTCATTCCCAAATTGTATTTTTTAGCAGTATCTGTTACGATTTTCAGATATTCACAATCGCACGTGTATGGAGCATGCGGGCCGAGAAGAAATGAGATATTATCATTTTTACAGTTTTTGTATGCGTCAATCGTTTCCTCAAGTCTTTTACGTCCGCCTTCATCGTTCCCTTTTCCTACCAACCCTCTTGACAAAACAGCCCGCATACCAGTATCTGTTACCGCTCTGATAACCGACTGCATGTTCATATTCATATCTACAAAACAGGTAGTCCCCGTTTTTATCATTTCAATACAGGCAAGCATTGCACCCCAGTATATATCCTCTTCTGTCAGCTTATCCTCTAACGGGTTAATCCTTCCGAACAGCCAATCCTCAAAACTCAGATCGTCGGCTATATTACGAAAAACAGACATATAAGAATGGGTATGAGCATTGATCAAACCCGGGATTGCTAATTTTTTATTTCCGTTTATAATCTTATCAGCCGCAAAATCCTCCGGTTTTTGGCCGATCGATACGATTTTATTGCCATTTATATAAATATCGCATTCTTTTATATAAGCTCCTTTGTCATTATAAAACAAAGCCTTGATTTTATTGATTTTTATCTTCATTTTTCTTTCCTTTTATATTCTTTTTGTATTTATTTTTCTTTTTTTCAATTTCCCGTTTTGTCTCTTCGATTTCCGACTGGGTTTTCATTTGCGGAATAAAGCTTTTTGCAAAACGGCTTCTTCCCAAAATATACAAAACCCCCACGCATGAAAAACAAACAGCGCCGATACAATTTACTATTAAATCAAACATTGTATCTCTTAACCCTATATCCAAGTACCCGCCCTCGATAACAATACTTTGCGCGCTGCCGTTTACTGTTCCGTCAATAACTGTTTTTGTTATATCTTTAACAACAATAGGAACGTTTACTTTATCAGAATTTAAATCAACGGTTGATATCATTGTCACAACTGTATCTTTTTGCATATCCATTAAAGTGAATGTGTCCATTCCGAATTCAAAAAATTCCCATAGTACGCCTATCGTCATGGAAAAGCAAAAGGCAACAAATGCAATAAACATAGGCGACATATCAAAATGGAGTTTTGGATTTTGATTTAAAATATCTATCATCGCAAATCCTATTGCCGACATTATAAATCCGTTTATTACATGAAGTATTGTATCCCAATATGGTATTTTTAAATAGAATCCCTGTATCTCCCCGAGAATTTCCGCGGCAAAGATAAACAAGATAATAATACATTCCAGAACAGAAGGTAATTTTATATTCATTTTTTTATCTATGATTGCAGGTATAAAAAATAATAATAATGTAAGAATACATAAAAAAACATTGTCATAATTCTTTTGAATAAGAGCAAAAACCATAAAAGCCACAACGATTACTCTTAATACAACATATAATGTTAAAACCCTTTTCTTACTTTTTTTCATATCCATCTCCGTTCCTCCACTACCCTTCACCGATATATACCACAACAAGTATTACAAATATATCAATATGACTCTTCAATATATTAATATTTGCATACAGCATATTAAACATTCATGAAAAATAAGCCACATATTTTAAGTTCCCCGTTCAATAAGGGCTTGCCCCATTATTCAACAGGGACAATATCGCAAGCCGTGCCGAGCTGTAATCAATGGGGGCTTGTACTCTCACTGATACAGATATATCCCCCGCCGCCGACAAACAGCGTGGGACATCTGGTCCGCAGTTATAGCTTTATCACTATATTTACTTCAAATTCTTCTTTATCTGAATCAATTTCAAAGTTAATCAAATATGCAGTTTCAACAGGTTTCATATCCATTTTACATATACTTAATCTCGGGTTGAAATTTTCATATGAAATGGTAATATTTTTACACATATCACAGCTTATCTCTGTTTTTCCAATATATACAATATTATCTTTAATTGCCGGTTTTACCCTGGTTATTAATTTTTCCGAAAAGCCCGTTACTTTACCGCAAACAATATCGGTCAGTTTAATACAGTTTTCATCAAGAGAAAATTTTCTTAAAAGCTGTCTGAGATTTGCAATATCATATGCCTCGGTCAAATCAAGAATAAACTCCTTGTCATTCCAACAAACAACCTTTGCACAATGATTTTTCCCTGTACATTGATATTCTCCGTTAATTACAGGCACGCTGTGCCCCCGTGAAGACGCACAAATATTTTCGTATCTTTTTTCACCAAAATAGCCGTTGTAATATTCACACCAGCCCAGGTCATCAATTATGTAATTCCCTTCGGAATATATCGCAAAATTTCCAATATCATTATGATTGTGAGGTTCTGCATTGTTACCGCCCTTTGCGGCAAAACAATAGTTTTTTCCTCTGTATATATACCACTGGGCCTTATCAAAATAATCCAGCCTGCTGTTTGTGCCCTTTTCCGGCAGCTTATCATTATACCAAAAAAAGTTTCTTATAAAATCACAAAATCTATATCTGATATCATCGCCGAATACAACCTCATAATCAATGTCGGGAGCTTCTACATTTTCAAAATTTTCAGCTAAAAAATGCATAAACCCAATATTATAATTATAGTTGTGCGGAGCATCGGAAAAAGGTATGCATACATTTTTTTCAATATATGCCTTCTGCATAAATTCTGCCATTTTTTTGATCTTATCTTTGCAGAACAAATTGATCTTCCCTTTGGTATATTCATATATCAACTGTGCTGCATAACAATAATGTCCAAATCCGTATGCGTGGTAAAGAACTCCCTCAAGACAACATCCATCGTCATTATATGAGCTCAAAAAAGTATTCATTGAGTCTGTTATATCGCCAATAATCTTATCGAATTCTTCTTTTGCATCCATATATATAACAGATGCAATTATCCCCGCGCTGCATGCTGCCGACCAATTATTTGCCGCCCATTTTGTTCTTTTTTCAATAAATGGATTTATGACTCTTTTAAACAGTTCATGACGTATCCTCTTTTTTATAAGAGGCGATAATCTATCGGAAAAAATATAATATAACTCCGACAACGTAAAAGCAGTCTCGCATGAAAACAAATCAAGATTTGTAACAATGTCAAAAATATCCGTTTTTTGCTGATTTTTTATATGTGCAGGTACAGACCATGTAAATTCATCACATATAGACCATATTGAATCTTCCACCGCGATAAGCCATTTTTCATCATCATACCATGCAGCCATTGCCCAGAATGCCGCAAGTCTCTTTCTATGCTCGGTATACTCCCTTTCATATTCCACTCTGCTGCCTGTTTTTTCAAAATCACAAAACTCCGAATATGAAAGAGAATGCGCAGGCTCTTTGAACGCTTCTTTTGCGTATAATTCAATATATTTCATCTGCTGTTCATTGTGTGGATTTCTTGGTATTTGTGATGCAAAATTACCATACATTACCTTACACCTTCCTAATAATATAAAATAAATTATCAAGCATTCAATGCCTGTTCAAGATCATCTATTATGTCGTCAGCATTCTCTATTCCCACACTCAGACGGATCAGATCCTCCCCTATACCGCATTCTGTCAGCTGCTGCTGAGTCATCTGTCTGTGAGTTGTGCTTGCCGGATGAAGCGCGCAGGTTCTTGCGTCGGCAACGTGTGTTACAATTGCGGCAAGCTTAAGATTATCCATAAATCTGATTGCCGCCTCTCTTCCTCCCTTGACTCCGAAGCTGATCACACCGCTTGTTCCGTTGGGAAGATACTTTTTAACCAGTTCCCTGTCTTTACCGGATTCAAGTCCCGGATAATTCACCCATGTAACCTTATCATGGTTTTCCAAAAATCCTGCGACCTTCTTCGCGTTTTCACAATGTGCTCTGACTCTCAGATGAAGTGTTTCCAGCCCTAAATTCAGCAAAAATACATTCTGCGGTGCGGGAGTAGAGCCCAAATCACGCATAAGCTGTACACCTGCTTTTGTTATAAAGGCCTTTTTACCGAATTTTTCTGTATATATTATTCCATGATATGAGTCATCAGGAGTTGTAAATTCAGGGAATTTTCCGCTTGCGGCCCAGTCAAAATTACCGCTGTCAACAATAACGCCACCCAGTGCCGTAGCATGGCCGTCCATATATTTTGACGTCGAATGAACGACAATATCCGCGCCGAATTCAAAAGGCCTGCAAAGAATTGGTGTTGCAAAGGTATTATCCACAATCAAAGGAATATTTTTTGAATGTGCCGCCTTTGCAAATTTTTCAATATCCAAAACTGACAAAGCAGGATTGGAAATGGTCTCTCCCAAAAGCAGCTTTGTATTATCCTTGATCTGTGCCGCAATTTCCTCATAGGAAGAATCGGGATTTATAAAAGTTACATCGATACCGAATCTTTTAAGGGTCACTCCCAATAAATTGAATGTTCCCCCATATACCATTGATGAACAAAGAACATGGTCTCCGGCGTTGCAAACCGTCATAACGGCGATCAGATTCGCTGCCTGTCCCGATGACGTCAGCATCGCTCCCACTCCGCCCTCAAGGTCTGCAATTTTTTGTTCGACATATCCGAATGTAGGATTTGAAAGACGGGTGTAAAAATATCCTTCCGCCTCCAGATCAAACAACTTTCCCATATCGTCACAGCTGTCATATTTAAACGTTGTGCTCTGTACTATCGGCATAACTCTTGGTTCACCGCTCTTCGGACTGTAACCTGATTGAATACATTTAGTTTCTATTCTCATATTTTAACTCCATTCCGCCGTATTGGTTTTTCACGGCTATTATATTTTTTACAATTTTTTATTGCTTTTCCAAAATGTTCCCATCTCTTGTCAGTTTTTTTATCCATGTGAAGCTGTTACATTTTATTGCAGCGGCCGCGCATTTAAAAATCTGGTCGGAATTAAGACAAAATACCACCGCTACAGGCGACCATTTAAACACAAATGCCGCAAGAAATGACACCGGCAATACAATAAGCCATATACTCACAAAATCATTTATCATTAAAAATCTGCTGTCACCGCCGCCTCTTACTATTCCGCACAATACCGGCATTTCATACGCCGTTCCCATTCCGGTGAAGCACAAAACCAATATAAATCCGTTTGCCAGTGCATAGGTCTGTTCGCTCAGATCATATATGCTCAAAAACGGCTTACGCAGAAAATACAGGCTTATACTCATGACCACACCTATTATCAAAAATATGATCTGCAATGTTTTGGCATATTCCTTTACCTTTTTCATATCCGCTTTTCCTATTGCAATACCTATCATGACGGCCGCCGCCGATGATGCGCCCACAAATGCGACCTTTAAGAGCTGATACAATGCATTGGCTATTGAGTTTGCGGCAATTGCGCTGTCCTGCATATGCCCGAGTATTACCGTTTGCATTGCCGTTGCAATACCAAATAAAGCAGCGGTTACGATAAAATTTACCGATGTTTTTGCATAATCCTTAAAAAACGCCTTATCAAGCTTAATAAAGTCGTGCGGTCTTAACCTTAATTTTTTATCGGCAAAAAACAGATACAGGATAACTATTATCAATTCAACGATTCTTGCAGCCAATGTGCCTATTGCGGCACCGGTCACACCCATTCTCGGAAATCCGAAATTTCCGTTTATCAAAAGATAATTTATCGTACAGTTAATAACAAAAGTCGAAAGGGAAACAAAAAACGCAATTTTCACCGATTCAACACTTCTCATTGACGAAAGCATTACATTTGTAAGAGCGTATATCAAATATGTATATTTAATTAAATCAATGTATTTTACGCCTTCTGCAATGATCTCAGGCGAATCGGTAAATAAATTTACCAGTTGATACGGAAAAAATAAAGCCGCCGCAAATAGGATCAATCCAAAACAAACAGCCATTACTGCAGCACAGGCAGATAATTTTTTTATTTCCGCCGTTGTACCCTTTCCCCAATATTGACTTCCGATAACGACAAGAGTATCGCCCAATGCCATGGTGATCTGTAAATACACAAATTGTATCTGATTTACCGACGCCACTCCGGACAAAGCTGTTTCACTGTAGCTTCCTACCATAACATTGTCTGCAAGATTAACTCCCAACACTATGACATTCTGAAATACCAAAAACAAAAAAAGCTTAAAAAAATGTTTATAAAAACTTTTTTCTCTTACCATAAAATATTAAAACCTTTCTATTTTAACACATAATAATATTTTACAGTCATTATATCTTTTTGTCAAGTAATATAGAAAAATACCGTCATTTTTTCCCTTTTTCAACATTTTAAAACAAACATAAAAACAAAAGTTTATTATTTGTTTTTCGCTTTTGCTATTCTATATTTTTATTAAACCTTTTTTACTCAAAATTCAGAATAAAAAACTTAAATAAGAATATATTTTACTAACCGATCAATATAACGGAGGGTCCATATGAATTATATTTTTGCTTTTATGATAATTTTATCGCTTATAACATCATTTTTTACCGGTACGGTAAATGAAACGGTACAAGCAGGTCTTGACGGTGCAAAAAACTCGATTGAAATAATACTCTCCTTTGCAGGCATAATGTGTATGTGGTGCGGTTTTTTAAAGCTTGCCGAAGAAGGCGGAGCAATTAATGCTTTAAGTAAATTGATATCTCCGATAATCAACCTTCTTTTCCCTAAATTAAAGCATAACAACAAAGCAAAGGAATACATAACCGCCAATATAAGCGCAAACCTTTTGGGAGTCGGAAACGCCGCAACTCCGGCAGGGATCGCCGCCATGCAGGAGCTTGACAAAATAAATAAAACTCCCGATCATGCAAGCGATGAAATGAGTATATTTACCGTGATAAACACATCAAGTATCCAGCTTATACCTACAACAATAATTGCTTTAAGAAGCGCTTTCGGATCACTTAATCCCGAATGTATAATACCTCCCGTGTGGATATGCTCCATAACTGCGCTTTTTTGTGCATTATTTATGATGAAAATAATATTATTTTTCAAACGAAAAAATAATAAAAAAATTCATATAACTCGCGGAGGTTAACATGTCATATATAGTTCCGGTAATATTTTTGTTAATAATAATTTTTGCATTGAGAAAAAAAATACCGATTTACTCAACTTTCTGCGACGGGGTCCAGTGGGGCATGAAAACCGTTATAGGGATTTTCCCGGTGCTCCTTGCGATCACAACAGCAGTCGCGATGATGAGGGCTTCGGGCCTTATGGATATTATCATCCGTCTTATTTCGCCTATAACAGATATTTTTCACATTCCTTCGCCGGTTCTCCCTCTTGCACTTATCCGGCCAATTTCCGGCGGCGGGGCATTGGGGATTTTGAGCGATATTTTAAAAGAATACAATCCCGATTCCTTGATAGGAATAATCGCATCGGTTATAATGGGTTCCACCGAAACCACCTTCTACACTCTAATGGTATATTTTAAAAATACAAGGGTAAAATATACCAAACATATTATTCCGGCCGCCGTTTTCGGTGATATTGTCGGCATTATTGCCGGAGTTGCGGCAAGTACGATATTTTTTTAACAATTTTTAAAAAAATTTCCAATATATACTTGAAAATTTTATATTTATGTTATAAAATATACTTACGGGTAGAATGTCCCACGCCCTTTTAGGCGGCTGCATATCTGTAATCTGCGTGAAAATGCCATTTTACACTGATTACAGTGCTCACAGCGGCATCCTTATCATCGTTGATTAACGGGACAAGCCCTTATTGTATCGAAAAAATCCGGATAAATTTATTTATTCCGGATTGCAGGTCTTATCAGCCCACAGATAAGATCATAATGTAAATATATTATTTTGTGGGCAGAAAGGTAACGGAGATATTTATGCTAAACAAAAAGAGTGTGGAAGATATTCAAGTAACGGGAAAAAGAGTCCTTGTAAGATGTGATTTTAACGTCCCTCTGGACGAAAACAGAAATATTACTGACGAAACAAGAATTGACGGAGCTTTACCTACAATCAAGTATTTGATCGATCACGGCGCAAAGGTTATTCTTTGTTCACATATGGGTAAGCCAAAGGGTGAACCAAAGCCTGAATTATCATTGGCGCCGGTAGCAAAAAGCTTATCCGCAAAATTAGGTAAGGAAGTTATTTTTGCGGCTGATGATAATGTAGTGGGCGAAAATGCCAAAAAAGCAGTTGCAAATATGAAGGACGGAGACGTTGTTTTACTTGAAAACACAAGATTCAGAGCGGAAGAAACAAAGAATGTGGATACTTTCTCGCAGGAGCTTGCTTCATTGGCGGATATATTTGTAAATGACGCTTTCGGTACGGCGCACAGAGCACACTGCTCAAACGTTGGTGTAACAAAATATTTGGATACTGCCGTTGCCGGTTATCTTATCCAAAAGGAAATTGAATTTTTGGGCAATGCCGTAAATAATCCTGTAAGACCGTTTGCTGCAATCTTGGGCGGCTCAAAAGTTTCTTCAAAAATTTCTGTTATCAATAATTTATTGGACAAGGTCGATACATTGATCATAGGCGGAGGTATGGCGTATACCTTTATGAAAGCATTGGGTGAGGAAGTAGGCGATTCACTTCTTGAGCCCGACTATATAGACTATGCAAAAGAAATGATGGAAAAGGCTGAAAATAAAGGCGTTAAACTGTTGATCCCGGTTGATACGGTTGTTGCCAGGGAATTTTCAAACGACGCTGAGAGAAAAACCGTTGAAAGAGGCGGCATCGAACCGGGATGGCAGGGACTTGACATCGGTGAAAAGACCATTGCCCTTTACAAGGATGCCGTTAAAGATGCCAAAACCGTTGTTTGGAACGGACCTATGGGCGTATTTGAAATGCCCAATTTTGCAAAGGGTACAAATGCGATCGCACAAGCTTTGGCGCAAATCGATGCTACCACAATCATAGGCGGCGGCGACAGCGTTGCAGCTGTAAACAAAGCAGGTCTCGGCGATAAAATGACTCATATCTCAACAGGCGGCGGGGCTTCGCTTGAATTCCTCGAGGGAAAAGAATTACCGGGTATTGCCGCATTAAATGATAAGTAATTTCGGGATTTTATTCTGCTAAAATTTACTTTTTATTGATGATATGATGAAAGGGACAAAAATGAAAACTATACTGTTTCAAGGCGACTCAATTACCGATGCCGGCCGTAACAGAGATGATATCAATTCTCTGGGTCTCGGATATCCTCTTTTGGTCTCTGCTTCAATAGGTTTTGACTATTCGGGTGAATATGCCTTTATTAATAAGGGTGTAAGCGGAAACCGTATCGTTGATCTTTACGCAAGAATAAAAGCAGATATTATAAATTTAAAGCCGGATGTAATGAGTATACTTATAGGTGTTAATGATGTGTGGCATGAACTGGATTTTAAAAACGGCGTTGACTGCGAAAAATTCTTTAAAATATATTCAATGCTTATTGAAGAAATAAAAGCCCAATTGCCTGACATTAAAATAATGATTATGGAACCTTTCGTTGCTGCCGGAAGAGCTACAACGGAAAATATTGATATTTTTCGTACAGAGGTTTTTAAAAGAGCCGAAAAAGCAAAAGAGATCGCAAAAAAATATGATCTTACTTTTATTCCGCTTCAAGAAAAGTTTGACGAGCTGTTTGAAGCAATGCCTGCCGATTATTGGCTTGCAGACGGAGTTCATCCCAATTTTACAGGTCATGAACTGATCAAAAGAGAATGGATCAAAGCTTTTAAATCGCTATAAATACAAAAGGAGATAATAACAATGGGTAAATATATAATTGCAGGGAACTGGAAGATGAACAAGCTTCCATCAGAAACATATGACTACATTAAGGAAGTTGAAAAAGCTACTATGGGTGCAGAATGTGAAGTGGTATGCTGTACGCCTTATGTTTGCCTTTCGGAGGCTGTAAGGGCTGCCAAAGGCACTCACATAAAAATTGGCGCCGAAAATTTACATTTCAAAGACAGCGGCGCCTACACAGGCGAAGTGAGTGCAGATATGCTTTGTGATTTAGGTGTTGATTATGTTATCATAGGGCACTCCGAAAGAAGAGAATATTTTGCGGAAACAGATGAGACCGTAAACGCAAAAACCATCAAAGCATTGGAAAAAGGCTTGATACCGATCGTTTGCGTAGGTGAATCCTTGGAGCAAAGACAAGCCGGTATTACGATGGATTTTATTGCAATTCAAATTAAAAAAGCATTTGCCGGAATAAGTGCAGAAGATGCAAAAAAAGTCGTTATTGCATATGAACCTATCTGGGCAATCGGAACAGGCAAAACCGCGACCGCAGATCAGGCAGAAGAAGTATGCAAAGGCATCAGGGAAATTCTTGCAGGTCTGTATTGTGAAAAATGTGCAAAAGAGTTTACTATTCAATACGGCGGAAGTATGAATGATCAGAATGCTGCCGAACTTCTTGCAAAGCCAAACATTGACGGCGGATTGATCGGCGGGGCTTCATTGGTTGCCGCAAAATTTGCTCCTATTGTTGCTGCTGCAAAATAATAATTTAACGCATTTAAGGGGCGATTATTCGCCCTTTAATAATGCTTGAATTAAAGGTACTTTATATTTTAGAAAAGGAATGATTACTATGTCAAAGAGCCCAATAGCTTTAATAATTTTAGACGGCTACGGTATGAATGAAACTGTTGAGGGGAATGCGATAAAAGCTGCAAAGCAGCCTAATCTCGACAGATATTTTGCCGACTACCCGAATACCATTCTTTATGCAAGCGGTATGAGTGTAGGACTCCCCGACGGTCAAATGGGAAATTCAGAGGTAGGACATACAAATATCGGTGCGGGACGTGTTGTATATCAGGAGCTGACGAGAATAACAAAAGCTATAAACGATAACGAAATAGCAGAAAACGAAACTCTTTTAAGTGCAATCGAAAACTGCAAAAAAAATAATTCTGCACTTCATTTTGCGGGTCTTTTGTCGGACGGCGGAGTGCACTCTCACATTGAACATCTTTTCGGTCTTATAAAATTTGCAAAAAACCACGGGTTAAATAAAATTTACATTCACTGTATTATGGACGGACGTGACGTTTCTCCCACATCAGGCGTTGATTTTATCAGAAGTCTTACGGAAAAGCTCGACGAGTTCGGTGTAGGGAAAATTGCCACAATAAGCGGGCGTTATTATGCCATGGACAGAGACAATAACTGGAACAGAATCTCAAAAGCATATGATGCTATGGTAAAAGGCGAAGGGCACAAAATCACAGACCCTGTTGAAGCCGTTTTGAAATCATATGAGACAATTGATGAAAACGGTGCGGCGCTGACAGATGAATTTATAATCCCTATGGTCGTTTGCGAGGGTTCGGAGCCGGTCGGAAAAATCAGTGCTAATGATTCTGTTATATTCTTTAATTTCAGGCCGGACAGGGCCAGAGAGATCACCAGATCACTTGTTGATCCGGAATTTACAGGTTTTGAAAGAACACTATTCCCTCTTTATTATGTATGTATGACACAATATGACGCAAACATGCCCAATGTACATGTTGCATTTAAACCTCAAAAGCTTACAAATACTTTTGGAGAATATATTTCAAAAAAAGGATTAAAACAACTGAGAATTGCAGAAACGGAAAAATATGCACACGTTACATTCTTTTTTAACGGCGGTGTTGAAGATGTTTATGAAGGAGAGGACAGAAAGCTTATCCCATCTCCGAAAGTTGCAACATATGATATGAAGCCGGAAATGAGCGCATATGAGGTTGCAGACGCTTGTGTGGAACTGATTAACGAAGACAAATATGACTGCATAATACTTAACTTTGCCAACTGTGACATGGTCGGTCATACAGGTGTGTTTGATGCGACAGTTAAAGCTGTTGAAGCAGTTGACAAATGTTTAGGTAAGGTTGTTGATGCTATCATGTCCAAAAACGGTAAGGTACTGATCACGGCAGACCACGGAAATGCCGATTGCCTTATTGATCCCGTGACAAAAGACGTGTTTACGGCACACACAACAAACCCTGTTCCGTTTATTCTGATCGGTGCCGGTGATGTTGAATTAAAAAGAGGCAGACTGTGTGATCTTACACCTACAATGCTCGATTTGATGGGTCTTGATAAACCCGCTGAAATGACCGGCGAAAGTCTTATAGTTAAATAACATTTCACATCCTATAATAATTATAGCAAAATGAGCTGTAGCTAAATGATTTTTAATCAGGCTGCTGCAGCATTTTTATAATTAAAAAATACCCGCATTTTATCAAAAATGAGCATAATTAAACAGGGGGTCTGATGTGACCTCCAAAATGATATGTATCCCCCTTTACCGAGCAAAACAGTAGAGGGGGAAAAAGTTTTTTAGTATAGCATCGCTATTGGTTTTTACTCTCGTCTTATTGCGGCATATCGGGTATAATGTCCATTTACTATTATACACAGTCATTTTTTCACCTTATTATTTTATTGTTTTACAGCGTCCAATTCTGGCTTTGCGTTTGCAGCTCTGCCATATGTTTATAAATACCGTTTTGCTTCATCAGCTCATCAGGCGCGCCTTGTTCTTTTACAATTCCGTCTGCGAGCACCACAACCTTATCCGCACCGCTGACCGTCCTCATTCTGTGCGCGATAATCAACACAGTTTTATTTTGAATCAATCGTGACAATGCTTGCTGAATAGCGGTTTCATTTTCCACGTCCAAAGAGGCGGTTGCTTCATCAAGAAGAATTATCGGAGCATTTTTTAAAAATGCTCTTGCAATGGAAACTCGCTGACGTTCACCACCCGATAACTCACAGCCATTTTCACCTATCATACTGTTATATCCATCAGGAAGTTTATATGCAAATTCATCACAATTCGCAAGCCTTGCCGCCGCAAGTACCTCTGAATCTGTCGCGCTTTTTTTACCAATACGAATATTTTCCATAATCGTATTATTAAACAGTGTGACATCTTGAAACACAATTGAATAAATTGACAGCAGCGTTTCCGGATCAATTTTAGAAATATCCGAGTCGCCTACAGTAATTCTACCTCTGTTAATATCCCAAAATCTTGCCGCAAGTCTTGATACCGTTGTTTTACCGCCGCCGGATGGGCCTACAAGCGCTGTAACCTCCCCCTGTTTTGCGGTAAACGAAACATTTTTTAACACTGTTTCGCCTGTATTATACGCAAAACCGACATTATCAAAAACGATGTCATATCCGTTGTTATTTATTTTATTCGTACCTGTCTGTATAGGGTGGTCGAGAATTTCATTCATACGCTCAATATTCGCGTTTGTGGAAATAACTGCCGCGAGATTTTGCAGCGCGCCATCCAACGGTTCATACAATCTTGACGCAACAAGCAGAAACATGAATAGTACAGGAACAGTAAGCGTTCCGTTTATAAGTAATATTGAACCTACAAGTGCGACAGTTGCTATACCGAGCTTCAATATAAAACTTGCGCTTACAACGAACGCAGCAGTTGCAAGCTCCGATTTTATCTTTCGATTTTCCACTGTCCTGATTTTTTTATCCAATTCTTTGAGATACTTGTTTTCAGCATTGTTTGATTTCAAATCACGCAAAGTCTCGATACATTCTTGAATACCTTCTTCAAGCTCAACGCTTGCTTTTCGTTGTTTTGTGTTAAAATAATTCTGTACTTTTGATGAAAAGGCTACAATTATAAACGCAATGGGTAATACCCATACAGCCGCAAGAGCCATTCGCCAATCAAAGTTGAACAAACCTATTGCAATTAAAATTGTTGAAATAATGGAGCCGATAAGCGCGGGTACATAATGCGAAAATGTAGTTTCAAGCGTGGCGCAATCGCTCATAATTGAACTTGTTAAATCAGCTAAATCTTTTTTTCCGAAAAACGATAACGGTATTTTACGCAGTTTTTCAGCAAGAGAAATTCGTCTGACGCCGCTTTCAACATATGTCGCGAGATATGTTCCGTTATACTGAAACCAAGTAGCTGTAAAAGTAAACAGCAGGCACACTATACAGCCTATTATATAAAATGCTGTCTGCGAACCGCTTACACCGCCGTCCATTAAAGCGCATACAAAGTAATACAGCAATCCGACGGGGAGCATAGAAGAAATATTCTGAACAGCTTGCGCAATACAGCCCTTTATTAAATCCTTCGCACCCTGCTCTGACAGGGCAAACCGTCTTTGCATATATTTAATCATTTGACACACCCACTTTCCAATTAACAGAAGTCTGATATTCATTCCACATTCTGTTGTATAAACCTTTCTTTTGCATAAGCTCGGTATAATTTCCGCTTTCCTCTATTTCACCGTCTTTGAGCACATAAATACGATCGGCGTTTTGAACAGTAGTTAATCTGTGGGCGACCATAATAACGGTTTTATTTTTGGACATTGCGGCAAATGCTTTTTGAACAAGTACCTCATTATCGGGATCTGCAAAGGCTGTTGCCTCATCAAGAACAAGTATCGGAGCATTTTTGAGCATTGCGCGAGCAATCGCTATTCTCTGTTGTTCTCCGCCTGAAAGGTATATGCCCTTTGCGCCGATTACCGTATCGACACCATTTGGAAATTTTTTAATAATATCCTCGCATTGAGCTGATTTTAAAGCTTGAATTACTTCCTGCCTCGATGCGTCCGGTTTTGCCATTTTCACATTTTCTAGAATTGACGTTTTAACAAGGCGGCTGTCTTGAAACACATAGGAAACCATATTCATCAAATCCTCTTTTTTTATTTCTTTTATATCCACACCGCCAATAAGGACCTTTCCTTTTTGTGCGTCAAAAAATCGTGATATAAGATTTGCAAGCGTTGTTTTACCGCCGCCGGAAGGACCGACAAACGCAACTGTCTGACCCGGCTTAATATTGATTGATATATTATGAAGAGCGTCTTTTTTACCGTCATAGCTGTAGCTTACATTTTCCAACACAACGGAATTATCCCGCGGATTTTTTGTATTTGTACTCACGTAAAGAGCAGGCGCGTTCAAAACACTGTCTATTCTTTGTATTGCATCGTTTACAATCATTCCGTCCTCACTCATGAACATAATCTTTGTAAGTGTTGTAGCAATTACAGGCGTAATAATTACATAAAACAGTATATTCAAAAGCAGTTCATTTGTAACGCCGCCTCGTGTAAGTATAATTCCGCCTGCAATAAGAAATGCGAATACCGCATTTATTGCTGTTGTATAGAACATCATCGGCATACGCAAAGCCTTCGTATATGCGATGACCCATTTTTCATACCTGTCAATGGAGTTTTTGAAACGTTTGAATGAAAATACCGTTTGACCAAAGGTTTTTACAACGGGAATTCCTCTGACATATTCAACCGCTTCGTTTGACATATCCGCAAGTGCGTCCTGATACTCTTTCATTTTTTGTTCCATACTCTTGCCCGTCATTTTCGTCATAATCAAAAATCCCAAAATAACAGGAATAAGACTTAAAATTCCAAGCCGCCAGTCAAATATAAACAGCATAGCCAACAGACCGACAGGCGTTGCTATCGCTCCGGCTTTATCGGGCAGACGGTGAGCAAGATATGTTTCAGTTGCCGCACTTGAATCCGTAACAATTTTGCGGAGTTTTCCACTGCCGATACTTTCTGCTGTTCCGAGCGGCAGCTTTACTATATGCCGCATACAGTCACGGCGCATATTTGCTGCGATATGAAATGCAGATAAGTGAGAACACATAAGACCGCAAATATAGATAAATACCGATAAAACGGCGAATATTACCGCCATCCAGCCATAATGTGTGAGGTTGACAGCGTTTTTAAGGTTGGGCGCAGCTTCCAGTACCTCTTTAATTATCCGCCATATGTAAATAAACGGAACAAGCGCACAAAGTGCACTTAATGCTGACAGTACCCACGAAGCATAGGTGAGATATTTATATCCCCCTGCATACTGCATAAGCCTTGACAAATTACTTTGCTTTTTCAAGTTAATACCTCCTTAATATAGCTAGCTTTGGCTAACTATAATTTAAAATTAAAGGGAATTCTGATAAAAAGCTTTCCCTATTCGGCTCAAAAGCCCATAATCTTTTGCCACCCGGCAGTATGGAACTCACGCAAATTGCTATTATGCCACATAAAACGTATAATGAGGGCGGAAGCATAGCCTGCAAACGAAGCTAAGCCACCGCCCACATATATCAATTATACTGCCGCCGCTGTCTTTCCTAAATTATTGCAGCCTGCAACTGCCTCGTCATCAGGAGCTTCATTTGCAATGACACTTTCGCAAACCAGTTTTGCATTCGCGCTCAGTACACGTTCCTCCCAATTACGCATCCATTCACCGTCGCCCCAGCCGTATGACCCGAAAAGCGCGACATTCTTTCCTGCAAGCCGCGTTTCAAGTTCGGTGAAGAACGGCTCAAATTCGTTCTCCTCCAAAACCTCTGCTCCCATAGCAGGGCAGCCTAATATCAGAGTATCATATTCGGCCGCTTTATCAGCTGTTATTTCCGATACATTGAAAAGCTGTGCTTCGCTGTTAACTTCTTTTGCTCCATCGAATACTGCATCCGCCATCGCTTCGGTGTTGCCTGTACCACTCCAAAAAATAATCGCTGTCTTACTCATATGTAAACAACCTCCTGAAAATATATTTAACAAATTATCAAATGATAATATTGTTTTTACATTTAATCGGACAATTTATTTGATGTCTCAAAATGTTTTTCTAAAACATTGTTTAAAGCACTTGCACTTGAAGAGGCGCAGTGCACTATATATGCGCCCGATTTTTTTGCCTGGACTGACGCGCAATTCAGCATTTTATGTGCAACCGTGCTTGTAAATATTACAATAATATCGGGACTTCCTATTTGGTTTTGAAAATTTGCGGGACACTGCGTAAACACTTTGCACTTGCAGCCGTGTTTTTTGCATATTTCCTTATAGCGGCAGTGCATTCTGTCATGTCCGCCTATAATTACAACACTCATTTATTACTTCAATCTCCTTTTTTATGCTGTGCAGAATAGTTCTTCAAGCGTTTTGCCCTCGTTCAGACGCTTCACTGCTGCCTCACGGCAGGAGGCATATCTGCAAAACATCTTTTTTGCATTTTCCAAATCTGCATACACTTTCCATTCACCTGTAAATAAACATTTTACATCTCGGTGGTTAATGAACCCATATATATCGTGTATCGGATAACCTAAAAATGCTCCTATCTCATGAGGAAAATTTTCTGTTCTGTCATGCCCCAACACAATACGTTTTTTTAAAAATTCAAGATATTCGTCTAAGAAAAATTGTTGAGGATAACCATATTCGTTTAACAATTTTTTTATTTGCGGAACATTAAGATATTCACAAAGACTTTTACGACGGTAAAGCATTATTAAAATTCTTTCTCTGCACTCACATAACGTATCTATGTAAATATCTTTTTTATTCAAAACATTATTGAGTTCTTCTATCTCCGGCAGTATGTAAGGATTTTTCAGTTTGTTATATGCAGCAATATTGGCGGGCTTTATACCGGCTAATGCAGGCGCAAAATAATATGCTATAAAGTGTTCAATTCCCATATAAACCTCCATAAATATAAGTTAGTTATGGCTAACTAACAGGCAATACATATGGTTAGCTATGGCTAACTATATGTATCATACCACAACAGCATAAATTTGTCAAGAAATTTATTTTAAATTATTATAAGAAATTCTTAATTTTTTTATTAATTCATTTTGATAAAATATGCATTCTCATCGTTATAACAAAGAACAACACGCAACAAAAGCCCGCTTTCATATAAAAAGTGCAAAAAATTCTGTTTTGGCATCTTGTTTTGATAATTACACAAAAACTTTTTCTATTACTATTATGGTAGGAAAGCAAGTTTTGCAAAAGAAACTTGAAAATAATTTTATTAATTTTCAAAAAAGGCTTGACAAATTTTTCTTACTGATGTAAGATACAGTTAACTTACATCAGTAAGAAATAAAAGGGGGTTGTTAAGATGAAACAGCATAGCCAAATCAGCGGTGCAGAATTTGAAGTCATGCAAATTCTATGGGAGGCTGACAAGCCGCTCAATATTCAAGCTGTTTGCGACAGGCTGCCAAGCAATAAATGGGCATATAAAACGGTTGGTACGCTGCTTATGCGAATGGAAGAAAAGGGCGCGGTTTCTTCCGAGAAGAGAGGGCGTATCAATTACTACACGCCGGTTTTAGACAAAGAAGAATATACCAAAGAGCAGACAAAAGAATTTGTGTCAAGGCTGTATCACGGCTCTGTCAAAGACCTTGCCGTATCACTTTTCAAAAGCGAGGATATGACGGAATCAGACATTGATGAAATCCGCAAAATGTTTAATTTATAGGGGGTGCTTAGATGAATGAAGGAATGCAAAATATTCTCTTGTTATCCGCCATGGGAAGTGTTTTAGCTCTTATTCTTTTGTGTATAAAACCTTTGACGAAAAGGCTGTTTTCTCCCAAGTGGCAGTATTACATCTGGCTGACGGTTTTAATTGTAATGGTGCTTCCGGTAAAAGTGTCATTACCCGCCAAGCCGGTACATATAACGCCGATAGAAAATACATCGGCGCAGACACAGCAGATTACACCTGTCGAGGCACAGCAGGAACCGGCGCAGCCTGCAGTACTTGAGGAAACAATACAAAGACCCGCCTTCAGAATACCCGATATTCCAAATGGCATTGTACGGCTTTCCGGCTTTTTATGGCCGGCAGTCTCTGCCCTGCTGCTGATGTATAAAATGACAAAATATATGATGTTCCTGCAAACAATCAAAAAGCATTCTGTTGCCGAGCGCGGTTTGGAAAACATACCAAAAAGGCTGACGGTACGAAAAACCGAGCTGCTGGACGCACCATTGGTAGTAGGACTTATAAAGCCTGTATTATATCTTCCGCAAACGGAAATTACGGAAGATGAATTAGACTATATCCTGCTCCACGAACTAACCCATTACAGACGGCACGATTTATTATACAAATGGTTTGCCATGCTTGTTTCAAGCATTCATTGGTTTAACCCTTTTGTGTATATCGTATTAAGACAGATTGACGAGGAATGCGAGGTGTCCTGCGACTATGAGGCTTGCAAAAATCTCTCCGAGCAGCAGAAAAAGGATTATATGGCGATGATCCTTGACTTTGTACAGACCTCAATCCAAAAAAAGAGACCGCTTACCACGCAAATGGCAAGCAGCAAAAAAATATTGGTTTTGTAAAGTTAAAATGAAAAAATAGCATAATGATTTCACGAAATTCCGCCGATTTTTGCCAAATAGCTTTTAAATGCTCGACTGAAATTTGTCAAGGGTAAAATGAACGTGCCA
>CALXWJ010000091.1 GCA_944392335.1 uncultured Clostridia bacterium
GGGGCAAAATATTTATTCACGGTGCAAGGTTTTTTGCAAAAATGCACAAAACCCTTGCACCTAAACAATTCTGAAACGCTTGTAAGCCGCCATGCGGCTGCGTTTCATAATTGTTCAGCAGTCATTATATAGGATATTTTAATTATCATAAATATTATTATTGAAAGGACAGAAAAAAAATGGCAAAAATCAATGACAATTATTTAAAGTTACCGGGAAGCTATCTGTTTTCCGCAATTGCAAAAAAGGTGGAAGACTATTCACAAAAAAATCCCGATAAAAGAATTATTAAAATGGGAATAGGCGATGTTACAAGACCTCTTGCACCGGCTGTAATAGAGCAGATGCACAAGGCAGTTGATGAAATGGGAACTTTTGAGGGATTCCACGGTTACGGTCCCGAACAGGGATATGACTTTTTAAGAAATAAGATTGTTGAGAACGACTATCTTGCAAGAGGAATAAAGATAGATAAAAACGAAGTTTTTGTTTCCGACGGTGCAAAATCAGACTGCGGAAATATAACCGATATTTTTTCAATTGATAATACGGTTGCGGTATGCGATCCTGTTTATCCCGTGTATGTTGATACAAATGCTATGGCCGGAAGAGCGGGAGATTATAAAGATGACGGACACTGGTCAAAGCTGGTTTATATGAATTGTCTGAGAGAAAATAATTTTGTGCCTGTAATTCCATCTCAAAAGGTTGATTTAATCTATTTATGCTTCCCAAACAATCCTACCGGAATGGCAATAACCAAAACCGAATTAAAGAAATGGGTGGATTATGCAAGAGAGAATAAAGCAATAATTCTGTATGATTCGGCATATGAAGCATTTATTACACAGGAAGATGTACCTCATTCCATATTTGAAGTTGAGGGCGCCGACGAATGTGCCATAGAATTCAGAAGCTTTTCAAAAACAGCCGGATTTACCGGAACAAGATGTGCATATACCGTAATTCCCGAAAAGGTGAAAATTGACGGTGTATCTTTAAATTCATTATGGAACAGACGTCAGTGTACAAAATTTAACGGTGTATCTTATGTTATTCAAAAGGCTGCAGAAGCGGTATATTCCGATGAAGGAAAAAAACAGACAAAAGATACCATTGCATATTATCTTAAAAATGCGCAAATAATAAGAGAGGGTCTTGAAAAAGTGGGTCTTGAAGTATACGGCGGCGTAAATGCACCTTATATTTGGGCAAAGACTCCTGATAATATCAAATCGTGGGATTTCTTTGATATTTTACTTGATAAAGCAAATATTGTCACAACACCTGGTGCCGGATTCGGACCCAGCGGAGAGGGATATATAAGACTTACCGCATTTAATACCAAAGAAAATACAACAGAAGCAGTTGAAAGAATTAAAGCAGTTTTGTAAATTATTAACAAAATAAAAAAAATGCTTGCATATAACGTAAATGTGTGATATAATATCTGTACGTTGAGCAAAGGTGTTCAATTTGTGTTTTATACGCAAATTGCGCGCCTTTTTTTATTCTTAAATCGGAGGAATGATAATATGAGTTATAACGGATTACCGAAAAAACAAGGTCTGTATGATCCGAAATTCGAGCATGATGCCTGCGGTATCGGAGTTATATGTAATATAAAAGGCAAAGAGTCTCATGATATGATTACCGATGCCATACGTATTTTAAAAAAGCTTACACACCGCGGCGGTGTGGGAAGTGAACCGGATACAGGTGACGGTGCGGGTATTTTAATTTGTATGCCTCACGAGTTTATGAAAAAGGTATGCAAAAATGAAGATATAATTTTACCTGAAAAGGGAAATTACGGAGTAGGAATGTTATTTTTGTCACCCGACGCAGACACAAGATCGGACAGTTTAAATAAATTATCACAGATTATAGAAGAAGAGGAACAGGAACTTTTGGGAATAAGAGACATACCTGTTTTTGAAGATTGCATAGGTTCTGCCGCAAGGGAAGCAATGCCGCATATATGTCAGATTTTTATTAAAAAGAATAAAAAGCTGAAAAAGGAAGAGGATTTTGAAAGAAAGCTTTATATAATAGGAAAAAGAGCGGAACGTGAAATAAGATACGGTGACGACTCAATTGATCCATATTTCTATTTTGCCAGCATTTCAACGAAAACAATAGTATATAAAGGTATGCTGACTCCCGATCAGGTAAGTGAGTTTTACCTTGACCTTAAAGATATGGATATGAAAACCTCCATAGCATTGGTTCATTCCAGATTTTCCACAAACACATTCCCCAGCTGGGAAAGAGCTCATCCCAACAGGTTTTTGATTCACAACGGGGAAATAAATACCATCAGAGGTAATGTAAACTGGGAAAAGGCAAGAGAGGCAATGTTTGAAACCGACGCCTTCGGCAACGATATTAATAAGATTTTCCCTGTTATTAATGAGGATGGTTCTGATTCTGCCATGATGGATAATTATATTCAATTTTTAACCTTGTGCGGATTTTCTCTGCCGGCTGCCGTTATGATGACAATACCCGAACCCTGGGAAAAGAATGAGCAGATGGATAAAACAAAAAGGGCATTTTATGAATACAATTCATGTATGTCCGAACCCTGGGACGGACCTGCGGCAATAGCCTTTACCGACGGCGTTCTGGTGGGCGCTACCCTTGACAGAAACGGACTTCGTCCCGCAAGATACTGCATAACCTCCGATGATAATGTAATTCTTGCATCAGAGGTAGGAGTTTTGGATATTCCGCCTGAAAAGGTTGTTAAAAATGACAGACTTCATCCCGGTAAAATGTTCTTGATAGACACAAAAGCCGGAAAAATAATTGAAGATGATGAAATAAAAGAAATTGAAGCATCAAAAAGACCATATGAAAAATGGCTGAAGAAAAATCTTACACTTTTGGACTCTCTTCCTGAAGAAACAGGTAAAAAGGGCACAATATGGCATGATTTTGTACTTGAAATCGAAGAGAATGCTGATGATGTTTATTCTCATGTTATGAAAAAACGTGCAATAGATATTGAAAGCAAGTTTGTTACAAGAAGTAATGATTTCAGCGATTCGACTCCGGTTCTGCAAAAGGAAAAAATATTCGGATACACATGGGAGGATATTAACGGAACAATAAAGGATATTGCCCGTACGGGAGAAGACCCCATATCTGCAATGGGTATAGATTCACCGCTTGCCGTTTTATCTGAAAAACCGCAGCTTTTATATAATTATTTCAAACAGCTGTTTGCACAGGTTACAAATCCGCCTATAGATGCAATAAGAGAACAGATTATAACTTCGTCCATTCTTTATCTCGGAGGAGAAAGCAATCTTTTAAAACCGGATGAAAACATCTGTAAAAGAATCAGAGTAAATTCTCCCATTTTGACAAATGAAGAATTGATGAAGCTGAGAAATATTGATATGGATGGATATAAGTCGATTACCATTCCGATTTTATTTAATGTCAACACAAAATATGATATGCGTTCGGCTTGTGAAACGGTCTTTGAAGCTGCCGACATGGCGGTTGAAAACGGATACAATATTATAATTTTGTCTGATAAGGGTGTTAATCAAAGTAAAGCTCCGATCCCGGCTCTTCTTGTTTCGGCAGGACTTCATCATCATCTGATAGAAAAAGGCACCAGAATGAAAGTAAGCATTGTAGTTGAGTCAGGTGAGCCGAGAGAAGTTCATCATATGGCTCTGCTTATAGGATACGGTGTAAATGCGGTAAATCCTTATCTTGCATATGAAATCATAGAGGAACTTGATAAAAACGGACTTTTGGAGGTAGATGTTAAGAAGGGCATTGAAAATTATAAAAAAGTGCTTACAAAGGGAATTGTTAAAATCGCATCCAAAATGGGTATTTCGACAATACAGTCCTATCACGGCGCTCAGGTGTTTGAAACATTGGGTATATCTTCAAAGGTTGTTGATAAATTCTTTACCGGTACAACATCAAGAATCGGCGGTATAGGCTTGAAACATATTGAACAGGAAGCTATTGACAGACACAGCAAAGCGTTTGATATTTTAACAAAGGATCAGGCACTTGAAACCGGAGGAGATCATAAGTGGAGAGCAAAAGGCGAATATCATATGTTCAATCCCGAATCCATATATAAGCTTCAGATGGCCTGCAGAACAGGCAATTATCAGCTGTATAAAGAATATGCAAAAGCCATGGATGAACACAATGCCCGTCACTGCACAATCAGAGGATTGCTTGATATTAAAACAATAGACAAACCCATAGCCATTGATCAGGTTGAACCTGTTGAAAGCATAGTTAAAAGGTTTAAAACCGGCGCTATGTCATACGGTTCAATAAGCCGGGAAGCACATGAATGTATGGCTATTGCAATGAACAGGCTTGGCGGTAAATCCAACAGCGGTGAAGGAGGAGAAATCCCCGAAAGATATATTCCCGATGAAAACGGAGATTCACGCTCCTCTGCAATAAAACAGGTTGCGTCAGGCCGTTTCGGTGTTCATATTCACTATCTGAACAATGCGAAGGAACTGCAGATAAAAATGGCACAGGGTGCAAAGCCCGGTGAAGGCGGACATCTTCCGGGAGGAAAGGTATATCCGTGGATTGCAAAGGCAAGACATTCAACCACAGGCGTGGGATTAATATCACCGCCTCCGCATCATGATATTTATTCGATTGAAGATTTGGCACAGCTTATTCATGATTTAAAGAATGCCAACAGAGATGCAAGAATAAGCGTAAAACTTGTTTCGGAAGCAGGTGTGGGAACAATTGCGGTAGGTGTTGCAAAAGGCCGTGCAGATATAATTTTGGTATCGGGATACGACGGCGGTACAGGCGCCGCACCGAGAACAAGTATAAGAAATGCAGGTCTTCCGTGGGAATTGGGTGTTGCGGAAACTCATCAGGCACTTTTAATGAACAATTTAAGAAACAGAGTTGTAATAGAAACAGACGGAAAACTTTTGACAGGACGTGATGTTGCCGTTGCCGCATTGCTGGGTGCGGAAGAATACGGATTTGCAACAGGTCCGTTGATTTCCATGGGATGTGTAATGATGAGAGTATGTAACCTGGATACCTGCCCTGTGGGTATTGCCACACAAAACGCACAGTTAAGAAGCAGATTTTGCGGAAAGCCTGAGTATGTTGAAAACTTCATGAGATTTATTGCACAGGATTTAAGAGAATGGATGGCAAGAATAGGAGTAAAAACGGTAAATGAGCTTATAGGTCATGTAGAGTTCCTGTCACAGCATATTCTTGAGGACAATGATAAGAACAAAAAAGCCCGTTCAGTAGATTTAAGTGCATTATTATATCAGCCAAAAATTTGTTCAAATGATTATGAACGCTATTACAATATGCCGCAGGATCATGAGCTTGAAAAATCACTTGATATGAACACTTTGATGAAATTATGTAAACCTGCAATATATGAAGGCAAAAAAATAGAATCAAAACTTAAAATAAATAATACAGACCGTGTGTGCGGGACGATTATATCATCGGAAATTGCAAGAGTGCACGGGGAAAAAGGCTTGCCCGAAGATACCATCAAGCTGCAGTTTGTGGGAGCGGCAGGACAAAGCTTCGGAGCATTTTTGGCACCGGGTATTACTTTAAAGCTTGAAGGTAAATGCAACGATTATATGGGTAAAGGTTTGTCAGGAGGAAAAATTATTGTAGTTCCTCCGGAAAATTCAAAGTTTGTGCCTATTGAGAATGTTATAACCGGTAACGTGGCATTTTACGGTGCTGTCTACGGAAAAGCATTTATTCGGGGCATGGCGGGAGAAAGATTCTGTGTAAGAAATTCCGGAATAACCGCCGTTGTTGAGGGAATAGGTGACCACGGATGTGAATATATGACAGGCGGAAGAGTTGTCGTTCTCGGCAGAACCGGACGAAACTTTGCAGCAGGTATGTCCGGAGGTATTGCTTATGTTTATGACAAAGATAATAACTTTAAACAAAACTGTAACAGTGAAATGATTTCAATGTACAAGGTAACCGGGAAGAATGACATGGATGAACTTAAAAATCTGATTACCGAACATTATGAAAATACAAAAAGTAATACCGCAAAGACTATTCTTGATAACTGGGATGAGGAAGTGACAAAATTTGTCAAGGTTGTTCCCAATGATTACAAGAAGATTATGGATGTACTTGACAGCGAAAGCAAAAAAGGTACAGATAAAGAAGAGGCTTTATTAATAGCATTTGAAGCCGTAACGGGAAAGAAAGCAGCAAGATTGAATAAGGAGGCTGAGTGATATGGGTAAACCAACAGGTTTTTTGGAATATCAAAGACAACTTCCGAAAGACAGACCTATTAAAGAAAGAATTAAAGACTGGGGAGAATTTCATACCCATTTTGATGAAGAAGCAATAAAGCTGCAGGGTGCAAGATGTATGGACTGCGGAGTACCTTTTTGTCATGCAGGAGTAGTTGTGGACAGAACTTCGATAGGATGTCCTCTCCAAAATGCCATACCTGAATGGAATGATTTATTGTACAGAGGAAAACCCGAACTTGCATACGAGCGTTTAAGAAAAACGAATAACTTTCCTGAATTTACAGGCAGAGTTTGTCCGGCATTGTGTGAAGGCTCTTGTACAGCCGGGTATCACGGAGATCCTGTCACAATAAAAAACAATGAGTGTTATATAATTGATAAAATGTTTGAAACGGGAAAGATTTCTCCGAGGATACCAAAACTTACAACGGGAAAACGTGTTGCGGTTATAGGATCGGGACCTTCCGGACTTGCGTGTGCGGATATGCTTAATCAATACGGTCACAGTGTAACGGTTTTTGAACGTTCGGACCGTGCCGGAGGTTTATTAATGTACGGAATCCCCAATATGAAACTTGATAAATCGGTTGTTGAAAGACGTATTGAACTTATGAAAAAAGAAGGTATTGAATTTGAATTTAATACCGAAATCGGAAAGAATTACGATGTTACAAAGCTTGTAAGCGATTTTGACGCGGTTGTTATGTGCTGCGGCGCTTGTGAGCCGAGAAAATTAAATGTAGAGGGTTCTGATTTAAAAGGTGTTTATTATGCCGTTGATTTTCTGAAAGCAAATACAAAAAGTCTTTTGGATTCTCAGCTGAAGGACAACAAATATATAAATGCAAAAGATAAAGATGTATTTATTATCGGAGGCGGTGACACAGGCACAGATTGTGTTGCAACAGCATTAAGACATGGCGCCAAAAGTATAACACAGCTTGAAATTATGCCTGAATTATCCGAAGAAAGAACACAAAACAATCCATGGCCCGAATATCCGAGAGTAAAGAAAACCGATTACGGACAGGAAGAAGCTGTTTATGTTTACGGAAAAGACCCGAGAGAATATCTCACAACCGTTACAAAAATAGAGGGAGATAAGGACGGAAATGTTTCTGCCATTCACCTGGTAAAGGTTGAATGGAAAAATAAAAACGGCATTTTATCTCCGGTTCCCGTAAAGGGCAGCGAACAGGTTAAAAAAGCTGATTTGGTTTTAATTGCAATGGGATTTTTGGGACCAGAACAGGATTTAATTAACAAACTTAATTTAAAAACGGATAACAGAAGCAATATCAAGGCGCCTGCCGACAATTACAAAACGTCAATAAACGGCGTATTTGCCGCCGGTGACTGCAGAAGAGGTCAAAGTCTTGTGGTATGGGCGATAAGAGAAGGCAGAGAAGCGGCAGAATCCGTTAACGAATATTTAAAACAAAAAAACTAAATAATTAAAATACAGATGTTCAAAATACGGGCATCTGTATTTTGCTTTTGAAAAATTTAAAAATTATCGTGACAAAAGCGGGATTGTGTGCTATAATATTATAGAATAAAAATATAATTTTACCGGCAGGAGAAAAAATATGTCAAATACCAACAGAGAACATATAAGAAATTTTTGCATTATTGCACACATAGATCATGGAAAATCAACCTTGGCTGACAGGCTTTTGGAGTTAACGGGAGAAGTGGAGCAGCGTGATATGGAGGATCAGCTGCTTGATAATATGGATCTTGAAAGAGAAAGAGGAATAACCATAAAGGCGCATGCCGTACGTTTAAAATATACCGCAAAAGACGGTGAAGCATATACCTTAAATTTGATTGATACACCGGGACATGTGGATTTTAATTATGAGGTGTCAAGAAGCCTTGCCGCATGTGAGGGTGCGCTGTTGATTGTGGATGCAACACAGGGGATAGAGGCGCAGACCTTGGCGAACACCTATCTTGCACTGGAACATGACCTGGAGATTGTACCTGTTATAAATAAAATAGATTTGCCCTCGGCACAGCCGGACAGAGCTATATCGGAAATAGAGGATATTATAGGTATACCGGCGGAGGATGCTCCTCTTGTGTCGGCAAAAACAGGACAGAATATTGAAGCGGTTTTGGAAGCTATTGTAAACCAAATACCTGCTCCCGAAGGGGACGAAACAGCACCGCTGAAGGCATTGATTTTTGACTCGTATTATGACAGTTATAAAGGAGTTATTGTTTATGTAAGAGTCAAAGACGGCGTGTTGAAAGTGGGAGACAGAATAAAGCTTATGGCAACAAAGGCGGAATTTGATGTTGTGGAAGTGGGATCTCTTCATCCCAACGGATTAATGCCGCAGGATGAATTAACTGCGGGACAGGTAGGGTATATTGCCGCAAGTATAAAAAATATAAAAGACACGCAGGTCGGAGATACGGTAACGCTTGCCAAAAATCCGGCGCCGGAGCCGCTGCCCGGATACAAAAAAGTCAATCCTATGGTTTATTGCGGTATATATCCGGCAGACGGTGCACGGTATGAGGATTTAAAAGATGCTTTGGGTAAATTGCAGTTAAATGATGCTGCCCTTATGTTTGAAGCTGAAACATCTGTTGCTTTGGGATTTGGTTTCCGGTGTGGGTTTTTAGGGCTTTTACACATGGAAATAATACAAGAGAGATTGGAAAGAGAGTATGATCTTGATCTTGTAACAACAGCCCCCAGCGTTATATATAAGGTTTATAAAACAAACGGGGAAGAAATTACGGTTGACAATCCCACAAATCTTCCGCCTCCTACCGAAATCAGTTATATGGAAGAACCAATGGTCAAGGCAGATATAATGGTACCGACCGATTATGTGGGAAATGTTATGGAGCTTTGTCAGGAACGGCGCGGAATATTTATCGATATGAAATATATGGAGGAAACAAGAGCTCAGATTTTTTATGAACTGCCGCTAAATGAAATAATTTATGATTTTTTTGACGCCTTAAAATCAAGAACAAGAGGATATGCTTCTTTTGACTATGAGTTAACCGATTACAGAAGGTCTGATCTTGTTAAGCTTGATATCCTGTTAAACGGGGAGATGGTCGATGCACTTTCCTTCATTGTTCACAAGGATAATGCATATAACAGAGGAAGGAAGATGTGCGAAAAACTAAAAGAATCAATTCCGAGACAGCTGTTTGAGGTGCCGATCCAGGCTGCAATAGGTAATAAAATAATTGCACGCGAGACAGTTAAAGCACTTCGTAAGGACGTTCTTGCAAAGTGTTACGGCGGTGACATAACACGTAAGAAAAAATTGCTGGAAAAGCAAAAGGAAGGAAAAAAGAGAATGCGCCAGGTAGGTAATATAGAAATACCTCAGGAAGCGTTTATGAGCGTGTTAAAATTGGATTGACCATACTCGAAAAAAGCCGTATAAACTTATTTATATGGCTTTTAAACATTTTCGGAACAAATATGATTGTTATATATTCATATTTAAATTTATTAATATAAGTTAAAAAGCACAAAACCGTAAAAATGATACATTGTAAAGTAAAAAATGTAGCATAAAGAAATCTTGGTGATAACTGTGGACATGATGTCTCCCGCTCTTTAGGGTGAGCTGGGTTTTTATATATGTAATCAGTGTGAGAGTACAATCTTCCATTGATTACAGCGCTGTAATGCAGCGTTATTGTCCTCGTTGAATGACGTGAAAAAAAAAGACGTGAATTTCACGTCTTCTCTTGACATACATAAAATTTTGAAGTATAATTAAATCGTAAGCCAAAATCAAATTTACGGCTTAACAACTAAGAATTCTTTCATTAGAGAATCAGTATGATAGAGCATTATTGGATGAATAATTACCCAAGAAGAATATTAAATGGATTATTTTCAGATATGCTAATAGAACATTTAAAAGCCACTTAATATTTGTGGGCATTTTACATTGCAATTTATATATAAACGCCATATAAATATATCTTGCAAAAAGGATGTGTGACGTATGTATCAAAGAAGAAATATAGAGAATTTGCTTGATGATGGCAAGATTGATTTTTTTGTTGTAGAACAATATTTTGACGGTATTGTAAATATGAGTGAAGAGCATAGGCATGAACATTATGAAGTATTTTACATGAAAAAAGGAAATCGCGTGTTATATCAAAATGGGATACCGTATAAATTAGGCCCTGAGCATATTTGTATCATACCGCCTAATTATCAGCATATGACTACAAGTTTATTCGGACATTTGCAGGAGTTGATATTTATAGGATTTTCCAAGAATTTTTTTGACGGATTTATACCCGGCAAAACAACAGCAGAATTATTTTCAAACGTTGATGTGATTGTTCATGTCAGAAAAGGTGAAGAAAATATAGTTTTGTCTATTTTAAATCGTATAAATGAAATTTATAATCAGCAGAAATCTGATGAGTTTACAAAAGCTAAGGCACAAAGTGCTATATTTGACTTAATTTTCAATTATTCCAATTATCAAGAAAAGGAAAATTCAGAAATATATGATGAAGAAGGCAATATAAATTTAAAAGTTAAATATATGATGATGGCAGGTTATATCAAAAAACATCTTAGTGAAAAAATCACACTTGATTTGCTTGAGGACAAATTTGGAATAAACAAATTTGAAATAAGCAGAAATTTTAAAGAACATTGCGGAAGTTTTTTTTCTGACTATTTAAATACCGTTAGAATAGATTATGCTCAATCATTACTTGCAAATACAAATGCAAATGTTGAAACCGTTTCTCTTTCATGTGGTTTTGAAAGCTTATCGCATTTTTCAAAAACATTTAAAAAATACACAAGTATGTCACCAAAGCAATTTTCAACATATCATAAATCTTTAAGAAAACACGATATACATTGATGGCTCTTCATCATATATGATCTGTAGTACTTATGAGTAATATTATATAATTTAAACCAATTTTAAATGGAATCTTTTCTTGTTTTCTTATTAGCAATAATGCTTCTAGTGCTTGATTAGTTAATATATTAGGGGAATAATGCTGAGATATATTTTTTCTATTCTGTTATACCAATGATTCAAAGAACAAAGGCTATTTAATTCATATATACTTTTTTTGATTTTAATATTTTATATTCTTTTAAAAACTTTTAATGATTGTTCTTTTTATTGATCGACTTTTTTCTACAAAACAAAACTGTCAAGAATTGTATTCGGTTGTATAAGTTATCATGTCATAGTTATTAATAATGTATGTATTTTTTTTTTGAAAAAATGTTATAGGGTAAAGTAAATGTAAAATAAAGAAAAAAATAGGTTTACTAAAATTATTTTATATTTTTTTGGATTTACAAGAAATCACAAAAAATATTTAAAAATACACAAGATATAACATTGATGATAAAAGTTAAAAATGATATAATATATAAAAATATGATAAATTGATATTTACATACTAAAAAAGAGGAGGGTAGGTTTGAAAAAGATTGAATTAAAAACATAGTAAAATAATGTACACCAAACAAACCATTTTAAGTGAAAATTCAAAAACCAGCCTCACAAGATAAAAATAATGTGGTATACTTATACTTTATCCGGTGTAGGGCGTTACAATATAGTCTTGCCTTTGCATAATTATAAATGTTAAAATAAAAGTACACAAAAATTATCAAATAAAAGTGCACAGTTTAAAAAAACAGAAAAATACAGTATAATATGTTCATCCATATATATTCGGAGGATGTTTTTTAAGAATGTTGTATATAGTGGTTAGCAAAATTCTTACAATGGCAATGAAGACTTTTTTGTGAGTTCTGCGTTTTTTATTGCAAGATATCTGTTTTTAACCTCGGGATGCTTATTACTTATAATAGCATTGTTAGCACATTGAATAAGTAAAGGGTTAATATATATATTGATCCTTGAAATCTTTGTTGTCTTTTTCTTACCGATACCTTCATTAGTCTGTTTTTGTAGGTTGTAATACTGCAATTGTCAATAGGTGCAATGCAAGCAACAAGCAAGCTTTTGTAAACATCCATACCACAGAAAATGGGATAAACAATTTAGGTATATCTTCATTTGAAATGAGTGAGAAAACAGACATGGGCTGGACATTCATTGAAAAACGAGTAGTCAGTCTCTCCAAGGATAAGTTTATAGGGTACGATGCCCTACTTATTTGTGCTTGAAAGAATGTTCGGCACATTTATGCAGTTCAACGAACAGTTGAGCCTATTCACCTCCATGTGCTTTGTGGTGTGTATGCTTTCATTGAGCACATTATATATCAAAAAAAGAAAAGCTACGCCAGCACATTTTCATAAATTTTTTAACTTACAGCGTAGCGGAAAGGAATGGTTGTATTTATGATAAAAAAATGTATTATAGGTTTGATAAGCGTTTCTTTAATTATGCCGGTAGTGACATTTGCGGATTTTGATGAAAATAACAATATAACTATCACTGTGGATAACTTTAATATTACAGTAACATATTCTGATGACGAGGATTTTGACAAAGCTACTATTATGATGAAAGATGGCAGTAATGCCTTAATCTATATGGGAGAGCAAAAAACAACAATAAATAAAAGAAAAATTGACTTTGCACAGTTTATGGTTAATGACAAACTTCCGACAGATACATACACAATTTCAGTCGGTGTGAACGGAAAAATTGTAACTGAACAACTTTTATTCAAGAATCCGTTTGACAGAGAAAAAACATTTGTTGATATGATTAGCGCTCCAGACAAAACAGTATTAAGAACAAAAATGCAAGCTGCAGCAAATGAAATTGATGAATTTGATTACACAAAATATTCTGCATATGACGAAGCAACGCAACTTCAGATTGCACAGGGAATTTATGAATTGGGACTTATAAACAAATATATCCCGACAGATGATTCAACACAAACGCAAAGTAATGTTGAAGAATTAATTGCTGAATTTAATACATATATTGCGAAAGCTTTTGAAGCGGCAGATATTATGACAGCACAGAGCGCTTCAGCTGTTACTGCACTGATAGACGGAGCTCAGAGTTTAACATTTGATAAAACATATTTTAGCGGGCAATATGTATATGACAAAGATGTAATTTCTAATTCAGTATTGTTATATAACTTTGCACAATATTCCAACATTAATTTTGACAAACTGTATGAAGTTTTTGACGGATACTGTTTATTATATGTTATAAATAACAATGATTTTACAACAGCTAAGGCTGCTCTTGATTATTATAAAAATCCTGATTTTATGGATATAGATTATTCATATTTTAATAATTTGTCGTTACAGCAGCAATCATCTGTTTTTGATAAACTGAAATCAGAAAAAATAACGGACTATACAAAAATTCCTGAAAGATTTTTAAGCATTTCCAAAGAAATTGCAGAAGAAGACAATAATGGCGGAGGGCAAAGCGTATCAAGACCTTCAGGCGGCGGAGGAATATCAATAGGTGGAATTTTAAATGCAGTACAATCAGAAGAAGATTATGAAGAAGATGAGAGTGAAACCCAAGAGACAATACATGATAATACTCCGGCATTTAATGATATACAAAATGTTCCCTGGGCACATGAAGCTATCGAAGCTTTAAAAAATATCGGTGCAATTGACGGTGACGGCACAGGTAACTTTAATCCTAATAATTCTGTTAAGAGAAATGAATTTGTAAAAATAATTGTAACCGCTTTCGATTATCTTGATGAAAGTGATGAATGTGATTTTATTGATGTACCAAAAGACGATTGGAGTTATCCTTACATTGCATCAGCATTCAAAAGCGGATTGGTAAACGGTGAAAGTGACGACTTTTTCGGAGCACAAGACAGTATATCACGAGAAGATGCTGCAGTAATCCTGTATAGATTATATACTAAAACCAAACAGGCGCCTGTATCGAACGCAACATTTGAAGACAGCAGTTATATATCCTATTATGCTAAAGAAGCTGTTTTCGCTATGGCTCAGCTTGGCATAATAAACGGATACGATAATATGTTTTATCCAAAAAAAGAATTAACACGCGCAGAATGTGCGAAGTTAATCTATGAGGTATATAAAATACTTGTAGGATAATTAAAAGGGGGTAAAATTGTGAAAACAAAAATTTCAGCTTTACTGTCATTAATATTGTTTTTAAATTTAATACTTTCATTTTCTGTATCTGCTGAGAGTACATATTACACTCTTGATACTGTTGAGAAAGTATTGACCATAACATCAGATGTTCCTGATTTTGAAGATTTCCGCGACACGCCATGGTTTATGCAAAGATATGAAGTAAGAAATATTTTGGTTAAAGACGGTGTCACAAGTATTGGAAAGAATGCATTTAAAGATATGTATAATGTGAAAAATGTTCAGCTTCCTGATGGGTTGACATCAATTGAAGAAAATGCCTTTGATGGAAATGTCAGACTTGCAGCTATTGTTATTCCTGACAGTGTCAGTCGGATTGCAGATTCAGCATTCGATAAAACATTGACAGCAGTATGTGTTGGAACACAGTCACCCTTTGCAAATCAACCGGAATATAAAACATATGTTGATGGAAAAGAGGGAGATGTATTGCTTGATAATGATAGAAACAACGATACAAGTATTTCCCCGGGCCCTTTAAGCTGGGCTGTGTATGACGGCGAAATATTAGTTATAAGCGGAAATACAGACATGCTTAACCAATTTTATAATACAACAGTTCCATGGAAGGATTACAGAACGACACTAACAACCGTCTTGATAGAATACGGGGTTTTAAGAACAAGTACGCACTTATTCTGTAATGTAAGTGTAGGAGAAACAATTCCGTCAGGGCAATATGCTTATCCTAATATTAAGACCTATATTATGCCCGATACTTCAAGATTGGTAAGAAATGTGGAATTAGACGGAATAAGTCCGACCTCTTTAACAAGAATAGATTTTCCTTACGGACATACTACAAATAATATGGGATTTAATTCCTGGGTAACCAATGTAGGAACATTTGAGAATTTGCAGGAACTGTTTATATCAAAAAGAACATCACTTACAGACGGTTCTGTATTCAGGGGTATCATAAATCTTAACAAGCTTGTTTTTGAAGAAGGCTTTGACGGACTGAAGTCTTCAAAAAATTTTTCGCAGACATTGACGGTTAATGAAATAATGTTACCAAAATCTGTAACAACCGTAACAGATAACACATTCAGCAATGCAAAAATTTCCAATCTTATATTATTAAATCCGACAACAGAAATTACTGCAAATGCATTTAAAAACAGAAATACGTCTGAAGTAATGAATGTTTATTGTGAAGAGAACTCTGATGTTAAAAACTGGGCATCTGCGCAAACAAATGTGAATGTAGTTGAATTTGACCGATATTTAACTCATGCAAATACATCTTGGCTTCTAAATGGAAATACACAGGAATATATTGCTAATGCAAATAGAAATGCTGATGTAAACGTTTCTGACTTGTCAGTTGTTTCGGGTGAAGTTGTACAAAATGATACAATTAAGGTATCGTATAATTTTTCGGGCGGACATAATTTCTCAAAGATGATACTTGCATATAAGGATGGTAATGAATACAAAGAAATTAAAAATGTTGTAGGGGTAAACGAAATTGAGTTAAAGCTAACTGATGCATATTTAGGAAAAGAATTATACGCTGCAGTTTTACCGATGAATACATTGGGCGAATGCGGAGATATTCAAATTCTGAATATCGGAACAGTAAATTTGGAAATTGTTTGTACTCCGAATTTATCTATATCAGAAGGTTTAATAAATGCATATGTTACAGCAACTTTCAGTAAGGGCGCGCAAAGAGATATGCTCGGCGTTGTCTGTCAGTTTGATGAAAACAACGAAATGATTGGATATACAACTGCAACACAGCAATTTTTACAAGGCATACAAAATACATTGACTTTTGAAGACCCGATAGCTCTTTTGCCGAACACAAAAAATATTAAGTTGTTTATTTGGGATGGAACAAGCATTGAAAACAACACAATGCAGCCATTGTGGGATTATCAGAGCTTAGACATTACAAACCAATAAAAGGAGGAAACTAATATGAAAAAGAAAATCAGTTTGATTTTGGTTATCGTTATTTTAGTAACCTCTGTATCATTTGTAAGCGCTTCTGAAACAATTAAAGAAGAAAACAGAGGCATATTGGAAGCATTGAACATTATTGATGACAGCTTATTTACAGCTAACGGCACAACAAGAGAAAATTTTGCACACATAATGCTGCGTTTTATGAATATGCCGGATGAAGGTGTATGCACTGAAACAAGATTTATAGATGTTAATGCAAATGATCCGAATGCATATGCAATTAACACAATGTACGATATGGGGCTGATGATAGGTTACAGCGGATATTTATTCAAGCCAAAACAGATTATTACATATGATGAGGCTATATGTACAGTGGTTTCCTGTTTGGGATATAACCTATTTAAAGATAATATTTCATGGCCCGATCAACGTCTGGAGCTTGCTTATCAATTCGGACTTCTTAAAGATTTGACATATATCGGATCTAATGCTATTACCGAGAATGACATTATTATTCTTTTAAATAATGCACTTTTTGCAGATACTGTCGGCTATGAAAATTTTCAGGATAATGAAACTGCATTAATGCGTTTTCATAATGCCTATGAGATAGAGGGTGTAGTTACAGCTAATGAACATACAGGACTTGCGGGAATTGATGATTCAGTGCCTGAAAATAGTATCAGAATTGAAACAGTAAATTATCTAACCACTGAGGATTATTCCGAATTTCTGGGGTATAATGTTACAGGTTTATGTAAAGAAATAGACGGTGATCCAACTATTATTTATCTTGAAACAAATACAAAAACGCAAATCACGGAATTTGCGGGTGATGATGTCCAGAATGTCACCTCAAATAAAATCGAATATGAAATAGCAGGTGAGCAGATTAAAAGGGTTTCTTACAGTGAAACAGTTAAAGTTATATATAATGGCGGAGCATATGTAGGTTATGGAAGAATTGAGGATATAGATTTTTCTGATACTGCTGTAAAAGCTATTGATAATTCGAGAGATTCGGTTGCCGATGTTCTCATTATGACAAAATACGAAGATTACTATGTAAGCAATATTGATGCAAAGAACTATGCAATTACCGATAATCTGAACGGAAACAGATTTCCATCAACCGGCATTAATATCAATGACAGCAGCATAAATGTATATAACTCTGCAGGTGAAATAATAGATTTCAAAGACATACAAATCGGACAGATTGCTTCTGTTGCGGCAAGTCAGAATAATGAAATTATTGAAATTTATATAAACGACAAAATTGTTTCTGGAACTTTGACCGGGATAAATAAAGAGGAAGGCTATAAAATAGACAGCACAAGCTATAAGTTATCATCTAATTTTAATGAAAGTAATTTTATTCTTAATTTAGGTATTACAGCAGATTTTTACATTGGTAAAACCGGAAAAATTATTGCTGTGGTTTTATCTTCGGGTGAGAAAGCAGTCGGAGTTGTAAGAAATATATTCTTAAACACTGAGGACATTAAATATAACTCAGATTTTATACAAATAAAAATATTTACATCAGACGGTGAATTTATTAAATATGATGTTGTTGAAAAGGTAAGAATTAACGGAAAAAATGTAAAAGCAAATGTCAGCTTGATAGAACTTGCCGGGGTCAAGGTAAATGATCCAATACTGTACACAGTAAAAGATAATCAGTTAAAAACAATTGAAACCTTAAAATCTCAGCATACAGCGAAAAAAGGCGAATTAAGATTGCTGGCTCAGGGAGATAATTTCCGTGCTATTAATAAAATAGCTGTCGGAGCGGCTGCCGAAGTAGAAGGCAGAACAAAGATTATATCTATACCAAGCAATCCAAGCGAGGGTGATGAAGCATATACAACGGTAAATTACGATGGTTATTCGGAACAGATAAAGAATAAACCGTACAAAATATTTGCATACGGCAATGATGACCTGATGATTGCTGATTTAATTATCGCATATGATGCGGCACAGTCTGTCATATCTAACAATACAGTTGAAATGTACTGTGTTACAAATATTTTGGATGAATTGATAAATGATGATATTGCTGCTACAGTTATTTATGCGTGGGAGCCGCAAAATGGTGAAACCAAGCTGAATATAACGGGAGATCTTGATTTAACTATTGACAAAACATCTACACCTGTTGCAAACAGTGGTATTTCATGGATCAAGGGTGTAGATGTATCAGAGTTATCACCCGGAGATATAATCAGGGTTGCAAAAAATTCAGTCGGCGATGTAACGAAAATTGAGCTTGTACTTGATTATGACTGTGTAGAAGATCCAAACTTTGATAATACGAATGCAAAGTTAAGACCTTTGATAGGACTAAGTGAGTATGCAGTTTACTATGCCGGAACAGGAAAATATAATGAAGCAACAAGGATTGCATATTCAGAATTGGAAGCGGCCACATCTGACTTTCTGCAATATCAGACAACTTATTATGAGGATAATATTGCATGGAGTAATAACGACCAGACAAAGGTTACAATACGTTCGGAATTAGCAAGAATTTCCTCTGACAGAATTGTAGTTTATAATTCAGAAACAGAAAGCTGCAAACAGATTTCACGAACAGAATTACCGCTTTATATCGGCAAAAAAATAGTTGTTCATGTAAATCAGAACAATGTGCAAAGATTATTTATTTTTGAATAATCAATGTAAAAAATAAGCGGATTGTTTTGCCTGTTATCGGAACGCAATGCATATAATCTGTATTGCAGTTTTGAAAACATGCATATGCGTTTTCTTTTCCGCATTACAAAGTTGTTTGGATCAAAATGAAAGTCTGTTTTATACAGTCAGAATGGAGAATGATATGAAAAAACAAATTATATCGCTAATAATGTGTTTTACCTGTTTTTTATCAACGGGTATATCTTCGTATGCTGATGAAAAAGAGAATCTTTTTATCAATGGAGATTTTGAACAGCTGCTGTCAACAGGAGGTTGGGGTTCAAGGCATTCAGCCGATTATGAAAGAATTACTGAAAATCCTCAAAGCGGTGAATATTGTATTAAAGTGTTGGTTGATATGGCAACTGAAACATGGATACATGATTTAAGACTTACACCCGGAGAAACCTATGATTTTTCCATGTGGGCAAAAACCGATAAAGGAGTCGGTGAAGTTGATGTTACAGGCTATTTTAACTATGGATATGCATATGAAGCATATAATAATCCCGATATGCAAGTAACTCAGTTTAAAAGTAAAGCAGGTGAAAATTGGACTCAGATTACACACACTTTTACCTATACAGGATTAAATGCCGACGGTGAAAAAGTGGATGATAATATTCAGTTCGGTATTCGTTTAGGAAGATATAAGGAAAAAATTTATGTGTATATGGACAATTTTACATTGACTCCACGCGGATATGCCGATTCAGAGTCCCCGAGAATGCCAAAAACGTATAAATGGGATGAAGATCCACTGCCAAAGGCAAAGGATACAGAATCCAAGAATTTTACCGATACAGTAAATCACTGGGCAAAATCCACGATAGACGCACTCAGTGCCGATAAAATTGTTAACGGTATCAGTGAAACCGAATTTGCACCGAATGCTAATGTCACAAGAGCTGAATTTTTGACTTTTTTAATAAATAGTTTGGGTGTAAAAAGAGATGAAATTAAAAAGACCTATTCTGATGTTGATAAGAAATCGTGGTATGCAAAAACTTTTACGGCAGCTGAAGAGATAGGATTGATACCGTCTGAGATGATTGTAGGCGATAAAATATATCCGGAACAAAGCTTAAAAAGAGGCGAAGCAAGTGCCTTATTAGTTAAATATGCTGCTGCACTCGGTCAAAAACCCGAAACAGATGCTAAAAATTTTTCAGATAGCAGCGGCTTTGGGATTTATGCTTCATATATAAATGACGCATCAGCATTGGGATTGATTAATGGATATGAAGATAATACTTTTAGGAGCAACGGCACAATTACAAGGGCAGAGGCAACCGAAATGGTTAAAAATGCCATAGAACTGAAGAGAAGAAGATTTATCTATGTTGACCCTGTATCAGGTAGTGATGAAAATACCGGAACTTTACCAAATCCTTTGAAGACAATATCTAAGGCACAGGAAATTGTAAGAGCAAATAACGAAAATATGATTGGAAATATCTATGTATTCCTAAAAGCAGGAACACATATTATGACAGAAACCCTTGAACTTAATCAGAATGACTCCGGTACTAACGGTTTTAGCATAATTTATACAAGCTACGGTGATGGCAAAGCCCTTTTGTCCGGTGCTGAGAAAAAGGTTTATTCATGGGAACTGTATGATAAAGAAAAGGGTATATATAAGACTTATGTCGGAAATGTAGCCTCCCGTAATATGTATGTAAATGGCATAAGGGCAATAAGAGCAAAGAGCGATGTCAGACTGACAAATTATAGCTATTCACCGGGGGCAGAATGGGAAATTGCAACAAAAAGCACATGGGTTGCAGATTTAACAAATAACGGTGATATCGAGCTTGTTCATAACGGTTCATACTATTGTAATTTCAGACCGTTTGTTGAAGATATAAAACTTGACGGTGATATTGTAAGAATGAAGCTGTATAATGATTTTACCGACACAAACAGAACCGATAATATGTATATGGCAAGTAATCTTTGGATTGAAAATGCTTATGAATTATTGGACAGAGCAGGTGAATGGTATTGGAATAAGGAAAACGGAAACCTGTATTATAAGCCAAGGGCATGGGAGGACTTAGATACTGCTGAGATCACATTGCCATCAAAAGAGATTTTAATAAATGGCAACGGTGTTATAAATGATGATACATATAGTCCATTACATAGTATATCATTTAAAAATATAGATTTTGCTTATACAGGGTTATATAATTCTTATAATGAAAGAAAAGGTATGGCATTTTTCCAGAACGGAATTTTAAGACGTGCCACTCAAAAAGATTTGTCTGATGAAATTCACTATACTCCGAATGCGGGTGTGATGCTTAACAATGTTGCCTACATAGATATTGAAGACTGTGATTTCAAAAAAATGGGAAGTATCGGATTAAAGATTGAAGGCGCTGCACAGCATATAAATATCAATGCAAATCATTTTTATGATTTGTCAGGATCAAGTATGCAAATAGGGGCATTGGATACAAAAAATGATGACGATTATTACCCAACAGATAAGAGGTATTATAAAGCAGATATTAATATCACAAATAACTATATCCATGATACAGCCGTTGAAACTTTATCTGCAGGTGCACTTGCAATAACTAATCTGCAATATTCAAAAGTCATGCATAATGAAATATTCAGAACATCATATTCGGGAATGCATATAGGTTACGGATTCAGTGCTAGAGCATTTAATCTGTTCTACGATACACCTATAACATACAATTATATCCATGATACAAACTCAGTAAGATATAATTTAAGGGATGGCGGTGCGATTTATTTTATGGGCACAACATACGGTGATTTGCGTGACGCACTGACACAGGAGGGAAGAAATAAGGTTTCCTATAATTACGTTGCAGATCTCGGAACAACAGTTAACAGTATTTATTCTGATGAAGGTGCTTCATGGCTTGAGATTTCTCATAACGTATTTGACACGAAGAAAAAATGGTGGACATACGGAGTTTTAACAACGGGAAATCAGTCAAAATACAATATTGTAAAAGATAATTACATATCAGCCGATACAATACAAGTTTCAGACAGACTTATAAGTCCGTTTACAGAGTGGTATGAAGAAACCGGCGGAGTTATTCAGGATAATCAAGGACAGCGCTTGGAAATGGGTGGACAGATAGGAAAACATACTTTATTGGAAGGAGATATCGGCAATTGGGATGAAGGCGCATTGGAAATAGTTAAAAATGCAGGTATTTCTACTGAATATATAGATAAATTTCCTGAGGAATTTCAGAATGTGAAGGTTATAGGACAGGATTATGGTTGGATTGACAACAATCCGCTAGATGAACAATTCTTACCGGCAGTTTTCGATATGAACAGCGGAGATACAATTTCCATTCCTGTTGTGGGCGAGAACAGAAAGAGAACAAAAGGGTATATCTCTGCCGATAGAATTTATATAGAAAATCAAAACCCTGACATTGTTGAAATTATGCCTGATAATTCTGTAAAAGCTTTAAAGAAGGGTAAGGCGGATTTAACAGTTGAAGTATTGTGCGGAGAAAACAAAGATGTGGTATTTACTTATCCTGTGGAAATTTATGTCGATGATGCGGTAGCATTTAGATCAGACGTTCAGAGGTGGCATTTCTGGCATAACGGAAGCATGGGAATATTTAAACCACAGATAGGTATCCCGTATGATTTTGATTTATCCTTTACAACAGAACTTGGCAGAAAAATTGCTCCGTTAGAAGTTGAGTTCTCATCAGACGCACCTCAATTTGCAGAATTTGATGAAGAGGGAAGACTTGTAGCTAAAGAACCCGGAGAGGGAAATGTTGTTATAAAAATGACATGGGGCGGACTCAGAAAAACAGAGGAATTTACGGTTCCGTTCACAGCAATTGACAATGAAATGTATACAGATTTTTCTGAAGATCAGATTATTGATATTGATGAGAATTTCCTTGATATCAATAATTGGACATTTGCAGGTACAAACAGAATACAAACACAGTCACCGGGTGAAATAAAGCTCAATTCCGATATGATTATGATTTATAATAAGGAAAGGTTTGAAAATAAACTTCTTCACTTCAAGATGACTGTTAATCATGGTGGCGGTTGGCCGTCAATCGCACTGAACTGCAGCGATTCTTATTCTCATTTAAACAATGAATATATTATAACATTTTATGAAAACTCGTTAGAATGGCAGAGATATAATAATGGTAAAAGAAGCATATTGTGGGGACAGGGAAATATGTTCGACGGTACAGTTGAAATTTACGGAGGAAGACCTGGTATCAAGTTTGAATATGGAAAAGAATACGATGTGGGTATCGGTGCTTTCGATGTAGAACAAGGTGTAAGAGTAGTTGTTTATCTGGATGGCTTAAAGGTATTTGACGGTATTGATTATATTAACAATCAACAATATAACGTTGTAAATGCACCTGTTTTATCAGGCGGAGGATATTTTGGTGTTCACTCCACAGAAAGTAATAATGCAAACGTCACACTTTCAATTCCGGATCCGAAAAAATAGATAGGAGAACATCTTAATGACAAAGAGCAATAAAATTATCATATTGTTGTTATTGTCTGTAATGCTTTTTGGAGCATCAGCTTATGCTGATGCTTTTGGAGCAGATTGGATATATAAGGATTTTGAAGTTACCGATGGATTTTTGTGTGATTTTCAGAACAGCACTGTTGAAAGAATAACATATGACGGTCATAATTCAAATGCATCGGTGAGTATCACTAAATCTGATGAAAATGAAGATTTTGGCTATAATCTTGATTTTAAAAAGGGAAAGATTTATAAAATAGGTGCATTTGCAAAAAACGCACTTGATGGGTTTGTAATAAAAATAAAATCCTCCGGCAATTTGTGCAAGAATAAAATATTAACAATTGATAAATCGTCAGGAAATGATTGGACATATTTTGAGACTGAATTTTTGTGTGATGAAAATGACGGAGTTCTTGATTTGATTTCATTTACTTCCCGTACGTCAAGCGGTAAATATTATATTGATAAGCTGTTTGTCGTACCTGTATCAGAGGGTAATGTCAGTGTTACAGGAGATATAAAATCGGGAAGTGATGTCCTGTTTGACATTTCCAACAATAAAAAATATTATTACAATATCTATATAAAAGATAATGACAATGAGAGAGTCATTGAAAACGGTTATACACAGGATGGAAAAATCCCGTTCAAAATTCCATCTTTAGCAGAGGGAAAGGAATTATTTTTAAAATATTCGCCTGTTGATGAAAAGGGTACGCCTCTGCAATATATAACCTATAATGCTGGCACAGTTTCAAAGGGTTCGTTTTCGCCGGTAAGTATAAATACTCAGAACAAACCGAATTATTTTGATGATAAGGTTTTTGCCGGGGGCTTTATAGATGAGCAGTATAATTATGACTATTCAGATACATTAAAGACAAGCGCCATAAACGCTCAGTATAATAAAATATTATTCTCCTTTGATGAATCAGCATCGGAAACAGGGGCATTTAGATTTGATCTGTCAAGTGATTTTACATCATCTCCCGATTATTATGTGACATTGGAAAAGGGAAAAACATATAAACTCAAAGCAAGAGTTAAAATTTCTGAGGATATTCTGTCAGACAGATTTAATTTTCATATAATCGGACAGGGCAAAGAGGGAGAAAAAACTGGATATGCCATGCTTTCGGTTCAAAATAATAATTTTAAAGCAAATGAATGGAATGATGTTGAAACATATTTTACCTGGAACGGTCAGTTAGGCAGCTCGGATACGGTTTTAATAAGAATAAGAATAGCAGATGGGACATGGGCAAGTTGGTTTGGTGAAGATACTGAAAAAAGGATATCTGCATATTATCTTGACAGCTTCAGTGTAATGCCCTACAATCCTGATGTTACAGTACGTCAGTCCGGAGATATGTATGTAGGAGGGAAATTAAGGCTTGAAACCTCCTGTGATAAGGTTGTGGCAAATTCATGGCCTAATATGTTTGATCCATTATTTTTCCTTCAATACACCGGTTCAATAGCATTCTATAAGGTTGATAATGAAGTTGTTGATATCATATACGGCATTGACACACAAATTGACAATATGAGTGAATATCTGAATAAAAATGTAACCTGTGATATGTATCCTGTCATGTATGGAGAGGTTAAAAACAAAAAAACGGTCGATTTGGGAACTGTCAGGTTAAGAGACAATAGCTTTACTGTAAAATATTATGAAAAGGTTTTAAATCCTTTGTCAGATTCTTTAGAAGGAAGAATAGTCGCAGATATATATGATGATACAATGCCTTATTATTTTAATGCTTCTTATAATGCAGATAAAATAGCAGATGTAAAAAGCGGAGAAAATTTTTCTTTAAATATTAAAAATGCCGATAAAGTAAGCACATTCATATGGGACGGGAATTTGTCACCTTTATCCCGAAAACAGGATATCTCAAGGGATGAAAACGCTATATTACTTTACGTCGATGGAGAAGAAGGAAATGATGAAAATCCCGGAACAATAAATGATCCGTTCAAAACGATTGAAAGGGCTAAGACAGAGGTAAGAGAGCTTTTAAAAAAATATAACAGAACAGATGATTTGAAGTGGCAATATGAAAATAATGTTCTTGAAATTTCCGGAACCGGAAACATGAAAAATTATTTTGATGTCGAAACACCGTGGGCGCAGTATAAGGGCAGTATAAGAACTCTTATATTGAAAGAGGGCATAACATCTATAGGCGCTGAAGCATTTTCAGACTGTACACAGCTTAAAAATATCGTTTTACCCGATAGTCTGTCATATATAGGAGAAAATGCATTCAGCGGCTGTGAAAATCTTATTGCTGTTGTTTTAGGAGACAATGTAACTTCAGTAAAAAATGGTGCTTTCCCGGCGTCGACTAATAAATGCGTAAGTAAGAATTCTGTTTTTGCTTATAAAGAAGGATACAAAACTTATACTGCAGGAGAGGCAGAAAGCTCAGTAATTTCACCGTCGGGAAATACAAATATAGGTTGGGCATTATATGAGGACACCTTAGTATTTGAAGGTGAGGGATACTTTGTAAATGTTAAAAGTGATTTTCAGGCAACTGTTCCATGGAAGGATTATAAAGCACAAATAACAACAGCGATCATTCAGCCGGGGATAACAAGGACGCCATATTATTTGTTCAGTGGAACAACCGATGGCGTAAGCGATTATGCTAATTTGAAAAGATATACTGTTGCTGATACGGTCACAAGACTAAGTCAGAATGAAATAGCAGAATGTACAGGATTGGAATACATAAATCTTTCATCCAATACAAACCTTATAGGAGAAGGATACATTACAGGAAATGGGCTCTCTGTTCCTATAAAAGAACTTATAATTCCTGCATCTGTAACAATGATAGGAAGCTGTTCGTTTAATAATTTATCCAGACTTGAAAAATTAGTTTTTGAAGAAGGCTTTAATATCGCAAGAGCAGATGCATCAAACCAATGGGGGAGTGCTTTCAGACAGATAAACGGATTAAAAGAAATAATAATTCCTTCAAGCTGGAACAGTATAGGAAGTTATTTCTTCTCAGGAATAAACAATCTTGAAAAAATTGTTGTGTTAAATCCAAATACAATATTCAGTACAAACTGTTTCTATAATATTCCAAATACCGGAATTGTTACAGGCTATAAGGATTCAACAGCCGAAGCATTTGCTCAAACAATAGGCTGGACATTTGAAGAAATAACTTCAGACTGCAGTTCTAACTCTCTTAATACATTAAACGCAGAAAAAAATGAAAATATTGATAAAATTTATGTCAATATAAAGGCGGGAGAATATATAATAGATAAACCGCTTGAATTTACCGAAAGCGATAGTGGTGATATTGAAGTAATATACACGTCATATGGTGATGGCCCGGCTGTTTTATCTGGTGGAAAACAGATTTCTGATTGGGTAGTATTTGATGAAAACAAGAATATTTACAGAGCGTATGTCGGAACAAATATTAACAGCAGACAATTTTATGTTGACGGAGTTAAAGCACAAAGAGCAGGGCATAAAGGCGGATTTACAAATTACACTGTTGATGAAAACGGTATACTTTGTGAAAATCAAGAACTTTTATCCTTTAAATATCCCGAGGATTTAGAGGTTTATTTTCATAAGGGATGGACAGCTCCTATATGCGGAGTTGACTCTGTTACAGAAGAAAACGGAAAAATAAGAGTAAATCTTAATCAGAACGCTTGGAATATATTGCTTACAAGAAATGCAGGAATTATTGAAACCGATACAGTGTATTTCCCGGATAATGTTTATTCCTATGAGAACGCATATGAACTTATTGATGAAGAGGGCGAATGGTATTTAAACACTCATGACGGATATATCTATTACAGGCCAAGAAAATTTGAGAATATCAAAACAGCAAAAGCAGTTTTACCTGTAACAGAACAACTTATCTCAGTTAATAATGCACAAAATATCAGATTTGATGATTTGGTGTTTTCTTATACAACATGGAATAAGCCCACAGAAGATAAGGGATTTTTCGGCGGACAAAACAGCGTAATGTGGACAGATATGGACAGAGATTATAGGTTCATGGACGGTGCAGTAGAAGTAATAACTGCAAAAAACATTGATTTTGTAAATTGTACGTTTACAAAGCTCGGTTCTGTCGGGTTGAAGTTGATGCAGGGTGTAAGCGAATGCGATATTATAGGAAATGAAATATATGATATCTCGGCTAATGGTATATGTCTGGGCGGCCAAAGAACAGAAGAGGAAAGTCAACCTGCCGAAGAAAACCAAAATAAAAATAATACAATTATAAATAATCTTATTCATTCCATAGGCACAGATTATCATGGAGGAAGTGCAATATCCACAACCTATGTAAAGGACACTAAAATAAAAAATAATGAAATCTTTAATGTTTCTTACATGGGTATTCATATGGGGCATGTAGCAGACGATAATTATATAAGCGGATTGTATATTCTAAATAATTATGTTCATGACACTGTAAATAATATGGTTGAAGGTTCTGCAATCTATACTTTCGGAGCAACACAGGGAAATAATATTATCAGTGGAAATTATACAACCTATGGGTGGGGAAGAACAAGCGGGATTGCAAATGATAACGGTTCTACAAACCTCACCATTACAAATAATGTTATTGACGGTACTCATTCCTGGAATTGTGTCGATGAATATTCAGAAAACTATCTTAAAAATTGGAGACCGAATGATTCGGGAGCCGGAAATTCTGACGGTACGGGAATAGTATTTAATAACAATTTCGGTACATACGGTTTAAGTTTCCCTAATAATAAAGAATACCATGGGCAGATCATCAGCCATAACGTTTGTGAATTTGCTGTATGGCCGGAGGAAGCAAAGGAAATCATAACTGCTTCCGGGTTAGAGGATAGTTACTGTATAAAGCATCAGGATATAGTAAGAGAAATAGTTTTAAAGGATAGATATGAAATTCAGCAGGGAGATACAGTCGATTTAGAATATTTTGCTTTCGGTGAAAAATACGAAACATACATCGGAAATTCTTTAGAAATGTATTTGTACAGCGACAATGAGGAAATTGCACAAGTTAATGAAAATGAACAGCTTATAGCAAAATACCCCGGCACAACTAATGTCAGAGTTTGCTTTAAGAACGGTGATATTTTAAGACAGTACACAGTTGAAGTAACTGTAAAATAGAAAGAGAGGTATTATTATGAAAAGAAAATTATCATTGGTACTTGCATTGATTGTTATGGTGACAGGTTTTGCAGGATGTTCAAAGAAGGAGACAACTACAGATCCGAATGAGAAAATAACAATCAGGTGGATGGGATTTCCTATTGATGGAGTCGGTACACCGGATGAAACAATTGAAAAATACATTGAAGAAAAATTTAATGTAAATTTAGAGCCAATATTCATAACCTACGGTGAATATCAGGACAAAAAGGCAATGATGCTTGCAGGCGATGACATCCCGGATCTTATTTATGAGTTTGACCCCAGTAATGTGGTCCAGGATGCAGAACAGGGTTTCATAGCAAAGATTTCTTATGAAACAATAAAACAATATGCGCCTGATGTTTATAATATTATTAATGAAACAGAACCAAGAGCATGGTCATATTCAAGAGTCGATGGAGAAAACTTCGGCATCCCGAATTTGGCATATGAAAACAACAATGTTAAAATCGGCTTATGGAGAGAGGATTGGCTTAAAAATGTAGGAATTGATAAAATCCCAGAGACAATTGACGAAATGGGTGATGCATTATATAAGTTCACATATAACGATCCCGACGGAAACGGTGTTGATGATACATATGGTATGACAGGTGCAATTAGCTGGAATGCAATGTTCCAGGATATCTTCGGTGCATACGGCGCAATGCCCTTTGACTGGGTTAAAACTGAAGACGGCAATGTGTACGGAGGCTTACAACAAAACACAGTAGAGGCTTTGACAACGCTTACAAATTGGTATAAGCAAGGCTTGATTCACCCCGACTTTATTACAGATTCTGTTTCTGGTACGGCAAAAGAAAAATTTGCAAACGGAAAAATTGGTTTTATCAATCAATTGGGCGGATACTATGACGAAACAGATAAAACAGCGATACAAAACCTTACGAAGAGCTTAAATCCTAATGCAATTGTTACAGATGCTCATCCTGTAAAAGGTCCCGAAGGCAAAAGCGGCGGATTTATATGGGGAAGTGCCGCTCATATTGTCGCCTTTGGCAGACACTTGGAAGATGATGAAGTAAAGCTTCAAAAAATTTTGGAGATATTAAATACAATGGTAAGCGACGAAGAAGTGATGAAGGCTGTCAGATTAGGGGAAGAAGGAGTTACATATAAACTTGCCGAGGGTTCAGAATCTATAGCAGACGGAATTGAATGGATTTCACCTTATGATGATTCAGAGATAAGAAATACGGCAGGAATTGTAAATAATTTCTCATCAGCTACATTCTTCATGCCTGTGTCACCAAGTTTTGAAGCATATGAAAAATATACATTAAAGGCAAAGATTGATGCTTATAATAAAGCGGCAAACGGCGCAAAGGGAACAACAGATGCATTTTTAAAACCTGATTTATTACCGTCATCAGCTGATTATTTTACAACCTTAAGAAACGCACAGATAAAATTAATGGTTGACATTATAACAGGAACAAAGCCCATTGATTCATATATGGAAGAGTTTACACAAACATGGGAACAATATGGCGGAAAAATATTAGAAGAAGAAACTGTACCTTTGGCTGAGGATATAGATGCAATGTTAAAAGAAGTTGTTGCAGAATAATTTACTCATATAGCAATTGAAATATTTGAGAGGAACAACCAATTATGATTATGACAAAGAAATACACATCATATAAAATAAAAAAATCTTCGTTTATAGGTATAAAAAAGCATTGGCAGCTGCTGTTGTTTCTTTTGCCGGGATTAATTGCACTCATACTCTTTAACTATCTTCCGATGGGCGGAATTTTAGTGGCATTCAAGGACTATAGGATACGGGACGGAATCTTCGGAAGCGATTGGGTTGGCTTTGCGAATTTTCAAAAAATGTTCACAGGAATGGAATTCCCGAGAATACTTAAAAACACAATTGTTATCAGCTTTCTGAAGCTGATAACAAGCTTTCCCGCACCTATCATTTTAGCATTGCTTTTAAATGAAATACATAACAGCAAAATAAAAAAATGTGTGCAGACCATTTCATACCTTCCACATTTTTTCTCTTGGATTATTTTGGGTAATATTTTTACAATGTTATTTTCCATAGAAGGACCTGTTAATTCGGTGCTTAAAATGCTCGGCCTGAATGAAAGTATTGCATTTTTCAAAAGCGAAGGCTGGTTTATATTCTTGCTTATTGTAACCAACATATATCAGACTGTCGGCTGGGGAACGATTATATACTTAGCGGCAATATCCGGTATAGATAATTCACTGATTGAAGCGGCAACAATTGACGGAGCAGGACGATTCAAACAGGTAATTCACATAATAATACCTACAATCATGCCAACAGTTACAACAGTACTGATATTAAATCTCGGTGGTATTCTGAATGCAGGATTTGACCAGATCTATAACTTATATAATCCTACCTTATATAATGTTGCAGACATAATTGATACTTATGTTCTAAGACAGCTTAGTGAGAATAATTATTCTATTGGTACTGCAGTAGGTCTATTCAAATCGGTTGTCGGGTTGATTTTTGTATTTGCAACAAATAAGATAGTGAATAAGCTGAGCGATGATGAAATGGGAATTATGTAAGGAGGATATGACATATGAAAAGAACTAAAGGTGAAAAATTTTTCAGTATATTCAATATATTTTTTATGATATGCTTCGGCATTATGTGTATATATCCTTTCCTCTATACTTTAACAATGTCGTTGAGTACAACAGCGGATTCCGTCAAGGACGGTTTACACTTATTCACATTAAATCCTACATTAGAATCATATAAGCTGGCATTGGAAAATGAGAATATAGGTATAGCGTATTTTAACACCATATTACGAACGGTAGCAGGAACATTCGCAGCACTTGCAGTTTCGTTGCTGTATGCATATGCCTTGAGCAGAAATGAATTGCCCGGGAGAAAAATATTTTCAAATATATTAATATTTACAATGCTTTTTAACGGCGGAACAATTCCTACATATCTTGTAATAAAAGGACTTCATTTGCTTGATAACAGGTTGGTTTACATTTTGCCGGGATTAATAAGTGCCTATAATGTCATAATTGCACGTTCGTTCTTCAAATCTATTCCTGAATCATTGCACGAATCTGCAATTTTAGACGGCGCTTCCGAATTTATGATTTTTACCAGAATATATGTTCCGCTATCAAAAGCGGTGATAATGACATTGGTACTGTGGATAGCAGTTGGGCATTGGAATGCATGGTATGATTCATTGATTTATATTAATGATGAAAAGAAAATTGTTGTTCAGCTGTTGCTAAAGCGTATGATGGATTCGGCACAGACACAGATGGTTGACACAATTATTACAGGTGATTCAATAGCTATTATGCCTATTACCATTCGCTCGGCAACAACAATAATAGCAATGCTGCCTATTTTAGCAATTTATCCTTTTATTCAGAAATATTTTATGGGCGGAGTTATGCTTGGCGCAGTAAAGGGATAAGCTATATAAAAAATAAAATAAGAAGAGGAGAAAAAATATATGAAAAAAATAATATGTGTATTATTATCAATTGCCATGATATTGTCCATGACAGTTGCTGTTACATATGCAGAAGCTGCAACGGTTATTGCAAACGGCGTATATGGCAGAGCGGAAAATGGTCAAGCTGCAGCTACACCAGAGGAAATAGTGTCAAATAAGTTCAACTGGAGTTTAGACAGCAACGGATTATTTACATTTGAAGCAGTTGACGGCGCAACCGAAATAGCAAACCAACAAAATCCCGCTCTTAATCCTTGGCAAAGCTATAAGGATGAAATCAAAAAGGTCATAATTCCAGAGGGGGTTACATTTGTCGGCGGAAGATTATTTGAATACTACACAAATCTTGAAGAAATAGTTTATCCCGAAAGCTGTACAAAACTTTATTATTCAGCTTTTACAGGCTGTTCTAATCTGTCAAAAGCAACATTCCCGGGGAATTATACTCATAATGCAACAGAAATTACACCGAATATGTTTGGGAAACTGGAAACTATGGTATTTCCGAAGGTTGAAAAAGCAAGTGACTTGATATTCAAAGAAGGCAGCTTAAATCAGTTCAGAAAGGTTACAATCAATGGCGGCACATTAGAATTTCAGGCAAACAACAGCGGCTATTTGAGTGAACTTAATCTTTTTGGCGACATTGTAATAGCTGACGGTGCATACAGACCGGGAACATGCTATCTTAATACAATAAAAATAGGTAAAGATGTTAATGTTTCTTTAAATAGCTTTACATATAATGCCGTACAAACAATATCCGGAAATATTAATGTATATGGTGTAAATGGATCATATGCGGAACAACTGAACGGAAAATATATCAAAAATAGAAATGGAGAAGATATAACATCTAAAACTTATGTCTTCCATACTTTGGACGGATTAGGTAATGAAGGTGCACTTTTATGGTGGGTTGAAGGAAGTGAGCTTACAATTGACGGAATTGGGGCTATCCCTGATTTTACTGTAGATTTACCATCGGGCTGGAGCGTATTTGCAAACCAGATTCGTACTGTAAAAATTAGTGAGGGTATTACAAAAATCGGTGATTATGCATTTTCCGGATGTAATAATATAAAAACTGTAATATTGCCTTCAACTGTTACATCAATTGGTTCAGGTGCATTCACAAGCTCAAACTTGCTTGCAATTGAATTGCCAGATACAGTAACATCAGTGGCTTTGGATGCATTTACAGAAACAAAGATATGTGTAAGTGATAAATCACCGCTGAAAGGAATTAACGGTTATTATGTATATAAAGCAGGCGAGGTATATTCCGGCAGTGTAATGGCTGTACCGGATGCCACAGCTACATGGAGTGTATATAAAATAAATATTTCGGGCGAAACAGACAGTGTTTTAGTAGTCGGAGGTCAAGGAAATCAGGTGGGAGCATACACTGCCGTACGACCGTGGCAAGAATATGCGGCTGATATCTCTACGCTGGTGATAGATTACGGCGTAACCCGAATCGCACAAAATATGTTCTATAATAACAGTACTAATAATGATAATTTATCATCATTGGAGGAAATTTCAATAGCTGATACAGTAACTGTTATTCAACCGTATGCATTCTGGAAATTGGGAACAGTAACACATCTTAATCTGTCTAACAGTATAACTACTGTAAATACAAGAGCATTTGACGCGATGAGCAAATTGAGCAGTCTATATATTCCTGCGTCAATTGTTGACTTTAAGGAAGCTGCTTTTGCTAATTTGGGAGGATTAACAAGCCTGACCTTTGAAAAAGGATCAAAAGGAATTGCCTCGCAGGCATCTGCAGGTGACGGCGTATTTGCAAATGCAGTAAGGTTAACAGAAGTGGTTTTGCCTGACGGTTTTGAATCTATAGGTGCATTTGCATTCAGAAATACAGGCATTTCTGAAATTACAATACCTGACAGTGTCACAACAATAGATGAAAATGCTTTCGGCACAATTTCAGAAAGTAGTCCTAAGGATTTGATAATATATGCGTCAGCCGGTAACACTGCGGCAGAAGAATTTTATAATAAATTTAAGGATTACGGTGTTAAACTGGTTGCAAACCTTGCGTCAGGAGATATAAATGAGTATCTTTCATGGATAATCGATAAAGATAATAAGTTATATATTAACGGTACAGGTGTAATGCCTGATTACAGCTTAGAAAACCCTGCACCATGGTCTGATTATGCATCACAAATAACATATATAATAATTGATAATACAGTTACATCAATCGGTGCCTATGCATTTGCGGGCTTCAGGGCCATGGATAGTTTTAATGTTGAAGAAAATATCACTGCTATCGGTGAAAATGCGTTCTTAAATACAAAACAAAGTTTTACCCTTAACTGTTCTACAAAAACTGCAGTTGATTATGCAGTCGCAAACGATATTGCATACACTATAGGCGGAACACTTTCAACCGGAATAAAATGGGTTATTAATAATGATACTATGACCCTTTCGGGGGAGGGTGCTATCCCTGCAGACAATTCCGGTACAAGCACAGAAACTCCCTGGAATAATTTAGGAATAAGAAATCTGAAGAAAATTGTTATTGAAAACGGAATAACAAATATACCCGGTTGGTCATTTAATATTGCAACTGCATTAAAGACAGTCATTATACCTGATTCTGTTACATCAATTGGACACGGTGCATTTAATGAATCGGATAACTTGGAATTTATAGAAATACCCGCAAATGTAGAATTCGTTGGCGGATTTGCTTCGGCAAGTGATTTGAAACGTATTGCTTTTTTAAGTGATACAGCAACTATTCCTACAAATGTATCCGGCAGCAGGAATAATGATGTTACATATTATGTGGAAGCAGATTCGGCAGCTGCCGCACAGAATATTGAAGAAGAAAGAATTACAAGAGAAACCATTAAGGCTAAAGGCAAAATTGAAGGAACTGACGCTGATTGGCTTGTATCGGATGAGGGAACTCTTGAAGTTTACGGCATAGGTGATCTGAATACGGTTTCAGCTGCACCGTGGGAAAGCTTTGTGCAAGATATTAAAAAGGTTTATATTGAAGATGGAATAACCGGTGTTGGAGCAAATCTGTTCAGCGGAATAAATAACGCCTATGTCGAGCTTCCGAACAGTGTGACAGAGCTTTCAGCCAATGCATTTGCGGGATGTGAAAGTGAAATCAGAGTACCGTATGATACAGAAAAAATAGATATAAATTCTTTCGATGAAAATTCCACAATTTTATGTTATCCAAATTCATACACCTTGCAATTTGCTGAGGATAATCTCAAAAACTATGAATTAAGACAAGGTTTAAGAATACTTGTAATAGGAAACAGCTATTCAGAAGATATTGCTATAAATCATCTTTGGGAAGTTGCAACCCATATGGGCGTTGAAGAAATGAAAATCGGTAATTTAATGTATGCAGGAAGAAATATTATAAATGTGTATAATCATATTATAAATAATGATACTGATTATATATACAGAGAAATAACTTCAGGCGGAAGAGCGGTTGAATTTAACGGAGGCAAAAATAATATTCTTTACGGGATAACAGCTGATGATTGGGATGTAATTGTTATTCAGCCATGGTTCCCTGATGCAACCTATGGGTTAAACGGTATTGATGATGGGGTTGAAGACGGAGAAAATTGGCTTAACTATGTTGCTGACTATATAATAGAAAATGCTACAAATCCAAATATGAAGCTTGCTTTTAATATGATTTGGTCACAAAATCAGAAGTTCTCGGGAATAAACCGTGTAGGAAATCAGAATTATAATTTATATTCAAATAATCGTCCTAACTACGGCAATGAGATGTATGATTACAATAATATCATTAATCAGACAAAAATTCACGTTGATGGAAATCCAAGGTTTGACTATATCCTTCCCACTGGAACTGCAATTCAGAATGCAAGAACAAGCTATCTTGGCGGTTTAAAGGGAACAACAACAAAGTTTTCCATGATTGGCGGTTTGCAGAGGGATCTGACTCATATTGCAGATATCGGTATGTATATAGGTTCAATGGCATGGATTAAGACTCTTATTCCTGAACTAAGTATTGATGATTTGACATGGGCGCCAAATGTTAGGTATACAACAGAAAACGAAGCCGGCAAGACCGTCTTTGATGAGGATGTAATTGAAACTGCAAAATGGGCAGCAAGTATGGCATATGAGAATCCGTTTACAGTCACACAATCCGATAAACCGTTCAGGATCATGTCTTATATAGATGGAAATATAACGGTAGTAGCTTCAAATGTTGTAAGAACATTGGGGTATGCTGATGAAAATATGACCATTATAGATGACCAAATGGAAACTGATTCACATAACGGAACATATAAAAAGATTAATGATAAAGATGTTGTCATAATTATTGCAGAATTTGATTCAAATAACAAATTAGTTAAATGTAAGGCTGTGGATCATACACTTACATATGATGAAAAATATGGCATTCCGTCAGAAGACACAACATATCTGACAAGTATAGTGTCTGGTGGAGGTTTTGTCCCTACAGAGGGTAATAAAGTCAAGCTGATGATGTTTGACAGCCTTGACAAAATCACACCGTTGTGCGAAGCATTTATTCAATAAAAAGCGATAAAATATAAAATTGTACGAGGGCAGGTAATACCTGTCCTCGGCAATAATTTTTATTAATTTTCCGGAGGAACTTGATATGAGTACAAAACCAACCAAAAGACAAAAAGAATTTTTGGAAAGAGAATTGGGCGTTTTCTTTCATTACGGTCTCAGAACATATAACTCAATGGATGATCATGCTGAAAAGAAAATGGATCCTGCAACATTTAATCCTGCGAATCTTGACTGTGAACAGTGGATCAGAGTAATAAAGGAAGCTGGCGCAAAATATGCTGTTTTTACTGCAAAACACCACGATGGGTTTGCTATGTGGCCGTCAAAATACAGTGATTATACAATAAAATTATCACCTTATAAGAACGGTACGGGTGATATAGTAAAAGAATTTGTAAATGCCTGCAGGAAGTATGATATAAATCCTGGAATATATTTAAATCCATCACAATGGGGAATGAAGAATTTTACTCAGGATGAATATAACGAATATGTTGTACATCAGATAGAGGAATTGCTATCTGATTACGGGGAAATTGATTATATATGGTTTGATGGCGCAGGAAGTGAAGATCACGAATATGATGTTTCTAAAATTGTTGAAACAATAAGAAGATTGCAGCCTGATATTATGATATTTAATATGTGGGATCCGGATACTCGCTGGATAGGCAATGAAATGGGAATTGCCCCTATGAATAACAAAAATATTGTTGATTCAGTAGGTAAATCTATTTACACTCATGATACAGATACTTTAGATAAAAAAATGTTTTTGCCCGGCGAATGTGACTGTATGTTAGCAATAACTCTCCATAACTGGTTTTATACTGAAAATGCACGGTTAAAAAGCCTTGATGAGTTAATGGGAATGTATGTTTACAGTGTGGGAAGAGGCTCGAATATGCTGATAAACATTGCACCTGATAGGAATGGAAAAATCTCTAATGAGTATGCACAAAGATTTTTAGAGTTTGGAAAGGCTGTAAAAAGCCTTACGGAAAATCCTATAATTCATAATGAAAATATTGAATACAGTAAGAATGAATATGTAGTAACTTTAAAAGAGCCTGCATTACTGAATACAGTAATTTTGAGCGAAGAGTATACAGAGGAAGAAATTGAAAGCTTTGAAATATATGTAGGACCTGAATTTAATAATAAATTTCAGAAGGTATATATAGGAGAAACCGTAGGACATAAAAGAATTTGTCAGTTCCCTCCGATGTATTGCGACAGAATTAAAATCGTAACAGACGAAAAGTGCGGTACACACAAAATTAAAGATATATTGGTTAACTATGTAAAATTGTCCTACTAAGTTATGAAAATAAAATTGACAGTAAATATACCTTAAAAGCAACTTTTGGCTTATGTACAGGGTATTTAGGAAAGAAGGGGAATTTGAAAAATAACCGCCGTGACCGATATATAAAAACAGAGGATGTAAAAAAAATGTTTATGATGTGTTTGAAGTTTGCTCACACGGAGAATTTCATCAGGATTTTACAAGTAAAAACTTTGAAGAATTAGGGAATATAATGTCATTAACAGACGAATTTATAAAGATAAAAAGTGGGGACTTAAAAGTATTTCATACATACGGACATTCATATGAATTGGATTTAGAAGAAAACATCGGTTGGAATGGAATTAATAATCTATTAAAAGAATATCAAATTTAAAAGATGTTATTTCTTGCAGCTGCAAGGATTTCTATGAATTTATAACAAATATAATAAAGAGGAGATAAATTATGAAAAATTAAAGAAAGGAAAAGTATAAAACAATTATCTTTAATTAATCCATAATTGTATTATACGAGAATTATTAAATGGATATAAATTATACAGTAAATAAAGGAAAGGTTTTTTCAAAAAAAGGAATACCGCTTTTGCCGAGATGGTTTACTGATGACTTAGTAGCTATTCAGATTGATGAATATGGAATTAAGGAAATGCAGTATTTTAATCCTAAAACAAAAGGAACCCCAAGAACTTTTGTTGCAGATATGTGGGGTGGTTTGAAATTTCTCTTAGATGATAACGGCAATAAATATATGCTTGATTTTTTTGATGTTACATTAATGCCATATGGCTTTTTGGCAAAATTCCGTTATGAAGATACAGAGTTCATATTTGAAGAAAGAATCATTAATAATTCTGTATATATTTCAGTTAAATCAAATTCAAAGATTGAAAAAATACTGAAACTGTCAGTTGAATTTTATGATGCTTTTTCGTTGCAGACGCATGAAAACGGTGATTACAGATATAAGAGCACGTATAAAAGAGAATGGGATTCTTGGACCATGGAGAATGATATTTTATATATAAGTTTTTGTGAAGGCGGAGGATATACATATACTGCAATCGGTGCAAATAAAAAATGTGAATATATAAAAAGAAAAAAAGGTTATGTAAAAAACATATTAAATTATAATATATCTGAAGAAATAACAACTATTGTAATAGCATTTGATTATGACAAAAGCAGAGTGTTCAACAAATGTAAAAAAACAATAGACGAATGCAGTGAATTTATATGTGAACAAAATAAAAGATACGATAATGTTATAAAAAAGGCCCCTGTGTTAAAAAGCAAATATGAGGATTTGAATAATTTTGTTGCATTGGCCCCGCTTTATATGGAATCATTGAAAGTTCCTACATACGAGGGCGCAGTTAAGGCAAAAACCGAATATTATTGGGTTTGGGGATGGGACTCTATGAGTTCACCTTTTGCATATAATTATTGGGGTGATACCGAATTTGTGGGTAAGATATTAAAGTTATATCAAGAAACAGCTGATGCCGAAAAAAGTTTTGCACATCTTTTTAACAGAGATATGACTCATAAACTTACAAGTGTAGTTTCGGCGCAGGGTTTTTATATTAGTCTTTTATACAGTTACTTTATAAACGGCGGTGATATTTCTCCATACTATAATTTTGCAAAAAAAATATTTTCATATTTTCAAAAAAATGAGGTTAAAAATTTAGGTCTTTGTGAAAATGAATCATTAATTCCCGATTTTCTTGAAATGGTGCTAGAAACAGGAAATGACATAAGTTGTTTTAACAATTCAACATTATATTGTGCGGTAAGGGCATTAGAGAAAATGGCAAAAGCCAAGAATGATGACGAAACTTTTAAAATCACTCATGATTTTGCAAAAAGAACAAGAGAAAATTTTGACAAAATTTTGTATGATGAGGAAAGCGGATTTTATTTTAGTTCAGCAGATAGTATAACACTAAAAGCAAGAAATGTACATAATGCAACTTCTATTAAATGGGATAATCGTTTTTGCGAAGAATTAGCAGGACAGCATTTCAAAGAAGCCCTTGATTATTTTGAAAATAAGTTTATTTGTAGGGCAGGTATCAGAACATTTTCGACTGATGATATTGCATATGATGCCGATGCAAATCAGGGTCATTGCTGGTGGCCTGCGCATAGTGAGTTTTATACAAGAATGATAAATAGAGCAAATAGAACTGATTTAATAGAACAATTTATAGGCTGGATTTCTAACTGGACAAAAATGCTGATGTGTCCGGAAGGTATCAGTTGTTACATAAACAGTGAAAAACCGTTTTTAGACTATTGGACATCAAATCCCGGCACTTGGCAGGGATATTCAATACGTGCATGGTATGAGGCTGTTATTCACAGCATAGTCGGAGTTGATTTTGATATGAATGGTTTAAAATTTTATCCGTATTCTGGAGAAGAAATGTCAATTTTAGGCTTGTACTATAATAATAAAATATTGGATATACATATGAAAGGTTCAGGCAGAAATATTGAATATATTGAAGTGAACGGAGAAAGATATTATGGCAATATTACAGAACTGCCTGCGGAAAAACTTAAATGTAAAAATGAAATTATTGTAATGAGGACAAATTAAAGAACTAATACTAAAAGCGTTTTTTCCACTGATTATTTATTATAAGGAAATCAGCTTATGAAGATAATTACGAAATATGTAATGTTGATGAATATGCTTTCTTATACAACTGTGCTGGCAAAATTGTCAAAATAGCAGGCGAAAGCAGTAATTTCTTAAAATATTCTTCAAAATAAAAACTTAGCCGAGATCGGGGGCAAAAGCCCCCGAAAGGGAAATAGGTTTTGTAAAGTCAAAATGAAAAAATAGCATAATGATTTCACAAAATTCCGCTGATTTTTGCCAAAGAGCTTTTAAATGCACGACTGCAATTTGTCAAGGGTAAAATGAACGTGCTATATCACGCCCTATGACAATTCACAGTGCGACCATTTGTGTATTAATTAAGACACAAATCAGCTAATGAGCAGCAAAGAGTTTTGTTGACGTTCCGAACATTTAAATCCGGCAGGCTTCAGCAGGGGTTAGATTTGAAAAAGAACTGTGTGGTATTATGAAGTTGTAAAAAACACAATATACATATGCACACAGAAGGATCGGAGATGTGATGTTTTTGGGAGAGGGGACGGTTGTAAATGATATTTATAAGCATAAATCTATTCCTGTAAGCTGCACAGTATTAAAATATAACCTGAATAAATCTACAGTAAGTATAGGAAGCGCTTCAGATATAGTTGATTATGAGCATGACAAAACAAAACCGACTTATTTCTTTATACATCTTCAATCAGGTCTGCCGCAAAACTGTATTAACAGAAAAACTGACAAAAATGGGGTGCAGTATAGTCTTGGATCAGCGGTATAAGCTTTTCAAGATATATCTGCACCCCTTACTTTCAATAAGGGTTTGACCATTATTCAACGAGGACAAGAACGCAAGCTGTGCTGCAATCAGTGGGAGCCCGTACTTGCACACTGATTACAGATATGAAACTTACCGCCTAAAGAGAGACGGATGGAAAATTTTGTCCGCAGTTATAGAGCAATAATATTACATATCAAATATTGTAAATTGATCCGATTCCGGAATATTATCAAGACAGTGAAATTGCTGCATTGTTTCAATATTTGTACGGGTTACGGTTGTACGTTTTTTTATATCCTCGATGGTTTTAAAGGGAGCGGTCTCACGGGCTTCCTGAATACTTCTTGCAACATTTTCACCCAGCCCGGGAATGGCATTTAAAGGAGGGCGTATACCTTCTTCACAAGGGATAAAGTTAACTGCATGTGATTTATACAGATCAATGGGTGCAAAAGTCAAGCCTCTTGAATACATTTCAATGCATATTTCCAAAATAGGAATAACATTTTCTTCTTTCTGCGATATGGTATTATTTTTCTTTTTATCCATTAAATCATTCATTGCCTGTTTTGCGACATCTAAACTCAGAGCCATTGTTGATGCATCAAAATCATCAGCACGGACGCTGAAATAGGCAATATAAAATGCCTGAGGATAATGAACTTTATAATATGCAACACGAAATGCCATTGTTACATATGCAACGGCATGAGCTTTTGGAAACATATATTTAATTTTTTTGCAGGAATCTATATACCAGTCAGGTACATTTGCCGCCAACATTGCTTCTTCATCCTCGGATTTTAAACCTTTACCTTTTCTTACACTTTCCATTATTTTAAAAGAATGACCTGCCTCAACACCCATAGAAATCAGATAAAGCATAATATCATCACGTGTGCAAATAGCGTGTGAAAGGTCGCATATACCTTCTTGAATCAATGTCTGGGCATTATTAAGCCATACATCAGTGCCGTGTGAAAGCCCGGAAATCCTTACAAGCTCTGAAAAAGTTTTCGGTTTTGTATCCTCCAGCATCTGACGAACAAATTTAGTGCCGAATTCAGGTACCCCATACGTTCCAAGAGTCGTTCCTATATCGTAACCGTCAAGTATTTTTAAGGCTTTGTTTGAAGTAAATAAACTCAGCGTTTCCGGATCGTCAAGAGGGATGGTCTGCGGATCAAGCCCCGTTAAATCCTGAAGCATTTTTATGACGGTAGGATCATCGTGACCGAGCTCATCAAGCTTTAATAAATTTTGGTCTATCGAATGATAATCAAAATGTGTTGTTATTATATCGGAATTCGGATCATCGGCAGGGTGCTGCACCGGGCAAAATTCATGAATGTCATTTTTATGAGGAACAACTATGATTCCGCCGGGATGTTGGCCGCTTGTTCTTTTAACTCCTACGCAGCCTGCCGCGAGTCTGTTCATTTCGGCATTTCTGATTTTTAATCCTTTTTCTTCCGCATATTTTTTTACATATCCAAACGCTGTTTTCTCGGCGACCGTTCCGATTGTTCCTGCTCTGAAAACAAATCCCTCTCCGAAATAGGTTTCGGTATATTTATGAATGACAGGCTGATATGAACCTGAAAAATTCAGATCTATATCGGGTTCTTTATCGCCTTTAAATCCGAGAAAGGTCTCAAAAGGAATGTCATGACCGTCTTTTTTGTATTTTGTGCCGCACTTTGGACATATTTTATCAGGCAGATCGCAGCCCGACATACCTGTTTCATTTTCAACAAATTCAACGTTTTTGCAATTCGGACAAATGTAGTGGCAGGGAAGGGAATTAACCTCTGTAATGTCTGATAAAAATGCGACAAATGAAGAACCTACAGAGCCTCTTGATCCGACAAGATATCCGTCGCTCAGCGATTTTCTTACAAGCTCCTGAGCAATTTTATACATAACGGAAAATCCGTAGGTCGTGATCGAATGGAGCTCTTTATCAAGACGTTCTTTAACGAGAGCAGGAAGAGAATCGCCGTATATGGAACGTGCTTTATTAAATGAATCATTTATGATACCTTCTTGAGCACCGTCAATTTCGGGCGGACATTTTGTAGGGGGTATGGGACATACGTCTTCAATCATATCAGCAATAAGATTTGTGTTTTTGACAACCACTTCATATGCTTTGTCGCTGCCGAGATAAGAAAACTCTTCAAGCATTTCCTCTGTTGTTCTCAAAAACAAAGGAGCCTGCTCGTCCGCGTCTTTAAAACCTTTATAATGCATAAGTATTTTTCTGAAATTTGCCCCTTCCGGGTCCAGAAAGTGGACGTCACACGTGGCACAAACGGGTTTATTATACTTTTCTCCCAATTCCACAATTTTACGATTTAAATCTTTTAGATCATCATCGGTATTGACAAAAGGGAAGTCGGTATCCTTTTTCATATATGCATTATTACCGATAGGCTGTATTTCAAGATAGTCATAAAATTCGGTAATTTCACCAATCTTATCATCACTGCTTTTTTCAACGACAGCCCGAAACAATTCTCCGGCTTCGCATGCGGAACCGATAATAAGCCCTTCTCTTTTTTCGGCAAGCAAGGATTTAGGTATTCTCGGAGTCCTGTAAAAATATTTAAGCTGAGACGCCGTTACCATTTCATATAAGTTTCTGACACCTGTTTTGTTTTTTGCCAGTATTATTATATGATATGCTTTATTTTTCTTTACGGCCTGGGATAAATCAAACGATGCGTTCAGGTCATTGATCTCGGTAATAGACATTTTGTTCAATTCATCAAGCATTTTTAAGAAAATATCGGCAGTCGCTTTTGCATCATCCACAGCCCTGTGGTGATTTTCAAGCATAATATTCAAATGTTTTGTTAAAGTATTTAATCTGTGATTATTTAAAGAAGGATACAGACACCTTGCAAGCATCAGAGTATCCAAGATTGAAAAATCAAAATCGAGATTACACTCATCGGCGGTTTTTCTTATAAATCCTGTATCAAATTGAGCATTGTGAGCAACAAGAACAGAATCCTTTGAAAATTCCAAAAATTTTGTAACGGCTTGCTGTTGTGTAGGTGCATTTTTGACCATATTATCTGTAATGCCGGTTAAATCTTGAATTTCTTTCGGAATAGGCATCTGTGGGTTTACAAATGTGGAAAAATGATCTGTTATTTCTCCGTTTTCTATTTTTACCGCGCCAATTTCGGTAATACCGCAAACATCTTTATTCAGCCCCGTCGTTTCGATATCAAAAACAACAAACGTACTTTTTGTATCTCCGCCTTTTTCGTTATATACGATTTTCAAGCTGTCATCAAGCAAATACCCTTCAACGCCGTATAGTATTTTTATTTTTTTATTTAAATCGGATGCCTTCATCGCATCAGGGAAAGACTGCACAACGCCGTGATCGGTGATAGCGATTGCTTTGTGTCCCCATTTTATTGCACGATTGATCAGATCTTTGGCGGAAGATACACCGTCCATTGCTGACATTTGAGTATGTAAATGCAGTTCGACACGTTTGATCTCGGCGTCATCCATTCTTTGGGGCGGCTCGTAGCTTTCCGCTATGGAATACGCGGAAACTGTAACTTCTTTGTCAAAATCGCTGTATTGTGCCTTTCCGCGAACCGTTACGTATAATCCTTTTTTTAATCTTGATGAAACACTTTTAATTGCGTCAAGTTTTTTTTCTGTTTTTTCTATAAATAATTGTGATGTAATTGAATCCTGATAATCTGTAATGTCAAATTTTGCGATGAAAAATTCTTTTTCGGTTTTTTTGCTTTTTATTTCCTTACATTCGATCTTAGTGATTTCGCCGTAAAAACAAACATATCCAGAGTCTTCGGTGATCTTGAAAATAGGAGTCAGGTAATCACGGATGGAACGGCCGTATATCATATCTCTTATTACGGCTTTTTTCCTGTCAGGATCATTTTCAATGCCGATTTGATTGCTGTTTTTCAGAGATTGGGCGATTTGTGCCTGAAATTCTTTGTTGTATTTGTAAGCATTTGCCCAGATTTTTTCATGTATGATATCATCATGGGTTTTAATTAAAACGGAAGTGAGGTTATATCTGTCTTTAATCTCATCTTCCAATTTGTCTAATTCATGATCGGAAATATTGCAATCCAATATAATTTCCATACTTCTGTTATTTTTGGAAAGTTTGATATTATCTATGACACTGCTTCCGGCAATTGATATGCCCGGAAAAACAGAATTAAGTCTCGGTTTCATTTATTGCCCTCATTTCTATAAACGTTATTATCAGTATTTCATTATCAGTGAAATGCTAATAATACATCATATATAATTTTACCACTGAGAAGAATTTGTGTCAATATAAAAATTGAGTATACTATAGAAGCTACTGATTAATTCCTGTTTTTTTGCTTGCATTTGTGAATATAATATGATATGCTATTATTGGTTAAATATAAACTTGTTGAACTTTAATAATGATCGGAGGATAATGTGATGGAATATGAAAAATCGTGCGGTGCAGTTGTATACAGAATCAATATGGGAAAAAGGGAGTATCTTATAATTTTAAATAAAAAGGGAAATGCAAAAGGACATTGGGGATTCCCAAAAGGTCATGTTGAAAATAATGAAACAGAGCTTCAGACTGCGCAACGGGAAATTTTTGAGGAGGTAGGAATAAAACCGAAGATTGATCAGCAATTTAAATATGTCACAAAATATACGCCAAGGCAAAATGTGGAAAAAGAGGCAGTTTATTTTGCCGCAGAAGCTGATAAAACGAATACTGTATTGCAGAAAAGTGAAGTTGCGGATTTAAAGTGGTGCAGTTATAACGAGGCAATGGAACTGTTGACATATGACAGTGAGATATTGAGAGCTGCCGATAAGTATATTCAATTGATAAAAAATTGAAATACATGTATTTACGACTGCGGACAAGCCATTATTAAATAAAAAACTCCGGGGATATCCCAATATTAGATCATACATATTTGGGATATTACGGAGTTTTTCGATTTATCGGAGGGGGGGTGCGGACATATTCTTGGACTCCGAAAGGAGTAAAAATATATGTATACAAAAGAACAAAAGGAACGTGCATTAAAAGAATTTGAACGATTAGGATCAGTTCAGGCCGTAGTAACGCTAT
>CALXWJ010000092.1 GCA_944392335.1 uncultured Clostridia bacterium
TTCGCTATTGCTTCTTCTCTCCCACACCTCACGATGTGAAACTTGCAAGTCGCTTTAAAGTTCGTCGGTAACTACGCCTCGGTGGACTTTCACCACAGAGCATTGATATGCCCGTCATACTAAAAAAGTGCAGACAAGATTTTCTTGTCTGCACCAATTTAATCAATTATCTTGATAAATAATTATATATAAGAATTGCCGCATCAGCTCTTGTAAGCTGTGTATCAGGATTAAAGTTTCCGTTTTCATCACCTTTAAATATCTTCATACCTGAAAGAATACTTACATATCCAACATTGTCGGTAACATCCGGAAATGGACAATTATATATGTCCTGAAGTTCCGCTACATCTTCCAAATTTAATGCCCTTATCATGTACACAGCAGTTTCCAGTCGTGTAATAGGCTGATCTGCCTTTGATTCATCAACCTCTAAAAGTCCTCTGTCTATTCCATATTCATAATAATAATTTGTATCTGTTCCTTTTCCTATAACTATAGGCTGGTTAAAACATGCTGTTGCTGCCAACAATGCAATAAAATCCTTCTGAGTGATAAGTTCATCAGGCATAAATTTTCCGCCTTCAAAACCAATTCCGAATTTTGCAAGTGTGGTAATTTGCTGTTCCGCATAGTGACCTGAAATATCATCATATGTAATAGCATTTTTATCTGTATCAAATTTATTCTTATTTATAAGCCCTGTTTTAGGATCTATTTTCATTGATCTGTCATCAAGCTTATAACCGAGTACAACGGTATCATCGTATCTTACTTCATCATTAGACGGCTGAGGAATATAATACAATGTAAGATTTGTCTGTTCCTTCAACTTATTTATAACTTCCTGTTCAGATAAAATACCTTCAGTTGACGGAAATTCAATATTTGTATAATTCACATTAAAACTACTTACCTTGCCGTTTGATTTATTTACTGCAATGTTTGCACTGTCACTTCTGTAAACCACATTATTTACGTATCTGTACATTGTTATTTCATATGTAGACGAATTTTTATAATATTCCTCATTATAATACTTCGGTGTATATTCTCTGTAGTCACTCTGAGAATCATCTGCAAAATGTTTAGGTGAGAGTTCTTTTAAAGCATTATGAGCAATTTCATTTAACTCCTCATCACTGTAATTAGAATCTTCCTTTTCTTTAGTATTATAATTATACCAGCTTAATAGATCACCGGTTGTTGCATCCATCGATGCAGACGCATGGTAATATCCATCTTCATAGGAATATGAAAAATTAAGGCTTGCATATCTGTCTTCGGAATATGCATCTTTATATATTCTGAATGAATCAAGAACCATATTTTCATCAATGTCGAGCAACTGATTTTCTCTTATTTTTTTCTCAGCATCTTCTTTGGATATAAGATTAGAAACGGTTTCCAGCTCCTCCAACTCCTGAGGGGTAAAATTGATACTACTGTCCATAGTTAATGATTCTTCCTTTAAATTACCGATGCTTCCTCCTCCGCTTGAAGCTGCATATAAAATTCTTTTAATTTCTTTAAGTTCACCGCTTTGTGCGTCAATATATTCATCATATTCAATTTTGGGAACATATGCAAGATATACAGATTTTTTATTATCTTCATACTTTGTAAGATAAACAAGCTCAAGACCGGAGTTTTCAGCAAATTTAGCCCAAGCATCATCAGAATTTATCTGTACGCTTCCGTCTCCAAATTCAAGACCTTCGGTATAGTTTATACCAAAGCTTTTTATCTCCGTTGCATCTTCATTCACGGTTAAATATCCTGTATTTTCATATACCTTAATGTTATTTTCTATACGGCTTACATTGAATGAATAGTCGTTATCATAGAGTGATTCTATTTGTGACGTTTTCTCAAGCACAAGTGAATCGCCGATAGTTGGATTTAATTTTTTTAACAGCTCCTGCGCCTTCACCATTGCCTCATCCGTGGACATCTTGTTAAAATTCAGTTCATCCCTGTAGCCAATTGCATCATCCAGATTATGCCGGCTGTAATTCAAAATTACACCGTTATCATCAGCCGAAATGTTCAGAACTTCGTTTTTTTCCGAATTAGGAGATGACCAGATGAAATTGTATACATTTCTGCCTGATGTATCGGTTTCTGTGCTTGATGTAAACTTTTCAAACTCTGATGTGTCCATAATCCTTGTTTTGACATCTGCCAAAACATTCTCCATGTTGCTTTCTGCCATTACTGCATTTGATCCCAATGCAATTAACATTGCACAAATCAATGCCGATGAAATAATTTTTTTCATAAAATACACCCCTTTTTATTAATTTATATTTCCAACATTAAATTCAACCGTTCCAATACTTTCAGATGCAACCTCACCCTTATCGAAAGTAATATACAAATCGTTATTGCCATCAATATAAAAATCTTCGTTTCCGGTAATTTCATCAAATGCATTGTTGCCGTCAATAAAATAAATTTCTTCTTTTGATTCATTCATCTGACCTATAATCTCAAGATAAAGATACGTATTGTAATCATAACCTTCTTCAAAAATCGAACCTATAGTTACTCTTTGTTTGGTATTTTTATCTACTGAATATTTCTTTCCGTTTTCGTCCGTCAGTGTTTTCACATCATCAGCCGTTATTGTAACAGGCAAAACATCCGGCACTGCAGTAATTGATGCACCCGAACTGGATCCGCCGCCTCCGGATGTATTTGCATCAGACTCATTGGCAATATCTGCACTAAACATTGATGCTTCAAGTACTGGTTCACTTTCTTCATACATGGAACTTGCCACCGACACATCATTATTCTCATTTTCGCTTTGTGCAGGTTCTGAAACGCTTTTTCCCTTTGGCATAATATCCTCTTCTGTCTGTGGTACAGGTTCAGCGCTTTCGGCAGGAGAATTAATTATTATATCTGTTCCTTTTTCCGCGTTGTATGTTTTCGTATCCTGCGCCTGTAAATTTTTTTCATTAAAGTCTGATTTTGCGGAACTTTCCTCTTTTTCACTAACAATCACCATATTAGCTTTGCTCTGAGTTACCGTAGAATCTTCATTCATATTTTTTTCGGTATCATTTGACCGTTCAGTATTGTTTTCATCATCATTTTTCGCATTTTCAAAAGATTGCTCAGGTTTATTATCCGCATCTGCAATTAATTTGTCATTTTGTGAAATATCTCCTAATATCGGTACATTTTCAACTTTGTTTCCGAAATTATTATTAACATTTAAAGCAATTGCAAAAATAGCTACGACAGCCGCAACTCCCACTGCTGAAAATTCAAAAATTCTTCTTCCGGTGTATAATTTTTTCTTTTTAATCTTTTGTTTTAATTTGGCATTTAGGATATCGGAAGGCTCTTCCGTAGGTTTTAATGCCTCATTTAAAAGCTCGTCTAAATCAAAGTTGTTCAATTCCATACACCTCCAATTTCTTTTTTAATTTTTGTCTTGCGTTAAACAATCTGCTTTTGACCGTTCCCTCGCTGCAATCCAAAATTTCCGCTATTTTATCCAGCGGAAGCTGAGCGTTGTAATAAAGCAAAACAGGTATTCTCATCTTGTCGTCAAGTTCTGAAATACTTTTATTTACAATATCGATCAGCTCTTTTTTTAAAAATTCCTTTTCCGGCGTTTCGGTATGAAAAGGCTGCTCATAGCTTTCTTCAGCATCCATCGACTGTTCAGGGGCAATTCTCTGACGCCTTGCATACTTTCTTTTTTTATTATTCCATAATGAAATTGCAATAGAAATAAGATAGCTTTTAGGATTGTTTTCAATATCAATTGATTTTTGTTTTTCAAGTGCTTTTAAAAAGACTTCCTGATATAGATCTTCGCTGTCTTCTAAACTGTATGTAATTTTTCTGCAAAAACTGAATATGTCTTTTCCATATTCATCTATAAGCATATTAATCTGCGCAGCTTTCATAGACCTCTTCCTTTACATTAATAATATAGTCACAAATTTCCACTCGGTTCATTTTTTTCAATAATAATTTGTCCCGTTATTCTGCGGGGACAAGAACACTGCAATACAGTGATATAATCAGTTGAAGATCGCGCTCTCACTCTGATTAAAGATATGGAGCCCGCCGCCGTCAGTGGCGGGGGACATCTTGTCCGCAGTTATCATATCATATTTTTTTTGAAATTTCAACACAAACAAAAAAATGTTAGAAAACTGTCATATGTAAATTACTTAAATCAGCAATTTTACCTATGAAGCATAAAAAAACAGATATGGACCTACAGCAAATTATTAGCTAAAGCAGATCCATATCTAATATATACAAAAACAATATTAAGACCGATCTTAAAAGCATTCGTTCCGTCTTTGTTTTCTCAGCTCATATCTCTTTTTGCCTGCTTCCCATTCGCGTTTTTCTTCTTCTGTTTCCAAGATCAATCCCGGAGCCTCGATTGTATTTTCATTTTCATCCAGTGCAACCATAACAACATACGCGGTATTGATAAGCCTTCTCATGCCGTTAAGTTTTTCAACATAAGAGCGTACACATACCTCCATTGATGTTTTTCCCACATATGTTATGTTTCCCCTTAAAACGATCAGATCATTTGCATGAGCAGGCTCCTTAAACCGCAGCTGATCGATCATAAGAGTTGTAACATTATATTCACAATGCCTTCTTGCAGTAACGGCGGCAACAATATCTATCCATTCCGCAAGCTTACCTCCGAACAATCTTTTATATCCATTCAAATCTGCCTGTGAAATTATCTGAACCTGTTCTGTTATAGAATCGCAAATCCTTTTATTCATTTATGGTTTTTCCTTTCTGTTTATATATGTTTTCTATTTATTGTCTCAACACATTTTCATATCATTCATCATATCCGCAAATAATGCAGAGCTTACCCGTTATCATAAAATAATATATAAAATAGTTTTTGTAAGTTATACTTGATACTATAAAAAGCCGTAAAGCATCTCTTGCATTTACGGCTTTATTACGGTTATCAATTCCTAATTATTCAATAAGGGCTTGTCCCGTCTTGGGCGGGGACAAGAGCGAAACAGGCGATTCGTGAATCGCCCCTACGGCGCTTTGCTGTAATCAGCGGGAGATTGAACTCTTGCTGATTACAAATATGCAGCCCGCCGCCGATTACGGCGGGGGACAACATGCGCGCAGTTATACTCAATCAATTGATTACTGTATCATAATTTAAAGTTGACCCCTGTATCTGCTTCGTCAGGCTCTTCTTTAAATGTATAATCCTTGCCGGGCAGAATAGCATTAAGCAGGATACCTGCAATTGATGCAACAGCCAGAGCGGACAACGAAATAGTCACAGAGCCTATTGTAAAGGTAGCGGCATTTCCGAGTCCCAAAGCAGAAACAAGAATTATTGCCGCAACAATAAGATTACGGCTCTTTGTAAAATCAACCTGATTTTCCACCACATTTCTTACACCAATTGCTGAAATCATACCGTACAATACAAATGAAATACCTCCGATTACCGCTGTCGGAATAATATTTACTATAGCCGCGAATTTTGGAGAAAATGATAATATAACAGCAAAAACGGCAGCTATTCTTATAACTCTCGGATCATACACTCTTGATAAGACCAATACACCGGTATTTTCACCGTAAGTCGTATTTGCCGGGCCGCCGAATAAAGCCGACATAGTCGTTGCAAGCCCGTCTCCCGTCAATGTTCTGTGTAAACCGGGATCTGCGATATAATTTCTTTCAACGGTTGATGAAATGGCGGAAATATCGCCGATATGTTCCATCATTGTAGCCAATGAAATCGGTACAATGGCGATTATAGAGCTGATGATCAAAGATGAGTTTGTCCAGTCTATGCCGCCGAATACCGTCCCTTCCCATTTGATGGGGGAACCTATCCATGCAGCATCCTTTAGTTGCTCAAGAGCCGAAACAGAAAATAATTTCATATTCGGATTCCCTGCAATCGCAATATAACCATCAACCTCACTGCCCCATACTAAAGCAAGAATTGCCGCAATCAGGCATGAGCCTAAAACACCCAAAAGTATGGGGATGATTTTTGACATTCCTTTACCCCAAATATTGAAAATAATAACAATCGCAAGAGCTATAAATGCAACCAGCCAGTTAGCAGAGCAATTTGAAACAGCGCTTCCTGCAAGTCCGAGCCCAATTGAAATGATTATCGGCCCGGTAACGACCGGAGGAAAATATCTCATAACTTTGTTGATTCCGATACCTTTAAATAATGCTGCAAGTATCAGATATACCAAGCCTGCACAAGCAACACCGAGACAGGCATATGGAAGAAGCTCGCCGTTTGTCATTGTTTCGTTACCCTCTAACGGCGCAACAGCAGCATATCCGCCCAAAAAAGCAAAAGAGGAGCCTAAAAACGCGGGAACCTTCATTTTGGTCAGTAAATGGAATAATAAAGTTCCGAGTCCCGCCATCAAAAGAGCCGTTGCAATATCAAGCCCTGTCAAAAGAGGGACTAAAACGGTCGCGCCAAACATGGCAAACATGTGCTGAAAGCCCAAGATCAACATTTTAGGTACTCCCAGAGTACGTGCATCATAAATAGCTTCTTGTGTTTTGTTATTCATTATTAAAACTCTCCTTTGAATAATTTTAAAAAAGGCGTTGTTACACGAATATACGGGTGTGACAAACATATACGTTTTGTATTATGACATGCCATAACCCGTATATAATGTATCATTCCTAATTTTGCCATCATCAATTATAACATATCAATTATGCTTTGTAAAGGAAATTTTAATTTTTTGTAAATTTTTGTTAAATTTTTTGGTTTTTTACTGTTTCCATACATATAACGAAATCAAAGATGGTGCTGCATAAAACTCGACGTATAAAATGAGCGCGTATGGGAGTGTCCAAAAAAATCGTTCAGAACGGGCGAAAATCAGTTTGCAGCGGCCTTGCCCGACGGCGTATTGGCATACTCCGAGGATGATTTTCGTTCGTAGTTTGAGGGCATAAACACAGAAAATCCGCCAAAAAGGTGGATTTTCTACATTTAAGGAGTATTTTAAATTTTTTTGACACGTTAAAAGCAAGTAAAATCAAGTTTTTGCCCGTGAACGCTCCGGGCGATTTTTTTTACACCCCATCTTGTGCGCAGTTATTCTTTCTTGTCATACAGCCCTGCCCTGTCATTTATCACAAGTATTCTCAGCATAGTATCATCGAGATTCAATTCATTTTTTTCATTCCCTTTAAGATAACCCAAATCAACAAGCTTTTGGATCGTCGGACGTGCCCATTCGGGCATATTCTTATCTATATAGTTATAGATCATTTTCGGCACCTCCTGTGAATCATTCATTATTTTGTTTTTAAAGCTTATCCATTTTGATTCATCCAGCATAGGTAAAGGGCAGTTTTTTCCGGTAACGTCAAAATGCCTTATAACATTATTTATTGATATATTGTATTTTCCCATAAGATATCTGACAAGATCAATGGTATTTTTCTGTGTACCTTCTTCAAAATACCAGGTTCCGTCTGCTTTTTTCTTTACGCACATTTCAATCCCTATGCTGTTTGAATTGGTGCATTTTAAATAATACTCATGTCCCTCATCGCCCTGTAACCCTCCGCCGCAATGCCAAGCCGCGTCGGAATCTTCCACACACTGCCATATACTGTTCTCATCGACAAAATAACTTGCACTTGCAGAAACTTTATTATTATAAAAATAATCCGCATTGTTTTTTGCCGTTGATACCGCACCGACATAATGAATAACAATATATTCATTCTTTTTGTTTTTCATGGCAGTAAAATTATACGGCGTTATTTTTTTTTGAATTTCAATCATTAATTTTCACTTCCCTGATTTTTGGAACTTTACATATTTATTTATCGTCAAGATCAAATACAATATCCTTATATGCTCCCCCAATTTATTTATATTCATAATTATATTATTTTGTGCAAAACAATTGATTTTTTATTTTGTTTATAATATAATAGACGCGTAATATTTTTAAAATACCTGATAACGAACAATATTGAAGGGAGTACTGATATGAAAGACCAAAAATTTATATGGATAGATGATAGTACAAGCCAAAGATGCCGTAAAAACATATTTGATAATTCCACTCCGAGTAATTTCGGAGTATATGCTTTCAAACGAAAATATGAATTTGATAAAACGATACAAAGTCTTGATATTGATATTTTTGCCGATACAAAATACTTTCTTTACATCAATGATAAATTTATCGGCATAGGACCCGTATGCCCCGGCGGGGACTACGGAAGCGCTTCGCCTATGCCGACACAGTATTATGATCATTACGACATTGCGGTAAATTCCGATATTGCCGATATTCTCGTTCTTGTTCAGCTTGATGCCGCGGTTCAGACAGATATGTCATTAGGCAGAGGCGGACTTATGATTTCCGGTACCGCGGAGCTGTCCGAAGGTAAAAAAGAAGAAATATCTACTGATGAAAGCTGGCTTGTGTGTCATGATTTGCGTTTCCCTTCAGTCAATAATTATGATTACACCCAAAATAAGTCTAAATGGCAAAAAGCGGTTACTGTAGAAAATATATGGAATTTAAAAAAATCACAAATTCCTCTTTTAAAAAGCACAAAACTAAAAACAGATTTTTCACCTATCACTGTTGCACCCCATTCAGAACAGGATGCTTTGATAGAAACAGATAAAATATATTCAGCTTATCTCGGGCTTAGCGTGATTGCCTCCGGGGAATTTGAAATAGAAGCATGTACGGGAGAAGTTCCCCAAAAAACTCTTCAGGTTCACAAAATCACAGGTAATGAAAGCATCACACACCGGTCACTTGTTATGAGCTCAGTGTCGGTATGCAGGCTTCACGTTAAAAACCTTTCCGATACTCCTCTTACCGTTTCGGATGTGACGCTTACATATACAAGATACCCGGAGGATGGAAATAACGGCAGCTTCAGCTGTTCGGATAAAGAGCTTAACGATATTTACGAGCTTGGCAGGCATACACTTGAAATATGCCGTCAATCGATCCATCTCGACAGTCCCGCACATCAGGAAAATATGGGCTGCTCAGGCGATTATTTTATAGAAAGCCTTATTGAATACTTTGCCTTTGAAGATACACGGCTGACACGCTTTGATATAATGCGAATAGCGGATTATCTTAAAATGTCAAAAGGGTATATGTTCCATACTACTTACAGTCTTATATGGATCGAAATGCTTTATGAATACTATATGCATACGGCGGATATTGAAATTTTGGAATATGCGTTCGACGGGGTCATGTTTGTTCTCGATAAGATGAAAGACGGCCGCGACGAAACACATATAATACAAAATCCCGTAAGCTATATGTTTCTTGACTGGACATGGAACGGAGAATACAACCGTCACCATCCGCCGAAAGCAATGGGGCAAGCACCCCTCAACGCTTTTTATTACAATGCATTAATACTTGCATCAGAGCTATCAGGCTATCTTAACAAACCCGAATTAAAAGAAAAATTATCTGCAGAAGCGTCATATGTAAAGAAATCCTTTAACGATCTATTCTATGATGAGGAAAAAGGATTGTATTTTGACGGGCTTGACGATGAAACAAAAAATGTTTTCGATTTTATGCCTGCAAACATAAAAGGAAGGTATTTTTCAAAATACACCAACGCGCTTGCCGCCCTTTACGGATTATGTGATGACGGAAAAGATGCACAGATACTTGAAAAAGCCCTTTATAAAAGTGATTTTTCCGACGTACAACCCTACTTTATGCACTTTATTCTTGAAGCAATATATAAATGCGGTCTGTTTGCAAAATACGGTTTATCGGAAATCAGACGATGGACAGAGCTTGTTAAAGAATGTAACAAAGGAATGAAAGAAGCATGGATAACATACGGCGGCTACGGATTTGACTACAGCCACGCATGGGGCGCCACTCCCACATATCAGCTTCCTTCAAAAATCAGCGGAATGAAAATATTGGAAGCCGGAATGAAAAAGCTGGAATTTTCACCTGATCTTTTCGGTCTTGAAAGTGCGGATATAACAATCCCCACTCCTTACGGTATTATAACCGTCAGCATGAGTGAAAATAATAAACCGATAATAAAAGCGCCTTCAGAAATAGAAATAGTGTTAAAATAAAACTGTATATTGTGATATTTCAAAGTATCATCAATAAATAAACTATCAATCCCGCAATTTACAAAGCGGAGAAACGGAGGAATTATTATGAGAAAAAATTTCGGCGCAAAACCAATTACCTACCCTCAGCCTGTATTGATCATTGCAAGCTATGACGAAAACGGCACACCCGACGCCATGAATGCGGCGTGGGGCGGTATATCGGATTCCACAAGAATATCAATGTGTCTGAGTGCGTCGCATAAGACTGTGAAGAATATCCTCAAAACAAAAGCCTTCACAGTCAGCATTGCAGACGCCGCGCACGTTACGGAATGTGACTATGTGGGGATAGTATCCGCAAACAACGTCCCCGACAAGCTGTCAAGGGCAGGATTCCATACTACCAAAAGCAGTTTTGTAAATGCTCCTTTAATTGATGAACTTCCTATGGCTTTGGAATGTACTCTCGTAAGCTATGATGAATCCACCGGGTGTATGATAGGTGAAATAGTAAATGTGTGTGCAGATGAAAAGGTTCTTAATGAAAATGGAAATATTGATCCTGATAAACTCTGTCCCATTACCTTTGATCCTATGAATAATGCATATATCCAATTGGGCACTAAAGTGGGAAGCGCTTTTAAGGACGGTGCGAAACTTAAATAAAAAAGATAGTATTAAGGGGCAATTGCATCGAGTGCTTAAAATCACTCATTTCCAACGCCCCATGTCTTATTTACTCACGGAAAGAAACTGCTTTCTTTTTGTTAGTAAGCAGTTTCTCCTGAGCAAACAATTGGATAATAATTTGCTTATTATTTATCGTCAGATAATTCAATCATTTATGACATACTGCATTTTGCCATTTTTCTATTTCTGCATCTATTATTTCTATTTCCGAACCATTATAGCTCCAATTAAATCCATGTAATAATCCGTTAGTTACAGAACTTTGCTGTTTCTCCAAATATTGCTTATATGTTTTTAAAGAGTAAATTTCAGTTTGTTGCATAATCCGATAAATAGCATCAAAGTATTTAGCTGATTGAGTATCTCTATTTTCTCGCAACTCTTTTTCCATAGTATCTAAACAATCTGAGACATATTTCTCCATATACGAACTAGCACGAAGTAATTTTCTGCAGTTCATTGTTTCATCATTATTGGTGAGAGCATCTGCTATTGTCATTCCTGTATCGACCCCAAAAATTACACCTTCAATCCATCCCACAACTTTCGGATTTTTAATCCCAAGACCTTTGGTATACCATGTTAATGTTGTTTTCCTAAATGCTGGAACAAAAACTTCAGCAATCTTTTCCAATCCGCTTCCTGTATAGTTTTTAATATATTCATATAATAAATCAACATCATTTTTCTCTAAAAAGTCAAAGTATTTAGTTATAGCTGTATTAAACTGACTTGCTTGATATTGTAGACTAATATCAAGACCTGATTTATATGACATAAGAGCACTAACCAAAACCAATATGTGTTTATATTCATCTGATGTATCCCTAAAAGCATCTACAACTGAATTAAATTGCAAACATTCCGAAACCCATTCAACCACTTTGCTATAATCATTATAACCTTCTAATAGAACATTTGCCTTTCCATATACATTCAGTATTTTATCTAATTGCGAATCATTTATTTTGTTAAATGTTTTTTTACATAGTGAATAGAATCTTGGGTTTTCCTTTTCCATATCAGTAGGATTTTCAATAACTTTTTTCAGTTTTTCGAAAAAGGTTGAGTATTCAAGATCAGTTTTCCAATCAGGATTAGCCATCTTGCATAGTTCTTCCAATTTTGATATATAATCATTTACAGCATAGTCATATTTTAACTTCAAATTTTCTGTATTATTAGATATTTCTTGCATTACTAAATCGGCTATAATCAAATCATATGGATTATCAAAAACACTTAATGATTCACCTGTAATTATTTCTTTAGTTGCAGTCAATATATCATGCATAGTTTCACCTGTATTGCTTAGTTTAGTATTCAATCCCTGAGCAATGACGTTACCCCAACGTACATTCATTCTATCCATATATGTTGCGCTATTCACAAAATCTATATGTTGCTTTATATAATCATTTACTATAACATTGCAAATTGCCTTTGAATTACCATAAGTGACAGTAATTGTCGTTTCGCCTGATTTTATAGCTTTAAGATATGCTAATGTTCCTCCCATGCCATCTTCCGTAGTTTCTAATACTTCGACGATCGACTCATTGTTTGATTTAAAGCTTAAATCTTTAAATTGGATTTCTCCGTCTTTTCTTAAGTGTGCAATAATCGCCCCTTCCGTGTCTTCTTCTAACACTATTGTCCCGGTTACAGTAAGCAAATACCCGTTTGAATCTTTGTCAACTTTATTTGGAATATCATCCTCGTTAATACCATCCAAAGGATTAGATACCATTTTAAAATACACATTTGATGTAATTCCGTTTTTCTTATCCATATCTGTGAGTTCATCTGTTTCAATAAGCTCTCCCATTTCCTCGCCGTCAGATTTACCATCGCCATCTGTATCGTACTTATTTGGATCAGTTCTGATAATTTTACCATACTGATTTTTCATACCGGTTATTTCAATCATATCTGGTATGCCGTCGCCGTCGCTGTCAGTTGCATCAACACCAATCAATGAGCCTTGAATAGCATCGTAAATAGCATCAAGATCCGAACTATCTTCTGCATAAACATACTGACCATTTGTACTGTCTGATAGTTGTTTCATTCTATTAGTATCACTGCCACTTCCTAATGCTACAGAAGCAATGCGTACATCATTTTCTTTTAAAGTCTGCAATAACGAGTCACTGACATTTGAACCTCCATCTGATAAAAATACTATAATATTATTGTAGTTATCATCAAAGTTTAAAGTATTTATACATTCATTCAAGGCAGAATCAAAATTCGTGCCGCCACCATCTCTCATGCTCATAACGGTGTTCTTTACAGAATCCATATCAGCATCTTTTACAAGTGTGGAAGGAATTGTTGTTTTTGCGCTATCTTCAAATTGAATTATTGAAAATTTATCATTGTCAGACAATTTTTCAATAAAGTCATATGTACACTCTCTCGCTGTTATAATTCTATCGCCGCTCATACTGCCGGAACAATCTACCACTAATTGCACATTGAAGTTTTCTGCATAATTGCCGTCATTATCCATTTCTCTTATTATAGTTTGACCCCTTTGCCAAATAGAATACCATTCTTTTGAGTCAACAAGGATATATTGACTAAAATGTGTAGTTTCTACCGACACCGTATGATTATATGTATCAACCTGACTTTCGAGAATCTCTATTCTATCTAAATCGGTATTGTACCAAGCTATAGCTAAATCAGACGGGTTACTACCATTTAACTGTTCAGAATTATATTCAAATGTAATTGTGGCTTTGTCAAAATTATCTGATGATGTAATATTTACGCCTGCACCTTTCATGCCTGTAGTCTGATATATTAAATCGGAACTGTTAATTTCTCTAATTTTCACTCCGCTTGCGTCACTGCCGTCTTCAAATGATACAGTTACGCTCTTAACCTCATTGTTATCATCAAAATTTAACGTTTTTAAAGGTTCTATCACTTTTTGTGAATCATTATCACGTTTTTCAAAAATATCTTTATTTTGATATATACGGTTAATTAATAAAATTGCCTGCTCACAAGTCGTATTTCCCAACGGTTCCAATTTGTTGTCCCCTACGCCTTGAATAATATTGTTGTCATACGCAAATTGCACTGAATCCATCGCCCATCCGGAGATATACGCACTATCCGAAAAAGTATGATAGTCATAATCATTCGGGTCAATATTGGGATACATAACACCGATTGTCCTAACAAGCATTGCACATATTTCTTGTCTTGTAATATATTCATACGGAGCAAATTCAGTATCGGATACACCATTAACTATTCCTAATTTATATGCTTTGATTACATCATTATTGTCAGTATCTTTAAAAGGATTATAATCGGATGTAACTACGTTGCCCGAAATCTTTTCATATAATTTTATAACCAACTCACAAAAATATTCTCTTGTTATATTAGCTTTATAGTTTTTGCTTGAATTAGAAGTTACCAATCCGTTTTCTGTAGCCTCTTCTATTTCATCTGCAGCCCAGTCACTTGGCAAGCTGTTATTTTTTATTTGTTCATCATCATTGAAGTCAGAGATAAAACTATCCGGTGTATTTGGAAAATACTTTATAAGTTTTGTTTGGGCATCAAGTTTTGACACATAAAAAACATTGTCTTTTTTCTTTATATAATGATTTAATGTTATAGTCCCGACATCTCCCAAAACAGTTTTATACCCGGCCATATTATTTCCGTTTTGGAAAGATAAAATATAACTGGCACTTCTTACATTTACCGTATCTTTTTCAGGGTATTCAAAATATTCATATCCGTTAGATTCTGCTAACTCTTTTAATGAAATAAATTCCTCTGCAAAAACAACCAATGGCAAAATTGATATACTCAATACAATTGCAAGTAACAAACTTATATATTTTTTCATAACTTTTTCCTTCCCTCAAATTCCAAATATATCTGATTGTGTAAATATTCTTTGCGCCAAAATAATTGCCTGTTCTCTTGTTGCTGTTGCATAACCTGATGCTTCCTGTTGAGTTGTGGTATTCTTAGGTGCAAAATGTGTATCGCTTATTCCTTTGATTATTCCAAATTTAACCATAAAATATACTGACGGTTTAGCCCAATCTGAAATTTCACTATCGTCAGCAAATTTCCGGATACCCAAAGTATCCATATAATAATTTGAATCATTTGCCATTGTCCAGCTTGGATCATTATATTTCTTTATAACCCTGCATAACATTGTAGCAAGTTGTTCTCTGTTTATATTACTTAATGGCTCATATGTTGTCGATGAAGTACCTTGTGCTACCTCTATCCGATAAGCTTTCCTTATTGCCTTCTCATTGATATCATTAGATATATCTAAAAATCTACAATTTGAAGCTTCAGGTACACTCATTTCAGATAAAGTTTCATATAATTGAACAGCTATTGCTGCAAATTCACCTCGGTTGACCTTTTCTGTTAGATCATATCCTATAAGCACTTCAGGAATAAGATTATTTTCAAATGCAGATTCAATTTCCGGTACTGCCCATGAAGATGCTGTTGATCCAAACGAAGTAACAACCGTTTTGTCATTACTTTCATCCTCACTGATCTCTGCAAATTTCCATCCACTATTTTCTTCCAATACCGCAAGAACATTAATACCCGGTATTATTGATGCATATTCAATTGGAATTACTTCATTTCCATTCATGTCAATAATACCTTCATAACCGTCTTTTGATACTATAAAATAATTTTTATTAAATAAATAGATTGAGTTGTATTGCGGATAAAATATCACATCCCCATTTGAATTTATAAGTCCAAAAAGATCGAGATCACTTTCATTGTCATATTTTGTTATAATGCATAAATCCTCTGTATCCCAATTATAATTTATATCAAAACTGTCTTTGCCATCTATTAATTCAGTATATTCTATTGGCAATACAATATTTCCTTCTAAATCAATTAATCCGTAAAGCCCGTCTTTTTCTACTGTAAATAAAGTTTCAGAAAACGTTTCTAAGCTTTCATAAATCATAGGGATAATAATTTGATTATTCCTGTTCATTGCACCATATTTTCCATTATCTTCTACAATAATCAAACTATTTGTTGAAATATATGTATCTGAAATATAATATTGGCTTTCTGCTATAAAATCTCCACTAATACTAAATAAATAGTCTTTTTCGTCAAATGTATAACAATCAACTAAATCATCTGCAACTCGTCCAATCCATTTGTATTCTAATGGGATAATTACATTATTCTCTATATCAATAAGTCCCCATTGATCATACTTTTTTACAGCAAATATATTATCTTTAATAAAATCAATACGTTCATATTCCATTGGAACAACTATGTTACCATTATAATCTGCAACTCCACAAAAACCATTTTGAGTTATTCTGATATATTTATCGGTTCCATACATTGTGCTTATATCTTCATAGTTTTCGTAAATAATGTTGGCGTCATTATCCATAAGATTATACATTTCATTTTTACGCCCGATAATATACTTGCCCGATGCATCAAATTCACTGATCCATTCATAGCTTAAAGGAATGATCCAATTTCCTTTAAGATCGGTAAGCCCTACGTTATCATTTTTTATAACTCTGATCATACAGCCGTTGATTAAATTACAATTGTCTGACCAATTTGCATCATATTCTATTGGAATGATTTCATTCCCCAAACAATCAAGAACTCCCATATAATCACTATTTACTACGCTAACCAAATTTTCATTCAGTATCGTCAAATAATCATAAATTGCGGGGATTGCTATATTACCGTTTTGATCAACGAGACCTGTTTTTCCATCTTGCTCAAACATAAAAAAATTACTTTTTACATTTGTAGATGGATAAATTAATGTATAGTTATATTGAGATTCATTTTTCCAATTGAGTTCTGCAGCATTTATATTAATGATAGAAGTAGATATCATTAAACTAATACATATGAAAGTAAATATTGTACTTGGTTTTATTGTCATTTGTTATTCCTCCAATATTGTTTTACCTCACTGTCAAGAGCGACGGCAGGTTTTAGCATATTTCATTTTTTCATACACTACTTTACTCCACATTAATTTGTAAAATCAACAAATATATCCGGATGTGTAAATATTCGCTGCGCCAAAATAATCGCCTGTTCTCTTGTGGCGCTGGCATAACCAGACGCCTCCTGATGTGAAGTAGTATTTTTAGGAGCAAATAGCGTATCGCTTACGCCTTTTATTATACCGTTTTTAGCCATAAAATAGACTGACGGCTTAGCCCAATCAGAAATTTCATTATCATCAGCGAATAAAGTTACGCCATCAATATTTAAATTGTACTGAGAATCAGTTGCCATAGTCCAATCCGGATAACCGTATTTTTTTATAACTCTGCATAGCATTGTAGCAAGCTGTTCTCTGTTTATATTACTTAATGGTTCATATGTTGTCGATGAAGTACCTTGTGCTACCTCTATCTGATAAGCCTTTTTTATTGCCTTTTCATTATCATTATACTTAATATCCACAAAAGTGCAATCTGTAGCTTCTGTTATATTTTCCATGGATAAAGTCTCATACAGCTGTACTGCAATAGCCGCAAATTCACCCCTATTTACTTTTTTTGTTAAATCAAAATTGATCATAACTTCAGGTATAAGGTTATTGTTAAATGCCATTTCTATTTCCGGCGCGGCCCACACAGATACTTGTGCACCAAACGATGTTACTGTAACCTCATTACTGTTTTTGTTGTCGGTGGCAAATATTATCTTGGAATTTAACACATCATCATATAATGGTACCGGATATATGTGCATATAATATGTACCAGTCTCTAACTGAGCAGTAATTGTATACTTTTGCGATTCAATATTGATACAATCACTAAATAACGACCTATTTTTTCCTGAAATTAAATCTTCTTGTGTATATAACTCTGACACAAAACAACCAACATTTGATGTTTTGATGGTATATGTATATTTGAACTGTTCATCAGGAACAACTAATTTATACCATCTATCATCATTCATTGAACTAAATGATATAGCATGTTCTTCGTTTAATCCAATAGTTTTTGCTTCATCCCAACCGAGAATATTATTTTCAACCGTTATAATTCTTAATTTTATTTTTTTATTTATCAACTCTGCATTTTCAGGACTGTTATAATCTAATTTAATATAGCTTGATTCTACATCGTCTATATGCGCTATACTAATATACCCAGGAATCGAACTTTTATTTTTTTGTGTTAATAAACTATTACTCCCCTTTGTAAATACATAATATTCCATTATACCTTCATATCCATCAGACAATACTTCAAATACCGTTGTTTTATTCTTGTCCGAAACATTAATCTTGAAAAATAAATCTTTATTAAAATCGAATACTTCCCATGTATTTTCTGTTATTGAAACAGCCTTATTATAATCATTTTCACTAAAGCTTTCATCAGCACATACGCATATCGAATATATCAGAATCATAAATATTAATATTATTGACATAAAAATTTTTTTCACTCTTACATATCCCCTTTATAAAAAATTGAGCATACTGACTTCATATAATATACATATAACTCAAAAACATTTATACGTAGAAATCATTATGCTCAATTTTGATTATACCTAAAATTTTTTATAAATTATAAACCATCATATACCTTTTTTAATGTAAGCCTTTATTTTATCACTCTTACCTTTATTACCTCATCAATTGCATTTAATTTATCAACCAGATCATTTGTAATAACATCATCTGTATTAATAATCGTGTATGCAACATCTTTTTTGCTCTTATTGATAAGATCGCAAATATTCAAGCCTATATCCGAGAACATTTTGGTAAATTGTGCTATCATGTTAGGAACATTTTTATGGATAACGGTAATTCTTCCGTTCCCGTTCATTTGTAAAGAACAGTCAGGCAGATTTACAGAGTTTAAAATATCTCCCTTTTCAAGAAAATCCGCGATTTCCTGAGCAGCCATTACAGCACAGTTATCCTCTGACTCCTCTGTTGACGCGCCAAGGTGAGGAATAGCGATAACCCCCTCCTGATTTACAACCTCCGCATTCGGGAAATCAACAACATAGCATGAAACCTTTTTAGCGGCAAGCGCTTTCTTTATATCATCATTATTTACCAGCTCGCCTCTTGCAAAGTTAAGGATTTTCACGCCGTCTTTCATTTGTGAAATCGAATCGGCATTGATCATATACTTTGTATCGGGAGTAAGCGGAACATGAATTGTGATATAATCCGCGTTTTTATATATTTCGGAAACATCCTTTGCCTTAATGATATGGCTTGACAATCTCCATGCGGCGTCAACAGACAGGTAAGGATCGTATCCTATAACATCCATGCCAAGATGCCTTGCGGCGTTTGCAACCTGGATACCGATAGCTCCGAGACCGATAACGCCGAGAGTTTTTCCCTGAACCTCACATCCGGCAAAATTAGACTTACCCTTTTCTACCTGTTTTGCGACGTCATCTCCGGTCAAGCCCGATACCCATTTGATGCCGCCCACTATATCCCTTGATGAAAGAAATAATCCTGCCAACACCAATTCTTTAACCGCGTTTGCATTTGCTCCGGGTGTATTGAAAACCACAATACCCTTTTGTGTACATTTGTCGATCGGTATATTATTTGTACCTGCGCCCGCACGCGCGACCGCCTTTAAATTTTCAGGCAGCTCCATATCATGCATGGAAAAACTTCTTAAAATAATACCGTCAATATCCTTTGCGGCGGCATCATCTGTTATTGAATATTTTGTATTGTCCAATTGTTCAAGACCGCAGGCCGCGATCTTATTCAACGTAAGTATGTTATACATTATAATCAACCTTTCACATTATCAAAATTAAATCAAGCATTTTCCGCTTCAAATTTTTTCATAAATTCAACCAGCGCAGCAACACCCTCAACAGGCATAGCATTGTAAATACTTGCTCTCATACCGCCTACGGTCCTGTGGCCTTTAAGATTTACAAGACCTGCTTCTTTTGCGGTCTTTACGAATTTTGCGTCAAGTTCTTCATTGCCCGTTACAAAAGGAACATTCATTATTGAACGATCCTCTTTAACAACCGTTCCTTTAAACATATTTGAAGAATCAAGAAAATCATATAAAATTTTTGCCTTTTCTTCGTTGATTTTTTGAATAGCGGCAATTCCGCCTTTTTCTTTTATCCATTCGAGTACAAGCTTCATAATATATATTGCATATGTAGGCGGTGTATTATACATAGAACCGTTATCCGCATGGATCTGATAATTAAACATGGTAGGAGTAATATCCATTGCATTTCCTATCAGATCTTCTCTGATTATACAAAGCGTTACACCGGCAGGACCGAGGTTTTTCTGCGCGCCGGCAAATAACATACCGAATTTTGAAACATCCATAACTTCAGACATAACATTTGAAGAAATATCAGCAATAAGCGGGATATCGCCCGTATCCGGCAATTCGTTGAATTTTGTTCCGTATATTGTATTATTCATACAAATATAAAAATAATCCGCATCCTTTGAGAATTTTGATTTGTCTAATTTGGGAATATAACTAAAGGTTTTATCAGCAGAGGATGCAACTTCATTGACCGTTATATATCTCTTTGCTTCGGATGCTGCTTTTTTAGCCCATTGCCCCGTTATAACTATATCACACTTCTTATTTTTATTTCCTATATTCATAGGGATCATTGCAAATTGGCTTGATGCGCCGCCTTGTAAAAACAATACCTTGTAATTATCGGGCACATTCATTAATTCCCTTACCAACGCTTCACATCCGTTAATGATTTCTTCAAAGTCTTTTGAACGATGACTCATTTCCATAACAGACATACCGGCATTGCCGTACTCAACCATCTCGGCTTGAGCTTTTTTTAAAACTTCTTCCGGAAGCATTGACGGGCCTGCCGAAAAATTATAAACTCTACTCATAATAAAACCTCCAAAATATACTGTATACAACAAATTACATTAAAATATTCTGTCATATTCTTTTTAATGCTATTTTTTATTATATAATATAATAAGAAATAAGTCAATAAATTCCTCATCTTTTTTAAGATATTTTTTATTTTTTTGCATATTTACACAAAATTCAAATAAATTTCCGCTTGTATTCACATATGAAAATAAAGCTATGTTATATTTCTTCATAATATTTCTCAATCGCATCCGCAATTGCCCATGCGATCCTTGAACGGTAATCATCATCATTGAGTTTTTTTTCTTCTTCCGCATTTGATAAAAACCCGCATTCCACCAAAACTGCCGGCACCGGAGGATCCTTCATCAAAAATAAACTTTGATCCGCGGCTTTTACGGCATACATTTTTGCATCCGTAACCTCAGACATTTTATTCTGTATGTTTTCGGCAAGGGTTTTAGTCTCTTCATGTTTTCTGTCATAAAAAAGCCTGAGACCGTCAACCGACGGATTTGTAAAATAATTCATATGTATGCTGACAAACAGATCTCCCTTGCTTTTCTTTATTATATCCAACCGTTTATTCATATCCTCGCGTTTCATCTCTCTTATGGATTTCCCATCCGCCTCTTCGCTGAGGCAATGATCATTGACCCGTGTCATTACCACTTTTATACCTTTGCCCTGCAGCACCTCGCACAGCTTAAAGGATATTGCAAGATTTATCTCCTGCTCAACAGTACCGTTCACTCCCACGGCTCCGCCGTCGGGCAATCCGTGTCCCGCATCAACAACAACGATTATATCGTCGTCGGCATTTTCGGACAATGTGCTCATAAAAGGTGTAAAATGAATCATAACTCCGATTGCCATTCCCAGAAAGGCAGATATAACGGACCATAAAATTTCTTTCCTGCTTTTTACTATAAACAATCAAACCACCTCCAAATAGCCTTATATTATCATTATGAATAATTTATAATAATAATTCCATTTGATTTAAAAACATCATTTCCCTTTTTGAGACATACCTATTAGATTTTTTTATATATCATGTAGCATCATTGTCAACATACAGCGGCCTTTAAATCGGAGCAACGCCCCTGCTTTGCTTGCAAGGAGCAGAGATCGCGGCAGATTGCAGCCTGTGCAAAAAGCGTCTTCTCCTCATGGTTTGGGTGGGAGCTTCAATAAGGGCTTGCCCCGTCTGGGGCGAGGACAAGAGCGCAGGCAACACCTGCGCTGTAATCAGTGAGAGATTGAACACTCACTGATTACAATATGGAACCCTCCGCCGAAAACGGCGGGGGACATCTGCACTTAGGTTATAATATTTCATTCTTTACATACGGAACAAAATATGTTATTATATATAAAATTATTAAAATCCAAAAACAAAAAGGAGATCAACTATGTCAGAATTACTTGAAATCATTATGATCGTGAGCTTTGGTGCATCTTGGCCGTTTAATGTTGTAAAATCTTACAAATCAAAAACCACCAAAGGAAAAAGCTTATATTTTCTTTGTCTTATTTTCTTTGGCTACATATGCGGGATTGCTTCAAAATTAGTAAACCCCGTCTACATGCAAAGCATAGCTCAAAAATGGTACGTGCTGTTTTTCTATTTTTTAAATTTAATCATGGTAGGAGCGGATCTGTGTCTGTATTTCAGAAACAAAAGGTATGAAAGAGCTGCAAAAAACAACTGAAGGTAATAAAGAACATTTTTAAATCGGAGCAACGCTCCCGCTTTGCTTGCAAGGAGCAGAAATCGCGGCAGATTGCAGCCTGTGCAAAAAGCGTCTTCTCCTCAGGGGTTGGGTGGGAGCTTCAATAAGGGCTTGCCCCGTATAGGGCGAGGACAAGAGCGCAGGCATTGCCTGCGCTTAATCAGTGAGAGATTAAACTCTCACTGATTACAATATGGAACCCGCCGCCGAAAACGGCGGGGGACATCTGCACTTAGGTTATATTAACAAATGGTCACAGTTGATATCCGTATTCTCCAAAAATTATTAAAAATGCCGAAATATTTATAATTCTCTTGTTTTTTGTCATCTAAAATGGTATTATATAGAACTGTGAGCCGGTATATCCGATAATAATATACCGTATCCGCAGCAATTTATGCCGCAGACACAAAAGCGGCAGAACGGAGTTTTATATGAACAAGAAAAAAAGATTCGGCGACAGAAAAGATGCAACTCTCATAAGGGATCTTGATTCAATGCATTTTATTATGCCGCTGATATATCCAAACCGCTGTGACAATGAAGCATTTATATCGGAAAGGATTGACCTTACAAATTTAAATGCATATCTTGAAAAAAAGAACGCGGAAAATCCCGAATATAAATACAACCTGTTTCAGTCAATCGTCACAGCCGTTTTAAAGACCATAACTTTAAGACCTAAAATGAACAGGTTTATTGCCAATAAAAATTTATATCAAAGAGACGAAATTACGGCTGCTTTTGTTGTCAAAAGAATATTCAGCGACAATGGAGAGGAAGCGCTTGCCGTAATACATTCAAAGGATTCGGACAATATAGAATCGGTACATAATGAAATATACAGACAGGTTTCATATGTAAGAAAGGACGGCAATAAAGACAGTTCAACTCAAAGCATGGATTTTTTCAACCATCTTCCGAGATTTATATCAAAAGCAATAATTGGTTTGGTTTGCATCCTCGACAGACACGGTTGGGTTCCGTCAAGCTTTATAGAAACCGATCCGTATTATACTTCGGTGGTGCTGTCCAACTTGGGTTCAATTAAACTTCATTCGGGCTATCACCATCTTACAAACTGGGGTACGACCTCTGTTTTTGTAACCATAGGCGAGAAAAAACCCCGTCCCTTTTATGACGAGCAGGGCAATATTACCATGAAAGACAGTATTGATTTGGGAATAACGGTAGATGAGCGAATTGCAGACGGATACTATTATTCAAAAACCGTCAAGCTTATAAAAAAGTTACTTGAAAACCCCGAACTGCTGGAAAAACCATTTAATGAAGAGGTAGATTATTGATATGGAAAAAATAACCGCAAAAACACCGTGGAAAGACTATCTGGGCGATGTTCCCATGCATCTTGAATATTTTGAAGGTTCAATGTTTGAAGCCGTGGAAGCTATCGCAAAAAAATATCCGAATAATGTGGCGTTTGATTTTATGGGCAGATCGACAACATATTCAAAATTGATCGAAGAGGTAAAAAAATGCGCAAAAGCCCTTAAAACAATAGGGGTAAGATGCGGCGATAGGGTTACTATCGCAATGCCGAACTGTCCTCAGGCCATTTATATGTTTTATGCAATAAATCTTGTTGGCGGAATTGCAACCATGATACATCCGCTTTCCGCCGAAAAAGAGATCGAATTTTATCTTAACGATTCACAAAGCGTGACCGCTATCACGCTTGATCAATTTTACGGGAAATTTGAAAATATACGTCACAATACAAAGGTTGTAAATATTATAATTGCAAGTGTGAAAGACGAATTTTCAAAGCCTATCAAAGCAGGATATATGCTTACCGAAGGAAGAAAAATACAGAAAATCCCCGATGATGCTCCCATTATCCGCTGGAAGGATTTTATACGGCTCGAAAGATGCTGCTTTTATAACTACAGCGTTGAAAGAAAAGCCGATGATCCTGCCGTTATCCTATATTCCGGAGGTACAACGGGTACAACAAAAGGAATAGTGCTTACAAACAAGAACTTTAACGCGCTCGGGCAGCAAATTGTAGCTGCAAACCCGATGTTCCGGATCGGGGATAAAATGCTTGCCGCGATGCCGTTATTCCATGGCTTCGGCTTGGGGGTGTGCATACACACAATGCTTTCGCAGGGCGGAAGATGTATACTTGTTCCGCGTTTCACCGCAAAAAGCTATGCCAAACTTATAACTAAATATAAATGTAACTTTATTGCCGGAGTCCCTACTCTTTATGAGGCGCTTTTAAGACTGCCTTCAATGGGAAATGCCGATTTGAGTTCGCTAAAAGGAGTTTTTTCCGGCGGAGATTCCCTGTCAGTAGAATTAAAAAAGAAATTGGATAAGTTTTTATATGACCATAAATGTATGATTCAAGTCAGGGAAGGCTACGGAATGACCGAAACGGTTACCGCATGCTGTCTGACCCCTCCGCATATGTTTAAATCGGGAAGCATAGGCGTTCCCTTCCCCGATACTTACATAAAAATTGTCCGGCCCGGGACTACGGCCGAGCTGCCTTACGGCGAAGAAGGGGAAATACTCCTCGCAGGGCCTACTGTTATGAAGGAATATCTGAATCATCCGGAAGAAACAGCTCTTACCCTTCAACAACATGCGGACGGACTTACATGGGTATATTCCGGCGATCTGGGATATATGGATAATGAGGGTTTTATTTATTTTAAAGGCCGTGCAAAAAGAATGATCATCTCCTCCGGCTACAATATTTATCCCGGTCAGCTTGAAAATATCATAGACTCTCATAAGTATGTACAAATGAGCTGCGTAATAGGGGTTCCCGATCCGTATAAGATACAAAAAGTTAAAGCCTTTATAATGTTAAAACCAAATGTTGAACCCTCTGAGCAAGCAAAACAGGAAATTTTGAATTTTTGCAAGAAACATATCGCAAAATATGCAATGCCGTACGATATAGAATTTAGGGACGATATGCCTAAAACTTTAGTGGGTAAAGTCGCATACCGACAGCTTGAAGAAGAAGAACTAAATAAAATTTCACCTGAAGCCACTCAAGCCGAGAACGAACCCGTTCCGGTATAAAATTAAAACTGCCGCATTTATATTACTGCGGCAGTCTTTTTATTTATCTATAATTTTTCCGTATGCAATCCCGTCCTTTGCAGACTCTATATATACATTATAATACTTTGCATGTATGTCTTCCTCACTTGGAACAGCGACAGTAATATAATTTGTGGTTTTTCCCTCAAATAAATTATCGTTTCTGCGTTGTTCAAATTGCACCTCAAGGGTTTTTCCAATAAATGAAGCTATAAACTTATCTCTCATCTCACTGCATAACTCTATCAGCTCTTTACTGCGCTTTTCCTTTATTTCGGGTTTTATCTGATCCTGTCTTTTTGCCGCAGGAGTGCCGTTTCTGGGTGAATATTGAAATATATGTGCATCTGCAAAATTCATTTCTTTTACAAACTTCAATGTTTTCTCAAATTCCTCGTCTGTTTCTCCCGGAAATCCTGTCATTATATCTGTGGTAATTGCAATATCGGGAAAATGCCTTCTCAGTCCGTCAACTATTTTTCTGTACTCTGCTGTTGTATATTTTCTGTTCATTCTTTTTAATGTTTCATCACAGCCGCTTTGCAGCGATAGGTGAAAATGATTGCATAATTTATCACATTCCTTTATGCTCTCGATAAAACTTTCATTCAAGGCCATAGGTTCTATTGAACTTAAACGTATTCTTTTTATTCCATCAATTTTATTTGCTTTGCATAAAAGCCCGCAAAGCATCGGTCTTCCCTTATCAATACCATATGACGCCACGTGGATACCGGTATAAACGATTTCAGAGTATCCGTTCTTTGCCATTATTTTTGTTTCCTCAAGCACATCTTTTTCTTCTCTTGAACGTATAGGACCGCGGGCATAGGGAATAATACAATACGAGCAGAATTGGTTGCAGCCCTCTTGGATTTTAACATATGCCCTGGTTCTTTCATGATAGGTGGTAATGTTCAATTCTTCAAATTCATGTTTTTTCATTATATCGCCCACACACGACAAATGATCCGTCTTTGTTAAATTTTCGCAAAGCTCAACGATCCTTTTCCGATCGCTTGTCCCGATCACAAGATTTACATCATCGATCTTTAACACAGCCTCGGGATTTGTTTGGGCATAACAACCTGTTACGATCACGAGTGCATTGGGATTATGTTTTTTTGCTCTGCGTATTACCTGGCGCGATTTTCTGTCGCTCATTGAAGTAACGGTACAGGTATTTATGACATAAATATCGGCATATCCGTCAAAATCGCATAATTCATAGCCTTTTTTCGCGAACAATTCCGACATTGCTTCGGTTTCATATTGATTTACTTTACACCCTAATGTGTAAAACGCGGCTTTTTTCATAGTTTTATTATAACCTTTCATAAGTGTGTTTTGATATTATTGTTGCATAATGTATGATGATTTTTAACTGCTATTGTCAGTATTTCCTAAAATTTATTAACAAATTTTGATATCTATTGACTAAGCAAATAATTAGATGTATTATATAATTGTAGTTATAAACTGCAAATAATTTTACAGGGAGGCATAAATATGGAAGTATTTAACATAATACTTAATTCAATCAACGATGTAAAGGAATTTGTCAATATAGTATCAAAATATGATTTTGATATTGATTTGACATCCGGAAGATATGTTGTAGACGCAAAATCCATAATGGGGATTTTCAGTCTTAATCTGTCAAAACCCATAAAGGTAGAAGCACACTGCGGCGATCAGCGTGATAAGTTCATGCAAGATGTTAAAAGGTTTATTGTTGAATAATGTTTCTTCACAGGGTGAATATTATCCCCCGTATAACGGGGGATTTGATATACTCCTATCTTGCGGCAAACACAATCCTTTGACATTCGTTCTCAGGGGCGTTAAATGTCAGGGGTTCGTATGTTCTGATGTCGGTAAAGCCGGCTTTTTTTAATGCATATTTTATTTCGGACTGTTTATATGCCCTTTGCAGATGATGTTCACAAAACCTTTTATACCCTCGTTTTTCCTTGATAAAAAAATTTAAATACATATCTGCCAGTCTCTTATCCTTATAATATTTATTTTCCCACGTATAAAAAATATCATCCCCATCATGAATAAATATATTATTCCCTATTATTTCGGACAGTTTATAAAAAGTACTTATATCGAATATAAAAAGGCCCTTCGGATTGATAAAGCATTTTTTTATTCTTTCAAACATTTTTTCAAGCGACTGAGGATTTAATATATAGTTAACACCGTCTATCATACATAAAAAAGCATCGCATGTCCCAAATAGGTCCAGCTTTGTGATATTCTGATTTAAAAATAAAATATCAACATGTGCTGACGCTGCTTTTTCTCTTGCTATATTCAACATCTGTACCGATTTATCCACCGCGATCATTTCATAACCGCGTTTTGCAAGGGGTATTGTAACATTTCCCGTACCGCATGCCAAATCGCATACAAGCTCGGGATCAATGTCATATTCTGTAAATATATTTTCAATATAGTCCGCTATTCGTTCATAGTCAATGTCCTCTCTCATCAGCTGATCATAAAAACCTGCAAATTTCTCATAACTGTTCATGGCTCTGGTCGTCCTTAAATATATTTTGTTTTTTTAAATATAATACCACAAAAAACACATAAAGTAAATAGTTTTAAGAATAAAGGAAATAATAATTTTAATATAATTTTCCGGCTTGATCCGGATCATTAAAGCAAGCAAACATTTTACAGACAGTGTCTGTCAAAGATAAAAACATATTTACAAACAGCGGAGGTAATTTTATGTTGGTACTTGTAATACGGACGGTTATTTTATATCTGATTGTTGTTATTTCCATGCGTATAATGGGCAAACGCCAAATAGGAGAAATGCAGCCTTCGGAATTGGTCGTTGCAATAATGATTTCCGATCTTGCTTCCGTTCCGATGCAGGCCATCGATGTGCCTTTATTGTCCGGAATAATTCCTGTTTTTTCATTGATAGTGACTGAAATAATAATATCCTATGCATCCTTGAAAAGCAGGGGTTTCAGAAAAATATTAACAGGGGAACCAAGTATAATTATTTACGACGGCCATGTAAATGAAAGCGAGCTGAAAAAACTCAGATTTAATCTTAATGATCTTTTGGAGCAGCTTCGCATAAACAATATACCCAATATCTCCGATGTTGAAGTTGCAATGCTTGAAACAAACGGTCAAATCAGTATCATACCAAAACGCGAGGCAAGAAATGTTACCGTCAGGGACATGAAAATCAAAGACGCGGTTGTAGAAAAACTGCCCTGTACGCTAATTTCGGACGGTGCGCTCATTAAAAACGAGCTCCGGCGCAGCGGTCATGATGAGGAATGGCTTTTTAAAGAATTGAAAAAAAGGAAAATAGATAATATAAAAAAAGTTTTTATCGCTTCATATGATATTAACGACGGACTGTTTATACAGCTAAAAGGCGAGGAGGATATACAGAAATGAAAAGTTTAATTTCCGCTGTTCTTATGGCAGTGGTGATCATAGGCGGGTGTCTGTTTTATACAAATAAATTAGATGATCTTTCGTTGGAGTTGGCTGAAAAATGTATAAATATTTTATCATATATTAAAGATGACAATTATGATGAGGCAAAAGAGCATACAGATGAGCTGGATGAATTTCTCGAACAAAAGAAAATTATTCTTGCTTCATTTATAGATCACAATGAGTTGGATAAAATTGAAATGAATCTTGAACAGATGAAGGTATATATAGCAGAAGAAAACAGAGCGGATTCATTGGCTTATGGAAAAGCATTAAGCGCTTTATTCCTGCACTTCCCCAAAAATTATAAGGTTAAAATCGAAAATGTTTTATAGCATGATCAAATATTGTTTAAAATAGCTTTATTACGCAGCAATGGGCTGCACTCATGAAAAAAGAGTACAGCCCATTGCCCTGTATTGTTCAATTTTTTTCAGCAATGCTTCTTCCGATACCTCAAAATATTCCGACATACATGAAAGACACATAAATTTTTGAGCGCCCCGATTGACAAGTTTCTTAAATAATCCTATTTCATCCCTTGTAAGCTCTCTCTGACATTTTATACATTTATCCATTTATCAATTTACCTCTGAGTATTTTACAGGTATGACTCTTTAGATCGGTATTGTAAAAATCCTTTACAAATCCGATTTTTTCTCCCGTTACTACATCGTGCAAATCAAGTCCCATACCCGAATTGTACGGTATACCCAAATCTGTAAACGGAATTGTGAATATATTATTGTTTTTAGTGTAATTGTAAAACGCAAGAACATATTCATTGTTGGAAAGGATCTTAAATAATCCTCTGACATCCTGCCAATTATGTACTATAATCGGAGGTCTGCACTCAGGATCCTGGTCTATTTCGATCAATTCCTTATTTTGCAGCAAATCTTTACAGAATCCGTCAATTTTTCTTATATCCCCGCCCATGATCAGCGGTGCTCCGTATAAACACCACAGTGAAAACTGCATAAGATATTCATCATCGGTACATACATTATCCTCAAAGCCTACAAGGCCTTTTCCGTACATTCCCACTGTAAGCATGTCTATATCATTGTAACATCCCGGAGCAGACATTGAGAAGTTATTTTCCTGTGAATAGATAATATCTCTGAATGATACAAAGGTATCATTTATATCTCCTGTTGAACGATATATATGAGCGCCAACCGACCGCATCCATTTCCACGGTTCATCGGTACCCCAGTTACAAGCTGCAAACAAAATGTCTCTTCCGCATGATCTTAAAGCCATACTCATTGTAAGATATGCATTTTTACCGTTTCCGCTTATCGGGAAATTGCAAAAATCATATTTAAGATAATCTACTTCCCATTCCGCGAAAGTTTTAGCATCCGTATATTCATGGCCGTAGCTTGACGGATACTTTGCACAAGTCATGATTCCGGCGCACGAATACATTCCGAATTTTAATCCTTTGGAATGTATGTAGTCTGCAATATATTTCATTCCGTGGGGGAATTTTTCGGGGTCGGGAACCAAACGTCCGTCTTTTCCGCGTTCTCTCAATGCCCAGCAATCATCAATTATTACATATTCATAACCTAAATCCTTGTATCCTTTTTCGACCATCATATCCACTGTCTCAATTATCAGCTTTTCATCAATATTTTCACCAAAAGTATTCCAAGAATTCCAACCCATGGGCGGTCTGTTTGCTAACATAAAAATCTCTCCTTTGTTTTTTATTGACAATTTAAATTATATATGTTATTATATGAAATGTACATGTAATTTTATTGTATGTTTATGTGATTTTATTGCTTAATTTTTTCGGGAGTATCATATTGATGGAAACAGATTTGAACTTGATTTGTGAAAACATTTCAATATTTTATATGGGCAGCCAGCACTGCGAGCCGGGACATAATTATTCAACCGGATTTTGCGACAGATACCTTATCCACTATATTGTAAGCGGGAAAGGTAAATTTAAATGTGACGGAATAACCTATAATTTAAAAGCCGGGAATGCATTTTTGATCGCGGGGGAAAAAGGCGGATATTACGAGGCGGATCATGATGATCCATGGTATTACATATGGTTTAATATTTCAGGCAATATGGCAAATAATTTTTTGAAAAGTACGGGGCTTTCACGTAAAAATCCTATTTATACCACAACCAATCCTCAGAAAATATCAAAACGCCTTGAATATCTCGTAAATCATCAATATGAAAACAATGAATTTTTAAACTGCGGGACAATGCTTGCAATTTTGGGCGATATGATAAAATATAACGCAAATGAAGTGGACAATGCAAAAAAATCAAATATCGAATATGTTAACATGTGTAAAAATTATATACATATGAATTATTTCAGAAAGATACGTGTTGATGAGCTTTGCAGTTTTGTAAAAATTGAGCACTCATATCTGTACAGATTATTCATTTCGGAGCTTGGACAATCTCCCATGGATTACATACTCGAATACAAGCTCAAACATGCCGAAAAGCTTTTAAGATCCACCGAATACTCTATTGCGGATATAGCTTTGGCAATAGGATATGACGACAGCTTTGCCTTCTCCAAAATGTTTTCAAAAAAATACGGGATATCACCGTTAAAATACAGAAACAGGTTTAAAATACAAGTATAAAATACAGGCTCTAAAATAAATGCCGGGGTAATCAAGCAGATCATACTGAAGCGGCAAATGAACAAGCAGCTGCATCAGGCAGCTGCTTGTTACAAATTTTATTCGATAAGGGCTTGTCCCGTCTTAGGCGAGGACAAGAGCGAAACAAATGCTTCGTGAATCGCCCTTACGGTGCTTTGCTGTAATCAGAGAGATTGAACTCCTGCTGATTACAAATATGGAACCCGCCGCCTTATATAGGCGGCGGGCAGCATGTGAGCAGTTATTTTACCCCAACTATTGACAAAGAGCCTGATTTTTTACCTTGGCTATTGGCAAAGGGCAAATTATTCTTCACCCTCCAAAAACTTTATCAAATCCTCTCTCGATCCTCCGAACAATTCATAAGCTTCATATAATTGATTGTCAACGGTCACTTCGGTTTTGGCAAATTCATTTTCGATCTGCACCATTGTAATTCTGTCCAGCGCCCCTGTCGGAGTAAGTCCCTTTGATATCTGGAAATCAAGGACAGCTGCCTCCAATTCAGAATCGAATACATTTCCCATGTCACTCATATAATATCCCATTACATATAACCTTTCCTTTATTGGGATAATATTGTCGGATACATCTGCGAACCTGGTTTCAGCGGAATAATCGATCTCATCATATTTTGAAACATCTATCGCTTCCGTTGTGTTTACAATATACATATCAGGCTCAAGTCCTATATGATTTATTTCCCTGCCGTTTCTCGTTAAATATCTTCCTGTTGTTATCTTAAACGCGTTACCGTCCCGCAGTGTAAACATTTCCTGGATTACCGCTTTGCCGTAGGTGGTTTCGCCTATTACTGTTGCTATTCCTGAATCCTGCATCGCACCGGTCAGTATTTCCGCCGCGCTCGCGGTATTTTCGTTTACCAAAACCGCAAACTTATATTTAGCTTCTTTAAGGTCCGAATAAAACGTCACATTATTTTCGCTTTGCCTGTACATTGTCTGTACTATTATCCCCTCCGGGACAATCATATTCGCGATCTCAACAGCAGATATCAAATATCCTCCGGGATTATCTCTCAGGTCAAGAATGATCCGCGTAACGTTGTTTTTATCCAATTCCTCCAATACATCGGCAAATTCCTGAGATGTTGTCTGCGCAAAATTCAAAACAGAGACATAAGCTATATTATCATCTAACATTAAATAATCGACTGTTGCAGCGCTTACGGCCTTTCTTGTAAGAGTGAAGGTAAGCTCCTGATCTCCTCTTAAAACCGTTATGCTCACCGTTGTACCCAGCTCACCGACAATCGCATTCTGTACTTCGTCAACGGTCTTATCCTTCATATCAACACCGTCAACTTTGATTATTTTATCTCCTATCTCCATTCCAACAGCCTTTGCATCACCATCTTTAAGAACACGGACCAGCTCAACATAATCACTGTTCTTCTGGATTATTACACCTATCCCGTAAAAGGTATGATTAATGCTGTCAACATACTGCTGGTAATCATTCGGCGTATAAAATTCGGTATAATCATCGATCTTGGAAAATCCTGCTTTTAAAATATCCAAAACCGCGTCGGGATTTTCCTCAAGATATTTGTTCAGCGCCATATTAAATATTTCTTCCTTTGTCAGGCTCTCATCAACATACATTTCCGACGCATATCCAAACAGTTTATCAACATATGTATATTCGTTGCTTAATTCTTCCTCCGCAAATACACTGGGCGTTATTAACATCAAAGACATTAATACCGCCGTTACACTTTTGTTTATTTTCATGTACTTTTCCTCGCTTTCTTATAGATCATGATTTTTTGTATAATACTGACATAAAGCGTCAGGTTCATTATTCAATAAGGGTTTGTCCCGTTATCAAACAACGGCAAGGACGCCTAATGGCAGCGCCGTGACCAGTGAAAGGATCACACTCTCACACTGCTTGCAGATACGGCGCCCGCCGTAGATTATGTCGTGGGACATCTTATCAGCAGTTATACACACTTACTGTCAAAGTATTTTTACTTTGTTCGTTTTGAAATCTTATACTGTATTCCAATTCCAATTCCCCGCCGTTTTCATTAAAACAATAATTGTTCTTATGCGTTTTCAACACCATTGTCATGGCTCCGTAGGGAGTGTTGTATATAAATTCATCTGCACTGCCGACTTTATATACCATCTTTGAATAAAAATCACCTTTTCTTGTAACAACGGTTTTTTCATCGGTAACTTTTATCATAACAGAACAATTCTGCATGCCCATTTCTTCTTTTTCCTCATAAAAAATATACCAGCTTCCGTTTTTTTCATAAAATCCGCCATCGGCAACTAATTCTATAATATCATTTTCATCATTGTCTCTCATGCTTCTTATGGATATTTTAGCATTGTTTTTCACATTACCCCTCCATATCGGTTATACAAAAATGTATATTACATATATAAAATAATTTATTTTACCCTGTTTAATCCCAATAGGATCAATTCATCCAACAGATCCGAATATTTTTTCCCTACTGCCTCCCACAATTTAGGATACATACTGATACTCGTAAACCCCGGCATAGTGTTGATCTCATTTAAAACAATGGAATTATCCTTATATCTGACAAAAAAATCAACTCTTGATAATCCTGTACCGTCAAGCGCTTTAAAAGCCTTGAGTGCGTATTCCCTTATCCTGTCAATGATCTCTGTCGGCAATTTCGCGGGAATTTGAAGCTTTGTCGTTCCCGATATGTATTTTGCATCAAAATCATAAAATTCAACCTGTGGAAGGATTTCACCTACCGTTGCCGCCTTCGGCTGCAGGTTTCCCAAAACGGAACATTCCACCTCGTGTCCATCAATATTTTCCTCAATAAGTATTTTTCTTCCGTATTTTGCGGCATTTTTCAGTGCCGCGATCAATTCCTTTTTGTTTTTTGCCTTTCCTACACCTACAGAAGAGCCGGTTGAAGTCGGTTTTACATAACATGGATAGCCGAATTTTTCTTCAATTTTTGATACCACCCCATTCATATTTTCCAATTCATATGTATTGACCATTATCCAGTCCGCCTGCGGGATACCCGCGTTTTTAAAAATAATTTTAGTAAAGGATTTATCCATCGCGTTCGCGGATGCACACACGCCCATTCCCACATATTTCATCTGCGCCAATTCCAGCAATCCCTGTATTGTCCCGTCTTCGCCGTATTCGCCATGAAGCACCGGGAATACTATATCCGGCTTTATTCTTTTTATCTTATCATCATCAAAAACAATTATTGCCTTGTCTTTCGCGTCAGGCGATATTATTGCTTTTTTCAGATTCCTTTTTTCCTGTTTCCATTCACCGTTTTCGATCGATGAAGCTTTTCCTTTATATAAATACCATTCTCCTTTTTTCGTTATCCCTATTGTTATTATCCTGTATTTTTCCTTATCCAGATTATTAATGATTGACACCGCGGACATACATGATATATCATGCTCCGGTGATTGGCCTCCGAATATTACGCAAACCTTCATTCTTTTATTTGCCATATAAATCCCCCATTCCGATGCATTTTACCAATAACATTCCATTTTATATTCAGATCAAAATCGTATTTTCAAAATATTAAATCATAACTCATAAAATATATTATCATTTATATCGTCAAAAATCAACTATTGTATTTTAAATTCACAATTTATTATTTTTTTCTTCTTAAATTATTCAAAACTTCTCCAAAATATTCCGGAATTTCCGTTTCAAATATCATTTGTTCTCCTGTAGCCGGATGGACAAAGCCCAAGGTTTTTGCATGAAGAAGCTGACCGTTGAGATTAAACCTTTCCTTTTTTATACCGTATGCTTTATCACCCACGATACTGTGCCCGATGGATGCCATATGTACCCGTATCTGATGTGTCCTTCCGGTTTCCAATATACATTCGCATAATGTATATGCGTCAAATCCTTCCAATATGTTATAATGTGTTACGGCTTCTCTTCCTCCCAATGCAATTGTCATTTTTTTCCTGTCCTTGGGACTTCTTGCAATAGGCGCGTTTATTGTACCGTTTTCCTTTATTTTTCCGTTCACCAACGCCCAATATTTTCTTAAAGCTTTTTTTTCCTTTATTTGTTCGCTTAATTTAATATGTGCGGTATTGTTCTTTGCAACAACAAGCAAGCCGCTTGTATCCTTATCGATACGGTGTACTATACCGGGTCTTATAACCCCGTTTATGGCAGACAAGCTGCTCCCGCAATGATAAAGAAGGGCATTTACCAATGTTCCGGTATAATTTCCCGGAGCGGGATGGACGACCATTCCCTGAGGCTTATTGACCACAAGCAGATCGTTATCTTCATACACTATATCAAGAGGTATGTTTTCCGGCACAAGCTCAGGCTCGATGGGATCGGGAAGCTCTATCTCAACAGTATCTCCCATATCAAGCTTATAATTTTTGTTAACGGATTTTTTGTTTACAAGGATATTGCCTTCCTTTATAAGCTCTGCTGCAAATGAACGGGAAACATCTTCAACCTCGTCTGCTATATATTTATCAAGTCTTTCCCCGGCATTTTCCTTTTTTACCGTTAATATAATATTTTCCATATAAAACGGATACCTTTCTATTCCTTTTTTGTCCTGTCAAAAAATATTTCATAAATAATTATCAAAACCGCTCCCACAGTTATAGCAATATCAGCTACGTTAAAAACAGGGAAATTAATAAACTGAACCTCTATAAAATCCACCACAAAGCCTCTTGCTATTCTGTCCAAAACATTGCCTGCGGCGCCTCCTACCATCAAAGATAAAGATAACAGCAATAATTTTGACGTCGGTTTTTTCTTTAATATATACCAGATCACCGCCGCACAGAATATGATAGATACGGCGCTCAATATGATTATACCGTATTCCCTTTGCGCCAAAATGCTGAATGCCGCCCCTGTATTTTTAACATACACAAAATCCAATATTCCGGGAATTATTTTTATTGATTCTGTCAGCCCAATACTGCTGACGACCCAAGCCTTGGTTACCTGATCCAAAATAATAATCACTATTGATAAAAGCGACCATAACAGCATATAATTTATTCCCATCCTTACATTTTATTCTTTTTATTATTTACTGATAAATTTCAACGCGTCGATTATTTCCTCTTTAGAAACATCGTCATATTTTTTTACTTCTCCGATTTTTGTAGGTAAAATAAAGTTTATTTTACCGCCCACCTTCTTTTTATCCATGTTGATCAGCTTTATGACCTCTTGTATATCGCCGATGTCTATCTTTGTGCCGAAAGAATACAGCGATAATATCTTCTCAATTTCATCAAGCTCCGATTCTTTGAATATCCCTCTTTTAAAAGCCAAATATGCCGCCGCCAGCATCCCTATGCCCACACATTCTCCGTGTGTTAATTTATATTTCAAATAGCTTTCTACCGCATGACCGATAGTATGCCCAAAATTCAATTCCGCACGCACTCCCAATTCTTTTTCATCCATTTCAACAACCTTCGACTTTATCGCACAATTGGTATATGCCATTTTTATCAAAACATCAGTATCAAGCGTTTTTATTTTTTCGTGGTTTTTCATAAGATATTCAAAAAATATTTTATCTCTTATGATCCCATGCTTTATTACTTCACCCATACCGGAAATAAACTCAATATCCGGCAGGGAGCTTAGAGTTGATACATTGATATATACCGCTTTGGGCTGATGAAACGCTCCAAGGATATTTTTCGCTCCTCCGAAATCTATGCCTGTTTTCCCTCCGACGCTGCTGTCAGACTGGCTCAAAAGAGTCGTCGGCACTTGAATAAAATTTATACCTCTCATATAGATGCTTGCGGCAAAACCGGCCATATCGCCCGCTACGCCGCCACCCAAGGCGATAATTGAGCTTTTTCTGTCCATCTCATGCTCCATACAGCTCCTGCAAATATCAAGTATGGTGTTTATATTTTTATTTTCCTCTCCGGCTTTAAAAACACAAACACCTGCATCGTAGCCATGAGCTTTAAGCAGCTCTGATACCTCGTTTAAATATAACTTTTCCACGTTGCTGTCGGTCACTATCATGACTTTTCTCTTAACATCCGATTCTTTTAGTACATTACACAAATTATCAAAATTTTTTTCAAAATAAATATAATAAGAATGTTCCTTTAAATCAACCAATAGTTTTTTCATAACGGTTCTCTTTCCATTTATTTTATTTTTATGTGATAAAAATATTTTTTAAGTCTTTAAAGGGCTTGCAAAAAATGCAAACCCTTTTTGTATTTTCCGAAATACAGCTTTAACCGCCTATCTGACATCCGTCTCCAAATATTTTATATGCGGTTTCAAACAACTCCTGCATATATTCGTTCGTCATAGGTTCAATACCCTTTAATAAATATTCTCTTCCGAGCCCCTCATACTTATCTTCGCCCATTCTGTGATACGGCAAAAGATGGAAATGCTCTACACCCAGTGACCTTGCAAAACGAGCAATTTCCGCGATCTCTTCCTTTGTATTGTTAAACCCCGGAATAACAGGGACTCTTATTGTAAGATTTGAACCCCACCCTTTTATTCTTTTTGCATTTTCCAACACAAGCTTATTTGACTGACCGCAAAACTCCTTATGCTTTTCATCGTTCATGTGCTTTATGTCCATTAAAACATAATCAAGATTCTCCAGGTATTTTTCAACAGTTTCAAAAGGAGCAAAACCCGTGGTCTCAATCGCCGTATTAATACTGTGATCATGTGCCGCACGAAGCAATGCCGTCGCGAACTCCGGCTGCAGCAAAGACTCTCCGCCCGACAAGGTCATTCCGCCGCCCGATCTTTTATAATAGGGCATATCCTTTAGAACCTCTTTTATGACCTCTTTTACAGTCACATCTCTTCCAATGACCTTATCTTTACCGCCAAATTGCATATGTTCAATTTTAAAGCTTTGTGATTCGGGATTACAGCACCATCTGCATCTGAATCTGCAGCCCTTTAAAAAGACTATCGTTCTTATACCCGGGCCGTCATGTATTGAATATTTTTGTATATCAAATATACGTCCTTGTGTATTTAAATATTCCCGCATAGTTCAAATTTTCCTTTCAAAGGCATCCTTATCTGTTAAATGCCTGCTCCGTACGATTGATAATGTCATCCTGCAATGATTTTGACAGCGTGGTAAACAGTGCACTGTAGCCGGCAACCCTGACAACAAGACTTTTATAGTTTTCAGGATGCTTCTGAGCGTCCAGCAAGGTTTCACGGCTTACGACATTAAATTGCATGTGCATACCCTTTTGATCAAAAAACGCCCTGATATATGCAGCAAAATTTGCTAATCCCGATTTTCCGCTCAATGCCGACGGATGGAATTTTTGATTATAAAGCGTACCGTTTGATGCGGTCTCATGATCCAGCTTTGCAACGGAATTCGCAGCGGAGGTAGGTCCGCATACGTCGCTTCCCGAACATGGCCCCACACCATCCGCAACAGGCGTATTTGCCAAACGGCCGTCAGGAGTAGCGCCCGTTTGTTCACCCAAAGGCACATTGGCGGATACAGGATATAATCCCGCCTGGAATATACCGCCTCTCGGATTTTTGTATTTTTCCAATTCCTTTGTATATATATTACCTACGTCTCTTGCAAAGTAATCTACTTCAGGTATATCGTTTCCGTACTTCGGCAGCGAATGGATTTTATCAAGCAATGCATTATACTTCTTTTTTTCCTCTTCGGTCGCAATACCGTCTATGAACATTTTAAATATTTCTTCTATTTGTGCCTCTGTAACGGTTTTACCCTTGGAAACCAACTCTTTGACAACTTTTTGTGTAGCCTTATTGGCTTCCTTGGCTGTCATACCGTGACCGAAGTTTTCATCCAATGCTTTCTTATATTCTGCCAAAGTCAATACTTTATCTTCAAATACGAGTTTTTTAACAGCCAGCAAAGCGTCTGTCATATTCGCGATACCAAAACCCTGCGGTCCGGTAAAATTATACACCGCTCCGCCCTCTTGGATAGTTTTTCCTCTTTTGATACAATCCTCAATCATAGAAGACTGGAACGGCAGCGGGCATCTTTCTCTATGAGCATAATCGATCGCATTGTCAGCATTGACAAGCAGCCCTATATTATACTTCATTTGCTTTTTATACGCTTCATAGAAATCATCAAAGGTTTTCATATCCTCAATATTTCCTGTTTGGATACTTATAAGCTCTCCTTTATCGTATCCATTTGAAAATACAAGCTCCAAAGGCCTGCACATATTGAAGAATGCGGCGTCATGCCATCCGTCTGTTTTCCCCGGGACCTGCGGCTCAACACAGCCTATAATATTATATCCTCTTGCTTCTTCAAGCTTTATACCCCTGTTCATCAAAGCGGGAATAATGACCTCATCGTTATAATAAGCAGGCAGACCCACTCCTGTTCTTGTAAGCTCCGCACATCTTAACATAAATTCTGTAGGAGTTCCGTTCCATATCCTCACTGAAAACGACGGAGCAGGAAGCTGTGTATGCATTGATGCTCTGATACACATATATGACATATCATTTGTAGCGTCGGTCCCATATTCTGTCTGTCCGCCGGCACATAAATTCTGAAATAAGCTGTAGCCCGCAAAGCCTTCGGCAGACGCGGCGTCTCTTGCCTTGTTCAGATCATTCAGCTTGACCCATATACAGTCGACAAGCTCCTGAGCAAATTCTTTCGTTATTATGCCTTTATCTATATCTGCCTTATAATAAGGATACATATACTGATCAAAACGTCCGGGGGAGATTGAATGGCCGCTTGATTCCATCTGTAAAAGCATTTGTATAAACCAGAACGACTGACAAGCCTGCATAAAGTTTTCGGCCGGATTTTCCGGAACATTAGCACAGTTTTGGGCAATGACAAAAAGCTCCTCGCGTCTTTTCGGATCCTTTTCCTTTTTACCCATTTCCATAGCTAACTGCGCGTATCTTCTCGCATATGTAATCGCCGCGTTTGCAGAGATAATAACGGCTTTTAAAAATTCACTCTTTTTAGGGTAATCAGGATCGTAAACATTGCAGCTGTCAAGTTCAGCCCGCGCTTCTTCTATCAATCCCTTATAGCCTATCTTTAAAATTTTACCGTAATTTACCGTAAAATGACCTATACCGTTATAAAAATAGTTACCCGGAGTAAAAATATTATGTTCTATCGCCTTCAAGGTCTCCGGCGCCATATAAGCGGTCGCGAGCTCGCTTGTGGTCTTTCCCTTCCAATAAGGATATATATTGCGCAGTATTTTTTTGTTTTCTTCCGAAATGTAAAACGGATCGGCTGTTCTTGTTGCGATGGTATCGAGCTCTCCCTCAAGCCATTCATATGAATACTCGGGGAAAACCTGACAGCTTCTCGGCGCTTTTGTCGCGCTTCCTACTATTAATTCATTATCTCTTATAGTAATTGGTATATTTTCCAATATGTGCTCAAAAGCCAGCGCTCTTCTTCTTACAATAGGCTGTCCTTCCGTTTGCTTGTAGCTTTCTGTAAGCAGCACCGCCCTGTCCGTTTCTATTTCGGGCATCTTTTCAAAAAGTGCGGATATAAGTTTTCCTATCCTGGGGCTCATTAGAATATCAGGTGTTTGAAATTCTGCCATAATTCTACATCTCTCTTTCTTTTGAATAAATAAAAATAATCTTATCCAAGCATTCAATAAGGGCTTGTCACGTCTTGGGCAAGGACAAAAGCACTGCACAGCAGCACTTCAATCGGTGGGAGATCACACTCTCACACCGGAGTAATTTTACCAATTTCCATATGTTTTTATTATATCATAAAAAAATATATATTTCAATAGAAAATACAAGTATTTTATAATATTTTTTCACGAAAAAATACTGCGTCCTAAGACGCAGTATTCAAAATTATTCATATCAAACGGCCGGCTTATTTGCTTGCCAAAAATTCATTATATTGTCTTTGCAATTCTTCAAGCACTTTTTGCTGTCCGGCTTGTTCCATTTTTTGCATATATTCGTCATAGTATGTTTCACGCGGCGCGGTACCATACTCGATTCTTGCCTTATATTCGGCAGAGACATTTGTGATATTTGCCAATTCATTTGTAATAGCATCGGTATCAGGTACGAAGCCTAAAGCAGGAGATTTTCTTGCTTCATCATTCATTTTTTCTGTTTCTTCCCAAACATTATCAGGCTGACCCTGCATTATATAGCCTTTAAACTGGTTACCGTATCTCCATGCGTTTTGTCCCACACCATTATATCCGCTGTTCGGGATCTCTGCGACCTTGCCTTCTTCATCCATTGTAAAATGAACGTCTTGTATTCCCCAGCAAATAAGATTATATAATTCTGTATTTGTGTTCATCAGCTTGATCAATTCAACAGCCTCTTTAGGGTGTTTTGAATTTGCCCCTACCGATACCATTGTCAATAACGGGGTGGTTCTTCCCACATAAGGCTCTGCAAGGAACGCGTATACCGGCTCATAACCGTAGTCTTTAATATAATATACATCCTGACCGGGCTTCCATGTTGTTGTTGAAAGACCTATCTGTTTATATTCTTCTGTTGTTGTAGCGGTTGATTTACTTGCTATATCAGATCTGATGCATCCGTCTTGATACCATTGGGCAACCATATCAACGCCAAGCTTCCATTCATCTGTCTGATTTAGAGCAACAAGTTCATTCGATGATCCGTCTTTTCTTAAGTAAATACCTCCTGCAATTTCTTCATAAATAGCCTGTGTTGAAAAGATTCCAGGCTGAACAGCATATAAATCAGGACGTTTTTCATGAATTGTTCTGACTGCTTTATCGATCTCATTCATCATTTTTTCAACATCTTCATAGGTTTTTGCATTCAATGCATACTCATGAATTTTTGATAAATCAACACCACATTCTTCAGCAATTGGCTTTCCCATTTGTAAGCATGATGGATTTGAAACAACCTGAATATTAGGAATACCATATATCCTTCCGTCAACCATTGCGGCTTCAAGATAGAAATCCTCAATTACCTCACTCATGTTTACTTCTTCAACCAGCTCGGTAATATCATAAAGACCGCCGAGACTTACAGCTGTTTGGTATGGATTGATATAACCCGTAAAGGCAAGATCATATTCTTCTTCTGCTGCCATTTTTAACTTCATTTTTTCAGTAAATGATGCTGTATCTATGTACTGGATATCAAGCTTCATACCTATTTCGGGCTCAATGATCTCATTTGCCCTTTCCAAGACTGTCGCATTGTCGGCAGGCGTATCACCTATACAATACCATAACAACGTACCGCCGTTTGCACTCTCGTCTTCACCACATCCTGCCAGGCAGGATACCGCGCCTGCCGCTATGATCAGACACATTAACATCGAAATCTTTTTTTTCATTTTTTTCAATCCTTTCTCTAATAAGATTATATGTACATTATATCACTGTTTGGTCAATATTACAAGATATTTTTAAAATTTTTTTTAATTTTTGTGGATTTTTATTTTCAGGCTGAAATCATACGCTGAATTTCATTGATATTAACATTTATAAATGGTTAAACAGTTTCTCTCGCGTCTATATATACCACATTATTTTTATCATCTGTTATCTCCCATACCGGTGTTAAAAGAAGACTTTCATGAAAATCATCCGTTTCAAAAGTAGAATATCCGAGCCTTATATTTAAAATTTTATCCGGAAGCTCTTCACCGTTTTTTGAATTCAAATATTCGATCAGCATTCCCGGAATATCTTTAATACTGCTTTTGTTGTTATCCTTGCCTTTTTGATTGTACCAATTGCCGTATACAGCATAAATACCGTCCGATTTCATCCGGACATTCACCTTTGCCCCGAAAATCTCAAAATCTCCGATGTATTCGTAAAACGTCACATCATATCCTTCCGGGGTATCCGTAACCGAAGCATTTGAGTCCTTCATATCCATTCCCAGGTCCTCCAAATAATCTCTTGCACATTTCTGAGCATTGCTTCTGTTTATCTCGGTTTTGATAAGAGGCAGATCATATGTTCTTATTTCAAATCCGTCCCCTTCAAAATTAACATAGGCGGCATCCGTTTCAAAACGGTTTTCTTCCGCTGAATATGCATCCTCCCCAAGGGCCTCTTTGGCAAAGCTTTCATAATCTTTTATTACATTGGAAACATAAATATACCGCATTTCATTTGTATAATTGTTTTCGGTCAGCAATTTCTCATCTATATCAACATTTTTATTTTTAAGTAATTCAACAACCTGCTCGGCAACCTGTGTCCTTAAGCCTTCTGTTCTGAAATTACTGTATATCAAATATATAAGCAAGGCAATATTTATTATGACAAAATATACAATAAGTATTGTTTTAGCTTTATGCCAGTCCATGAAAACATCCTTTCCGCGAAAATTTCAATAAGGGCTTGTCCTGCTATTCAACGAAGACAAAACATCGCTAACATATTTTATTTATCTTTTTTAAGAGAAAATACACACACAATATCCGCGCTTTATTCCCCTACAATTACATTATCTACCTCTACGATCCAATTTGCGTATTTATCTCCCACATTCCCGTCATCATTGTAGCCTATATACATTTTCTTTATATTTATTTCATTCATGAATTCCGAATATTGCGCGATTGCATTGTCCAAAGCGGTAAAAAATTCACTCGGGGCGGCTGTTTCGGATTTTACGTCATAATGTCTTATCAATTGTCTGTAGCTTACTAACCGTCCGTTTTCTACCTTTGCGGATACTCCGGAAGAAATGTAATCGGTTTCGATAACAACCCTCGTTCCCATTACCATATAATCAAAATTTATAGTGTTTATATCATCGCTTTGTGAAAGATACATTGCCTCACTGTTTCCCAAAGCCTTGTTTATCTCTGATGTGATCGCCGTTAAGTTCATTATATCCGAATATTCGCTGTTTTCAGAATCGGACAGCTCCATCCCCGTATCCATTGCCGTATACTCCAAGAATCCGTTTCGGTCAATTTTCAATGTGGCATTATTTTCAACAAACACAAGCGTCCCGCCGGCTTCGGTATATCTTCTCATTGTACTTGCATTTATATCAAATATCTGCAAAATATTATTAATTATCGTTTCATTGATATTTTCCCCATCCTCCATTATGAGGTTTACCGCTTCTATAACAGGCATCGGTGATGTTGTCGAATAAACCTGTATAAGCGGATTTAATGTGGTTTTCTGGCTGCCGAAGGGCTGATCGAACTTCAGGTCGAATGAATAGTTTATAACGTTTTCAACATTATAATCGTTTTTTTCCACACGCTCGTCACATAACTCCCTGAGCTTTTCGCAATCCCTGTTTACACTGATCCTATAATAGCTGTCGGAATCAAAATCCGCTATGTATATATTGCATCTTGAGCCGTTTGCGGAATATGATATGACTATATCGGAAAACTCGGTCTCCTCCGGTATTATCTGATTATCCGCATCCGCCCCCAGTAATTGTTCAAACAGATCCACACTGTATTTCCTTGCATAGGAAAGATATACCGATTGGACCGATAATGCCGAATACAATTCTTCCTTATCTATTTTTACAATCATTTCAGCTGGCGCTGAAAAAGCCATTTTTAAAATTTCATCCGTTTCCGCCGTTATGTCCTTAAACGCGCTGTCATTCGGATTCAAAGATATCCTGGTCGTCTGGTCTCCTGTATTCAAAAGAATTTTTTCCGGATTCAATACCTGTATTTCATATTGGTCATCATCTGTAAAATAATTTACGATATTTTCATACAGCTTTGTAATGCGTAAATTCCCTATATTTGAAAAAAAATTATAGCCGGTAGGCCATAATTTTTTCTCAATCAATATTCTGCTTCCCAAAACAAAATTCAGTATAATCAGGAACCCCAGCAAAGCACTTTTTAACCGTTCCTTTTTCATAGCTTATTCTTAAATCCTTTCATATACTTATGTGCAGCAAAATTATTTTCCTACAGTGTCAAGCATATTTATATTAAATTACCAGAGGAAGTTTCTTATTGTAACGGTAACGTTTTTCAATTTATCTATGGTGCTTTGTTTTATTTTGTCAATATCTATACGTACAGCCTGGCTTCCTTTGCCGCTTTCCGCCGTAACGACAAAAATATTCGAGTCACTTGTTAAATCAACAACAACACTGTATAATCCGCTTGCCCCTATATAGGTTTCATTTTTTATCAGACCGCAATTTCCCGTTGACGGATTGTATCTGTAAACCTTGACCTTTGTTCCCTGCTCTCCGACGGCAGAAATGGTATAGGTCTTATCTGACGTTGACGCGGAATGTGACTCCGGTCTTTTTATGTATATAATATTAGTGGAATTCCCCGTTTCATACAGGGAGATCGTGTTTCCGAACGCATATCCCGAGATCGGCAGCGCGGCCATCAGGGCAACCGAAATGAACATTATTGACAATAGCTTCTTTAACATAGTGTTTCCTCCTCAAAAATTATATTAAAAAACTCAAATTCAATTACTTTAATCATACACTTTAAAGCAACAATTTACACAAAGACCAAATACCATATTGAAATTGTTTCCATTATTATTAATATTATTATACCACAAATATATTACAAATCAATTACTGCAATTTTAAATACATATAACAATATTCAATAAGGGCTTGTCCCGCTGTTTGACAAAGGCTAAAACACAGCTATGCAGCGCTTCCGCTGTAATCAGCAAAAATCATACTTTTTTATATTGATTACAGATATAAAGCCCTCCGCATGCAAATGCGCGGGACATCCTGTCGCAAAGCTATTTTACCGGGATGGTAATAACGACCTCCGTTCCCTTTCCGAGCTCTGAATTTATTGCGATGTTTCCGCCCAGATTGGTAATGATCTGTTTCGCGATCGCAAGCCCCAGTCCCGTGCCTCCGGTATCACGGCTTCTTGCCTTATCAACACGATAGAACCTTTCAAATATCCTTGACAGGTTTTCTTTGGGAATACCTATACCGTTATCGATAACCTTTATAAAAGCATCGTCATACAGCTTTCCCGATATTATATCTATCTTACCTTCTTCCGGCGTATATTTTATCGCGTTTGAAACTATATTTATTATAACCTGTTCAAGCTTGTCACGGTCGCTTTTAAAGACAGGGACAGTGTTCATCACCTTGTATTTTATCTCCTGATTTTTTTTCTTCGCCATTATAAACATTTTTTCCGTGACGCCCTCAAGCATTACCTGCAGGTCTATGTCCTCAGGCTCTTTTTGCTCATCCTGTTTTTCGTCAAGTCTTGACAAGGTCAAAAGATCCTTGACTATTCTTGTCATTCTGTCAGTTTCTTTTATAATAACACTGAGAAATTTATTCTGTAACTCCTTATCCTCAATGGGATTATCCATAAGGGTTTCCGCGTATGACTTTACCGTCGTAAGCGGGGTCCTTAATTCATGGGATACATTGGACACAAACTCATGTCTTGCATGCTCCAGCTTTTCCTGGCTTGTATTGTCCCTCATCACCACAAGCACGCCGGTCACTTTATTATCGGTCTCGATTGCCGCGAAATTCAATTTTATGTATTTGCCGTTGTATTCAACCAATCTTTCGGGCGACTGGTCGTTTTTGATATAGACCAAATAACCCAGTGTGATATTTGCATTTAATTTTTTGAAAAAATCATCAAAGGTAATATTTTCCCTGTCCTCTTGCTTTATCATATGCTCTGCTTCGGGATTCATATGTATCAATTTCTGATTCAGGTCAAAAGCGAGAATACCGTCCGTCATATTTTGAAGGATCGTTTCAACCTTTGTTTTTTCTTCATTTACCTCATTAATGGTATTGGACAGCTGTTCAGCCATATACCCGAACGCATTGGAAAGCCTTCCGATCTCATCATCAGATGACGATCTTTCAAAGTTGTCAAATTCTCCCGCGGCAAGCTTATCCGCTCTTTTTGTAAGATTGATTATAGGCACCGTTATGGTTTTGCTGAGCAGATAACCTATAACGCATGAGGTCAGTACCGCCAGAAGAAGCGCCTGCATAACAATTATCAAAACATTGCTTGTTATACTGTTGATCTCTTCCTTTGTATCCTTTATATAAATTATATATCCGCCGCCGTTTTCACCCCTGATCGGTACGGCATAGTCCATATAACCCTTATCGGTGTTTACAAGATTTCCCGTTTTGCCTCCCATTGCTACCACAATGTTGTCGGTAATATTCAGATCGGCGTTTTCTGTATTATCGAGATTTCTCAAAACGGCGCCCGTATTCAAATCAAGTATACTGCAGGATCTGTATGTATCAATCCCCAACGGCCCGATATAGGAGCTTATGGTCGTATAAATATTTTCAAGCGAATTTTCCGTCTTTGCCGTTTGTTCCAGCTGATATACAAAGTCGTCAGTAAAAACCCTGTTCATCATAACAGAAAACTCTTCATTGTAAAAATTCACAATATTTACAAGCATAAAAGATCCCACAACAGTTATTATTGAGATCGTAAGCAAAACAAAAATCAATACAATCTTATATTGTATACTCTTTAACATCTATTTTCACGCCTTATTGAAATAATATCCCACACCGCGCTTTGTAATAATGTAACGCGGCATACCCGGATCATCCTCAATTTTTTCACGCAGTCTTCTGACCGTTACGTCAACGGTCCTTACATCGCCGTAATATTCATATCCCCATACATTTTCCAAAAGGCTCTCTCTTGTGAAAATCTTCTCGGGCTGCATTGCCAAAAATTTCAACAGCTCAAATTCACGAAGCGTAATGTCGACCACTTGGCCTCTTTTCTTGACCTCATATCTCTCCATATTAATAACCAGGTCTCCCGAAACAATAATATTATTTGCATCGGTACCGCTTGCGGATGTTTTGTCTATCGTCATTCTTCTGAGGTTTGCCTTGACTCTTGCGGTAAGCTCTCTCACCGAAAAAGGCTTTGTCATATAATCATCGGCTCCCAGTTCAAGACCTAATACCTTATCTACCTCTTCTTCCCTTGCGGTAAGCATTATGATAGGAACGGAGGATTTTTCCCTTATTTTTCTGCATACCTCAAATCCATCCATCCTCGGTAACATAACATCAAGCAAAATAAGATCCGGATTTTTGTTTAAAGCCAAATCCAGTCCGGTAGCCCCGTCATATGCCTCAAGAACCGAATAACCTTCTTTTGTAAGATTAAACTTAAGTATTTCAACTATTGGCTGTTCATCATCAATGACCAATACGGTTCTTTGTTCCATAGTTTTTTATCCTTTCTGTTGATTTTTATCTTATGATAATTTCTGTTTCTGTCAAAATATAGTTCTATTTTATCAAATTTTTTTCATATAATCAAGTATTTTTTATATTATTTTCATATATTTTGTGTTAAAATAATATATCATGCGAATTACAAACGTTCCCCTATTGCAAAAGATAGGAATATTTTGAATATAAACGCACGCCGTCGGCGATCTCGGCTGCTGAGAGTCTTGATTTCAGATATGATTTCAATTCCTGTTTTTCTTCGCCCGTCAAGCCTCCCGACAGCAAGCCCATAACATAACCTATGTCAATTTTGGAAGCCAATGAGCTGCCCTTGGAAAAATCCGATACAGTCACATTATCCTTTATATAATCATATTGGCTGTCATACTCGCTTGCGGGTTTTTTTACCGTTTCGGTATTTTGCCCCGAAACATTTCCGTCCTCTGATCCTCCGGCGCTGTTTTCAGCGGCTTTATCCTGTTTTGCTTGTTCTTCATATTCTTTTGCCTTTTCTTTCAATTCCTCCGAGATCCCGTCTGCTTCAAGCTGATTTATGATCCTTACAAGCTCGTCATTATCAAGATACGGCTCTATTTCCTTTAATATCTCTTCATCGCTGATAACCTCTTCCATCACCTTTGAAATTTCTTTAACTTTCGGTTTTAAAACAAAATTGAATACGGAAACACCGGCGATCACAACAACCAAAATTAACGAACCCACAACTATCCCGCATATTTTAAGAATTTTTGCTGTCTTTTTATTTTTCACCGTCTATCATCCCTTCCATATATCTTCCTTATAATCTATGTACTTATTTTATATTATACTATAAATTTAAAAATATTTCAATACAAAAAAATATATATTATAAACAAATTTATAATCAAAAATTTATTATTGTTGATTTTTGAAATTTTTTGTTATAAAATATAATATGAAATAAAAAATAAGTAATAACATATATAAATATTTTTTGATATGTTGGAATGGAGATTTTTATGGTCATAGATTTTCACACTCATACTTTCCCGGATAAAATTGCCGAAAAAGCAATTAACGTTCTGGAAAACAATATTTATGAGATCAGCGGCACAAAAGAGTATGCTGTTCTCAACGGCACCTTGGCAGACTTAAAAGCATCAATGAAAAAAAATGATATTACATACTCTGTTATCATGCCTATTGCCACAAAAGAAAAACAAACTAAAACAATAAATACCTTTGCCGCGGAAATTACGGGAAAGGATAACATAATTTCCTTCGGAAGCATACATCCCAATCAGGAGGACTGGGAAGAGCATCTTGTAAAAATAAAAGAGCTCGGTCTAAAGGGGATAAAGCTCCATCCCGAATATCAGGGATTTTTTATAGATTCCCCGGAATCCATAAGGGTATTAAAGAAAGCAGAGGAGCTCGGTCTTATCGTAATGCTCCACGCGGGAGTCGACAAGGGTATCGCGCCGCCGGTACACTGCACCCCGCGGCGTTTGAGAAACGCGTTGAACTATGTGTCGGGGGATAAAATTATCGCCGCGCATATGGGCGGATACAGGATGTGGGATGATGTTTTGAAATATTTGTGCGGCACACCGGTATACCTTGATACCTCATATTCCGTAGGAAGAATGCCGGATGAGCTTGCATTGGAGATCTTTTCAAAGCACGGCGCCGACAAGATCCTGTTCGGTTCCGATTCTCCGTGGCAGGATCAGGGTGATGTTGTAAGATCGGTAAAAAAACTCGGTCTTGACAAAGACGTCGAAAATAATATATTATATAATAACGGTGCAAAATTATTAGAGCTTTAAAAACGGGTAAGCATTGATTCTTTTACGAAAGGATAAATCCATGAATATAAATTTTTTAGTGAACAATACTCTGTCAAACGATATCGGCATAGATATCGGTACCGAGACCACCCTTATATATATTGCGGGAAAAGGGATCGTATTAAAGGAGCCGTCGTATATCGCATATGACGTCTGTTCCGACAAGCTCGAGGCGGTAGGGTCAAAAGCAAAAGAGATGCTCGGAAAAGCCCCCTCATGCATAAAAGTAATAAAACCCATGGCAAACGGCGTTATTTCAGACAAGGACATGGCTTGTAAAATGATCGGGGAATTTATTGCTTCAATATTGCAAAAAACAATACTGAAGCCAAGGATAATCGCCTCCGTTTCCATGGGCAGCACCCAGGTGGAACAGCGCGCTCTTTGCGAGGTTTTAAAGGAAGTCTGTGCAAGGGATGTTTATCTTATAGAAGAGCCCTTGGCTGCCGCCGCCGGCGCGGGATGCGATATTTCTTTGGCACGGGGTATGCTTATTGCGGATATAGGCGCCGGAAGCTGTGACGTCGCATCTATATCTTTAGGCAATTCCGTTATCGGAAAATCCATAACTACCGCCGGGGATGCATTTACAAATGAAATAACACAATATGTGAAGAAAAATTACGCCTTGGATATAGGCTTTCTTACGGCGGAAAATATAAAAAAACAAATCGGATGCGCATATCCCTTTGAGAGTATCAGAACAATGACGGTTTACGGAAGCGACATAACAAACGGGATGCCGAGAATGATAAGCCTGTCGTCGGAAGAAATAAGGGAAGTCTTTGACCCTCTTTTATTGCAGATCGCCGAAATAATCAAAACGACCCTTGAAGATACGCCCCCTGAGCTTCAGTCCGATATCCTGGAGGACGGCATACTGCTAACGGGAGGCGGGGCAAAGCTGTACGGCATTGACCGCCGGCTCAGGATGGAAACGGAGATCAAAGTTTTTGTGACTGAAAATATGGAAGAATGTGTTATAAACGGAATCGGTTCGGAGCTTGCAAAATTGGATATACCCAATAACCAGACAACAAAATTTTACTATTCCTTATAACTGCGCTGCATAGCCGCGCTCTTGCCCCCGTTGAATGACCGGGCAAGCCCTTATTGAACATAAACCAAACTGAAAGGCTTTTTTATATGGTTTTAAAATCTAACGAAGCTATAGATGATCTGCAGATCGCGGATTTAAAAATAATACAAAATACAAAGGGGTTCAAATTCGGCACAGACGCCGTAATACTCTCTGACTTTGCCAAAAGCATCAGATCAAAAGAAACCCTTGACTTATGCACGGGAAGCGGTATCATCCCCCTATTGCTTTATGCAAAGACAAATACAGACCACCTCTGCGGTATTGAGATTCAGGAGGACATTGCCGATATGGCAAAGCGTTCGGTGGAATTAAACGGCCTTGGCGATAAAATAGAAATATATTGCGGGGATTTAAAAAACAGTATATCGATCTATGGAAAAAGAAGATTTGATCTGATAACCTGCAATCCTCCTTATATGAAAGCCGGTTCGGCAATTTTAAACGAAACCGATTCAAAAATCATATCACGCCACGAGGTAAAATGCACTTTGGAGGATATAATAAAAATTTCTTCTTCCCTGCTCACCCTTACCGGCCACCTTGCAATGGTGCATAAGCCGTCAAGGCTGTGTGATATCATTTTCCTCATGCGCGGCTGCGGTATCGAACCAAAACGCATCCGGTTCATACACAACCATGCGGCGGACGCGCCCATGCTGGTTTTGGTGGACGGTCTTTTCGGCGGCAAAAGCGACGTTAAAATACTGCCTCCCCTTATCTTGAGAAACGACGACGGCAGTGATTCCGAAGAATACAAAAAGATCCATTTTCCAATGTGAAAACGGCTTACGTATACCCCTTCTTTATTCGAATATTCTATAAATCAAATATTTATGCCGCATACCCGCGGCGGAACGGAGAAAATAAATGTACGGAACACTGTATCTATGTGCCACTCCCATAGGGAACCTGTCCGATGTATCGGCAAGATTTCTTGAAACCTTAAAATATGTTGACCTCATAGCGGCGGAAGACACCAGAGTAACAATAAAGCTTCTTAATCATTTCAATATAAAAAAACCGCTGACAAGCTATCATGAACATAATAAAGCCGAAAAAGGAGAATATATCCTCTCTCTTTTGAAGGAAGGGAAAAATATCGCCCTTGTTTCGGACGCGGGGACTCCGGCAATTTCCGACCCCGGCGAGGACCTTGTAAAATTATGTATTGAAAACGGAATAAACATTACCCCGATACCCGGCTGTGTCGCTGCGGTCAATGCATTGATCCTTTCGGGATTCTCGACCAAAAGATTTTCTTTTGAAGGCTTTTTGTCGGTCAATAAAAGGCACCGCCGCGAACACCTGAGATCTCTTGAAAACGATACTCATACTTTGATATTCTATGAGGCGCCGCACAAATTGATCCATACTCTTGCGGATATGGCGGAATTTTTCGGAAAGGACAGGAAAATAGCCTTGGTAAGAGAGCTTACAAAAATTCATGAAGAGGTTATGAGGTTTACTTTGGATGAGGCGTTAAACAAATTCGATGAAGTAAAGCCGCGGGGAGAATATGTTATAGTTGTTGAAGGCAAAAGCAAAGAACAAACACAGTCACAGCAGCAATGGTGGGAAAATCTTACAATATCCGCACACGTTGAAGAATATATAAAAAAAGGTCTTTCTTCAAAGGACGCGATAAAAGCTGCCGCGTCAGACAGAAATGTACAAAAAAGAGAAATATACAATGAGTATCATAATGATAAATAGTTTTAAGGAATGAATGAAAATGCTGAAAAAACACACAAAAAAGGCTCTTTTGATCGGAATGGGTATCGTTACGGCATACAAATTTACATCCGGCGACGGTATTTTTAACACACCCCGTTTTTATTTCCAACACAAGGCTTTGAGAAAATATCTTTCGTCGTCACACCCCGGCGCCGCGGCTGGAAGCATTTTAAAAACCTCCGGCGGCTGGTCATGCATTATCCGGGAAAATAATAATTCCTTTTTGATAAGCATTACACGGGCCGATGACGGAAATTATATATTTCATGAATCAAAACTGTAACATTTTTACCGCATACAGCGTAAATTATATTATGAAGATTTAATCTTCTGAATATAATTTATGGAGGTTTTTTTTATGGGTTTATTCGGAGGCTGTTCAAACGGCGGTTCAGATTCATGGATTTGGATTTTAATAATTATTGTTTTGATTTTATGCTGCTGCGATAACGGAAACGGTTTGTTGAGCAGTAACTGCTGCAACAATAACAACTGCTGCTGATTAAAAAGGGCTGCCGCATTACCGTGATGCGGCAGCTGTTATTTTTACCGGGAAAGGAGCTTATTTTATGAGCGGATTCAAAGGACTTTATATTCATATTCCGTTTTGTCTGCACAAATGCAAATACTGCGATTTTATATCCTTCTGCGGGCAGGAAGAACTGTATGATCTGTATATAGACAAGCTGTCGGAGGAAGCACTGGAATTTGAAGGTGAAAATATCGATACAATATTTATCGGCGGCGGGACTCCCACCGTATTATCCCCCGCTCAGCTTTCAAAGCTGTTTTGCTCTATAAATAAAACCTTTAATATAAGCCCTGAGTGTGAGTTTACCGTTGAAGCAAATCCGAAAACCCTTTTTGCGGAAAAATTATCGGTCCTCAAGGAATACGGCGTTAACAGGATAAGCGTGGGCGTACAGTCGTTCAATGATGACGAGCTTCAGAAAATCGGGCGAATACACACAGGCAAAAATGCTTATAATACAATAGATATGATAAAAAAATGCGGGTTTGAAAATATCAGCATAGACCTTATGCTGTCGCTTCCGGGTCAAAATGAGGACAGCCTTTTTAAGACCCTTGATACGGCAGTTCGGATAGATCCGTCGCATATATCCTGCTACAGCCTTATCCTTGAAGAAGGTACAAAGCTGTATGAGGAGTATACTTTAGGAATATACAGTGAGATTGATGAAGATTACGATCGTTATTTATATCATTTTACCGTAGATTTTTTAAAACGCCACGGCTACAGCCGATATGAAATATCCAATTTTTCAAAGCCCGGCCGTCAATGCCGTCATAACATGAAATATTGGAACTGTGATGAATACATCGGTCTGGGTATCGCGGCGCACTCATACCTCGGCGGCTGCCGGACATACAACACTTCAAGCCTCACCCAATATTTAAACGGTGACTTTCATTCCAAAGATATAACAATACTGAATGGCACAGATAAGATCAAAGAATATATCATAATGAGATTACGGCTTTCGGAGGGAATAAATGACAATGATTTTTTCGCGCGTTTCGGCGAAAAATTTTCCGGGCTCTACTCTTCGATCATTGAAAAGCTTATACGATACGGCCTTATGAGTCAAAACAAGGATAACTATTTTCTGACCGACAAGGGAATAGATATTTCAAACAGTGTAATGTGTGAATTTCTGTGATACCGTATTTTTAAAATAAAATTATGCATATAGATTATATGAAATTTTTCTATAATAAATAAATTTTATGAACAATTTGTAAAAACAAATAAAAAATAATAAAAAACTCTTGACAATTTATCATAATAGTGGTATTTTATAATTGTTAGCACTCAATAAGTGTGAGTGCTAAAAGCGAAAAGGAGTGTTCTTAATGGAACTTAATGAAAGAAAACTCCGAATTTTGCAGGCAGTAATTGACGAATATATGGGAACAGCCGAGCCGGTAGGTTCAAGAGTTATTTCAAAGAAAAATAATCTCGGACTGTCAAGCGCCACGATCCGTAATGAAATGGCGGATCTTGAGGAAATGGGATTTTTGATCCAGCCGCATACCTCGGCAGGAAGGATTCCGTCGGATGCTGCTTACAGATATTATGTCAATTCCATGATGAAAAGATATAAGATCGGAGTAAAGACAATAGAACAATTACAGCTTGCTCTCGAGCAAAAAATCAATCAGCTTGATTCGATAATCAAAAAAGCGAGCCATATCACCTCAGCTCTTACAGACTACACAACAATTATCACTACTCCGGAATTAAAGAGTAATTCTATAAAAAAATGTGAGCTTGTAAGTCTTAGCGGCGGTTGTTCGCTGCTTATCATCATCACACAGGCAGGTATTGTGAAAAATAAGATTTTAACACTTTCTTTAGATGATGCTTCGGCTGCCTTGTTAGGTGAAATAATCAATAAAACGCTATGCGGTCTATGTACGAATGATATTACCTTCGACAAGATACAATCCATGCAGAATGAAATATCACAGCGGCTTGACCTTTCGCCAAAAGCGTTGATAAATATTCTTGATTTCATCTATGAGGCCATTGAGGAGCTGGATGATACGGATATTTATATAGAAAATGAAAAATCAATATTGAAGTACAACGATATTGAAAAGGCACAAAAAATGTTTACCTTCCTTGAAGATAAGAAAAACCTGAAAAAACTGATAAAAGGCGATCCCAACAGCAAGGTAAACATAAAAATAGGTTCGGAAAACAAGGTCGAAGAACTGAAGGACTGCAGTCTGGTTACCGTAAATTATTCGTTGAACAACAAAACGGCAGGTCAGCTCGGCGTGATCGGTCCCAAGCGGATGAATTACGCAAAGGTTGTCGCCAGTCTCAACTGCATTTCCGAACATATAGATAAAATACTTTATCAAATGTATATTGGGGAAAGCGGGGAATAAAGATTGTCTAAGCAAAAAAACAAAAACAAAGAAAATGAACAGAATGAACAAAAGGAAAATGTGATCCAAGCCGACGAAGCACAGCTTCCTGCCGAAGAAAGCGCTGCCGATGAAACGGCGGCGGATAATGCCGAAACAAAGCCGGAAGCGGACAAAACTGCAGAGCTTGAAGCTAAGATCAAAGAATGGGAAAACAAGTATAAATTTTTATACGCTGAATTTGATAATTATCGGAAGCGTACTACCAAAGAAAAGGATTCCCGCTATTCAGACGCCGTTATCGATACCGTAAACGCTTTTTTGGCGGTTGCGGATAATCTTGACAGGGCGGTTACGACCAAGGTCGAATCCGAAGATGCAAAAAAGCTTATGGAAGGCGTTGAGCTGGTCAAAAAACAGATGTCAGACATACTGACAAAGCTTGATGTTACCCCTATCAAGTCTGTCGGCGAGGAGTTTGATCCAAATCTTCACAACGCGGTAATGCATATCGAAGATGAAAATATTACGGATAATACTATAGTTGAAGAATTTCAAAAGGGCTACATATACAAAAACGAAAGAGTAGTCCGTCACAGTATGGTAAAAGTAGCAAACTGATTTATCTAATATAGGAGGAATTTATTATGGGTAAAATTATTGGTATTGACTTAGGTACAACAAATTCATGTGTAGCTGTTATTGAAGGCGGTAAGCCTGAAGTAATAGCAAATTCAGAAGGCTCAAGAACAACCCCGTCTGTTGTGGCATTTCAGAAAAACGGCGAGAGGATCGTCGGCCAGGTCGCTAAAAGACAGGCAGTAACAAATGCAGACAGAACTATCATGTCAATCAAAAGACATATGGGAGAAAATTATAAAGTAACTATCGACGGAAAATCTTATACACCTCCCGAAATTTCAGCTATGATATTAACAAAGCTGAAGCAAGACGCCGAAAGCTATCTGGGAGAACCTGTTACGCAGGCTGTTATCACGGTTCCCGCATATTTCAGCGATTCGCAAAGACAGGCAACAAAGGATGCTGGAAAGATTGCCGGACTTGAAGTATTGAGGATCATTAACGAGCCTACGGCGGCTGCCCTTGCTTACGGTATGAACGACACCGATCAAAAGGTAATGATCTACGACCTGGGCGGCGGTACATTCGATGTATCCATTCTTGAGATCGGCGACGGCGTATTTGAAGTATTGTCTACAAACGGCGATACTCATTTGGGCGGTGATGATTTCGATGAAAGGATCATCAATTATCTTGTTGACGAATTCAAAAAGGAAAACGGAATTGATTTGACAACCGATAAAATGGCCATGCAAAGATTAAAAGAAGCAGCCGAAAAATCAAAGATCGAATTATCCGGCATGACTACATCCAATATCAATCTGCCGTTTATAACCGCAGACGCCGCCGGTCCGAAGCATTTGGATATTACATTGACAAAAGCAAAATTTGATGATCTGACGGCTGATCTGGTACAAAAAACTCTTGTATGTATCAGAAATGCGATGAAGGATGCTAATTTATCAAACAGTGATATCGATAAAGTGCTGCTTGTAGGAGGTTCTTCAAGAATACCTGCCGTTCAGGAAGCAGTTAAAAAGGAAATGGGTCAGGAGCCTCACAAGGGTATCAATCCTGATGAATGTGTTGCCATAGGCGCTGCTGTTCAGGCAGGCGTATTGGGCGGCGACGTTAAAGATCTTCTGCTGCTGGATGTTACACCATTGTCACTGGGTATTGAAACAATGGGCGGGGTATTTACAAAATTGATCGACAGAAATACCACCATCCCTACAAAGAAATCACAAATCTTTTCAACAGCCGCAGACGGTCAAACAAGCGTTGAGGTCCATGTATTGCAGGGTGAACGCGACATAGCCCAATACAACAAAACACTTGGCCGTTTCAGTCTGACAGGTATTGCTCCCGCACCCAGAGGCGTACCTCAGATCGAAGTAACCTTTGATATAGACGCCAACGGTATCGTAAAGGTTTCGGCAAAAGATATGGCTACAGGCAACGAACAAAAAATCACCATCACTTCATCATCCAATTTAAGTGATGAAGATATCGACAGAGCTGTAAAAGAAGCCGAAAAATATGCCGAAGAGGATAAGAAACGTAAGGCTGAAGTTGAAATACGAAACAACGCTGAAAGTGCAGTGTCCCAGGCTGAGAGGACCTTAAATGAATTAGGCGACAAGGTCGATGCAAATGACAAAGCCAACATTCAGGCAGAAATTGATAAGGTTAAGGAAGCCTTAAAGGGAACTGATACCGAAGCCATCAAGCAAGCCGGCGATAACTTGCAGCAGGCGTTCTACAAAGTATCGGAAAAAATATACCAGCAGGCAAATCCTCAGGGCGCAGCCGGCGGTCAGGGATTTAATCCCAATGATTTTAGCGGCGGGGCTCAGGGCGGTGCAGGATTTAACGGCGGCGCTCAGGGCAGTGCAAATGACAACGTATATGAAGCTGACTACAGGGAAGTGGATAACAACGACAATAAATAACAGCTTTACTTGATCGAAAACAATTCAGTTTAAGTATATAAATTCTTTTGAATATACGGCGCGGAATTTAAGGATTATTTAAAGGGCGGCATTAGTCGCCCTTTTTAACGGTAAGGGAAGCTCTTTACAAAATCCTTATTTTTATTACAATAAGCTATTGGGTAGGTGAATCAAATTGGCAGATAAAAGAGATTATTATGAGGTACTCGGCGTTTCAAGGAGTGCTTCAGATGATGAAATAAAAAAAGCATACAGAAAAGAAGCAAAAAAATATCATCCCGACTTACACCCCGGCGATAAAGAAGCAGAAGCCAAATTTAAAGAAGTAAATGAAGCATATGAGGTATTGTCCGACAGCGAAAAAAAGGCAAGGTATGACCAATTCGGTCATGCAGGCGTAGACCCTAATTTCTCACAAGGCGGAGGAGGCTTCGGCGGCTTTGATGATTTCGGAGACATATTCTCAAATATATTCGGAGGAGGCTTCGGCGGTTTTGGCGGCGGTTCAAGAAGAAACGGTCCGGTGCGCGGTGCGGATATTCAACAGGTTATTGATATTACTTTTGAAGAAGCAGCTTTCGGATGTAAGAAAAATATACAGGTAACGCGTGCCGAAAACTGTACGGCATGTAAAGGTACAGGCGCTAAAGCAGGAACATCTCCCGTAACCTGTAAACGCTGTAACGGTCAGGGGCAAATAAGACAGCAAACAAGAACACCCCTCGGATACATGACAAATATCACAACCTGTCCCGATTGTAAAGGAACCGGTAAAGTTATCACCGATCCATGCAGAGAGTGCCGCGGAACAGGTAAAGTACGTAAAACTTCTACCATTGAGATTAATATACCTCAAGGTATCAATCATGGTCAGACCATACAGGTCAGCGGAAAAGGCGAACCCGGTTCAAGAGGCGGATCCGCAGGAGACCTGCTTATCACAATCAGGATCAAGCCCCATCCGATTTTTAAAAGGGAAAACTATAATGTGTTTATTGAAATACCTATTACCTTTGTGCAGGCAACTCTCGGCTCAACAATAAAAGTACCCACTCTTGACGGTATGGTTGAATATGATATTCCCGAAGGAACTCAGACGGGAACAGTATTTAAGCTCAAAGGCAAAGGTATACCCTTTATCAGAAGCAAAAACCGCGGCGACGAATATGTTACCGTAGAGGTTGAAGTACCGAAAAACCTGTCCCCGAAACAAAAAGAACTTTTAAGAGAATTTGACGCTGCCTCATCAGGCAAAGAATATTATAAAAAGCAAAAAAACTGGATCGATAAAATGAAGGATTTCTTAAAATAACAGCTTCTTTATTAATTAACAGTCGATTTTTATGAAATGAAATGAAATAAAACAAGTCAGTAAATTGAATTTTATTTGACTGATAATATTACACGTAAAACAATTTATAAAAAGGAGCATCTTTATGTCAATTTCTTTAACGATGCCTATCTCAAAAGATATTATAAAAACACTTAAAGCGGGTGACAGAGTCCTTTTGTCAGGGGTTATTTATACTGCCCGCGATGCAGCGCATGAACGTATGGTAAAGGACTATTATGCCGGGAAACCCTTCCCCATTGATTTAAAAAATCAGGCAATATATTATGCCGGTCCATGCCCTGCAAAGCCGGGCGAAGTAATCGGCTCTTGCGGGCCTACTACTGCAGGACGAATGGACGCATACACGCCTCTTTTGCTTGATAATGGTCTTAGTGTTATGATAGGAAAAGGAGCGAGAAGTAAAGAAGTAACTGACGCAATTATAAGAAATTGCTGTATATATTTGGGTGCTATAGGCGGTGCAGGCGCATTAATCGCACAATGCATAAAATCTGCAGAAGTCGTATGCTATGATGACTTGGGCACCGAAGCCATCAGAAAACTTGTTGTAAAAGATCTTCCGCTTACCGTTTTGACCGATTGTAACGGGAATGATTTATACAAAATCGGTATACAAAAATTCAAAAAAATATAAAATTTTATTATACTATAAAAGGATGTTTTATTGATAGATATATTTACATATTCTATATTCTTTATAATTGATAAGAAAACATTATAACAATGTTTATATATGTTTACTATCTCATAAAAAAACCGTCTAAACGGTATATTTAACAAATTAATAATCTTTATTTTGAGCAAAATGGCATAGCGTTATAGCATTGCCATTTTTTTATATAATATTTTTTTCAGTCAAAATTTTTTTCTGATTTATTTGAAAAATATTTTCCAAAGATTTACATAAATGCTTTATCATGATTGATAATATTTTATGTATATGTTATTATTTTGATGAATATATTAGAGAGAATCCAATTTAATAATACCCAACTCGACATATAATCAAATCGGCGTCCTGATATTCAAAAATTTTGTTATTAAATTTTATAACGCTTTTTCCCATTCTTCCCTGAACTGTCTGACTGACTGCTGTCTTAACGTTCTGTCATCATTTACCGCTTTTGATGCAACCAAAAAAAGTTTTTCGTCAAGCTGCCATTTATCAAGCGTACGGTCTCCATCACCAAACATTTCAAACGCTGCGGCACCGACGGTATAAACATTTGTAATCTCATCCAAAACTGCCCCAATCTGATATTCCTCCGGTGACATATAACGTGAGCTTCCCCACATTCTACCCATATTGTTTACATAGGGATATTTTTGAAACAAGTCAATGTCGCATATTACGGTTTTTCCGTTTTTAAAATCATACATGATACTGCCATCATAAAAATCAATTGCAATATAGTTTTGTAAAGCTGTATATTCAAAAAAATCAAGTATATCATGAAACACCGTCAATCGGTCCGTCACCGGAAGCCGCATAAATCTGTAATGCTCTGTCGGATACATTTTTCCGATACAACCTCCCTGCACCCATTTAAAAACCACTGCAAATCCTCCCGCAATTTCTTCGGCATCAATAAACTCAATCAAATTATCATGCTGTAAATTTTGATATACCGATACTGAAGCTCTAAGTCTTTTTACTGCATCTTCAGGCTTTCCGGTATACCGCTCTGTGGGTGCACCGGCAAATTTTATAAAATAACGTTTTTCATCCTTTTCGCATCCAAAACATATATTTCCCGAGTCCTGATCATCAAAAACCTTAAATACTTTACCGTATTTACTTAAAAAGCTAAAATCAAAATATGTTTTCAGTTTATAAGGGATTTCGTCAACATATTGCAGATAATATCCCTTAAAATACCATGTAGGTATTGGATTTTTCATATTATCGTACCATGTTAAAATTTCATCTGCTTGATTGAGCATAATATTCACCCGGTCTCTTCCAAAAGGTATTGCCCAATATACAGAGGAGAGTATATTGCTTGAAATATAAAGAGCAAGCAGTTTCCAAAATATAAGCGGTACTTCGGAATCAAAGTAACCGTTCACCATACCGGACGCAAAAAGAGGAGATTTTTGAGCACACCAAACAATACGATTAAATTCCTCCCACGGATCACCATAATCATTACGGTTAAAATCAATAATATTCAGCTTTTTATTTTTGTCTATCATCATATTTCCTATGTGATAATCTCCATGCTGGTATACCTGAGGCCTGTTCTTCAGCAAATGGCGATTGTTACTTATGTAGTCAATAAAAGCCTGCCCTTTCTCATATTTAATAGTACATTCTTCATAACGTCTTATTTTCACATCAATCTTTCTGTTAAATCGTGTTTCCCAGTCTTCCTTATTTTCCGGTGCCGGTAAGGAATGGATTTTACGCAGTATACAACCAGCTTCCAAACCGTAAACATACTGTTGCGTATCTGTATATGTTAAAATAATATCTTCTGCATCACTGCCTTCAATCCATCCGTATATAATATAAACACCTTCATCACAAATTCCGAACTCTATCGGCTCACACATTGGTATTTCAAGGGAGAATGCTCTTTTTGCCATATCAAATTCAAAATGTTTTGCATCGTACTGTTTAACATTCGATATCCTCAAAAGATAGCGTATTCCTTTTTCATCGGTAATACAGTATTTTCTGTCCCCCGACCATCCTTTGTTTATCGGTTCTTTAGATATATATTTCATTTTAAGATTTGCACTCCCGATATTTTTTCTTTTATGTACTATACAATTAATGCTTTTTTAAACTGTTTCGGCGACATATGCTTGAACTGTTTGAATTGCTGAATAAAATAGCTTGAGGTCGTAAACCCGCACAATCCCGCAATCTCGGTAATCGAATAATTGCCTGAGATCAACAGCTTCTCCGCGTTTGTTATACGAACATAATTCAAATACTCCGTAAAGCTCTTTTTCATATATTGTTTAAATATTCTTGAAAAATAACTGTAGCTCAGATTGCATTTTTTTGCAACTTCAGATGCTTTTATGTCATCACTGTAATTTTCCGAAATAAAATCAAGCGCCGTCTGCATTCTTTTTATTAAATCGTCGCTGAGCGTATATTCATTTTCCGGATCCATGTTCAGATTGTGCCAATACCTTACGATCCATAAAAATATTCTTGATATATCGGTTTTTACCGCCATTTCATAGCCATATTTTTTTTCACAAAATTCACTGTGTATTTCATGCATAAGATACGGTATAAATGTATTTTCTATTTCTTTACTTTTAAATACCCGCTGATGATTTGATCTGTTCAGCATAAACGGCATAACATATTTCATATCAAAAATCGAAACGGTTGAAGTATACAGCATTTCCGGCAGAAACCTGATGCATATATATTTGCCTCCGTTGTCAATAAGTGAACATATCCTGTGTATTTCTCTTGAATTTATTACTACCATATCACCTTTTGAAAATCTGAAATATTTTGAATTCAACCATATTTCAAACTCACCCTCGGTACAAAACAGCATTTCTATATAGTTATGCAAATGCGCGCAAGTACATTCACCTATATAATCGGCATATTGATAATGTACCATAAAAGGCTGTTCAATCCCATCAAATGTTGCAACGCCTTCATCTAATTCATGATTCATAAAAAAAATCTCCAATGACAAAATTTTGATATTTTTTTGTTTATTTTTTATATTAATCCTTATTAACTTATGCTATAATCAATTCGAATAATAAGATAAATATTTTTCTTGTATTGTTTCAATTGTACTATAAAAAAAGACCACAGTCAATATTTTTATAAAAAATAAAGTGATTTTTTACATAATACTGGAAAATTTATATTTTATTATGGGCGGAGAAAATAAAAAAAATTAAATAATATTTTTTTAGGAGGACAAAAAAATGAAAAAATTAAGAATTGGTATCATCGGCTGCGGAGGTATAGCAAACGGAAAGCACATGCCTGCTTTAAAAAAGATCGATAAGGTAGAAATGGTCGCGTTCTGTGATATCATTATCGAAAGAGCCGAAAAAGCGGCAAAGGAATACGGAGTTGAAGGCGCAAAGGTATATGAAGATTATAATGAAATGTTAGCAAAAGAAAATCTTGATATCGTACATGTTTGCACGCCAAACAATGCTCATGCACCGGCTACCGTTGCTTCAATGGAAGCAGGCTGCCATGTAATGTGCGAAAAGCCGATGGCAAAAACAGTTGCGGAAGCAAAAACAATGCTTGACGCTCAAAAGAGAACAGGCAAAAAGCTTACTATCGGTTATCAAAACCGTTTCACCGCAGAAAACCAATACCTGCATGAAGCATGCGAAAACGGCGATCTTGGGGATATTTACTATGCGGAAGCCGAGGCGATCAGAAGAAGAGCCGTTCCTACATGGGGCGTGTTTATCGATGAAGAAAAACAAGGCGGCGGCCCGTTGATAGACATCGGAACACATGCATTGGATCTTACATTATGGCATATGAACAATTATGATGTTCAGTCTGTTAAAGGTTCTGTATTCCACAAGCTGAACAATCAAACACGCACCGGCAATGCATGGGGCGACTGGGATCCTGAAAAATATACCGCAGAAGATTCAGCATTTGGTTTTGTAACCATGAAAAACGGCGCTACCATCATCGTAAAGAGCAGCTGGGCAATTAACATTGCGGAGCCGAGAGAAGCTATGTGTATGCTGGCAGGTACAAAAGCAGGTTCAGACTGCCATGACGGTTTGAGGATCAATAAGGTCGAATACGGCAGACAAACCATCGAAAAGGTTAACTGCAATGCAGGCGGCGTTGCTTTTTATGACGGCGAGTCGGTAAGCGCCAACGATGTTGAGGCAAGACAATGGATAGACGCTGTCATCAATGACACAGAACCGTTGGTTAAGCCTGAACAGGCATTTGTTGTAACCCAGATCCTTGAGGCTATATATGAAAGCGCAAAGACAGGAAAACAAATCGATTTCTGATCTGTCTGTAAATTTTATGTAAGCTATGTATCCGGCATAGCTTACAAATATCTATAAAAATAAATGGTAATGCTACCGGTATTTTAAAATTTTTTTGCTGCCGTTTAGCAAAACAAATTACTTTTAATTTTACCTCTTGATAAAAAGAGATGCTTGAACCAAACAGATAAATGTCTGTATCATCCATATTTTTTCAGTAATAATCCATTTATTTTTACGAATACAAATGATATAATAAATTTGTTAAAATATTTTGCCGTTTTATCGGTTGATTGGAGGAAATAGTATGAAATTGGGAGTTATGAATCCGGTAATTAATTATATGCCGTTTGAGGACGCCCTTAAATATCTTTCAGGCCTCGGTGTTCAGACAATTGAAATAGGAGCGGGCGGCTACCCCGGCGACGCACACTTAAAACCTGCTGAAATTTTAGGTGATCAAGCCAAAATTGACGAATATAAAAATCTTTTGAAGAAATATAATATGGAAATCTCGGGCATTAGCTGTCACGGCAATCCGCTGCATCCAAACAAGGAGATTGCGAATGATTTTCATGAGCAATTCAAAAATGCTATTTTAGCGGCAGAAGCATTGGGTGTTGATACAGTTATAGGTTTTTCCGGTTGTCCCGGAGACTGCGAAGAATCAAAAAGACCCAACTGGGTAACCTGTGCATGGCCAACTGACTATAATGAAATATTGGAATGGCAATGGAATGAAAAAGTAATTCCTTATTGGAAGGATATGGCTGAATTTGCAAAGGCTCATCATATAGCTAAAATTGCATTTGAAATGCATCCGGGTTTTGTTGTATACAATCCCGAAACATTGCTTAAACTAAGAGCAGCTGTAGGTGATATAATCGGCGCGAACTTTGATCCAAGCCATCTGTTCTGGCAGGGTATGGATCCTGTTTATGCTATAAAAGCACTAAAGGGTGCAATATATCACTTCCATGCAAAAGACACAAAGATTGATGAATTTAATACCAAAACAAATGGTGTCCTTGATACAAAATCACTTGCAGATGTTGCCGGAAGAGGTTGGGTATTCAGAACAATCGGCTACGGTCATGGATACGAAGTATGGAATGATATTATCAGTACACTAAAAACTGTAGGCTATGACGGCGCAATAAGTATTGAACATGAAGACGCTTTGATGTCACCAACAGAAGGTCTTGAAAAGGCAATTGCTTTCTTAAAGAATGTTTTGATTCATGAAAATGCCGGAGATATGTGGTGGGTATAAGCTCCACATTTTATTGGTAAATGAAAGGAATGTATATAATGACACAGCATAAGATAGGAATTATCGGTTTCGGCGGTATGGCAAATTACCATGTTGACTGCCTTAAGCAAACAAATTTCAAAAGGGCTGCTTTTAAAGGCGTTTATGATTTAAATCCCGAAAAATATGAATTGGCACGTAAGAAGGGGCTTATTTCCTATAACAGCTTTGATGAAATGTTAAAGGATGAAGAAATAGACATGATTCTTGTTGCAACCTCAAATGAAGTTCATAAGGAACTTGTAATAGAAGCTTTGGAAGCAGGTAAAAACGTTATCTGCGAAAAACCTGTTACGATCCATTCATCTGAGCTTGAAGAAATAATGCAGGTTGTAAAAAAGACAGGAAAGGTATTTACTATTGATCAGAACCGCAGGACAAACAAGGATTTCGTTCTGATGCGCCGTAAAGTTGAAGAAGGCTTAATAGGCAAACCATATATAATAGAATCAAGGGTTGAAGGTTCCCGCGGGGTACCTTCCGGCTGGAGAACCATTAAAGAACTCGGCGGCGGCATGATGCTTGATTGGGGCGTTCATCTTATCGATCAATTAATGTATATGTATGATGAAAAAGTCGTAAATGTATACTGTAATATGTTCAGCCTGCACTATCCTGAGATTGACGATAATTTCTGTTTGACAATGAAATTTGAAAGCGGTTTGATAGCACATATTGAAGTAGGAACAAACAACTTTATTGTTCATCCGAGATGGATGGTTATGGGTGACATCGGGACTTTACAGATTGATGACTGGAACTGTGACGGTGAAATTGTAATATGGAAAGACAGAGAAAATCAGTGGGAAGAAGAAATAGTATATACCAAAGCAGGCCCTACAAAAACAATGGCGCCAAGAAGTGAAAAATCTGTTGAAAGAATAAAAATTTCTGAACCCACAGATGTGGTTGATGATCTTACTGTTGTATACAATCAGTTTATCGACGCTATTGAAGGCAAGGCAGAGCTTACAATCAAACCTGAACAAGCATTAAGGGTTATGAAGGTTATGGAAGCTGCTTTTGAATCAAATGAAAAATCTGAAGCAATAAAAACAAATATATAACTGTTGTCAAGAAATAGGAGGGTAAATATGATAAGAGTTACCGTATGGAATGAATTTTACCATGAAAGAGAAATGGATAATGTAAAAGCAATATATCCTGAGGGTATTCATAAAACCATTGCCGATTTTCTCGGTAAAGAAGATGATATTGAGGTACGAACAGCAACTTTGATTGAAGAAAACTGCGGTTTGTCAGATGAGATTCTTGAAAATACCGACGTTTTGATCTGGTGGGGACATTGTCACCATGATGAAGTACCTGATGAATTGGTTGCAAAAATAAGAGACGAAGTATTAAAAGGCATGGGAATGATCTTCCTTCACTCCGCACACCACTCAAAGCCGTTTAAAGCATTAATGGGTACATCATGCAATTTATCATGGAGAGACGGAGAATCGGAAAGAGTATGGGTTGTTGATCCGGGACATCCTATTGCTCAGGGAATTAATAAATATTTTGAAATTCCTCAAGAAGAAATGTACGGAGAACCTTTCGGTATTCCCGAACCTGATAAATTGGTATTTATCGGCTGGTACGGAAGCGGAGAAGTTTTCAGATCGGGTTGTTGTTACAGACGTGAAAACGGAAGGATCTTCTACTTCCAGCCCGGTCATGAAGCCAATCCTACATATCATATCCCTGAAGTACAGACCGTTATCAAAAATGCAGTAAGATGGGCGGCGCCCGTATATAGGGCAAAAGAACTTGTCTGCCCCATGGTTAAAGCTCCGGGACAGGAATAATATTTTATCGTCATTTAAAAATGTTAATGCAAGGGATTTGCTATTGTTAAATCCCTTGCATTCTTGTATAAAACTTGTATTTATTATAATACAGCAATTAATTACAAAGTAATAAGTTTTTAACCGTATAAAAATTATTCTTTTTTTGCTGAAGCCAAATCATGTTGTGATGCACTGTATTCATATGCACTCTTGTTTTCTTCCCTGTTATATATCCAATCCAATATTTCAGAAATATTGTTTACGGCAATTACGTTAATTTTTTTATTCAAGAATTTTTCCGAATAGTTGCTCTTGGGGATTATAACCGTATCTGCCCCGGCATTTTTTGCCGCCTCTATCTTTGCGTCTACGCCTCCCACAGGCAATACATCGCCTTTAATTGATATTTCTCCCGTAAATGCGATTTTATTGGATATCATTCTTCCTAGTATTGCCGAATAACAGCAAACAAAAATCGCGATACCTGCCGAAGGACCGTCAACAGGCATTCCGCCCGGAATATTTATGTGGATATTATAATTTTCAGTATCTATTCCACACACCGCTTTTAACGCTGTCATAACATTTTCTACAGAGGTTCTGGCGGTACTTGTCCGGGAAAATGTTTGCTGTCCCCTTTCAATGGTCTCATTTTCCGTTATCCCGCCGCATTTGACCGTACCTTCATGTCTTTTTTCACATTTTTCACTGTATACTTCAATAGGAATAACAATACCGTTTCCGCTTCCTGTTACGGCAAGACCGTTTACCCGTCCAATACTATAACCGTCATTTATATGATATTCATATATCTGATTATACCGTCCGCTGTCAACGACCCATTCAATATCCTTTTTCAACGCTTTTGTTCTTTTTTCAAGCTCAAGCTTTGACGCCAATGTCTGCAGCATCATAACGGTATCACGTCCGTTTGAACAATATCTGCATATAAAATCCCTGCATTCATCATCAAGCTCTATTCCCAGCTTTACAACGGTATTATCTATTATTTTTAAAATATCTTCTTTTTTTAATGCATTGAAAAAAATTTCGGTGCACCGCGAACGGATCGCCGGAGGTATTTCCTCCGGACTTCTTGTGGTTGCCCCTATCAATCTGAAATCGGCGGGAATACCGTTTTTAAATACATCATGTATATGTCTTGGTATATTTTTATTGGTGCTTGAATAATATGCGCTTTCAAATTTCACTTTCCTGTCCTCAAGCACCTTTAACAGTCTGTTCATCTGTGTAGGCTGTAATTCGCCTATTTCGTCTATAAACAAAATTCCGCCGTGTGCCTTGCTTACGGCGCCTTCCTTTGGCTGCGGGACGCCTGCCGCGCCGTAAGCGCCCGCTCCCTGATAAATCGGATCATGAACCGAACCGATTAACGGATCCGCAATACTCCTTTCATCAAACTGCATAATTGTTGCGTCTACCTCAATAAATTTAGAATCCTTTTTAAAGGGCGTTCCTTCGGACTGCTTCGCGTATTCCATAACAACTCTTGACGCGGCGGTTTTACCTACTCCGGGAGGGCCGTATATTAAAATATGCTGTGGATTTTTTCCGCACAAAGCAACCTTTAAAGCCTCGACGCCTTCTCGTTGTCCTATTATTTCGGACAAACTCACAGGTCTGGTCTGCTCCGTCAAGGGTTCTGTCAAAGAAATTTTTCTCATAGCGTTCAGGCGTTCCATGACATGCTTTGAATCTTCGTTTATTCCCTCTTTATCCGATCGCTGTCCTTTTAACTGTCCCAAAAAATATATACCTATAATTATTGTAAAGAAAAATTGTACTGCCATAAATATTATATTTAGCATTAAGATTCACCCCTTAATAACAATTATTCTCAAATGAAAAATTATTATTCCATTTGTAGTCTATTTGAGATATTAAAATTATGATTAATTTATAATTGACTTTTTCCCTACTTTATGCTATTATTTTATTCAGTGTAAGCTGGAAAGGGATGTGATATATGAATATCTTAGGGCATTTTAAAACAATAACACAGCACAGGCATAAGGTCATACAGCATTGTTTTAAAGCCGGGATCGGTTTTCAGGGACTATTCCATGATCTGTCGAAATACTCTCCTTGTGAATTTTGGATAGGAGCAAAATACTATCAAGGTACAAAAAGTCCCAATGATAAAGAACGCGAATTATTTGGATATTCAAAAGCATGGATCCACCATAAAGGAAGAAACAAGCATCATTTTGAATATTGGTACGATTATGACAGGGATACCCATGAAATCCTTCCCGTTGAAATGCCGGTAAAGTATGTTAAAGAAATGCTGTGCGACCGTATTGCCGCAAGCAAAATATATCAAGGCAAAAATTATAACGAAAACCATCCTCTTGAATATTTTTACTCATCCAAAGCAAGAAAATACATGCATAAAAAAAATGCCGATATGCTTGAAGAATGGCTTGTAATGCTGAGCGAAAAAGGGGAAAAGGCGGTATTTGAACACGTCAGAAAAATCAAATAATATTATCTATGTTTTTTCGGAATTCTATTGATTTTTTCCGCGAATATGTTATAATTTATATTCGTGAAAGTATCTTATTTTAATTTACATATACTCAAGGAGGCTAATTATGAGTAAAGTTACTTTTAAATACGCAAGGAAATCCGATATATCTTTAATACTCAGGTTCATAAAAGAGCTTGCGGAATTTGAAGGCTTGGATAACCAGCTGGATCTGAATGAAGAAAGTCTTGAAGATTGGATTTTTATCCGAAACAAAGCTGAGGTCTTATTTGAAATGCTTGACGATGAGGTTATCGGTTTTTGCCTGTTTTATCACAACTTTTCAACCTTTATGGGAGGAGCCGGCTTATATATAGAGGATTTGTATATCCGCCCGGAATACAGAAGTTCGGGCTATGGAAAAAGTCTTTTTAAAAAAATTGCTCAAATAGCTGTTGACAGGGAATGTAAAAAGCTAGAATTCAGCTGTCCCAACAGCAATACCTCAAGTATAGAGTTTTATAAGCATATGGGAGCTTCTCCGATGACTAACTGGACTACCTTCAGAATAAGTCAAAACGATCTGAAAAATCTTGCGAAAAAATAATTAAAAACACGATTCTATTTTACACTCACCACATTATGTTCTCATTAAAAAATCTGTGTAATTAAAGTATAGCACATATACCTTAATTCACAGATTTATTTTTTTAACCTTCCATATGTCGTCCCAAAAAACCGGCAGCGGATTCTGCAAGCTTTGTTTCCACCTCGCTCACGGCTTCGCCGTCATTCATAATAAATATGACAGAGCCGATCGTATCGCCTTCCGATACTATCGGAACAACTACTCCTGCATTGTATTTTTCATTTCCTTCAGCAATTGATAGCCCATTGTTCTGTCCCTTGGATTTGAAAGGGGCTTTTTCACTCATAACATTTTCTATGTCCCTGCTTACTCTTTTTTCCATTAATTCCTTCTTTGGAATTCCTGATACCGCGATTATACTGTCTCTGTCTGTTATGCATGTACCTTTGCCTGTAGTTTTCGCAAGGGTTTCCGCATAAGTCACGGCAAAGTCTCCCAGCTCACCTATGGGTGAATATTTTTTAAATATGACCTCCCCGTCTTTTTCTGTAAATATTTCAAGAGGGTCTCCCTCTCTTATTCTCAAAGTTCTTCTTATTTCCTTTGGTATTACTACCCTTCCCAAATCATCTATACGTCTTACTATTCCAGTTGCTTTCATATATATATTATCTCCTTTGCATTTTTAATATTTGCAAATGTAGTTTGTGCATATTTTGTAGTTTTATGCTAAATTACGGGAAATACTGCAAGGAAAGTTTTGGAACAGATTTAAATACTAAAATATCTTGGTTTGTTTACCATTTTAATAATAAAAATTTATCAACTGTTTTATTTGATCAATAGCCTGATCTAATGATTTTTTATATATTGATAATATAAAATTCTTTGCATTTTATTTGACTGAATAAACATAAAGTGCTATAATATATTATATTTATTCAACAAAGGCTTGTCCCATCATTCAACAAGGACAAGAGCGAAACATGCGATTCGTTAATCGCCCCTACGGCGCCTTGCTGTAATCAGTGGGAGATTGTACTCTCACTGATTACAAATACCCGACGCCGATTACGGCGGAGAACAACATGTGCGCAGTTATAATTTGGAGGGTTATCATGATTTTTCATCCTATCGCGCCATTATATGACAAAAATTCAAAAATTTTGATACTGGGGAGTTTTCCTTCGGTAAAATCCCGCGAACAAAATTTTTTTTATGGACATCCGCAAAATAGATTCTGGAAAGTTGTTTCATCAATATATAAATGTAAAACCCCGACAGATATCAGTGAAAAAACAGAGTTTCTATTATCACACCACATTGCATTGTGGGATGTTATAGCATCCTGTGAAATTATCGGGAGTTCCGACAGCTCCATAAAAAACGTTACCCCAAATGATTTGTCTGTTATATTGAATAATGCAGACATTCAACAGATATTTACAAACGGAAAGACCGCTGAAAAATACTATAATAAATACATCAAAAAAACAATTGGAAGAAATTCGATTTGTCTTCCCTCGACGTCTCCCGCAAATGCCGCATGGTCTGTTGAAAAACTTGTCGGTGCTTGGAGTATAATACAAAATTTTTCTTGATTCAAATTCTGTGTTTTTGACGATAGGCTTTTGGAGAAATATTACAATATTCTTTAAATATGCTTGAAAAATAATTTGTTTGTGAAAAACCGACTTTTTCGGCGATCTCACATATATTTATGTCGGTAGTTTTTAAAAGCTCTTTTGCTTTGTTTATTCTGATTTCATTTATATATCTGCTGATACTTTTATTGGTTGTTTTTTTGAAAATATGGTTTATATACGATTCGCTGCAGTAACAGTGTTTTGAAATGTCATGAACCGTTATTTTTTTTGAATAATTTAACATTATATAAGCAACTATTTCGGAATATATGTTCTTTTTAAAACCTTTGTCATTGCGGTTGTCATATTCACTCATCAGCTCTGCCAATTTATCCGCGGCAATCTTAAATAAACATTTAATTTCTCTAACGCTTAAATCCGGCTTTGAAAGCTTTTTCAAAAATTTGCTCATTTTATTTGAATCAATATTATATAAAAATGTATTTTTTTTCACTCGCCTCATACTTTTATTATAATCCGAACAAAATCCGCCTATACATATAAAACCATAAACATTATCGCCGTTTTTGATGGGGACGATGAACTCTTCTAACCCGCAGTAACTCATTCCGAAAAAGACTTCGGACGAGCATTTTTTTAATACAATATTTTGTTGTTTCTGACAGCGTTCATTCATATCGTAATTTGATTTCACATAACTGCAAAATCTGCTGCAATGTGTATTAAATCTGCCTATTTCAGCGTTATATTCATAAAAAAAGCCTTTGCAGTAGATCGTATGAAAGGATATTGTCACATTAAATTTTTGTTCAGCAAATTCAAAAAATTCTATTATATCGGTTATATTTGTACTCATAACATCACCTTGCAGTATTTTATACTTTTTTTGCATGATTTTATATTGATTAATTTATTGTTTATGCTATAATGATAGCATAAATTTTAAATAATGTAAAGGGTGATCAATATGAAAAACATAGAATATTCTGCACAATTTTGTGTAGTCGGCGGAGGTCTTGCGGGATTGTGCGCGGCAATTGCGGCGGCACGGCATGGAATTAAAACTGTTTTGATCCATGACAGAAGCGTTCTCGGCGGAAATTCCTCAAGCGAGATCAGAATGTGGGTATGCGGAGCCCACGGCGATGATAACAGGGAAACAGGTATTATTGAAGAAATTGAACTTGAAAACTTTTATCAGAATCCCGCACACAAATATTCTATTTGGGACAGTGTCCTGTATGAAAAAGCAATTCTTGAACCCAATCTGAAGCTAATATTAAACTGTACCTGTTTAAAGGCTGAAACCATAGATAATAAAATTGTCAGCGTGACAGGATGGCAGTTAAACTCACAGACCTATTACACCGTCACCGCGGACTATTTTGCCGACTGTTCTGGAGATTCAATTCTCGCGCCTTTAACCGGAGCTGAATATATGTACGGCAGAGAATCAAAATCGGAATATAACGAAACGATCCCTCCCGATGTTGCCGACAAAAAAACAATGGGTATGAGCTGTCTTTTTCAGATAAGGGAAACAGATCATAAGACTACCTTTGTTCCTCCGTCATGGGCTTATACATATGAAACAGATGAAGAATTACCAATGGCGTCTCATAAAAAAGACAGTAATTTCTGGTGGATTGAACTGGGCGGGACAAAGGACTGCATACATGACACAGACGAATGCCGTGATGAGCTTTTAAAAATAGTGTACGGCGTATGGGATCATATGAAGAACAAGGGCGATCACGGTGTTGACAACTGGGAGCTTGAATGGATAGGCTTTTTACCGGGCAAAAGAGAAAGCCGCCGTTATAAAGGCGCTCATGTGATCACTCAGAATGATGTGGAAGCAGGCGGTAAATTTGATGACGTTATTGCATATGCAGGCTGGACAATGGACGATCATTTCCCCGAGGGCTTTTACTACAGAGGCGGTCATCCTACAATATATCATCCCGCGCCGTCACCCTGGGGAATAGGATTTAAAAGTCTTTATTCACGCAACATAAAAAATTTACTATTCGCCGGAAGGAATATAAGCGTTACCCACGCCGCGTTAAGCTCATGCCGTGTTATGGCGACCTGCGCGCTTTTGGGGCAGGCAGTGGGAACAGCCGTTGCAGTGATGGAGGAGGATAACTCCACTCCCGAAACAATTGATTCAAACAAACTCCAGAACTATCTGATGGACGACGACTGCTATATCCCGGGTAAACAAAGAAAAGTATCTGCTTTGTCAAAAAAAGCAGTCTGCTCCGCTCCTATCGTTATGAACGGTATTGAAAGAAGAAAAGAAAATATGTGGTCATCAAAAAAGTGCGAAACAATAGAATATACATTCGCCAAACCGGAATTTGTCAGCAAGGTAAGACTTGTATTTGACAGCAATCTTAACAGGAATTATCATAATATGCCTTGTAATTATAAATTATATGAAAAAGATTTTGTTTTACCTGACACATTAATTAAAGAGTATAAAATAATAGTTACTGATGAAGCAGGCACTCAAAATATCATATCGGTGACCGATAATCATCAAAGATTTGTCATGCATGATATAGGTCAAGCTGCAGTGTCCGTTAAATTTGTTCCTATTAAAACTCACGGATGCAAAACCTTTAATCTGTTTGATTTTGAACTTATTTAAACAATATCTGTAAAATATTCAATAAGAACCTGCCCCTTTGGTTCAATTGGCCGGGAAACCTCCTGCCGTACCAAAGGGGATCATTTTTTCAATAAGGGCTTGCCCCGTCTTGGGCGAGGACAAGAGCACAGGCTGTGCTTTACTGTAATCAGTGGGAGATCATACTCTCACTGATTACAAATATGGAATCCGCCGCCGATTACGGAGGGGGACAACATATGCGCAGTTATAGGTATTCTTTTATACCAATGCTATCTTTTTATAATTTTTCCGATCAGCAAAGACAATAAAAGCGCCGCTATGTTGACCGCTACTATACTCGCCCCGGTAGGCGTCGCATATACGTATGATATCGTTATGCCGATAAGAAAGCATATGACCGATAAAACAGCTGAAGATATGATCACTGGCTTAAAGGTCTTAAACAATCTCATCGATGTTATTGCCGGAAATATTATAAGGGATGAAATAAGCATCGCGCCCATCATCCTCATACCCACAACGATCACTACAGCAGTAAGGATCGCTATAAGCACATTAAAAAATCCCGTATTTGTACCGGTCGCACGGGCAAAAGCTTCATCAAAGGTAACGGCAAATATTTTGTTATAAAACAAAATAAATAATATAAGTACAATGGCCGATAAAACAATACTCAAAACCATATCCCCGTCGCTCATGGCAAGAATGCTGCCGAACAAATAATTGTTAAGGTCGGTATTGCCTTTTTGCGACACTGATATTATGATCACGCCCAATGCAAGCGCCCCGGTAGAAATTATCGCGATTGCTGAATCTCCCTTTATTTTACTGTTTTCGGTCAATCTCAGCAATAAAAATGCCGCCGCAATAACAATCGGGATGGTGATCTCAAGCGGCGAAAGACCAAAGGCGGAGGCAATTGCCAATGCTCCAAAGCCAACATGAGATAAACCGTCTCCGATCATGGACAGTTTTCGCAATACAAGACACACTCCCAGCAGCGCCGCACACAAGGAAACCAATACTCCCACAACTACCGCTCTCATCATAAACGGATAAGACATCATCAAAGAAAAAATATTCATAGATTATCGCCTCCGTCTAAAGTAAGGAATTTTTTTGAAAAATCTCCGGTAATATATTCCTTCACCGTTCCGTAAAACATATCATCGTGATCAAGATGCAAAATATGCGTAGCATTTTTTATTGCCCCGTTTACATCATGAGATACCATTATAACAGACAAATTATATTTTTTATTCAATATCTTGATAAAATCATACAATTCATTTGTGACCACCGGATCAAGACCCGCCACCGGTTCATCAAGAACGATGAGTTTTTCCGCAGCACATAATGCTCTTGCAAGAAGTACCCTCTGCTGCTGACCCCCGGACAAATCCTGATAACATTTGCCGGCAAGCTCCGATATTCCCAGAAGCTCCATATTTTTTCTTACGGCTTCCTTTTGTGACTTTTTAAAAAAAGGTAATATCCCGCATTTATTAAGACATCCCGAAGTGATGACCTCTTTTACCGAAGCCGGGAAATCCCTTTGAATTTCCGACTGCTGCGGAAGATATCCTATTTCATTCCTGACAAGCCCGTCGCCATAGATTATTTTTCCGCTTACAGGTTTTAGTAAGCCCAATATCCCCTTCATCAAAGTACTTTTTCCCGCTCCGTTTTCTCCCAATATACAAAGATAATCTCCGGAAAATACCGAAAACGACAAATTACTGATCACAGGTTTTGAATCATAAGAAAGAGTAACATTGTCACAGGTTACCAATGCCATCAGTTAAGCGCCTCCCTCAAGGCTTCGGCATTATTGTTCATAAGATCAATATAAGTAATGCCGGAGTCAAATTCTTCTTTCGTTACATTATGACATGAATGTAAAAGCATTGTTTTGGCGCCCGTCTCCTCAGAAACGGTATCCGCAAGCTTATGATTTGAAAATTCTATATAAAACACAACGGGGATCTGTTCTTTGCGTACTTTATCGATCAAAAAGGCTACCGTTGCTATATCAGGCTCTGTTTCTTCCGCACAGCCCGGAAACGCCGCGTAATATTTTAAACCGTATTCCTTGGCAAAATACAGAAAAGGGAACCTGTCTGCAAATATAACGGTATTCCTTTTTGCGGAATTTACGATATTTTCAAATTTAATATCCAATTCATTAAGCTGTTTTATATATTCATCCGTATTCTCTTTGTATAAAGCGGAATTGCTATTATCTATCTCACAAAGTGTGTCAGAGATCGCCTCAGTGATCAAAACGGCATTTTTCGGCGACGTCCAAGCATGCTCATCATATTCCGATTCACCGTGATCATGCTCCTCTGTCTGCATCCCCTCCGGAATTTCCTCCTTCATCGGACTGCAAACATCCATGAGCTTAATGATTTTCGTATTACCGGTATCTATTGTGTCTAATATATCATCTATCCAGCTGTCCGACTCTCCTCCGGTATAAATAAACAGATCCGCATTCTGAATATTTATTATATCCTTTGGCGAAGGCTCAAAACTATGCGCGTCACTTCCCGGCGGCAAAAGTAAATTTATATTTGCTTTTTCCCCCGCTATTTCTCTTGTAAAATCATATGACGGAAAAATAGTTGTTGTTACATTCAATTCATTATTATCCGGCTGCTCAACATAAGAGCCGCATCCGGCAAGAAACAACACCGCCGCGCATAAAACATATTTGATTTTATTCATCGTCTTTCTCCTTATCTTTTTTACAGTCCGAGCAGGTCCCGTATAAAACGGTTTTCTTTATATCAAATGTAAAATTATGTTCTTTTGATATATGCTTTCTTATCTTTTCAAGCTGATGGCAGTCAAGATGTATCAATTTGCCGCAGGAGGTACATTTTAAATGAAAATGCTCACCGCAGTTTGTACCCTCTCCGCTGTATTGATACACCGTACTTTTCCCATCCTCACCGGTTAATTTTAAAAGCGTCCCGCTCTCTGCCATTTTGGATATCTGCCGATAGATCGTACTCCTCCCCGCCCCGTCCTCCGGGCAAAGCTGTGATATTATTTCATTTACAGTAAATTGAGAGGATATGTTTTTTTGAAAAAAATCTAAAAGCTGCCGCTGCTGTTTTGTCTTATACATATTTTATCAACTCCGTTTCTATAAGGGCATACCTCGTCACTAAAAGAGGTCAAAATACTCGATATCAACGCTGTAATCAATGGGATATCATACTCCCACACTGCTCACAGCTATTTAGCCTGCCGCATACAAAGGCGGGGACAGCTTGTGCGCAGTTACATCGGACGAACCTCCAAGAACCGCAGCATATATTTCTGTTCACCGCTTAAGCCCCATACTCTGTACCATGTTACTTCTTATTCACTATTTTGTCCAAATTATTCAAAATAAATTTTTGTGCCGTATCGCTGTACAACAGCCTCTCATAAGCCTCACCCGATGAATTCACACTCTGAACAGCTGTTATGCCCAGTTTTTCTGACTGCTCGTTTACGACCTTTCTCGTTTTAACAGTCTCTTTCATCTGCACTATCTTCTCAACCGTTAAATAACCGTTCTCCGCAAGCCAGGATGTAATCATCGCTCCCGATATCCCTATCATATTTTTTTCGGTGACCGCGTTTATCCTTTTGGCAAAATCGTTTATACCTATAGGCTTCTTTGATATCTTCACCTCCATACACTGCCGAGGTGTTATCGCAAACGGTATTTTTTCATTGCTGAACGACCCGCCGTTTTCAATAAGCTTATCAAGTATCCCCGCAACATACGCGCAGCATTTTTGTATACGCTCCTGCGATACCGTATCATCAGGCGAAGCATATTCTCCCGTAAGCGGATTTATCCCCTCGGCCATAGACGCGATATAGTGCCGCGCATGTTTAAGTATTCTTAAGTTTTCCATTTATATTCCTCCGATCTGCATCGACTTCTGTGTTATTTGAACTTCAATAAAGGCTTGCCCCGTCCTGGACGAAAACAAGAGTGCCGCTGTGCCGCGCTGTAACCAGCGGGAGACCATACTCTCTCACTGATACATATATGTAATCCGCCGCCGATTACGGCGGGGGATATCTTTTCTTGGGTTATATACAATAAAAATATTCTCATTCAATTTGAGAATACTCTCATATTGTAACACCCGCAAAGAAAAAAGTCAATACAAAATTGAGAATTTTATCAAATTTGTATTGACTCTTATTAAATTATCTGATAATGGCAAGGCGCAATCACTCATTTTATGTCAAGAGAATATACCTATGCCACAAAATCAGAACAAAAACCGCCCTTAAAGTGTTGTCATATCCCAATTATTTAATTATCTCATTATTTATTTTTTCGGCATACCTTACCGTTTCCATTGCATCTGCCGCATATTTATCGGCATTTATCATTTGTGCATAGTCAGGCGTAAGCACAGCGCCGCCCACAACCACTTTACACCACGGGGCCTTTTGCTTAATCAGTTTTACGGTTTGTTCCATAGCAGCAACGGTAGTTGTCATGAGCGCGCTCAATCCGCATAAAGGCGCTTTTGTTTCAACCACAGTATCCGCAATATCTTCTGGCGAAACATCTTTTCCCAGATCTATAACGTTAAAATCATAATTTTCAAGCAGCACTTTAACAATATTCTTACCTATATCGTGTATGTCTCCCTTGACCGTCGCGATTACAAATGTACACTTTTTCTCAGTATTTGAATCGTCCGCGGCAAGAACGTCTTTTATGACATCAAATGACGCCTTTGCCGCCTCAGCGCTCATGAGCAGCTGAGGAAGATATACCTTTTTTTGTTCAAAGTCCTTTCCGACCGTGTCAAGCGCCGGAATGATCTCTTTGTTTACAAGCTCCATCGGCTCAGTGTTTTTTAACAATTCATTTGTAATTTTTGCCGATTGTTCCTTTAATCCCTTAATTATCGATCCGGTAAGTGTATCTGCGCTTACAACCTGATGCTCATTTTTAAAATTATCCACAGAGATCTGCTTTGTCTGTAAAGACGAGGCAAATTTTATATACTTCCCGCAGTTGTCATCTCTGTTTGTAAGAGCCATATAGCTGTAATATACCTTCATCATTTCAGCGGAATACGGGTTCATTATAGCGGCGGATAACCCGTTTGCCAAAGCAAGTGCAAAGAAGGCCGACGTTATAAATTCACGCTCCGGCAATCCGAAAGATATGTTAGATACTCCCAAAGAGGTATTTACCTTATGTTCGTTTCTTATAATATTCAATGTTTCAAGAGTTACCAATGCAGATCTTGTATCCGAGCTTATTGTCATTGCCAGCGGATCTACAATGATATCCTTTTTTGATATTCCGTATTGTTCCGCCGTTTTATAAATTTTTTGCGCGATCGCCACTCTTCCCTCCGCCGTGTCCGGAATACCGAACTCATCCAGAGTAAGGGCAACAACTACCCCTCCGTATTTTTTCACAAGAGGAAATATCCCTTCCATGCTTTCCTTTTTGCCGTTTACCGAATTGACCATTGGCTTTCCGTTATATAAACGCATGGCGGCCTCCATTGTCTTAATATCCGAGGTGTCTATCTGCAGCGGCAAATTACATATCTCCTGTAATTGCACAACTGCTTCACACATCGTTTTCACTTCATCGATCCCCGGCAGACCGACATTTACATCAAGAATATCCGCTCCCTTTTCCTGCTGATCGATCCCTTCATTTAATATGTAATCAAAATCTTTATTCATTAATGCTTCTTTAAATCTTTTTTTACCCGTAGGATTTATTCTTTCTCCTATAAGGATCGGCCTGTCACCTATTTCAACGGCATGCGTATGAGAAGAAACCATGGTATAATTTTTCTCTTTGATATCCTTTGGCTTAATATTTTTCGTAACGTCGACCAGTTGTTTTATATATTCGGGAGTCGTACCGCAGCATCCGCCTATTATTCTTGCCCCATCCTGAACCAGGTCGCACATTGCAGAACAAAATTCATCACACGAAAAACCGTATACGGTTTTTCCGTCAATAACTTCCGGCAGTCCCGCATTGGGATTTGCTATTATCGGCAAAGATGAATATTTGGAATAAATTTTAATAATATCCCTCAAAAGATCGGGGCCGAGACTGCAATTAACACCTATTGCATCGGCTCCCAACCCTTCCAGCATTGCGATCATCGCCTTTGGATCTGCACCGGTCATCAATTTTTGAGTTTTGTCATATGCATTGGTAACAAATACAGGCAGATCACTGTTTTCCTTGCAGGCAAGAACAGCGGCTTTTGTTTCGTAACTGTCATTCATTGTTTCAACAAGTATCAGATCCACTCCGCCCTTTACCGCGGCACGGACCTGTTTTGCAAACAATTCAACGGCGTCCTCAAACTCAAGATCTCCGAACGGTTTTAATAGCCGTCCCGTAGGTCCCATATCAAATGCCGTAAATACTCCCTCCTGTCTGCCTGAAAGACTAACTGCCGATTTGACATTCTCTATTGCCTTCTCTATTACTCGCGCATAACTATATGTACTATTATCGTCAAACTTTAATGGATTTGCACCGAATGTATTTGTTTTAATAATATTTGCTCCCGCATCAATATACGATTTATGAAGCTCTATTATACAGTCTGTATGAGTAAAATTCCACAATTCCGGAAGTTCTCCCGGCATTAATCCCATATTTTGCAGCGATGTTCCGGTTCCTCCGTCAAAGTATACAAGCCCGCTTTTTATAAAATCCGTAATTTTCATCTTCACTAACCACCTTACAGCAATATTTAATACATGTATCTATATATTATATAAGATAAAAACACAATTGTCAAATTTCATTTTTATGTTTTCTTAATTTTTTAAGAAACAAGCAATGAGGCAATTGTTCAAAAGGGTATGGTTTTTTTTAAGAACGAAGAGCTGCATTTGCAATTTCCCTCAGAGCATCTGCCATCAAAAATCCGTGTATTATCCCTTTAATTTTATGGGTTTATTTATGCTTTTCACGTTGATCGGATGTAAATATTACAATAATATTACACTATTCCCAAAGATATTGACAATATCAAAAAATTAAATTATACTCTCTACGTAAAAGAAAAAATCCAAAGACTGAAAAGCTTATTTTATGTATGAGAGAAAGGATTTGGTGTTATGGAAACGGAAAAAAAATATAAAGGCTTCTGGAAATATATACACAGATATATAAAGCCGTACTATAAAAAGCTGGTTATAACCATGCTTGGTGCAATTGTTGTAGGTGTTTGTGTTGCCCTTCAGCCCCTTGTTATAAGATATATTGTTGACGACGGCATATCGAATCCCGCATTGTCATCCGATGAAAAGATCAGCTATGTTATAGGTATGTGTATTTTTTATCTCATACTTGCTGCAAGTCGAATTGCATTATGGCGTGTGGCTTTCATAAATATGCTTAAAAGCCTGGAAGGAAGTTTGTTTAATCTTCGTTCGCATTTTTTTGCCCATGTTCAGCATATGTGTATGAGATTTTATGACAAAACATCTGTGGGTGAACTGTTTAACTGTATAATGGGCTCTCCCATGGTAAATATCAAAACCTATATGAATCAGATGTTTATAAATGTGCCGTACCAGGTGGTCTCATTTATAATATCGGTCACCGCACTTGCCATGTATGACTGGATGCTGACCATAATATTGCTTTTAACGGCATTTATCATGGCGATCTTTAACTTTGTTTCAAGGAAGAAAATACGAACTTTATTCAAGGATTACATAAAAGTCGAATCCGAGGCGAGCCATTATCTTAACGATACCTTGCACGGAATGGATTCGATTAAGTTATATTCAATAGAAGACAGTATTTTCGAGGTATTTAAAAATTTTATATTCAATATGTATGAAAAGGGCGTCAAAGCAAGCTTCCGCCAGACAGCTGAGAGCATGAAGCCCGAATTCATTCAGTATGTCGGAACGGCAGTTGTATATTTGGTAGGTACGATATCATGTGTGTACAGAGGCATGTCGGTAGGAACCTTGTATGCGTTCCTCTCAAGTATGGGTACCATTCTTGCCACACTTATAAGCTGGCTCAATATAGGTTTGCAAAAATCCTCTGCCGAGGCCGGTCTTTATAAGATCATGAATATTTTGGATACCGATACGTCAACGCCGGAGATCGATGAGAGCCATACAAGAAATATCGCAGTTGAAAAAGAAAGCGCGATCAAAAATAACAAGCCTTGTATCTCCTTTAAAAACGTTACCTTCGGATATGACAACAGAACAGTTTTTAATCATTTTAGCTGTGATGTAAAATATAATGAAAGCGTCGCTTTGGTCGGAGGAAGCGGAAGCGGTAAAAGTACCTTTACAAAGCTTGCCATGAGATTATATGATCCAACTGAAGGCGCAATACTTGTCCATGGAAGAGATGTACGACAGTATACACTTCATGACCTAAGAGTTACCTTTGGTGTTGTACCGCAGAACCCGTTTATATTCTACGGTTCGATTTGGGATAACATTTTAATTGCCCGGCCGGAGGCGTCTAATCAGGAAGTAATGAAAGCAATGGAAATTGCTCATGTGCATGAATTTGTAAACGAGCTTGAACATGGCTGGAATACCGTTGTCGGTGACGGTGCTTTAGGGCTCTCGGGCGGACAAAAACAAAGGATTGCTATTGCAAGAGCTGTTCTCGGAAAACCTGATATCCTTATCTTCGATGAGGCAACCTCCGCTCTCGATAACATTTCTGAAAGACATATCCAACAGGCTATGGAAGATCTTATGAAAACTCATACTGTAATAATAGTTGCCCACAGACTCTCAACCATAAAAAATGTTGACAGGATATTGGTATTTGATAACGGAAAAATTGTTCAGGAAGGAACCTATGATGAGCTTTCAACAAAAGAAGGCGAATTCAAAAATCTTCTAAACAGTCAATAAAACAAAGACACGGCAGGATTTTACACTCATGTATCCGGGCCGGATAACTCTAACGCTTGTTATTTATATAATATTGATAAGGCTGCATGTTTAAAAATGCAGCCTTATTTATCGTTTTAAAACATGATTCAAGAACGCGGCGATAATTACGCACTGCATTTACAGGTTCAATAATTGCTTGCCCGTTTCAACAAGGATAAAAGCGCCGTACAGAAGCGCTGTAAACGGTGGTAGATTGTATTCTCACCGATTACAAATATAGAACCCGCGCCGATTACGGCGGGGGACAACATGCGCGCAGTTATATTATTTTTTTAACGTATATGATAGTAATATACACATAATATACAAATACAAAATATCATAGCATAAGAAAAAACCTCAGAAACCGCATGATTTCTAAGGTTTTTAATGGTGAAGCGTCTTGCACCAAATCCGAATTTTCTACTTCATCTAATGTTATCGTTCTTGTCCCATCCTTAAAATTATATGTTATCACCATTTTATCATCATAGAGATATACCGAATTTACAAATGTGTCTATAAGCATTTGCTTATACTTCTCATTTTCAATATTGCCGTCCTTAAATCGGCTTATCCAAAATAATATCTGTTCTTTTGTTAAAATCGGGTGTTCGATCTCCTCATTAAGTATCGCCGACTCGATTTCTGATTTCCGTTGTTCCAGCTCCTCAAGTCTCTGTTTAGTCGAAGCTGTTACAATACCCATTTGAATGGCATTGAGCATGTTGTTTATGCCCGATTCAACTTCATTCAAATTTTTCTTTAATGCCTTTACTATCGTATTTTCCTTAGACTGCAAATTATATACGGCATCCGCAATTTGCTCTATAATATCCTCTTTAAGCACTGTCTGTTTGGTCAGCCGAACCACTAAATTTTCTATGTAATCTTTTTTCACCGTCTTTTTATCACAAGACCTATGCTTTTTTGCATTGGCGCATTTGTAATAATGATACATCACATTCTTTGAGCCATATCCGCTTTCGCCGAGCATAGGCGCTCCGCACTTTCCGCAGAACAGCTTTGTACTCAGCAGATAGCTCACTTTTGCTTTTTCCTTTGCAGGCGCTCGTTTGTTGCTCTCCATCCTCTTCTGCACCTTTTCAAATACATCCTCAGATATTATAGGCGGAATACCGTTAGGGATAATAATATCTTTGTACTTGTATTCGTCTATATACTTACGATTTTTCAGCAGCGTATGCAGACTGCTTTTGTTGAAATCCGCGCCGGTGGTTGTTTTAAGTCCCCTGCTGTTGAGAGACTCTATTATATCCTTTATCAGATCACCATCAGCATACCTCGTAAATATTTCAACTACTATCGGCGCAGTATTTGGATCTATAGCATAATGCTTGTCTTTATCGACTGTATATCCCAACGGCATAGTGCCGCCGTTATATCTTGCCTTTAAAGCATTTTCCGTCATGCCTCTTGTGACCTTTTGCGACAGCTCCGCTGAATAATATTCCGCATAACCTTCAAGCATCGATTCAAGAATAATACCCTCCGGCCCTTCCGATATTGTTTCCTTTGCGGAAACCACCTTGACTCCGTTTTTCCTAAGTATCGCCTTATAATGCGCAGAATCGTATCTATTTCGCGCAAACCTGTCCAATTTCCACACAAGAACAACATCAAACAACCCCTTTGCGCTGTCCTTGACCTTACGCTGAAACTCGGGACGATTATCTGTCTTAACCGATAAAGCACGGTCGATATAATTCTTCACTATCACCATATCGTTTTTGTCGGCATACTCCTTACACTCACGAAGCTGACCTTCAATGGACTCTTCGCGCTGATTGTCTGAGGAATATCTCGCATATATGACTGCTCTCATATTTTATGTATCACTCTCCTCCCTTCATCATGTCGAAATATGAGCGAGATCGACCTTATATCACATTTTGCACTATCGATATTTTTTATGATATTGTCTATGATAGACTGCTCATGCATTACCCAGCAGAATATGATATTATCATAAGTCGAACAGCGTATGAACTGATTAAGCAGAAAGCAAATGTTTTTCATAACCATCTGCTTTGTCTCTTCTGTGACCCGGAAAGGATGCGCATCCCAACACCAGTCACCGTCAAGAAAAACGCTGTTGTTTAATTTTGATTTCAGCCGTTGGCACACGGTCGTCTTACCGACACCCATCGTGCCGCCTATCAGATATAAGTTTTTCATTCTATTTTTCCTCTGCTAACATCGCCAAACCACACTCAAACGCCAGCAGCATATATTTCTCAGCATTCGTAAGTCCATGCAGCGCCAAGTCGCGTATGTCCCATGTGTCCGAACTGAGATCATCCGCACCGTATAAGAATTGTATAAACGGGACTTTTCTGTACTGCGAAACCGCTAGCATCGCTGAACATTCCATATCTGCGGCAATGCAGCCTTCCTGTTTCCTCTCATTGATGAGCGGTATCGTTTCTCTGTAAATAGCATCCGAGATCCATGTTTTGCCCTTTACATATGGATATCCGCAGCTTTTTAAAACAGCCTCCAATATTTGCACAGAATACTCGTTAGCATTGACCTCCGCCGATGGCGCTATGTAATGATAGCTTGTGCCCTCATCACGCACAGCTGATGTGGGGATTATTATCTTGTCCTTTACTTTTTCATCATCCAGAACACCGCAGGAGCCAAAAAGAACAAATTTTTCAGTTCCCATCGCGACCACTTCTTCAAATCCGACAACACATGCCGGTGCGCCTACCCTTGATATATAAAAGGCTATGTCAGTATCCTTATATTTAATTTTATATACCGGTATTGATCCGTTTGCGGTATAAAGCTCAGCTATTTTCTTAGTGCCATCCAATGATGCAAACTTTTGAATGATATTTTCCGAAAAGGTAGAAACACATATTTTCGGGAAATCCTCTATCTTCTTTGTAGTATCGAAAGCAGTAAACAATGCCGGTTCTGTTATTTCGGTTCTTTGAAATATTGTTTTCATATTCATCCTTCTCCCTTATTCTTTTTTATTTATCATAACGCCTCTAAAGCTATATGTTTGGAAAATTAAGACTATTATGATTAAAAATTATGTTCTGCCCACCAATCCACAAAATCTCTAAGCCCATCACTGAAGCCCTCAAGGTCATCCATCGTAATCGCTCCATCGTGCAGCAGATTTAGAATATTTATTATCAAAGCGGACCTGCGCATCTCAACACAAACCCCCGGTTTCTTTTTGTCCTCTCTTATTTTCTTTTCCAGTTCCCAAAATTTCTCCGATGCCAAGCCTTCTTCGCTCAACAATTCTATATATCCCTTATTAAGCTTATCCATATATGCTTCTTGCCAGCCCGCAATACGACTTTTGAATAGCTTCCAATCCTGTTCCGTATATCTGTTGTCATTTGTTTTCATCATGTTACTCCTTCCATATTTATCTGTCCCCATACCATTCTGTAAAGTCAATTTGTTCTCCGCAACGCTTCAATTCTCCAAGAACTCTTTTCGCTCCGTATTCGGACAAATGCCAGTTGTCCTTATTGATGCCGAACCCCTCAAAAGTCTTAACATAAAATTCCGTATTAGGGAATGCGGATTGATAAAACAGCAGACACCGTCTTGCATGAAATGCTTTGCATATAAGTATCGCCTTACGAATATCCAATCCGTTTTCATCAACTAATTTTCTCGCATATATCGCGTTCTCTTTTGTGAATGAAGATTTGTTTTCGCCTAAAATAACTTTTTTCGGCACGCCGTTCTTCACAAGCACATCGGTGTAAAATTCACATTCATCGGCATAATCACCGTTGTATATATCCTGCTTTGAACGGCTCCCGGCGAATCTGCCTGTTTTAATGCTTACGCCTCCGCCTATCATTATTATCGGTGCATAACCCTGTTTCCACAGCTCCGCTGCAGTTTCCGCCGCCTCCGGATGCGAGCCGCCGACCACCATTATCACATCTGATCGCTGCGGCTCGTCCTCCACAAAAATAAAATCGGTTATCGCTTTGATATTTCTGTTCACTGCTCAATCCTCATATTCACCCTCGTATGCTTCTTTTATAGAATCAATGTCATATTTTAAGAGCATATTTGTGAGCTTCAAATCAAATCTCCTATAATCCCATTCTTTTTCTTTATCTTCATATGAAGAATAGATCATAGGCAGAGCACCGGTCTTATCTGTCTGCTCTATATAGTCTTCCAGCACTCCCGGAAAGCTGTCCTCAATAATGCCATATCCTTCTCCTGCAGTTATATATGGATAATGTGTACCGGTTCCGCGCCGCATCTCTGTGACAGAAATAAGCTCCATGTCAAAACGCCATCCTGCTCCGTAATCATATTCTATCGTAAGTTTATCTCCAACCGCAAGCTTTAGCTTTGAAAGCTTGACCGTACTCGGATCAATTGCATCTTCGTCAACATCTCCAAAGTCATCATACGTAAATTCATATGTTTCATCTGCACGCCTGACGCAAAACAAATGGCTGCCATTTGCCCCAAATGCTGCAAGCACCGTATACGCCATTTTTGACACGGTCGATAACGAAGATATTTCAATATCTCTCCATATTTTTTCTTCTAATTCATATAGCTTTACTTTAAATTTGTATACTTCCGCCATTTTATATATCCTCCAATTTGTTCAATACTCATTCAAAAATCTCTGCACCTTATCCGCAAGCTTTCCTATATGCAGTCCATCCACAAATGAATGGTGTGCCTGTACGGAAAATGGAAGAAGCATCTTTCCGTCACGTTCAAAATATTTTCCCCAATCGAAAAGCGGCATCGCATTATCCTTTTTGCCGGAATTGGTATGCGATATATGCGTATATGATACCCAAGGCATAGGTGAAAACTGAAACACATCATTTCCGAGCGGCCCTGTGAAATACTCTTTCTGTTCATTTGCCGTCTTTGCTGCCAAAGCAACATACTCCCCCCATTGTATCCTTCATAGGAACATTTACGACCTTAAACAGCTCTGTTTCCTTATCAAGATACGTAAACGCAGTATCTATTTTATCGAACAGCACTACTTTTCCGTCAAGAAAGTGATACCGAAATTCCTCTATCTCATTCGCACATTTTGATACCGCAAAGACCAGTGCCATGGTAAACGAATAGTTCTGTTTTTTTATCTTTTTTAAAAAATTAGTTATATCCAGCTCAAATGTTACACAGAATGCAGGCTCAATACAATCTCTAAACACAGCGCAGTGCATTGCACGTTTCCAATCCTTTTCGTTTATTACTTTATAGCCGTTCATTTCCTCACCTTTTTCTCCATTATCTCATATACCAACATGACACCGTTTTCACATTCCCATCGTTCATCTTTAATTCGTCCTTTATTTGCTTGAACTGCTCCGATGTGACCGGATCCGTTTTGGTCCCACTGCTGATACTCTTTTTAATATCCCTCAGAATCGTAAGAAACGTGTTCTTTATCTTCTCCGATTCCGCCTCATGCTGTCCTATTTTCTGTGATTTAAGGGCTTTAATGTCCTTTTTGATCTCGCTTTTATCTTTATCTGTTTTCTTGTAAAAATCACTGAGCCCAGCTGCGGCAAGGTCTATGATCTCATTTCTGCTTACTATACCTGCGGCGATACTATCGGAGAAATAAGATTTTATCAGATACAACAGATACGTGAACCGCTCATGCTCGATCAGGCAGTTTAGGACAGCCATATCTATATTTCCCGACAGAATTGCTTTAACTGCGCCATTCGACAGCCCCAGCTCGCTTATGTCATGATTTTTAGGTTCTCTTATTGTAGTCAGACCAAGAATATAGTCCGTGGACACATTCAGCGCCCGTGCCAGCTCTATAAGAATATCACTGCTTATATTCTTGATTTTTCCGTTCTCAATTCGGCTTAGCTGTGACGGCACTATCTCTGTTATTTCACTCAGCTGCTTTTTCGATAAACCGCGTGCCGTTCTTAAATCACCTATAATTTCTCCCGGCGTTCCAGGCAAATACATACGATCAACTCCTATGATCGCATTATACCATATCCTGTGCAGAAATGCAATATTTTTTAAAATATGCAGCTCAAAACGCCATAATGCAGTATAGCGATGTGGTTAAAAAAAATGTGGTATAATGGCAGTATGAAAAGAGGTACTGTTATAAATAAACTATCCAATATAGAGCGTGATAAAAACGAATCTTTGCCGCGCATGACACCGGGGCAGAAAAATAAAGCCTCTGCTATGATCAAAAAGCTTTGTTACAATTATGCAAATGGCGAGTGTATCACCTTAAACTGTGCCTGCGTGCAGATAAATTCCTGCTCTGTCATATGCAAGTGGTTCAGACAAGCAATACTGCCACAAGATAAAACACTGTTAGCTGAGATCATAAAACCGCTTAACAGCAAACGCTGTACCATATGTGGCAAAGCATTTATTGCAAAGTCCAACAGAGCAAAATATTGTTCTGTTTGCTCTGTAAATGAACGAAGAAAGAAAAAGTCCAGAAACGAACGTAAATACAGAGAGCCTAAACATGGTCATTTAGAGGATTGAAAACCGCATAAAACCAACGATTTTTAGTGCTTGATGCATAGGGCTTGTGTAGTTACATTACTTCCCCTAAAATCGGGGTTCTAAATGACCACAAAATCCAAGATGAAAGGAGGATTTTTATACGGATAACTCAAAGGCTGAGATAATACATAGTCAAGAGGTCTCCCAGAGCGATATAGATATGCTCGCCCGGTGCATGCTGTCGGAGATACAAAAGTTTTTCGAGAGCGAGGAAGGTAAAAAAGAGTTTGAGGAATGGCAACTGAAGGTAGTGTAAAGTAGGAATGAAAAAACGCAAAAGCAATAAAAAGAGCCGTCACCCTTGACAGCTTAGGCGAAACAATACTGTGGAAAGAGTGCCGACGGTGAGGAACTCAAGAACAAATCAGATTTTGCCGTCGCAAATAACAGTGTAGCATTGTTTCGCCACACTGTCAAGGGCAGGCAAACCTAACGGTTTGTGACTGCTTTT
>CALXWJ010000093.1 GCA_944392335.1 uncultured Clostridia bacterium
TTAATTAAAATCATCTTCTTTGCCGGTTATTTTGTTATTCTTTATACTTCGGTATATCGGCATAACGAATGTAAATCTGTCATAGTTAAAATTGCACCGGCTAAAAATGAATATCTTTTAATTTTGAGCATAAAAAAAGGTTTGCGAAAACCTCGCAAACACTCTCTGTTTTCGGACAAATCGAATAGATATCTTTTTGTCCTGTTTTTGGGTGCAGGGGCCGGATTTGAACCAGCGACCTCCGGGTTATGAGCCCGACGAGCTACCAAACTGCTCTACCCTGCGATATAATAATTAATTACTAGATAATTATAACATATTATTTTTGATTTGTCAAGTATTTTTACAAAAGTATTTCACATTTATAAATTGCAGTATAAAATGTCCACATAAGGATTCTAATATTTTTACCGAATCCTTTTGTGAAATATTATCATTTTATGTTTAATTCCGTTTAATTATACCTATTCTGTCAAAATCAATAAAAATGAAATCCGGTATAAAATTTTGTATTACAGAAATGTCAGTATATACGCCGTCTGAAAAAGCATTCGGGTTTATATTTTCGTTTGAATAAACTTGGGCGCTCGGCAGGGCTGTTTCATCAAGACTTACTGCACCGGATAAAATAACTGCATTATTGTATACGCTGTTATATTTAGGTTCGGAAGGCTCATCCTCAATTACTGCTGCAAGCTCGGGAAAACAATCCTTAAACGCTTTATTCATAAGTGCAACATATGCGTTTGCCTTGATTGTGGGTAAGCTTGATGTTGAGTACACATGAATTATATCCACCGAAATTTCACAGTCAATGAAAATGTTTGAGTAAATATCATTACATCTTCCGCCGTGAACAAATACGCCCGTTTCAAGGTTTTCGAAAACGTTACCGTAAATAATTGCATTATACATCATATCATCAAGATATATTGCGTTATTCCCTAACTCTTTCAAACTCTTTCCCAGATCATGAAAATAATTATATCTGAATATGTTTCCCCCCGATATCCAGCTTCTTCCGGTATAAACCGCTCCCGCGTCGCTTGAATATCTGAGTACGTCATGGATATTGTTATATTCGTATATATTATTATTCCCGTATGCGCTTATTGCCATATGGTCACAGTTGTATATTTCGTTATTCGCGACATAATCGCCTATCCCCTCAAGGGAAACTGCCGGATTATATGTTGTTTCTGTCATTGCAAAGTCATGGATTTTATTATTCACTATTTTATTGTTGCACTCATCCATAGTTTTTTTGCTGCCTGATCTTACACTTATTCCCTTGCCGCCGATATACGATATTTCCCCGTTTGCAAAATCACATTCTACAACATCGTCAAAATTAAGTGCATATTTTCCGCCCAATGACATGATGCACTTATTAAAATCAACATTTACACAATCTCTAACATCGGCAATACCGTTTCTTGTTCCCGCAAAATTTATATCTTCAAATGTTATATTATTTACTCCCTCAACCTCCAATATCGGTTTATCATAAATACATATACCCACATCGGCGTTTTCAATATCACCTTCGGGATAGATATACAGCCTGTTTTTTTCTCTGTCTATATAATATTCTCCCGGGGAATCCAGTTCTTCAAAAACATTCACAAAATAAAATCCCTGGTCATATATAAAGCCTCCGTCTGAGGGGTGATATGTTGTTATTTCATTATCAGAAACCGATGACAATTTTATAAACAGATGCTGCCAGTCATATCTCGGATAGCAAAACATCCATATATCGTCCTTTTCCCACGAGGAGGTATCTGCCCCTGAGTATAAAAATCTTCCTCCGCGGTTATTGGGATCATTTTCATCGGTACTTGAAAAACTACCGTTGTCATAAACATTTTTAATTGAAAGATATCCGCTGTTTGGGTATCGTGAAAGTGTCATAGGTTTTTCATTATAATATACTCCCACAGGAGATACCGGCATACTGTAGCTTTGTCCGTAAGGCACAATATCGGGTATTTCGTCTATTCCGTATTCGAAAAGATCATAGTATACAACATTTTCTGCCGCATTTGCCTTAAGTCTTTCACCTTCACCGCTTTGTGCTGCATTATAATACTTTGTTAACTTGATCAAATTGCCTATTTTTGTATTCTCCCCCTGTGACGTGACCTTTATGGGGAGATCAAAACCATTTAACAATTCATTGTTTATTTTAATTGTATCGGAAACGGTATAAGTGTCATTTAAAAGAACGATAACCGCTCCGGTATAAACAGTTTTATCAACGGTTTTGTAAAGCTGTGATACAGCCTGTTCAATACTTTTATACGGCGCTTCATACGTACCGATTCCGTCTTCGGCATTTTCGTCAACATATATTATTTTATCTTTAAAAACTGTCTGTTTTTTTCTGTAAGGCGTCATCTCATCAAGACTGTTGAAAATAAAAAGTTCCATATACCAGTCAAGACCGGCATCTTCCGGAATTTTCAGCATTTTTTCATACGGGCTTTCATTTACTGTAGATGTCATGCATTTAATTCTTCCCTCGCCGTCCTTTATGACTGCCGCGGCAAAATACCCCTTTTCCTTCACATCATTTGCCGAAAACTTTACTTTTACACTCATTCCGGCCCCATCTGAAATATGAGAGAGTTTTCTTCCGAATTCATCATACAAAAAAAGCTCATCTATTCCTATAAAATCTGGCGTATAAAATGTAAATTCTCCTCCCGTACAATAGGTATCATAAAGGGTTTTTATCCCATCTGAGATTTTAATTGTATATGCTGAATTATAGTATTCATCATCTTTTTCAAAATTCACCTTTACCCTTGTTTTAGATAATGTGTAACTATTTTCATTTTCTTCTATATAAGAATATGTAACACTGTACAAGGTTTTGTCCAGCAAGTTACCGTTTTTGTAAACTTCAATAAAGTCTGCTATATTATCATCCGCAATTTTTAAATCATAATCAAAATATACACTGTTTTCTTCTGCCGCTAATTTGCCGAAAGCATTTGTATTTAAAATGTTTCCTCCTGTTTTTATGATTTTTATATTGTCTATCCATAATATACCGTCGCCCGTATCCGGTCCGTTTACTCCCTGATAACTTGCCGCGTTAAAAATCAACGATGATATATTAAATAACTTTTCATTTGTGTTTACGTCATAAAACTCAGACAGCACCTCGCCGTTTTGAGTGATTTCGTACCTGTATTCCCGTGTATCGAAATCAAATTCCTGCATTACATGAAAATACTCATAGGGATTTTCCATAATAAACAGCCACGTATTCATATCTTTCCAAAGCGAATCGGTTTTTTGACATATTTGTGCGGGACGTGCAGACATAGTGGACATCAAATTTCCGATGTCGCTGAAATATGCCCCGTTGTTTTCAAACCTGAAATCAAATTCCGCTCTTATTTTCCCGCTGTTTTGTATATCAAAATTATAATTTATTCTTGAGCTTCCCTCAATTTTCGGCTTTGTGATCTTCAGTGCATTATCATTTGTTTTTATATCTTTATCAACGCTTACTTTTGTGTCACTTGTCAATTGCATATCAAACTCCGATGGTATAACACCGTCCGAAAAATCACATTTTGATATGACATTTTCACAATAAAAAGTAAGTTCATATTCTTGTCCCCATTCGACTGAATTTGCCGACTTTAAAGAAGGTAAGACAACAATGCGGTATTTTTCTCCTTGACTGCTTTTTTGCAAAAAATCTATTGTCAAAGAATTATCACTTTTTGTGATAGTATAATCCTCGCTTTTTACCTCCTCATCATTGCATGAAATTACAATATCCGATTTATCGGCTTTCATTTCTTCATCGAATGTCAAAACGACGCCTTCCGAAATATCGGCATTGTATTCGCCGTTTACGGGATATGTGGATATCAATTCGGGTTTTTCACCCATTATTTTAATATTATCGATATACATAACCCCGTTTGGGTTTTCGGAGGAGGTGATTTTAGTTCCATCTTCATAAATACAATCCCATGCATTCACCCCATAGGTGTTGTCGGTGCTTACAGAAAAATTTAAAAAGGCAATGTTATTCACGGACACACTGTATTCTTTTTGATTTGAACAGATCAATTCACCATCTTTATATACCTCAATACTTGCCGTTTTGTTATCAACGTCAGTTGTATATTTATATGTAACATAATCATTTCCGGCCTTTGACTCATAATCAAAGAGCCACTGACTGTCCCCGTCAAACATACCTCCCTGCTTTATTTTGGGAGCTAAGATATTTGACCACCCGGAATTCCTTATACCTCCGATACTCTGAAAATATTTTGTTGCCGCTGCTATTCTTGCATCAAAGGTAATTATAACCTTTCCGTAACCGATTACCGACGGCATTTTTAATTCCGCATACATTGAATCTGTTGTTGTGCCCTTTTCGATTTTCAATGCCTTCGAACCGCTTTTTTCATCTGTTTCCACAGTGACTTTATCATTTCCATATGTTCTTATATCCCAGTCGCTGTCTTTAAAATCCGCACCCTCCTGATAGTTTTCAAAATCAAATTCAAGGATCGCGGTATCGGGTTCCTTTGCATATGTATTTTCATATATCCCAAGCAATCCGAATACAATTGAAAAAACAAGAAAAACGGAAATATTTCTGTCCATTCTTATCTTCATCAGCCCCTTTATACTGCCAAAATTTTCACTTTATTTCAGTCATAAGGGTATGGACCTTACCGCCCATACCCCTAATACAATATTGATCAATATACGAGGAAATATCCTATAACAAGCGCCGATTCCGTATCAGAAGCGCCGCGCGCGGTGAATGTTACCGTATGTGTTCCGACATTATCTGCCGTAACAGCTTGCGTTGATCCCGCCTGATTGAAATCCCATGAGTTTTGGAATGTACTGATCGTTCCCGTCTTTGTACCGTTATCAAGATCATAATCAATGTTCATTCCCGACATTCCGCCATAATTATAAATGGCAACGCCTTTACCGTAGAAGGTTATCGTAACACTGCTTCCGTCAACGGAAGTCTCAACCGAACCGTCATGGAACTTATTCGCGCATCTTGTCCCTTCGCTCCATTCACCTGCAAATTCACCTTCTCGCCACGAGATTTCCCTTGCATTTTTGTATTCGGAAATATCTGATAATGCTTCTGCCTTTGTCTGCATCTTCTTTATATATCCCGTAACATCGGAATCAATTACCGATATGATATAATTTGCATAAAGCTCTCCGCCTGCTGCATTTGGATGTGTTCCGTCAGCAGTTATACTTTCCCATGAAGTATTGCCCGAGGAAATCTGTTCTTCTGCATATGCCTGTACATTTATATACGGTATGCCGTAATATTCATTAATTTGGGAATGCGCCGCGTAAGCCTTGCTCCAGTTTTCACTGTCAGTAGTATTTGCCTTGCTTCCAAATGCGACCGATATTACCGCAGGCTGATGATTTGAGTTCATAAGCTGTCTTATAACATTTTCATAAGTTACAAAACAGCTGTCCGAAACCGCTGAATCATTTATCGTACTGTCTACAAATACAAGGTCGGGATTGTTTTTTATAATATCGTTATATACCCTGAATTGCTGCAAATAAGAACCTGTTCCTCCTACACCTGCAATTACATAATTTACATTTCTACCCGAAAACTTTTCGTTAAAATAATTTTTAAGAGGCGTTATCCACTGTTCCTGTTCTGTGATAGAACCTCCGATAAATGCGATGGTAATATCCTCCTGTGTATTGTTTATCACATCTGCGCCGTAGGTTTTAGCCTCGGGTAATGTGATCTCAACAGGTACGTCAACAGGAACAATACCGTTGATGCTGCTCCAGATATAGCAAACATTTTTTGCACCCTTTGTTAAGGTTACTGTTTTATACATCTTTTCCCCAATATCTGTTACATCATTATCGCATACTGCCTCAAGGAGTTTCCCGTCAGTGTCATATGATGCAAAAATCAATTCAAATCCGCCGTCTACCGCATAGTTATCCGCACTGTATGTAACATCGATTTTTGTATTATCGCCCGCGTTTTCCGATACCCTTACAATATCCAAAGCATAGTCGCCGCCCGTTGTAAATGAGAAGGTATACGGCTTTGTCATCGTATATCCGTTTTCACCGTATGTTTTTAAGTTTGATACCGTTACGGCATACTCCGAATTTTTATCCATCATATCGGAAAATGTGATTTTAATATTCTTTTCATTTAATACCGAAACACTGTAATCGTCTATCGGCTGTGAATTTTTGGTTATTGTAATATTTTCCTTGTTTACCGTATCGGCATTTAAAACCACCGATGTCGACAATATAACATCCGAATCGACCTGTACATTGTCCGCTTCGTTTATCGGTGTTGTCCAGACAATTTCAGGAGCATTTAATTTTTCTATTTTGATATTGTCAAAGTAATACTTCGCGCTTCCTTCCTCACCGTATAAGCTGTAGTTATCATCCTTTGTGACCTGAAGCAGCAAATGTTCAAAGGTTTTGGGCGTTACCGTAAGATTTTCTCCCTGATATTTTAGCTCTCCGTCAATATAATAATATATGCTGTAATCACCGCTGTCCATATTTATATATTTTTCTATTGTAAGATATTTTGTGCTGTCCACATTATTGGGAATAATATATGCATATGTTCCGCCTACCTGAGGCATATAATATCCTCCGTGAAGATATGAACGGTCGGTTGACTGCCAGCTTGAATTTGTAACAGACAGCATATTTGAAATTCCAGCTCTGTAGTTTTCACTTCTAAAAGACTGGGTTATCTTAATAATTCCTGATGTTACAGGTTCATCCAAAATGAATTTTAACATTGTTTCATTCTTGGTTGCAAGATTTTCTTCCGAACGTTCAATATACAATGCTTTACTTCCGTATTCATCCTTTCGGATTTCTACCGTATCTCCATCAGCCACAACTACAGGTAATTCTGATGTACTGCTTAGTGCTCCCTCTTCATAATCCTCAAAATCGTATTCCATTAAAACGGTAGAATCAATATATTTTTCAATCGTAAATTCAGTTTCTATCGGCTTATTGGTAGAAAGAGTTTCATCAGAATTTAATATACCCTTATTTACAGTAAGTTTATAGGTATTTCCATACAAAAATCCCTCTTTGGGAGTTACCTTTACAGCACCGTTTTCTGCATACTCTATGCTGTAAAGAGATGAATCCATAACCTGTGAATTTTTATATAGAACAAAGTTATCACTTGTCAGCGAAGTTTCAGATGGTTCTGCGTTAAAATATACATAAAGCTGTGCATCTTTTGATACATCTAAAGAACCATTCTTGATTGAAGTTCCCTGTACTTTAAAGGTATATGTTGAAATTTTTATATTGTCTACATACATAACTCCGTCAGGATTTGAAGCGTCAGGCATATTCTGTTCATCATATACGCAATCCCACGCATTTACATGATACATTGCATCAGTTGTAATATTGAAATTCAGATACTTAAAGTTATCCTTTGTGTGAGTATCTTCTTTATGCAATAATCTTACACCATCTTTATAGACGTTATATTCAACTGTTTTGTTATCAATATCTATAATCTGTTCAAATGTTGCATAATCATATCCGATATTATTCTTATAATCAAAATTAAGTTCTGTATCTCCCTTAAATAAACCCGTGCTCTTTATTCTCGGTCCGAAAATCGAGCTCCACTGGCTGTTTCTTGTTTCACCGAAGGTTTTAAAATATTTTGTGGCTGATGCTATTCTTGCATCAAAGCTTACCGTTATCTTCCCCGAAGTTATCGGCTGAGAGAGTCCGTATTCTGCATACATATCTGTTGCTGTTGAACCCTTTGACAATTTCAAGGCCTTTGAACCGCTTACGGGATCGGTTTCAACCGTAATGCTGTCGCCGGTATCTTTTTGTACAGCCCAGCCGTTTGTTCCCGGAAAGTCAGCTCCTTCATCATAAATATCAAAATCCCAGCTTTGAATTATTGACGGGTCATATTCCTCAATTTTAATGTTATCAACAAGCATGACCGCGTCCGGATTGTTTTCACTCACGGTTTCCCATGCATTGAAGGAATTATTGGCATTCGGCTTTGCTATTCCGAAAATTATTCTCTTAAAGTCGTCCTGTGTAAAAGTAAATTCTTTATTTACTATTCTTGTTCCGCTTTTATAAACAGCCGTCGCTACCGTATTTTCATTCATATTTACTATATGTTCAAACGTTACCGTACTTTTTCCGATATTGTTTTTATAATCGGTTCCCCAATTTGCATTGTCGCTGTTATTATAATAAAGTGCAGTATTGCCGAAAATATGCGGTTTTAAAATCGTGCTGTAATTTTCGGACTGCAAAGTTCCGAGACTCTGGAAATTCCCCGACGCCGACTCGATCTTGATATCATACATTATCTTATATATTCCGTCGGTTATCGCATCATTAAATTCATATATCATGTTATACTGATCCGTTTGCGAATCCTTTGTCATTTTGACCGCTTTTGAATTTGTTTCGCTGTTTATTACGATTTCCGATTTATTATTGTCATTTCCATATTCAAAACGCAGGCTTCCGAATGCATCGGATATTTGTTGAGAGCTTGTAAACACCGTCCCTTCCGAATAATCCTCAAAGTCAAAATCAATAAGTACCGACTCGTTTGCACTCACCGAACAAATCGGTGTCAGAATTGTTGCCGATATTGCGGCAGAAATTATCAGCGATATTAGTTTTTTCGTTTTCATCTTTTTTCCCTTTCTTATTACATATTATTTTTTTAATAATTATTTACTTCAACACCAATACTGCTCCGATATTGCAGATATCAATATCGCGATTTTGTTTTTACGTTAAAGCAATCTAATGCTTTTTACTCTGCATTTTCCCTTTGTTTCGGGCTTGATCGCATATATTCCATCCTCCGAATCAAATATGTCTGACACGCCATTATAATAATAAGTATCATCTTTTCCGTAACAGTCTCTTAAAAGCAGGCTTTTGTCCTTTAAAAGCATACAGTTCTTACCGATCGCTTTTATATTATAATCATATTCTGTAACAATATTTTCGTTTAATGAATGAATTGAATGATCCTTACAATACTCAACGCGGCTGCCGCAGGCGGTCACATCGTTTACATCCTCGTCAATGAGCACGCCGTTTTTATATAATTTGTTCTCAAGCACTGTATAAAAATCGCCATTTTCATCAACAGCCGCTCTTTGTGCGGAAAATCCTGTTTTCTTTTTATCAACAGTCTTTATGTTATTCTTTTTATCAATATAATAAATAACCCTATTTTCACCAAGGAATACGTGTTTTGCATCATATGCGATAACTTTCCCGTTTTTGTTTTCATAAACAATAAGTTTTTCGTCATTTGAAACAATATATTCGCAGTCTCCGTTTTTTGCATAAGACTTCACATTGCTGTATCCTATTGATTTCCAACCATCCTGTGCCGAAAAGAACTTATAAACCTCTCCGTCTGTTTCCTCATATGATGAATTTAATACGATCTCTAATTTCTTTGCCCTGGTTTTAAAATCAATTTGTACCATTCCTCTTACACCGTTTAGTTTTCCCTCAGCTATAAGTTCCTTTTCTCCATCCTCTTTTTTATAAATCATATAACTTTTTAATCTGTTATTATCAACGCAGGCCCAGCTTCCGTTATGCTGTGCTGAATTTTGTTTTTGTTTTATTATTATTCCTGAAATATCAGTCTTTTTATCCAGCTCAAGTTTTAATGAAACAGGCAGGTCATCTTCTTTATCGATTTTAAATTCTTTTATTGTCCTTTGTTTTTCCTCTGTCAGTTTGATAACTATGTCACAATCCTCATCAAAGTTATTGTCAAAAACTATTTTGCCATTATCCTGTATAAAAGACAATTCCTGATTTGTTTTAAGATTCACCGCTTTTGAAAAATCTATACCTCCGTCCTGCAGGACTATCTTGTCACTGTCCGGTATTGTAAGAATGTGGATATAATGTATTTTATCTCTTTTTGTTGTTATAACATAACCGTTATCATTAATATATCCCATAGGAAGAGTTCCGCGTTCTATATCAAAAACAGACTCCTCTGCCCATGAAAGATATTCTTCGCATTTATTTAAAAAACTTACTCCGTTTGCCGGCATATCCCCCGATGCAAGAGGACCTATCCCAACCTTTGGTATCCATCCGTTTGCGGCTATGCTTATAAACCTTTTGACAAGTATATTCGCGTCAAACGGCGGCAGCTCCTTTATATACCACCAATCGCTTACCTCCATCATGCGGTAACAGCACTCCGCCTTTTCCTTTTCCTGCCAGTATGAGCTTGCAAAGTCATAATCGGGTTCGGTAACTTTTCCGAAATCCTCAATGCTCATTAAATCTTCATTTTTATACTCATCCTGTCCGAAATTGTTTCTTATTATCATTACCGACGGCTTCTTGTTTTTTATAAAGGCAAAAACCTCTTCGGCATTTTTCTTTCTGAACCATCCGTCGAACCAGAATCCTCCGATATCGGGATAATTGTCGATAAGCTCCGATATAACGTCTTTACAGTAAACCGTCTGCCAAATATCCCAATCCTCAATATCAATATCCTTTCCTTTATAATCGCTGTATGCTTTTTTATCAATCCACAGCTGACCGGGATAAAATCTTGCGTTTTTCGGATGTGCCGATATATATACGACCACCTTAATACCGTATTTTGCACCCTCTGCTATCAGCTCTCCGAGATAATCACGTTTTGTTGTATAGGTCCCCGGAATTTTTGATTTCCATGCTTTCATATACCCCAGCGCCCCGTGAAAACAGGCAAGAGTCATGTATGTTGCATGAATTTTTCTTGCAGCATTAATCCATTTTGACGGATTCCAGTTACCCTCATTTACATAATCCTCAAATTCCTCAAAGCTTGAATATTTCGGAATTTGCTGTTCCCAGTTTTCATTTTCGGTAGATACACCCCAGTGTATGAAAAGTCCGGCATTTTTAAATTCATTATTCATTTTCATTCTCCTCAATATTCTGAATAAACCAATACATTAACTATTCAACTATTCCTATTTGAGTAAAATCAAACCATTTGTAATCAGGAATTAATTTGTTAATTGCAGATGATTTATCTATTGTATAATTTCCGTTTTCAAAGTCAACAAAAATACTTTCATCGGTAACCGAAATATTATTTTCAAGAACGCCATAATTCAGCGCATCCTCCGACAATGTGGGTTCAGGGGTATTAAACATAATGTTTGAAATAACCTTATTATTTTTCGGCAATGTCGGTTCTGTATCATTTACCGATTCTAAAACTTCAGGCAGTATTGCATTAAAGTAAGGATTATTATCCGTAACCTCTTTTGCCGCAGGAAGCATAGAATCTGTTATATGAGAAGGATTATATATATTTATTATAGATACTGACTCCATACAATCTATAAATATATTGTTTTCAATGGTTGTATATCTTCCGCCATGAAGGAATACTCCCACCTGCACATCTTTGAATACATTTGAATAGATTTCCGTTCCCAACATTCCATCATCAAGATATACCGCATTATTTTTCCATGTTCCTCCGGTATTCATAGGAATGTCGTGAAAATAATTATATCTGAATGTGTTTCCGCTGCAAAGCCATGTTCTTCCGGTATATACAGCACCCGAATCCTCCGCCATCAAAAGACAATCATGAACATCATTGTATTCAAATATATTCATATGTCCTCCATAACTGATACCGTAGTGAGTTGCATTATATATCTCATTATGTGCTGCATAATTTCCGCAGCCCTCAATTGATATTCCGGCTCTGTAGGTCTTTTCAACTAAGCCGAAATCATGAATATCATTGTTTTCAATTCGTATATTTGCAGGTATCAGCTCTACCGTATCACCGCAAATAACATCCACGCCTTTAGCGCCAAGTGTATGAATATGATTATTTTTTATTTCGGAATCCGAACTGTTTACATACGAAACAGCAGTTTTTCCGTTTTCTGATATTTCGCAGTTTCGTATATTAATGTTACTGCTGTCGATAACATTTATGTCAATTGCACGACATAAAGAAAATGTCAGATTTTCAAAATTTATATATGATGCATTTGTAACTTTTACTAGATCTCCCTCAAGCAAAGCAAGCTCATATACATCATTTTGAATGTCATCAGAAATTACATACAATTTATTTTCTTGTCTGTCAATATAAAACTCATTCTCCGAATCAAGTTCTTCGAACACATTTACAAAATAGAACTTTCTCCCTTCTGCCGCAGCATAAGGCGATGCATGATATAGTTTTATTGTTCCTGTTTGTGTATTAATTTCATCAATTTTTGCAAACAAGTCCGCCCAGTCATATGCAAGATATGCAAACACCCACAGGTCATCAGTATCCTTCCAATTCTTTGCACCGTCATATTTATAAGTAAATTCCGGTTTTTCATGTGCCGGATTTGCCATATCTTCACTAAACTCAGAATTGAGCTTTCCGGGATTCAAAACACTTTCAACTGTAAGATAACCATCATTGGGATAACGGGAAAGCTCCATAAATTCACCGTTTTTAAAACCCTGTACCGAAGAAAATTCAGGCGTTCCCGCACTTTGTCCGAAACATTCAAGTTCACTTACACTTTCTACTCCGTAAACGGAAAGATCGGTAACATATACATTATCAACTACATCGGGATTCAATCTTTTGATTTTTTCAGAATCACTAATCTTTTCAAATTTGTCGGCTTTTACTCCGCCCAAAATTCTTACTTCTTCATCATTGTAGGAGGTATAAGTTATCTGTGCATCTGAGGTTCCCGAATCTCTTGAATCAAGTTCAAGCGTTTTTGAAAGTGTATAGTCACCTTCTCGTAAATATACCGTTATACCACCTTCGGGCATTCCTTTTGTATCTTTTAAATTTCTTATGTAATCTCTTGCACCCTCAAGAGTTTTAAAAGGCGCTTCAATTGTTCCCGGATTTTGATCATTTCCGTTCGGTGCAATAAACAAGGATGTGTTTTGTACGGCATTTGCAGCCTGAATATTTACCGACATTAAAGTTATCAGTATACCTAAAATCAATGCTGTTTTTCTCATATCAACCCTCCGTTCCGGCGGCGTTTAACATATTTTGCGCCTGTACAAAAAGTGTGTTTATTTGGTTTTGTGAAAGCTCTGTATTACCGTCATATAAAATTCCCATATTGTTTTTGCAAATAACATTTTTTCCGGTAAGAATTGTTATTATTTCACCCGAAACATATGTTATGTTATTATATAATGTAATTGGGTATGTGACCGTTAACTGTGATTGCGAACTTTCTATTGTATGACTGTTATATCCTGTTTTAACTTCTGCCGCAGTACCCGTTATTGTAACCATTTGTTCCTTTGCATTATATGAAACCTTGCAGCCGAGTTCATCTTTTAAAAACCGTACAGGTACCATAATTTCGTCACCCATTACAGCCGGTTTTATATTTGAATCGGTTTTATCAACAGGCTTTATTTCTCCGTTTACAATCGCAGTATTTTTATACACACTGAGAATAATTGCAGAATTTAAAAAACTTTTTGCCTCCTCCGATGAAAATTCCGCATTATTCTCATCAATCGGATTATTCACTTCTTCATTATCCTCTTGTGTATTATCTTCCGTTTGTATACCTGTCAGGGTTTTTTCTTTATAAACCGCTTTTTTGTATTGTGTCATTCCGAATGCTTTTACAAATCCGCATATCATTTCCTTTGCATTATCATTTAAGGTATTTCCCGACAAAATATCACTGTAACTTAAAATACCTACATCTATTCTTCTTTGGAAAAATTCTTCAAAATCCATTAATCCCAATCCGTAATAATCACAGATTTTGTATATTGCCTCGTCTCCATCCTTTTGGTCAGGCATAATCATAAAAACAATTTTTATATTACGGTCACTATCCAAAATTCCCCTTACAAGGCTTTCGGTATTTTTTAATATTTCATCGTTGTTTTCATTTGTACCGGTCAGTTCAAAAAATATTAAATCGGGATTTTTTGATATAATATCCGCTTGCATTTCATATGCTTTTTTTGAGGTCAGGGCCGAATCGGACATATCAAATTCGGTAACTGTTTTTTGCAGCTTTTCTTCAATATATCCGTTTATAGTGTCTTGAAATACCGCATCTTTAGTATTGCTTCCGCCGACATATAAAATATTTACATTCTCACCTTCAAAAGGCACATAATCCGCAAATGCGGCAATGTTTGAAGCAAACAGAGCAGCGGTCAAAAACGGTATAAATATTTTTTTGTTTTTCATAAACATTTCTCCTTTCATCATCAAAAATGTTTCAACTGTGACTGAATAAAATATTTAATCGGTTACAGCCGTTTTAAACCGCACGGTTTATCTGTATACAATAAATTCACATGCTTCGTTATATCTCTTTCTTACAACCACTTCATCGCCGTTTCTTATATCATCAAGCGATATAGCACTTACCTGTATATTTTTCTTTGTTGTATCAACCAAAGTGTAGTATTTTGTTCCGTAGTTCGTTGTTAAAAACATTGGTCTTATTACATTATTTTCCGCAGTAACCAAAACAGCCGAATCACCTTTTTTTAATACCTTTCCATATACTATTGCCAATGATGAAAATCCTTCGGTTGATCCGTCGTTTGCCTGCGTTCTGTATTCACCGCGGTTTGTGTTTCTGAAAAGCACTCTGATATAGTCAATTTCACCCTTTATATCCTTTGTGATCTGTAAAATATCGCCGGGTCCTATATCATCAATTGTCATACCTTCTGTTCCGGTCCAAACGACAGAATCAGAAGTAATAATCTCTGCATCGCTCTTTAAAAATGCTTCTTCCTCTTTTCCGCAAGATACATATTTCATTTTTATAGCTTCTGAGTCATCACTGTTCAATGCTTTTTCAACACTTGAAACAACCGATACATTTAAAAATGGATCAATATTTGCGTTTGCACCTGCACTGCTTTCTATAACAAGCAACGACGGAGTATAAAATTCATCTACGTTATACAGTTTTACAACAGTACCCTCAGGGAACATATAGTCACTTCCGAATTCCGTAGCAGACTTTACAATATATCTATCAGCATCATTTTTAGCGTCAGTCTCAATAGGTGCATATATAGCAGGTACAGATGTCAGCATATATTTATATCCCAAAACCCTGAAATATACCCAAAATTCCGCATCCCAGCTTGCTCCTCTTGTTTTGTTAAAATCAAGCGTCAACGGATAATCTGTCATCCCCGGTTCTGTTTTCTGTGTTGTATCTATAGGAATAACTATTTTTGAAATTTTCTCCTCCGAATCAAGTTCATACATAATAAGTCCGAAATCATACGCTAAAACATCAGAAATATATGTATAACACTCTTCTTTTTTAAGTCTTTTTCCTGTGTAATATTCATATGAATAAACTCTTACCTTATCACTCAACGCATATCTGTGCGCTGTTTTATCTGTTGTATAAAGGTTTGCATAAACTTCATAATCACCGGTTTCATCTGTCTCGATAATCCTCATTAAATATGCATAATTATTTGTGCTTCTTACCATCGAAAATACAATTTTACCGTCACTGCTCAAATAAAATACCGCAGTATCACCCAATGCCGGTTTTACATCTGTTATATTTGTTTGTAAATACTCCCGGTACTCCTTTGTAAGCTCATAAAGTGTATCATCTATTTTATAATATGATTTGCCGTTATCTTCACTTATTGAGTAAAGTGTACCTGTAACAGATTTTCTTGCAACATCTATTTCATAATATATTTTTCCGCAAACAAGTTCCGATTTGTTTATTGTCAGCACATCATTTTCCAATATCATGGAAACATCAAAGCTCATTTCATCCTTTGTTACCTTTACTATGATGTTATCATCCAATGTATCAAGAGTTCCCTTATCATTTGAAAAAACTATGATACCGTCGGACGGATAAACTGTTTTTGCGGTAAAATACTGTGTTTTTACAATATTGACAAAATCAATTTTTCCGTTTCTGTTATTATCGATAAGCTGCAGCTTTGTAAAATCGTCGAAAATCCCGTTTTCAAGTGCATAATCAACGCTTCCGTAATATGAATTGTTTATCATAACAGAAATTAAAGAGTCAAATTTTATATTTTTTCCGCTATTTTCCAACTCATATCTTACAGAAGATACATCAACATTCGTTACGTTTTCAAAATCCACTTCGGTAACTGTATTGTATCTTTCATTTTTCTCTATTAAAACAACAATATTCTCATCATCGGAATTATCAATATATGCCTTAACATATTGTCCCAAAAGTTCAACAGGCACATCATCTCCCGCAAACTCAAAACTTACACGGTTTATTTCTACGTGTTTGGTATCTTCACATTTATCCGACGGGTACGCACTGAAATATCCGCACGCTGTCAGCACTCCTTCTTCAACATATAAATCCATTTGTGAAAGAAGTGTATTATTTTCATTTATTGTGTAAGTTATTCCTCCGTCTCCATTAAAACCTATCTCGGCAAGCCCCACATTCAAAGCATTATACATAAGTGCAAAGGCATTGAATTTTGTGAGGTCACCGGTTTTTGACACGCCGTCAAGCAATCCGATATTTGAAGCGGTAGCATAATATCCTGTCGGATATCCTCCGGCATTTTCGGCAATAATATCAAAATTCAGCATACCAAGTAAAATTTTCAGCGCTTCGTTTACCGATATTGTTTCATCCGGTGAGAAATATTCCGATGTATAACCAGTTATGATACCATATTCATATGCATATGCAATATCGTTATACCATTGACAGTCTTTATCTACATCAACAAACTGTCCCTCAAAATCTTCAGGTATTACACTGTTTGCATCTATTCCGACAAGTTTTAATGTCATACTTACAAATTCGCCTCTTGATACGGGTGTATCCTCACTGTCTTTTGCAGAAATTCCGATATATTCAAGAAGCCCCGCATATTCTTTATCAAAGGTTTTTACGTCTTCCTCTGCAGATACTGTCAGTGCTGACTGCAAAAGCAAAGTTAATGTTAAAATAATACTAAATATTTTTTTCATACGGTCTTACTCCTCCATTATATCAATCAGTCTGCTGATAATGCTTGCAGTCTGTGCTCTTGTTGCATTCTGTTTCGGTTCAAACCTGTTATTTCCCATACCGCTTATCAGTCCGTATTTATAGCATTTGGCACATGAATTTAATGCCCATTGGGAAATATCCGCTGTATCTTCAAATTCAAGCGTTCCTTCCTCGGTTAATTTGCCGAATTTTTCGCTTGCATTTGCAAGAGCAACACATAATTCTTCTCTCGTAATCAAATCGTTTGGTCTGAAGTATCCAATATCTCCGTTCATAATACCGCAACTGCTTACTGCTCCGATAAATCCTGCATACCATTCATTTCCCGATACATCTGTAAACAAATATGTATACTCCTGCTCCAAATTAAATGCACGTACCAAAATTGCCGCAACCTCAGCTCTTGTAATATTGTTATCCGGATTAAAATGATTGTATTCGTCTCCGGTTACTATACCTTTTTCAAAAAGTTTATTTATTGCTTCTTCTCCCCAGTGTCCTTTAATATCGGTTAAAACTGTTTCATCTTTGTTATCATCATTTGGTTTTTGTTCTTCATCCTGATTATTTGTTATTTCAATTTTTCCGACACCGTTTCCGGCACTGATTGATATACCCAGTCCTGAACCGCCGCCGGAGTTTCCTCCTCCCGAACCACCGCCTGAACTGCCTGATCCAGAACTTTTTGAGATGTTTTTACTCACACTTACCTGTTCGCCTTCAAACGGATAACTTTCGGAATACGGCGTAACCTTCAATGTCAGTGTTCCTTCGGCATCGGAAGGTATTTTGTATCCCGCATCTTCCGATACAAGCCTTGAGCCCACATACCACTCATATTTCGCGGTACCCTCCTTATCGTTGTTCTTGTCTGAAAACTTAAAAGACGCTCCTACTGTCCTTCCCTGTGCCACTGTACCTGTTATCTGTACGTTTTCAGCCACCGGTGAAAATAATCCAAGCATATGGTTACTTTCATATGTTTTGCCAACTCCGAAATCACCATTATTTTTCGGTGTTACACGGCAGAATATATAACAGTCTGTGTCTTCTTCTCCCATTTTGTATGTGTCTGTATCTGCATTTTCTATTTTTCTCTCATTTTTATCATCTTTATCGGTCCTGTACCATTCAAAAACAGTTCCTTCTTCTTCATCGCCGTTTGCATCAAAATACTCATACACAACCTTTATTTCACTGTCAATCCCTGTTGTGCCTTCGAGTTTTACCTCTGAAGTAATCTGTGGTTTTGACGGCATAAGAAAAGGTTCACTTTTATATTCTGTATCAGAATTTGGCTCATTATCGGATTTTGGGCAGACAGCAAATATAATTTCACTGTCAACATCTTCTTCAGTTATCTCATAAGTTTTTCCGACAGCACCGTCAACCAATACAAAATCATCATCGGTCAGGGATTTTTTATACCATTTAAAGCTTGTATCCGCTTCATTATCACCGTTATCATCAATAAAAATATATTTACCTGTAAGGGTAAGTCCGTCTTTTACTATTTCAACATTTTCAGCTCTTGGCGGAACAAGACCTACAATCTCAAACGGCATTTCAATAACCTGTGATTTTCCGTTTTTTGAAGCCGTTACTTTCAAAATGTATTTGCCGATCTGTGTAATTTCTGTTCCGGATATATATTTTGTAAATTCTCCGTTCTCAAATGAAAGTTCTGCCTCTGCTGTTGTACCGTCAACAGGTATAATTATAGCAGTTGCCTTTGCATTATATCTTTTATCTGCCTCAATACCGTTTATTTCCGGTGCGATACTCAGTGTCGAAAATGAAAAAGAATAATCGGCGGAAAGTGCAGAATATCCTTCATCTTCAGCTTTTGCCCCGCTTTTTACCGTAATGGTATAATCACTTTCATATTCAAGCATATCTGCAAATTCAATATATACTTTACTGTCATTCGCAGAATAATCTATTCCCTGCGATACAACTTCACCGTTTCGTGTAATTTCAATATACTTTGAAATATCATCTGCAGGTTCTGCATTAAATTCTACATACACATCGGAATCGACGTCAATATTTTCACTTTTATCTGCAGGATATGATGACTCAGCACTAAAACCAATTTGTTCAAATACAATATTATCAACATACAAAACACCGTCCGGATCGGTCGGATTAGGTGTTACACCATCGGGCTGATATGTGGCTTCCCAGCCGTTACAATGCCAAGAACGGTCTTCAAATGCCGAAAAAATAAGTCTTCTGAGATCGTTTTTGACAAGTCCGTCTTGATAATAACTAAAAATAAGCATATCATCCTTATATAGTTCATAATTCAGTGTGCCTTTTGTAATATTCACGGTTTGTACGCAGTGACACCAATCATTTCCTATCATATTTTTATAATTGCCGATAAAATCGCCGTCTCCGTTATATAAATTTTCTCCCTTTAATCTCGGACTTATATAATTTGACCATACATCGTTCCTGACCGCTCCGATGATCTGAAAGTATTTTGTAGCGGACGCGATTCTCATGTCGTATGAGACCTTCACGATCCCCGAGGTGATTTTCTGCGGTAGGCTATACTCAAGATATGCATTGTCAACCGTTCCGCCTTTTGTAAACTTTATGGCCTTGCTGCCTGTGACGGGGTCGGTTTCGATAACGCAGGAATCCCCTGTTTTCATCTGTACATCCCAGTTTGCACTTCCTTTTAACTCCGCTCCCTCCTCGTAATTTTCAAAATCCATGCTGACCAAAATATTTTCATCAGCATATATATATTGTGCCGGACCGCATGCTATCATTACCGCTGTTATGACCGACAGTAAACTCCTCGCTTTTCGCAAGACCCAATTCACACTTATCATCCTTTCTGTGTTATTTTTACATAATTTCTAAAATTTTTTATATTTTAATTATAATATATCACCAAATTATTGTCAATAATAATATTTATGCTCTAAAATAACAATATTTCAACATTTTATTTCTTTCTATTTGTTTTTATCTTGGTATTATTTATTTAATAATTTACATTGCGGCAAAATTATTATTTTGAGTTAAATTTATATTTTAAACACACAATTAATCTATGCTTTGCCAAAAAAATATTGACTTTTGACATTCTTTTGCTTATAATTATATTATTATAAAAATTTCAACTATCGGAGGTATTGTATGCACTACTATTTTCCAAGCATGTCAAAAGATTCGATCAAGCGCGGAGATATTATCTCCTGTCATATTGACACCATGGCAACCGAAAAGGACTGCATGATGCCTTTATGCATGTTAAGCTTCGGTATCAGGCAACCTCAAGAGGATGTCTCATATCTTTCACAGGATTATTCCTTTTTTATGTTTTGCACCGAAGGAAAAGGAACATTGCTTCTCGACGGAAAAACATACGACATAAATCCCGGAATGGGATGGATAGTTGCATCTCATACTCCGGTCGAATACAAAGCCGTAGGCAATACCTTTACCACATATTGGATATCCTTGAAAGGGTATTTGATGGATAATATTTATGAATATAAGAATATTGCTTTTCCCGTCCGCAACATAGATTTTTTTATAGATAAATTTTATGATTTTATTGAACTGCCCATTAATGATGACTGGAAAATAAAAATGTCAGCAATGCTTTTTGAATATATACTCTATCTTAATAAAGCTGTAAAGGAAACTATGGCGCCGCCTGATAAATATAAAGAATTTCTAAAACCTGCCATTTCATATTTAACATATAACCCTGCAAAGCCTTATAATTCCGCGGAACTTGCAAAAATTTTAAAAATAACCCCAACCCATATGTGCCGCATATTCAAAAAAGCATATAACATGCAGCCCTGTGAGTATGTCCAACGCATGAAGATGGATTTTGCAAAGCGGCTTTTAACTCACAGCATCACTGAAACCATTTCCGATATCGCGCATACCTGCGGTTATGACAATGTGAGCTATTTTAACCTGCTGTTTAAAAAATATACCGGTATGCCGCCAAAAGAATACAAGAAACAAGCTCTGAAAAAAATATTATGATACACAAAAAAATTGCCGTCGGTTTTTAACATTGACCGCGGCAATTCATTTATTGTGCAAAAAACAAGACTCCGGTGAGTCCGACCGTAAATTAAGATAGTGCTTACGTGTCCGATTCTTATTTGATGCTCTGATAGTATTCTTTATAAATTTTACTTACCTCCATCCAATCTTCATCGGTCAAAAAGCCGAACAATTCAATACCGTACAGATCCGGGACGCCGAATTTGGTACAATTTCTGAATCCGAGCATCGCATCTCTTCTCCTTGAGCCCGACATTCCGTCGGTATCGACCAATATATCGTCGCCAAGCATGGTTTTTCCTAGCATCGTTCTTGTTTTAAGATTTGAATAACCGTTATTGCTTGCGGCATAATAATCATGCAGACGGAACATATCGGTAACTTCACGAAAATACGGATGCGCGCATGAATTTGAAATAAGCGCGTCCGGCTTTATTTTTTTGGATATACCGTAATACAAGGATAGCAGCCTTTTCAGCAATTCTATACCGTATATGCCCTTTTCATGTATTTTTAAGCCCTCTCCCAAAGGCATTATATTCGCGAAATCCAGCTTAAAACCATCGGCATTGTAGCAGCCCTCACCGCTGCCCAGGAGTCTGTATAAACTTTTTTCAAGTCTTTTTATGTATGCCGGGCTTGTGGGATCTACATAAATCGCCTCGTCGTTTTTCAAAACACACTCCTCTTTGCTTAATCCTTCGCAGTTCCAAAGTTTAATCCAAAGCATAACCTTTAAGCCCTGTTGGTGACATTCATCAATGAACTTTCTCATATCGGGCCATTTACTCTTATCTGCCTCAAGCGTACCGTATTCTTTCTGCCACTTATCATCTATTATGAATGCGCTGATCGTTATATCCTTTTCTTTGCACTGCTTTAACATTCTTCTGTATTCGGTTTCGTTTGAAGCGTCAAGTGCGCTTAAAATAATCTCTTCGACCGGTTTTCCTTCAACCTGTTCTGCCCAGTTTAATTCTTTATTTTTACTCTTTTGTTTTTTTGTAAGAGATACCCACTGATCTCCCCAGCCACAGAACAACGGTCCGTACCACCACTTAACCGGAGTTCTTATATCCTTATTACAGTATCCGTTATCATAATGATAGCCTGCGTATTTTCTCAATACATCTTCTTCATTTTTTCCGGTATTGATTATTATCGATGGGAGTTCAAATTCTTTGAAAACCTGTGTATATTCATAAAAATCCGTAACAAAAGAACATCTCATATTATCATATTCATAGTTAAAATGATCAAAATTATATGTACCCTTTTTGGCAAGCAGACCGACACCCACCGAAAGCGGATTTTCCTCCATTTCAAAAATATAACAAAGCGGCGCGGGAGTTAAAAATGTAAGGTTATTTTCAGATGATCTTGTCATCAGGTAATGTGGATTCACCTCTCCCTCACCGTGTATCGCCGGAAGATAATACCCCGATGTATTAAAATCGGTGCCGCATAAATATTTTACCTTTCCGAGCTTTCCTTTTCCCTCGACCTTGACCGAATAGATCAGCATATCATTTTCTATTTTTAATGTATATAACTTTTTATCCCATAAATTACTCTCTGCAGTCCATCTGAATGTGTTTTCCGATAGTTGCTCAAATAAATAATTTTTTTCTTCATTATCATCATTTACCGTTGTTTTTATGTTAAAGAAAAACACTTCCTCTCCGTTTGAAATAAGATCAAAGCCGTCCTTCTTTACTTCTACTGATATTTTTTCTTTTTTAATCAGCATACCGAATACCCCTCTTTCCCGATTTCGATTAAATGCAAATGCCGAAATATACAATTACAAAAATAATACGCATAGTATATCATATAAAATTTTTAAAATCAACCTTTATTTCAAAAAAAAGAGCCAAAAAAAAAATCGGTTTCACAATTTACATGAAACCGATTTTTATTGCAGTATTTAGATATTTTATTATTCTGAATGTTTTATAAGACCGAATGCTTTTGATAATTCCATAATAATCACCGGTATAATTATAAGACCGACCGCAATTATATACAGCATAGGAGGAAGTATCATAAGTTTAAATGCCATTCTGACCGGAGTAAATAATACTATCAGCATAAGCACCGTCGATACAAGTGTCGCTTTGTTTAAATTTTTATTTCCGAATACGCCTATTTTAAACAATGAACGCTCCGAACGCATGTTATATGCCTGAATGATCTGTGAAAATGCAAGTACCGTAAATGCCATTGTCTGTCCTCCCGTCAGCGTTTGTGTCGTTCTTTCACCGATTGCAAAAGCAACAAGGGCAAGAACCGCAAACATAACGCCTTGAAGGATTATCTGTATGCCGAACCCGTGAGCAAATATGCTTTCATCCTTCGGCTTGGGCTTTTTTTCCATAACATCATCTTTGACCGCCTCCATACCCAGAGCAATTGCCGGCAGTGAATCGGTCACAAGATTTATCCACAGAAGCTGCATAGATAAAAAAGGTGTTTTTTGCCACAGCAGCATTGCGAAAAACACGGTAACAACCTCACCTATGTTTGTACCAAGCAAAAATCCCACGACCTTTTTAATGTTTGAATATATCCCCCTGCCTTCACGTACGGCATCAACGATCGTCGCAAAGTTGTCATCGGTCAGCGTCATGTCCGCGGCTCCCTTTGCAACATCGGTACCTGTTATCCCCATTGCACATCCGATATCCGCCGCCTTTAGCGCCGGAGCGTCGTTCACGCCGTCGCCCGTCATTGAAACGACCTGATTCTTTCTTTGCCAAGCCTTTACGATCCTGATTTTATTTTCGGGAGAAACTCTTGCATACACCGATATTTTTTCAATCTTGCCATCAAGCTCGTCATCACTCATGGCATCAAGCTCCGCGCCTGTTATCGCAATATCCGAATCTTTTAAAATTCCTAACTCCTTTGCAATTGCAGACGCCGTTATAACATGGTCTCCCGTGATCATAACAGGCTTGATCCCCGCGATCCTGCAAAGCTTCACCGCTTCTTTTGCCTCAGGTCTCGGAGGGTCTATCATTCCCACAAGTCCCATAAAGGTAAGCCCGTTTTCAAGCTCCTCAGATGTAACTTCTTCCGGTATCTTATCGATCTGTTTATATGCCACAGCAAGTACTCTCAGGGCTTGTTCGCTCATTTCATTTGTGATCTGTCTTGCCTTTTTCATATCTCCAGACGTTATCTTTTTTTCCATAACGTCAAAGGCTCCCTTTACAATTACTATATATTTCCCGTCAATATTATTTATCGTAGACATTAATTTCCTGTCGGAATCAAAAGGTATTTCAGCCTCACGAGTATATTTTTTATTCAGTTCATCTTTTGGCATACCGTTCTTATGGGCCGCAAGGACAATTGCCGTTTCGGTGGGATCCCCGATATGCTGTTCATCTTTTCCGTTAAATACCACCGTAGCGTCACAGCATAATGCCGCATATTTTAAAAGCTCCTTTACATTATCCGAGTAATTGTCTGTAATTTCTTCAATATTTTCATTTTCTGCCGAAAATGCCTTTACAAGGGTCATCCGGTTTTGCGTAAGCGTTCCCGTTTTATCGGAGCATATGATCGATGCGCTTCCAAGTGTTTCAACGGCAGGCAGCTTTCTTACAAGAGCATTTTTCTTTGCCATACGCTGCACGCCTATGGACAAAACAATCGTTACGATGACCGGCAGCCCTTCCGGGATCGCGGAAACCGCCAATGATACCGATATCATAAATATTTCCATGATTGGCGTTCCCGACACTACCCCTACAATAAATATTATTCCGCAGGCAGCAAGAGCAATAACACCCAAATATTTGCCGAGCTGTGCAAGCTTTTTCTGAAGCGGCGTCTGCGTTTGTTCTTCTTCATCCAATAAATCGGCGATCTTTCCCATTTCGGTATCCATTCCCGTTGCCGTAACAACTGCTGTTGCCGTTCCGTAAGTAATGCTGCATCCCGAAAATACCATATTCGTTCTGTCGCCTATAGGTGCGTTTTCCGCAACCTGTGCTTGTGCGTCTTTTTCGCTTGATACCGATTCGCCCGTTAAAGCCGACTCTTCGGATTTTAAACTCACGCTGCTGATGAGTCTTGCGTCCGCCGGGATAAAATCTCCGGCTTCAAGCTTTATAATATCTCCCGGAACAAGGTCTTTTGCATCTATTATTTCCTCCCTGCCATCGCGGATCACTTTTGCATGCGGAGCAGACATATCTTTTAACGCATCGAGCGCTTTTTCCGCCTTACCCTCCTGTATGACGCCCATAACGGCATTCACTATTATTATCAATAAGATCAGCGCCGGCTCGAAAAATTCCCTCGGATTTGCTTCCACACAAGCGATAATAAAGGAAATAACGGCTGCTATAATAAGAATGATTATCATAACATCCTTGAACTGATCAGCAAATCTCTTTATATTGCTCTTCTTCTTTTTTTCCTTCAGCTTATTTTGTCCGTACCGTGCTTTTAATTCTGCGGCCTGTTTTGAGGACAACCCTTCCTTTTCACTTGTTCCCAGCTCGGCTAAAATTTGTTCTTTTGATTTAAAATGAGAATCCATCTTTTCCCTCCTGTTTTATCTTGCCTTAAAACCGAAAACTCAATCATAACTTTTGGCTATATTTGAGTCTGATTGTTTTTTACGGAATATAGCTCGTATACATACCTATATCCCATATGTGTCATGCAAATCAAAGTAAGCCTGATTGTTTTGGTAATTACAAACTGCCGTATGTAGTATATGTACGGCGTTTTTTTGTATCGGATCCTTTTTATCTTGATCTATGCAAAATCTATGCAAAGCGGCATTTATATATGCTATAGTATTTGTTTTTATATCGTTTTCATACATTGTGATTCTTATTAAATAAGGGTTCACCTTGTTATACAATAAAGACTGTCCCCGTTATTACCGGCATTGATAATCACTGCCCGCCATAATGTCTCCAATCAGTTTTCCGTCCATTTCGGAAACAAAACAAACAGTATGGTTTAGTTTCAGGTAACAGCAGTTCCCGCTTTCCGAATCCGTCCGCGTCGTTCAGACCCAAACCTTTGCGGAAGAGTTATAGTTCATATACGCAGGGTAATCTTTTCTCTTCATTTGGCGAATCATATCTGAATATTCTGCTTAATTATTTGTTTCCCTCTACTTATGTGCCACAAAGAAAAATCTTCGAAATTTCAAAATCACCTCGCTGCTTGCGGTAAAAGGATAAGCCTCCCGTGCTTTGGACAGGATTTCCTGCTCAAATTTCACCTTCCGGTTTTCGTCCAGCACGTCCAAATACGGGCGCAGCCGTGTACCCCGCACCCACTCTATCAGATGCTCATGGGACGGCATTGCGTGATAGTACACCGTTTCCCATAGTTCAAAGCTGCTCGAACAGGATGACAGGATATCGAAATACGCCTCTGGAGAAAGAGTATCGTTTTTTTCAAAACAGACGTTTTCAAAATCCCATCCGGGTTCGGCTGCGACTTCCCTGATAATGCAAAACAGCGGTTCATTCAAATTCATCGGCACCTGTACCGCCAGCACGCCATTCTCCGTTAATTTCCCCATGAGCAGGGGAATCAGGGTCTCGTGGTTGGGAATCCATTGCAGGCAGGCGTTGGAAAACAGCAGATCATAGCTTCCGGTCAGATCCTCCGCGCTGCATACCTGAAAATCAAGGTCGCTGTGTTGTTCCCTTGCCTTGTTGATCATATTGACAGAATTATCGATCCCCAATATTTTAGCATGGGGGAAAACGTCTTTCAAAACAGCCGTGCTGTTGCCCGGACCGCAGCCGATATCCACAATCGTTTCGGCACTGCAGTCCCGTACGCGGTTTGCAAGGTCGATAGACGGCTGCGTACGCTGCTTTTTGAACAATAAATACTTTTCCGGGTTCCAATCAGACATGATATATCTCCTTTGTGTGTTCGTTTTGCGCTTATTTTCAGCACTTTTGTATACTATAAAGCTTCTTTGGAGTCTTATCATGCTCCGGCAGCTTCACAGTAAAAGTAAATATCCTTCTTTTCCTCCTGGGGCGTACCTCTATATACATTGGTATCCAGACCTCCGATGACAAAACCATTGTTCAGATAAAACAGGCATGCTCCGAGGTTGTTGTCCTGTCCCTGGGTAAAAAGCCCATGATATCCCTGTTCCAGCGCTACCTCTTTGGATTTTTCTATCAACATTGTTCCAATATGGCGGCCCCTGTAATCAGCATTGACCTTTAAGTCATACAAATACATATATTTCATCATCGCCTGTTGCAGGATGGCAAGTCCGACACACTGTTCCCCGTCATAGGCTCCCACAAAAACACTGTTTTTAGCCAGCGTATCCCAATCGTAATTTTCGTCGGGAAAGCACATTTTTGTGACAGCTTCTTCGGACAGGCGCTCGATGGTATAGCTCCACTGCTCCTTGATGTAGGATGGGATAATTCGTCCAAACAGCTTGAACGGTTCATTTTTGATATTGATATCCTTTTTGTGAGTAGAATCAATTAATTTTATCGTTATCATATTTTCTCCAAACTATAAACCTTTCACATAAAGCAGTTCGGTCACAGACTGACCGAACCCCACTTCCTTCTTCGTCCCACTGTCCTGAAAACCGGACTTTTCATAAAACGCTATGGCAGCAAGATTGTCCTCAAGCACCCATAGTCCTGCTTTTTGATAACCCGTCGCTTTCAGCCTGTTCAAGGCGTATTCCAGCATTCTCCGGCCCAGATGGTTTCGCTGATATGCCGAGAGCAGGTAAATACCATATATCTCACCCATATCTTTTTCAAAAACGTCTTCTCTGAATTTGCCCCAGCCGCAAAAGCCGACGATTTTCCCGTCAATCTCTGCTACAACAGTGTCCGCACAGCCTGCTTTATAAAAAATTTCTGTGCTTTTTTCGGCGCTTCTTGCTGAAAGGAATGGCTCAGGAAGCATCCCCGTATAGGTTTCCAGCCATGCTTTGTAATGCACTGCGCCAATTTGTGCGGCATTCTCCAAAACAGCTTCTCGTATAATGAATCCTGACATAATGTATCTCCTGATTTTCCTGCAAGACGGCGATCATATTTCCTCGTCTTCTTAGAGTATATTTAATTTCAGACCTTCATGGGTATCTTGGAAACCAAGGCGCTTATAGAACCGGTGTGCATCTGTCCTTGTTTTGTTTGAAGTTAACTGAACGATGGTGCAGGAATTCTCTTTTGCAAGGTTAATGGCGTATTTCATAAGCAATGTCCCGATACCTAAGTTCCGCCTATCCTTTGCAACCCGCACGTTTTCGATCGTTGCCCGCTTGCTGCCTTTATGAGATAAATATTGTGTAAATGTTATCTGCCCTTCGGCTAAATTGGTGTGATAAATGTAACCGTTATCAGTTTTTTTGAAGCCGAAGGTCAGAAGCTTTCCCTTGTTTAGTTTTCGGTTTTTTAATTTTTCTCCGTTCAAGTACCGTCACCCCCCATTTCCAAGTAATTTTACGACACATCAATTCCGGCGGTGCTCCTTGTTTAGCTGATCCAACACGAAATCATGTGTTTACTTGCAGGTATGCGTGGGCATTTCTAACAAAGTCAATAAATATTTTTTGAAAATTATTTAAATTTGACATTTTCCTCCAGCCAATTGTTAAAATCGATCAGGCTTTTTTTACTTCCGGATAAATACAAAATATCATCTTTTTGAAAAACATAATCGGGTGTAACCGTTTCAATTACATTCCCGCCGTTTTCGATGGCTATTATATTGAGATTGAATTTCGAGCGGAAATTTGTTTGACGCACGCTTTTTCCGATAACCGAATCAAATATCTGCAGCTTTGTAATGTTTATTCTTTCACTGAGCTGTATAAAATCAAGGGTACGGGAGGCTTCCAGACGGTTTGCAAGCCTTATCGCCATGTCTCTTTCCGGGTATACGACCTCTGCGCCGAGTTTTTCAAGCACTTCACCGTGTTCATGAGAATTTGCCTTTGCAATTACCCGCGGTATTCCGAAGGAAATCAAATTAAGTGTTGCAAGAATGGAAATATCCATTTTTTCTCCTATACAAACAACGGCAACGTCACAATTTTGTATTCCCGTTTCCGACAGTGTTTTTTTGTCAAGAGACAGCGCGACAAATGCATTTTCGGTAAATTCCCTTATCTCCCTTACTTTTTCCTCATCACGGTCCATTACCAAAAGCTCACATCCGTCACTTGCAAGCTCATGGGCAAGCGCCATACCAAACCTTCCCAAGCCTACGATTCCGTAAGTCATTTTTTCCTTTTTTATCTTTCCAAACATTTTTTTCCTCCCATTAACTTATCCTATCGAAATATTTCCCACAGGGTAATTTATCCGTTCCGGTTCACCGAAATACCATAAAGTAGCTACTGTAAGAGGGCCGAGCCTTCCGATATACATTATAATAATAGATAATAATTTACTTGAGACCGACAAATCGGGCGTTATTCCGGTGGACAGTCCGACTGTTCCGAAAGCGCTGGTTATTTCAAACAACGCATCGGAAAGTGAAATATCAGGCTCCATTGCCGTGAGAAGATACGTTCCGCATACAACAACCCCCAATGCAAGCAATGTAATGACCGACGCCTTTTTAAAAGAGCTGTTCGGTATCGAATAATGAAAAGCCTTTTCACTTTTATTTGTTGCCGCCGATTTGATACCCTGCAAAAGCAAAAAGAATGTACTCGTTTTTATTCCGCCCCCGGTAGAACCCGGTGACGCTCCGATAAACATTAAAACAGTCAGCGCCAAAAGCCCGGCTTTTGTAAACTCTCCGATGGGGTATGTTGAAAATCCCGCTGTTCTTGCGGACACACTGTGAAAAAACGCCCCCAGCCATGTGATATCTTCGGTAAGCTTTAACAGTACCGTTCCGACCACTATTAAAACAGCACTTAAAGATAAAACGACCTTTGCATGCATAGACAGCTTCTTAAAATTAAATTTATTCGTCCACAGCTCACGAATTACCAGAAAACCTATACCGCCGAGAAAAATAAGGCAACATGTGGTTAAATTGAGCAGCACGTCACTTTGATAGGGGATCATATTACGCAATCCACCGAAAATGTCAAACCCTGAATTGTTAAAAGCGGCAATGGAATGAAAAATGCTGATCCATAATGCCTGTCCGAACGGGTAATCTCTTATGAATACCGTAAAACTCAATACCGCACCCACAGACTCTATTATAAGTGTTGTTATGAAAATACTTCTTACAAAAACAACAATTCCTTTTCCTGAATTTAAATTCATCGCTTCTCTGACAATTGTTCTGCCTTTAATATTCATCTTCCTTCCCAGTGCAATAATTATTCCCGCACCGATCGAGGTAACGCCTAGACCTCCCGTTTGGATAAGCAGCGCAATAATCAATTGTCCGAAAAACGTATATGTATCTCCCGCATCAACCGCGATCAGACCTGTTACGCAAACCGCACTTGTAGCTGTGTAAAGAGCATCTATATATTCCAAGCTGACTCCTTCTTTTACACTTACAGGCAGCATAAGAACGAACGAACCGATCAAAATCACACTTATAAAGCCCAGCGCAATTATCCTTGCCGGAGACAGCTTTTTTATTTTTTCAACCAACAGTGACACCTTCTTTGATTTTTATCACGTTATATCATATCAGTTTTAAAGCAAAGATACAGCAAAGAAAAAATAATATTATCGTATTAAATTTAAAATAATCGCTATTAATATTTAATTACGTATTGTCAAAAGGGATTTTTTCTGCTATAATTATTGTTGATCAATTATTCTGACAAAAACGGATAAAGGAGAGGCAATAAATGAAAAAGGGATTTTTTCATGATTTTCTTGTTACTGTGCTTATATTGATCATATCTTTTTTTACAAGCCTTTGTCTGCATTTCATCTTGAATATAGAAGCGATAATACCCTCTCTTTTCGTGCTGTCGGTATTCTTGATCTCTCTGTTTACTCAAGGATATCTTTTCGGTATCATATCGGCTTTGATATGCGTTTTGGCAGTTAATTTTGCATTTACTTTCCCTTATTTTACTTTTGATTTTACCATACGTGAAAATCTTTTATCGGCGCTTATTATGATAATAATAACTGTTTTGACAAGCACCCTGACCACAAAAATCAAATTTCAGAAAAAGGTCAAAATACAGGCCGAAAAGGAAAAAATGAGGGCCAATCTGCTTCGTGCGATATCTCATGATCTGAGAACGCCCCTTACCGCAATATACGGTGCAAGCTCAACCGTTATAGATAATTATACATCACTGAGCGATGAAAGCAAACTTGATATGCTTTCCGGAATAAAAGAAGATTCACAGTGGCTTATCCGTATGGTCGAAAATCTGCTTTCGGTTACAAAAATTGACGGGACTGACGTACAGCTGATCAAAAGCTCGGTTGTTCTGGAAGAACTTGCGGATTCCGTTATCGCAAAATTTAAAAAGCTTTATCCAAATCAGAACGTTATCATATCGATGCCCGAAAATTTTGTCACGATCTGCGCCGATGCAATACTTATCGAACAGGTATTGATAAATCTTTTGGTAAATGCCGTACAGCATGCCGTTGGTATGACCGAGCTTAAGCTTAACATTTATGTTAAGGATCAAAAAGCCGTTTTTGAAGTTATCGATAACGGCTGCGGTATGAGCAAAGAAAAAATGAAAAACATTTTCACCGATTACGGCGCCTCGGGCAACAACCCCGCCGATGGGACCAAGCAAAATATGGGTATCGGTCTTTGTGTATGCGCATCCATTATTAAGGCTCACGGCGGAGAAATACTGGCTTTGAAAAATACAAAAGGAAACGGTATGATTTTCAGATTTACTCTTGATCTTGAGGAGGCAGACGATGAATAACAAATATAAAATTTTGGTTATAGAAGATGAGCTTAACATAAGAAAATTTGTTACGGCGCTTCTTGACGCAAACAATTACATGGTTTTGGAAGCATCAAACGTATCCGGGGGACTGATGATGTTCTCATCCTATCTTCCCGACCTGGTAATCCTTGATTTGGGACTTCCCGACAATGACGGTATGGTTTTTTTAAATGAAATACGAAAAAGCTCTTCGACCCCCATTATGGTACTGTCGGCAAGGGCCGAAGAAAATTGTAAAGTTGAAGCTCTTGACAACGGTGCAAACGATTATGTGACAAAGCCCTTCGGCTCTGCCGAGCTTTTGGCAAGAGTTCGCAGTATTTTGAGAAACAGCCGCCACAGCGCGGAAGAAGGCAGACTCAGCGGAGGAAAATTTCAAACGGGCGGGCTATGTATAGATTACGATGCGCGGAAAATATTTCTTGACGGTAAAGAAATAAAACTTACACAAACAGAGTTTAATATTACCGCACTTTTGTCCGAGCATTTCGGAAAAGTTCTCACCTATTCCGCAATCATTAAGGAAATTTGGGGGATGTCGGACTACGGAAGCATAAAAAAGCTTCAGGTAAACATGGCAAACATACGAAAAAAACTCAATTTAAAGCCCGGAGACAACAAATATATCTCCAATGAACTTGGAGTTGGCTACAGAATGCATAATGATAATGAATAAATTACAAAGTCATATACTTTAATGAATGCAAATTCCGATTATCATTACTGCGACATAATACGAATAATAATAAATATACTGAATTTATCGATTTTTGCAAAATATATAAAAAAAATGTCGAAAACAATCTATTTTTACAGAATTTTCTTAACTGTATCTTTACCGCCGTAAATGATACAATTAGTTTTGTAAAAATATCATCGGACGATATAATTGAGAAAAAGAGGTAAATTTATGGATTTTTTTGATTTTTTAACATTAATCGGCGGACTGTGTTTGTTCCTTTTCGGTATGAATGTTATGGGTGACGCTTTAGAGCGCAGAGCCGGAAACAAGCTTAGTTCAATAATCGGCAGACTTACCACAAATAAATTCGCCGGATTTTTGACCGGTCTCGCGGTGACCGCGGTTATCCAAAGCTCTTCGGCAACTACCGTTATGGTCGTCGGTTTCGTGAACTCAGGGCTTATGACACTAAAACAGTCTATAGGCGTTATTATGGGAGCGAATATCGGAACGACTGTAACAGCCTGGATATTGAGTCTGGGCGGTATCCAAAGCGACAATTTCTTTGTTCAGCTTTTCAAACCCACGTCTTTTACTCCGGTTCTTGCATTGATTGGAATAATCTTTATAATGTTTTCAAAAACCAACAAAAGAAAAGACACAGGCTCTATCTTTCTCGGATTCGCCGTTTTGATGTTCGGTATGGAAACAATGTCCGGTGCGGTTTATGGATTGAGTAATGTTCCGGAATTCCAGCAATTATTTACCATGTTCAAGAATCCTATCATGGGTGTTCTAGCAGGCGCGATTCTTACCGCGATCATTCAATCAAGCTCGGCATCGGTGGGAATACTTCAAGCCCTTACCGTAACGGGACAAGTTACATACGGCGCCGCTTTTCCAATTATCATGGGACAAAATATCGGTACATGCATAACAGCTATACTTTCCTCTTTCGGAACAAACAAAAACGCAAAAAGAGTTGCTCTTGCGCATCTTTCATTCAATATAATCGGTACGGTCGTTCTTATGATCGTTTTATATATAGTAAGATGGATTTTTGCTCCTGCAATTCTGAATGAAACGGCTACGCATCTCGGTATTGCGATTGCTCATACCTCATTTAACGTAATTTGTACGATTTTGCTGTTTCCGATGTCATCGCTTTTGGAAAAATTGGTATGCAAAATCATACCCGATAATAACAAAAAAGATGAAATATGCGAGCTTGATGAAAGACTTCTCTCAACTCCTGCCGTTGCACTTTCAACCTGCCGTAAATATGCCGTTGATATGGCAAGATATTCGATACATGCCATAAAGGGAAGCATATACATCCTTTCCGATTATAAACCGGCATTAGCTGAAGAGATCAGAGAACTCGAGGAAAAGACCGACCACTATGAGGATATTATCGGCAACTATCTGGTCAAGCTTTCTTCTCATCAGATAAACGAAGATGAAAGTGCAGAAGCCGCAAAGCTTCTTCGGGTAATAGGCGACTTTGAAAGAATTTCGGATCACGGTGTCAATCTTCTGGAGTCTGCCGAAGAGCTGCATGACAAAAAAATCGTTTTTTCCGATTCTGCAAAGTCAGAGCTGACAGTTCTTACAAATGCCGTGGATGAAATATGTTCCCTTGCTCTTGAAGCGTTTGAAGAAAATAATTTGGAATCAGCTTTTGATATCGAGCCCTTGGAAGAAATTATCGACAGGCTCAAGGAAAAGCTTCGTACAAACCATATTTTGAGACTTCAACAGGGAGAGTGCGGCATTGAAGCCGGATTTGTTTGGTCTGATCTTCTTACGAATTTGGAAAGAGTATCTGACCACTGTTCAAATATTGGCGGCTGTATCATAGAAACTTCTCATAATAATCTGAATATGCACGAAAGTCTGCGTATAATAAAGTCTGAAAATGGCGACTTTAAAAAGAAATATGAGACTTATCTCGACAAATATGCTCTGCCTAAAAGCAAACTGACATATTATAATAAATAAACCTTTTTCGTTAAGCGATTTTTGGCATATTTCCAAACGCAGTAAAATGGTTTTAACAGCATAGCAAATACTTTAACAAGTATAAAAAAATATTTGGCTTATGGTTATCGATCAGAACCAACAAATCTTAAAAAGAATGATTTTTAAGCATAATACATAATTAACGTCATTGATAATACAAAAAGAGATTTAAATCTCTTTTTATATGCATTTTGTTTACAATAGGACTCATAAATAAGTCCGGTAAAAAATAAAATATAAAAACATATAATTTAGGAGGATTTTTAAATGGATGACAGTATAGGGTGGCAAATTATTTTACAATTTATTCTTATTGCACTTAATGCAATTTTTGCATGTGCTGAAATTGCGGTTATTTCCACAAGCGATAACAAGCTCGAAAAATTGGCCCAAGAAGGGGACAAAAGGGCGCAAATGCTTTTAAAACTTACAGACCAGCCGGCAAAATTTCTGGCTACGATTCAAGTAGCGATCACTCTTTCAGGGTTTTTGGCAAGTGCATTTGCGGCAGATAACTTTTCCGATCTCTTGGTTGATTTAATGGTTAAAGCAGGTATTCCATTACCGGTTCAAACTCTTAATACAATCGCCGTAATTATAATCACTTTGATACTTTCATTTTTTACGCTTGTACTCGGAGAGCTTGTGCCAAAAAGAATTGCAATGAGAAAATCCGAAGGCATTGCCCTTGCTATTTCAAGACTTGTTTTCTTTATATCAAAAATATTTGCGCCTATTGTATGGCTCTTGACCGTTTCAACAAACGCTGTTTTAAGGCTTATAGGGATTGATCCGAATTCCGAGGATGAAGAAATCAGTGAAGAAGAAATTCGTATGATGGCAGACGCCGGAAGCGAAAAGGGTATCATAGACGAAGATGAAAATAAAATTATACAAAATGTTTTTGAATTTGACGATACAACCGTGGGAGAAATTGCCACTCACAGAACCGAAGTGGATTTTCTGTATGACGAAGACAGTATCGAGGATTGGAAAGCAGTGATAAATAAATCCAGTCATACATATTATCCCATCTGCGGCGATACCGCAGACAACATAATCGGTATTCTTGACTCAAGAATTTTTTATAGGCTTGAAGATTTGAGTCGTGAAAATATTATAAAAAAAGCGGTCAAAAAAGCCGTTATTGTACCTGAAAACATCGGCGCCGACGTACTCTTGCGCCGAATGAAAGAAACACGTGAGCATTTTGCCGTCGTATGTGATGAATTCGGAGGGACCTTCGGTATAATAACTCTTACAGACTTGATCGAAAAATTGATCGGAGACCTATCCGAAGAATCGGAAAACGACATTGAGGAAAAGAATGGTATATTCATTGTCTCGGGCAGCTGCGAAGTTGATAAGTTTGAAGAATATTTTGATTTGAAACTAAATGGCGAATCTACCACGATCAGCGGCTGGATAACAGAGCAGCTGAATAAGATCCCGCAAAAGGGCGATATTCTTGAATATGAAAACTTAAAGCTGACCGTCACAAAAACCGATGACAGAAAAATACTTGAAATAACCGCGGAAAAATTAAAGCAACCGGAAACAGAAAAAATTGAGATGTAGGACTTATCAAATATCTGTTCCTCATATTTTGTCGTTATACTGACTATTTTTATTCTGTGATTTTTTATAATAAACCGGTATAATTTTACAATCGATTACTGACGCCGGTTTTATAAAGCCTTGTTATTGCAGTTAAAGCCTTTATGTCCTTTCGGCAATGGATCATATGATACATTGCCGTTTGTTCATAAAGGCTTTTTTGTATGTTTTCCCTCCGGCAGATATAGCTTCAACATAAAATTAACGCTGCTGTACCATAGTTTCCGGCTATCATATTATTCCGCATGTCAAAGGTAACATATTTTGCCCGGTCTTACTGTGTCCATATCTGCTGCTGCATTTGAGGTCATAATAGTTTGCCCTTTAATACTTAATAATAACATTTAAAGCTTCATCTACCTGCGAGGCTTTTTCTATTGCCTGTGGTAATTTTTCCCATGGATATTCATGCGTAATAACAGACTCTATATCCCATTGTCCGCTTTCCATAATTCGCATAACATCTTCTACATCCTCCGGAAAATAACCTCCGGAGCCAATCAGGGCATGCTGCCCATAGGTCATAGCCAGTACATCAATTGGACGAAGCCCCGCTTTGACTGCGACCACCACCATGCGGGAATCTACCTTTCCCATGCTCTGATACAACTCAATAAGGCCATCGGCTCCCGCCGCATCAATGTAAATATCTACATCTGCCGTAGTTCCGAGAGCAGAAAAGGCTTCTCCAAACTCTTTTGTTGCTGCTTGCCGCAAGTCTATGCTGCTGTTGTTGCATACAGCAAAGCCTAAATCCTTTGCTTTTTCAAGTCGAAAATCCGAATGATCGCAAATCATAACCTTTGAACATCCAAAATACTTCAGAGCAATCGCCGCGGCAATTCCGATCGTACCGGCTCCAAACACAACAGCGTTTTCTCCGCTGCGTGAGAAAGAACGCCGTGCTGCCCGGCAGCCTACTGTAAACGGTTCAATCAAGCAGGCGGCTTTGGAAGAAATGGCGTCGGGAACAGCATAGACCTGTTTTCCCAACTCTGCATTTGGAATCAGCACATATTCGGAAAAACCGCCCGCTGTCCCCGCACGTTTGGGATCGCCTTTGGCAAGGAGCGGATAGGGGTACACCCTGTCGCCGACATGAATATCTATCACATTTTTCCCAACTTGAACAACTTCGGAAACCATTTCATGCCCGAATTCCCCTCCAATAGTCACCCGGTGACCGGTGTTCGGCCCATGCAGGTAAACAGCCACATCCGTCCCGCAGATACTTGCATAGAGGTTACGCACCACAATATCGTTATCCCCGGCTTTGGGCGTTTCAAGTTCTGTCATTAAAATATCTTTCTGTCCGTTGTAAATTGCCGATCTCATAACTTTACCTCCTGAATATCAAAATTTTTCTGCCTTTTTCTTATCCTACCCTGTCAAGCAGACCGTTTGCCTTTTCGCATACTGTATATATCTCATCATATTTTTGATCGATCAACGGGGTGACCTCGGATATTTTTGCTTTCAAGATTTTATTATAGACAAAGTAGGGTAAAATCCATCCGATTACAGCAGGAATCGCAAGAATGATACAAGTGACAATCATATCTGCGGTTATCGCAAATACACTGCCTGCCATAAAAGCTGTTCCGATAATGCCGATAACATACGCAAAAACGGAGGGTTTTATATATTTGGAAGCCTCCAGCGTTTCCACTTCATGAACACAGGCGTCAAAGTTTCTTTGAAGTCTGGTGAGTTCCGCTTTATTGCGAATTTTTCTGTCACGTTTGAATTTCATTGCAACTGTATCATTCATGCCGGGATGTCCGACAGAATTTTCGAGCTGCCACCCGAAATTTTCATAGCCGTCCGCATATATTGAAGCCATGCTGCGCTTAGCCGTTATATCTTTATATTCATAACCTATAAAATTCTGTTTACTCATTACTTTTTCACTCCTTATTCATTTATCAAATCATCTGTTAAACGGATAATATCATCTGCATACTTTTTCTTCCGGCTGTTTGTTATGATACTATAAATCGGATAAGCTAAAATCATCATGATTAATCCGGAAATACCAAATATAAGCCCCAAGGTCATATTCTCCCATACCATAACCATCGACATTCCCGCTCCCATGACCAAAGCACCGATAACACCGAGAATACATGCAAGCAATTTCCCGGGCAGTTTGACTTTGTTGTCCAGTTTTTGAAGCTGCTCCATTTTGTTATCGGTACGTGAAACATACCTGCTCCGAATTTTTTCCGCCCTGTTTTTGTCCTGTTCGTTTACTTTGTAATTACTCATAATAAATATCTCCTTAAAAATTAAAATTTATTTTTCATTGCCTTAACTCTGTCTTGATTATAAACACTTTATGTTTACATATTGCTTGAATTTTGTTTGAGAATTATTAATTAAAAAAACACCGGCTATTTTATAATAACACCGATGTATTTTTGTTGTTTAAAGCAGCGAGTGTCCTTTTTCGCATATTTCATATATCTCATCGTATTTTTCTTCAATGAGCGGCTGTACTTTCTGCGTCTTATTTTTTATCTCCGACTTATAAATAAAGCAGGGCAATATCCAGCCGACAAATCCCGGTATGGCTAACAATATACAAAGTATGACCATCGGAGGTTCATATGTGACTGCAAAGGTTGATCCTGCCATAAATGCCGTCCCGAATATTCCGACAATCAGGGATTTTATAACAGCGGCATTTGTTTTGGAATTTTCAAGAGTTTCTATTTCTTTTGCACAGGCCTCAAAATGCCTCTGCAAACGTGTTAATTCCATTCTATTAATTATTTTTCTGTCGCGCTTCATACAAAGCTTCATTTGAGAATGAAGGTTTTGCGCAGGAATATTCCCATCAACCTGCCAGCCAAAATTTTCATAACAATCCAAATAAAAAGACGCCTTATCGGCAGGGACAAGAATTTCCTTATATTCATATCCCACAAATGGGTTTGTATTGTTCTGATCCATTATATTTCTCCTCCAATCTCAGGAGATACAGGCAAAGTAACAGTAAAAACCGTTCCCCTCCGGGGAAAACTTTTTACCGTGATTGTGCCGTTTGAAAGCTGCAATATCCTGTTCACCAATGCAAGACCAAGTCCGTTGCCTTCCGTTGAATGGGAAGTATCTTCCTGATAGAATTTATCGTAAATGTGCCTTAATGTTTCCTCGTCCATACCGCAGCCGGTATCAGAAACAGACACTATGATTTTATCCTTGTCCGAGCTTTGAGAAAGTGTAATTGTTCCTCCGCGCGGAGTAAATTTGAAAGCATTGGACAAAAGATTAGTCCATACCGATTCTAAAAGTCCCTCATCTGCTTCTATTATAGCCCTATCCTCAATATCCGTGTTAAATTCAATTTCTTTTTCCTCCCATACGTTTTCAAACTGCAGCGCACATTCGCATAATTGTGCACATATATCATAGCTTTGCGGTTTGGGTTGTATGACTTGCTTTTCCAGCTTGTTTAATTTTAGTATATTGGTTATAAGGCTTGATAATCTTTTTGTGGATTGCAGGATCGATCTAACACATTCCTTACGCTGTTCGTCTGTAATCCCATCTTTTTGGAGAAGCTCGGCATTATTCTGAATAACCGCAAGGGGCGTTTTCATCTCATGAGACACATTGGAAAAAAAGTCTGTTTTCAATGTTTCGATGCTTCCAAGCTCCTCAACCATTTTATTAAAATCACTAAACATCACATCCAGATAATCCAGCTTGTCTGACGTATGCTGGGGCGGAATATATACTGAAAAATCTCCGCCGGCAACCTTTGCAGTTGCCTTTGCCATAATGTTCACAGGTACCTCATACATTTTTTTTACACGCCATCCGGTATATGCTGTTAGTCCCGCAGCAATAACTGCCCAATAAACCATCGGAACAATAATTTGTATCAGCTCATTTGCATTTTTGATGTTCATTAGAACGATCAGCCCGACATGTATACCTGACATCAAAAACAAAACAACAAGAAAAATTGCAAATAATGATAATACAAAAAAATTTTGTTTCTTTTTTCTTTCCTGCACTTTGGATATCTTTTTCATAACAGCACCGCCTTGTAACCAAGACCCCGCACAGTGACAATTTGAAAACCATCGCATACCGAAAATTTATCTCGCAGTTTTGTAATATAAACATCCACCGCACGGAGGCTCGTTTCAGATTCAATCCCCCAAAATTCATCCATCAGCTGTGACCGTGAAAATGTTTTTTTCGGATAGGAAAGCAGCTTATACAAAATATTAAATTCTCTTGTTGTAACCAGGATTTCCTCGCCATTGACAGATGCTGTGACCGCATCCGCGTCCATTTCAAGATTACCTACAACTAATTTGCGTTCCATTTCTATATTGGCCCGGCGAAGCAGGGCACGGACACGAAGAAGCAACTCGTCAAGCTCGATAGGCTTTACCATATAATCGTCAATACCAATCAGGAATCCCTTTTGCTTTGAGGGCAGGTCATCCTTAGCCGACATAAATAATATCGGAATGTGTTTATTTACCTGTCTGACGGTCTTTGCAAATTCAAAGCCATCGATACCCGGCATCATGATGTCCGAAATAATCAACTCATACAGATTATTATACATTTCATCATAAGCCTCGTTTGCATTCAGACATCCTTTTGCATTAAACCCGCTGTCATTTAAGAATGTACACACGATTTGGTTCAATTTTGCGTCATCTTCCAATACAAGAATATTAATCATTACAATCCCTCCATTTTTTAGAATCGTTATTCTAAAATAGCAGATTTATTTTATTTTTCATTACTTTGTAATTTTTTCAGCTGCTTTGTTGATTTTATGATCATGAATACCGCTGTACCAAGTATAAAAATACACATCGCTCCTCCGGTTGACGAGATCATAATATATCTAAAATACGGAGAGTCGTCCGCGTTTTCGAATTGCGTCAGCATGGCAATTTCCAATGAAAACATAGACACCAAGGCAATCGCCAAATTAATAACTTTGGCTGCCGACAAGACAGGGCTTTTATATTGCCTGTATTTTACAACATTGATAACAGCAGTGATGATATTATAGAATGCATACATAGCCATAACATAAATCAAATATCCCGGATACTCAAAGCCCTCATTTTTACGTATAACAAGAACTATAACACCGGTCAAGGCAACATTCATCAGCATCAATATGACTCCGCATATACGATACCGCTTTAATTCCGAAACAAGCTCCGCTCCGAAAGCATTCCGCTTTATATGGCGCAGCAGTGAAAAACGCATTATTACCGGCATAATATAATAAACCGCCAAAGTACCGAACCATACAGAACGGTAATAGACACCGTAAAAAAGCTTCATTACTACATAAAGCACATTGATTCCAAGAGACATATACAAGGAAACATGCATTTTAAAAGAAATATCGGTCAAGTAACGATTGATATATTTGTTTTTATAAATAATATATTTGTATTTCTTGACAAACTTTATAATCTGTAAAATTACGATAGTTAAAGAATATGCAGAAAATACATAAGATATATATGCAACAGGTTCTTCTTTACGGTAAAAAAGAAAAGTATATACCAATAAAGCAGCCGCAACTGGAATGCTGATAACTACTACAGCGTTTCCGGGGAACATACATTTATACAGTATTTGTTTAAGACGCTCCATCTGCCTTCCTCCTATACCTGCCGTTTGGCCGCAATATCAACCTAATATAAATTTACCCGCAATCGTTTTTCATACTCCTATTATAACAGAAGAACATTAGCTTGTCATTAGTTTTCAGTAATTTCATGACTGTTCGATAAAATTTTTTATTATCTGCATTTTGGGGGATATTACTCATGAATTAAGGTGTTTGGTCACAGCCGTAAACCTATTGCCGGGCAGACCCTATTTTGAAAACACCGTCATAATATATTTATATTTTAATCTTTTAATATTGCTTAAATGTTTGAGAATTGTTTAAGTTTTGTTAATTTAAATAATTCTATCGGTATAAATAGAATGATAAATGCTATCATAAGGAGCTGTATCCTTAGACTGCTTATCCACTGTTTTGACTATTAATTCTTATTCATTTTGAGCATAGTTTTATATAAAAGATAAGTATTGGACATTTTAAAAATAATATAGTATACTGAAGATATTAAATAAACAGAAAGGACGGAACCATTATGAAAAAAGCTGTGTCAATTATTTTAACACTCATCATAACGGTATCATTTATAATCAGCTGCAGTGCGCAGGAGGATACGGATATAACAGATAATACAGAAATTATTTTAACTATCAATCAGCCTTATATACTGATAAACGGTGCAGAACATGCAATTGATACGGAGGGAACGGTTCCTGTACTGATAGATGACCGAACCCTGCTTCCTGTACGTGCTGTTGTTGAAGCAATGGGCGGCACAGTAGAATGGGACGGCGATACTCAAACGGTCACACTTACAAAAAATATGGATACTATCCGGCTTGTCATTGATTCTGACACAGCATATCTAAATGATGTGCCAAAAACGCTTGATGTTGCCCCCAGACTTATAAGTGACAGAACAATGCTGCCAATTCGTTTTATTGCAGAAAATTTTCAATATCAGGTGGAATGGGATGAAGCAAATCAGCGTGTCATCCTGACGCAAGAAGTACAGGAGACCGCCGAACCGGTAACGCCGTCTGAGGATTCTGATCCTCTTTTGGAAACAGAACCGGTAAATGAGCCCGAAAAAAAACAGGAACAGCCTGTCCTAACTAATGAAAATCAAATTACCGTAACTATAAACGGACAAAGCTTCACTGCAACGCTGGAGGATAACGAAACAGCCGAGGCGTTTTACGCAATGCTTCCCCTCACTCTTGAAATGAATGAATTGAATGGCAATGAAAAGTATTATTATCTGGATGAAAGCCTGCCGAAAAACAACCGGCAAATCGGTCAGATCCAAACCGGCGATCTTATGCTGTATGGCTCAAACTGTATCGTGAGCTTTTTCAAGACCTTTACAACATCATATACTTATACTCCCATAGGCCATATTGATGATGCAGAAGGTTATGCGGCGGCTCTGCCAAGCGGCAGCGTTACCGTTACCTTCACCAAATAATCAAAAAGAAAGGGAAACAGGAAATGAAGAATGTATTGATCATTTCATCCGGCCTGCACAAAGGAGGCAATTCGGATACATTGGCGCAAGCTTTTGCAGATGGTGTAAAAGCGCCGATCACAGCATAGCATATATCTCCCTTTCAGGAAACATTCAATTTCCCGGAAACACCTTGCCCGCCGGAAAACACAAAAATACGTCATCCATGATGTTATGCGCCTTCCATTGCCAACATGCATCATTCGGAAAAAACATTTACATACTCATCTCTAAAAATGTAAAATAATTTTCTGACTGTGTAAAACCGTTTGATTTTATTTCTTTCAAGAATATCGGTTTTATTATCATAATTATCTTTATTCTATTTGGATCAAAGTTCCAACTTGATAATTTCAAACGGTTTTAAGTCAAATGTGATTTATGTTTCGCTTTGCTATATAATTACCCGCATAAAATAAAGAAAATTTATATGTTGAATATATATCTATTTTGTGCTATAATAAAAACGGTGATAAATATGAAAAAACGATTATTTCTATCTTTATTGATATCAGTCTTTCTGGTCAGTTCTTCTTTTGTTTGCGTATACGGCAAGCCATCTTATGACGAGATATGCGAAATAGTAAAACCATACATTTACACCTGCGATTCTCTTGACGGTAACTATATTATTGCTGAAGAAATAAGGTACGCCTTTGCAAATGTTGATTCCGCATATTCGGTATATATTGTATTCGATCAGAATGGCAATGTGGTGATCCCTCTGGGAGAGAAAACGTGGGAAGAGCTTGGCTGGGAAGGCTATGTGCGTCCTTCTACATTTCGTGATGTATCTGCAGAATATGGGCAAAATCCTCATTGGGCGAGCGCCGATATCCTGACGCTTGCAGCTTACGGCGTTATAAACGGTTACCCGGGCGGTTATTTTTATCCGGATCAAGGAATCACACGCGCAGAATTTTTAAAATTGATTTCTAAGATCGTACAGGACAAATATGTGATTCCTGACGAATTATCAACAAATTTTCAGGATGTTGATGATACCGATTGGTATGCCGGTTATATAGACTGGGCATACAACCACAAGATTATTACCGGATATCCTGATGGGATGTTTTATCCAAACAAGGAGATTACAAGGGAAGAAATGGCATGCATTGCTTATCGGGCAATCGATGCGTTAGATTTGTCTTTCCCAAGAGCGGAAAAAATTGATGCCGTCAACTTTGCGGACAGCTCCGAAACTGCCAAATGGGCTCAAGCTGCTGTTTCCGATTTGTCCGAGTATCAATTCTTAAAAGGTAATGATGATCATTGTTTTTTGCCGCAAAAAAAGGCTTCACGCGCGGAAGCCGTAACCTTGACAGCCCGGATGTATTATGATATGTTTGAGCCTGATGACAGATGGCTTTAAACAGATCAGTCAATAACATAGACAAATCCTTATTATGCCAAAATAAATTTAATAAATAATACAGCATTTGCTTTTAATTTATTCAATAATCAATACCAAAGAATATTCCATATAATTTCAGTAAAGGCTTGTCTTGTCATTTAACGAGAGGACAAGAGCAAAGCACAGCTATCGCTGTAATCAGAGGGAGATCGTACTCTAATACCGATTGCAAATATGCAGCTCATGACTGCAAATGCAGGGGATATCTTATCCGCAGTTATATTACGGTAATAGGGTAGACGGAGGGCGGTAGCCCTCCACCTCCCGTTGCACCGTACGTACGGGTCTCGTATACGGCGCTACACAACTGTAGATGTTACTGCATCAACTGAGATAGTATGCGAGGGGGTCAATCAAGCCGGGTCGCCTCCTCTTTC
>CALXWJ010000094.1 GCA_944392335.1 uncultured Clostridia bacterium
AAAATATTTATTCACGGTGCAAGGTTTTTTGCAAAAATGCACAAAACCCTTGCACCTAAACAATTCTGAAACGCTTGTAAGCCGCCATGCGGCTGCGTTTCATAATTGTTCAGCAGTCATTATATAATCAGCTTTTATGAAAAAAAATACCCGTTTCGGAAAGAGGGCGAAAATTTAAACCGCAATTTCCGCACCCCCAAATGTGAAAAAATTTGTGCTAATCGGACTGATCAATATAATTTCTCATTTTCTGCAGGGCAGATTTTTCTATTCTTGAAATCTGAACCTGAGATACGCCAATAATCTGAGCAATTTTGCTTTGGGTTTTCCCTGCAAAGTACCTCATTATAATAATTTTTCGTTCCCTTTCGTCAAGAAGCTCTAACGCTTTGCTTATAACAACTTTATTTATTATTTTGTCCTCCTCACATATACCGGTTATTTTGTCCATTAATTCTCTTTCGTCATCATCACAGGACTTATTCTGACGGTATATGGATTCGGGTGCCGCGGTTGCATCCATAGCGGTAATAATTTCTTCGGTATTAAGACCGCATTGGGCGGATATTTCGGCAATGGTGGGATCACGGTTAAGATTTTGAGACAGTTTTTCCTGTGCACGCCTGATTTTCATGGCATTGGTTTTATGTACGCGGCTTACTTTTATTATACCGTCATCTCTGATAAATCGCTTCAGTTCTCCCAAAATCATAGGTACTGCATAGGTGGAAAATTTCACTCCGAATTCTCCGTCAAATTTCCTTATGGCTTTAATAAGGCCTATAGATCCGATTTGAACAAGCTCGTCCATATCATAGCCTCTGTTGTAAAATCTTTTTGCCAAGCCTATAACAAGTCCCATGTTGTTTTCCACCAGCTGATTTTCCGCGCTATGTTCGCCTGAGCGTATTTTTTCTAATAATATTGCATTATCAATCATTTTTTTATGACCTTTTTCATTTTTACCGATGTGCCTGCGCCCAATGTGCTTTTTACTTCAATTTTGTCCATAAAGCTTTCCATAATGGTAAAGCCAAGCCCTGAGCGTTCCAGTTCGGGTTTGCCTGTATACAGAGGCTCCATTGCCTTTGAAATATCGGGTATTCCGCAGCCCTTATCGGTTATTGTAAATTCTACGGTGTTTCCGTCTATTTTTCCGTCCATGCGTATCATTCCCACACTGTCCTCATAACCGTGTATTATTGCGTTTGTCACCGCTTCGGATACAGCAGTTTTTATTTCGGATATTTCTTCACAGGTGGGATCAAGGGGCATTACAAAAGCGGCAGCTACCATTCTTGCCAGATTTTCATTGCAGGATTTGTTAACAAATTCCAGTTTTATTATATTTTCCATTATTTTCTTCATTCCTTTCCATCAGCAATTAATATTATTTATATTTTCTGCAATGATTCGTCCAATGTGTCGCATATGCAAATCAATTTATCAATTCCTGACATTTCGATTATCCTTCGTACCTGTTTTTTTACTCCGTAAATAACAACCTTTCCTCCGAGGATTTTTGTGATTTTATATCTTCCCATAATGACGCCTATGCCGGAGCTGTCCATAAAATCCACCTTTGAGAAATTAAAAATTACGTTAATGGCATTGCTGCTCTTTATTTTCGCGTCAACCGCCTTTCTGAGTTCGGTTGCGGCATGATGATCCAGATCCTCTTTAATATTTACAATTATTGTTCGTTTTTCGCCTATCAGCTTCAGATCCATTGTTCATTCCTCCTTAGTATTGTAAAAATATCAATATGTCAAGTAATAAATTTACTAAATTCTTTATTCTGCATATAATAAAAAAACCCTTTGTCGAAAAATGGCAACAATGTCTGCTGTTTCGACACAAAGGGTTAAAATGTTTTTTATATTAACGGTAAAACCGTAAAAAACAAAAAAAGAGAGAAAAAAAATCAGCATTTTCCCTCTTTAAAAATAAAATTTCCGTATTAAAAATTAAAATATTCTTTTGCGTTTTTGTAGCTTATGCCTTCAACAATTGTTTTTAAAGCGTCATAATCTTCGGGGTATTCGCCGTTTTCTACCCATGAGCCTATAAGGCTGCACATAATTCTTCTGAAATATTCGTGTCTGGGGTAAGAAACAAAACTTCTGCTGTCGGTAAGCATACCTATAAATTTACCTAAAATTCCCAAATTTGCAAGGGCTTTCATCTGAGCTTCCATTCCGTCACGCTGGTCGTTGAACCACCAACCCGAACCAAGCTGCAGCTTTGCGGCGGTAGGAGCTTTTTGGAAATTTCCCAGCATTGTTGCAAGAACATAATTGTCTTTGGGATTTAATGAATAGAGAATTGTTTTGGGAAGTAAATCTTCCTTTTCAAGACTGTCAAGAAGCTTTGACAGATTTTGTGCGACAGGATAATCGTGAACCGAGTCAAAGCCGGTATCGGGACCTAATTTGTTATACATATTTGTATTGTTGTTTCTTATTGCTCCCATGTGGATTTGAAGAGTCCAGCTGCGGCGGGCATATTCCTTTGCACAATGTCTTATAACGGCGGTTTTGTAAATATCTTCTTCTTCAGCGGTTAATTGTCCGCCTTTCATTTTCTTTGCAAAAACTGCCGACGCGTCACCCTCTGCATATGGTACATATTCCACACCGTGATCGGACAGCTTACAGCCTGCCTGTGCAAAGTATTCTATTCTTGATGTGAGCCAGTTCAAAAGCTCCTCAAAGGTTGTAACTCCGATATTCTTTATGTAATCAATAAAAGGTTCTTTGCCGATTTCAACACATTTATCCGGCCTGAAAGTCGGCAGTACCTTTGTGGAAAAGCCCTTTAATTCTTTGTGATATTTCAGGTTGTCGGCAGGATCGTCTGTTGTGCATACAACCTCAACATTTGATTTTTTTATAAGCGCCTGTGCCCTGAAATCCTCCGTTGCCAGCAGCTCGTTGCATTTATCCCAGATTTGTTTGCAGGTTTTTTCATTTAAAACGTCTTCGATTCCGAAATATCTTAAAAGCTCAAGATGCGTCCAGTGATAAAGAGGATTGCCGATAAGGAGAGGAAGAGTGCGGGCAAACATCATGAATTTTTCGTAATCGTCGCCATCTCCCGTTATGTATTTTTCCTCAATTCCGTTTGATCGCATCTGACGCCATTTATAATGATCGCCGCCCAGAAAAAGGTCGTATGCATTTTTAAATTGATAATTTTCCGCAATCTGTTTAGGACTCAAATGACAGTGATAATCAATAATCGGTAAATTTTCTGCATATTCATGAAACAGTTTTTTTGCCGTTTCGTTGTGAAGCATAAAATCATTTGTAATAAATTTCATAATAATTGTTCCTTTCTTAGAATGTTAAATTAAATCAGAGTAATTCTGTTTGTTATTTCGGTATATCTTTAACATATTTCTTATTATAATATAATAAATTTAAAAAGTAAACATAATTTACAAAAGAAAGAAAAATTTTTATGTAGTTTGTATTTTGACAGCAAATATTTAATGATTATTGTACTATAATTATAAAAAACTATTGATTTTAAATAATGTCTTTGATATAATAACAAGGAAAGGAGGAATTAAATTGTTTGGAATAGCATCAAATGAAATATTTTGGATCGCGGCAATTATAATTTTTTCTGTGGCAGAAGCGGCAACGTCCGGACTTGTCAGCATATGGTTTGCCGGAGGCGCGCTTGCAGGTTTGATTGCGGCAATGCTTAATGCAGATATTTGGGTGCAGACAACAATATTTTTTGCAGTATCAATTGTTTTACTGATAGCATTAAGGGGTGTTGCGGTAAAAAGTTTCAAAAACCGAAGTGAAAAAACCGATATTGACAGAATAATAGGACAGCATGTTACTGTAGAAAATGTCGAAAAGAACAATATTGATGCAACAGCAACAATAAACGACATTGAATGGAAAATAAGAAGCAATGACGGAAGCCGGCTGGAAAAGGGTGAAGTTGTTAAGGTTGAAAAAATTGATGGTGTAAGGCTTATTGTAAGTAAATGATCCGTACAGCCGTCAGAAGGTTAAGGAATGGGGGATATTAATGGAAATTATTTTTATTTTATTGGTATTGATTTTAATAATAGTAATCGCAAACATCAAAATTGTGCCGCAGGCATATGCATATATAGTTGAGAGATTTGGCGGCTACAGTGCAACATGGAAGGTAGGTCTGCATGTTAAGGTGCCGTTTGTCGAAAAAATTGCAAGGAAGGTAAATCTTAAGGAACAGGTTGTGGATTTCCCTCCTCAGCCCGTTATTACAAAGGATAATGTTACAATGCAGATAGATACAGTTGTTTATTTTCAGATTACCGATCCCAAGCTGTATGCGTACGGTGTTGAACGTCCTATGATGGCTATTGAAAATCTGACGGCAACAACACTCAGAAACATAATAGGTGATTTGGAGCTGGACGAAACACTTACATCAAGAGATACCGTAAACACAAAGATGAGAGCAATTCTTGATGAAGCAACAGATCCATGGGGTATTAAAATCAACAGAGTTGAGCTTAAAAATATTATTCCTCCACGTGAAATTCAGGATGCTATGGAAAAGCAGATGAAGGCTGAACGTGAAAGAAGAGAAAGCATATTAAAAGCCGAAGGTGAGAAAAAATCATCTATTCTTATGGCAGAGGGTGAAAAGGAATCTGCAATTTTAAGAGCGGAAGCAAAGAAACAGGCGGCAATTAAAGAAGCGGAAGGTCAGGCAGAAGCAATTCTTACCGTACAGACTGCCATTGCAGAGGGTATCAAAAAGATTAATGAAGCAAACCCGGGCGATTCATATGTTGCATTAAAGGCGCTTGAGAGCTTTGAAAAGGCCGCTGACGGAAAAGCCACAAAGATAATTATACCGTCACAGATACAGGGACTTGCAGGAATGGCAACATCCATAAAAGAGCTTGTATCGGAGGAAAAGAGCAAGTAATAAAATAATGCTCACTGAATAAATGCGATTTTCAATCGCATTTAAAAAAATTATGACTATTGTCAAAATTTTTCATGTAAAATCGAAGATTTTACATAGTTCGCATTGATAAAGTCTGCTGAAATAAATAT
>CALXWJ010000095.1 GCA_944392335.1 uncultured Clostridia bacterium
ACTTATATTTACCTCCTCTGATTCTTGTGGAAGTATATAATATATTTCATTTGGATTATCCCAATCCAAAATTATAAATGCCTGTGATTTGGAAAAATCGACATTCAAAAACATTCCGTTTTCATATCCGCTTAATGATCCGGTATATATTACCGTTTCTGTACCGTTGCATACTTTTATGACCCTTACGTCGGTTTCTGCATTAGTGTTTACAGTATCATAATTATCATTATAAACAATCCCGGCATGTCCGGTATTTTCTGTTTTGCTGATTTCTTCAGCATTTACTCCCGATACCGCTGTTACAGCAGCTATAACCATACTAACAATTTTTTTTATCATTTGTACACCTTCCCGTATATTTTTGCGATTTTATTATATCAAACTTATAAAATATTGTCAAATATATTATGATATTCTATTTTTAGGAAAAATTTTAAGGTACATAACCTTAATATTGTATTTACTTTTTTTGTAAAATAATGTATAACTGCGGGCATGGCCTTATTAAAAATGTTCTTATATTATTAATATTTATTAAAAAAATTAAAATATTCGATATATATTCTTAAGATTCTCCATTAATTAAACAAAATAATTATGTTATAATAGATAAAATAATATTTATCAAAGCAGCTGACATTGAATAATATTATTAATTTATATATCGCCGTGAAAAATATTGTCCGCAGCCATAAAAATTCCGGATAGCATTCCGGTTGTCGGATTATCGAAAAACATACATATGATCGATATGACCTGATCGATGAAAACGGGCACTGCTTTATCAGATACCGTTTCCGAAATATTAATTTTTAACAGAGTGATCGCGGGAGGTGTTGTATGAGGAAAAATAAAATAAATGTGATAAAAACTGCTTTATTGCTGCTCTTTATCAGTGCAATAGGCATAATGATAACGAGCTCATGTACATACAATACAGACGCGAATGATGATATTATCACTTTAAAATGGTACATTCCAGGTGAGAGCTTTAGGGATGAAGCTTTGATCATGGAAAAGTTTAATGAAAAGCTGTACAAGAAGGCGGGTTTCAGGCTTGATCTTAAATTGATCGATTATAATATTTACAGTGACAGGATGAATATGATTATTGCTTCGGACAATGATTTTGATTTATGGTTTGTTGGATATTTGAATAATTATGACAGAATGGTTCAAAATGAAAGCTTGTATGATATTACCTCCATGGTAGAAAATTCTTATTTAAAGAATGTTATGCCCGAATATGTATGGGATGCGGCGACTATTCAAAATTCTATATATGCGGTACCGAATATGCAGGTGATGTTTGAGCAAAGGTGTTTGTTAATAAAAGAGGATTTGGCGAAAAAATATGATCTGGACACAAGCCATATAAAAAAGACGGAAGATATAGAACAGTTTTTGATGACTGTTAAAGAAAATGAACCGGATATCTATCCGTTTCGGTTAAGCATGCATGAGTTTTCGTTTCAGAGTATAGATGATTATGATTTTTACGACGTTGTAAATTACTGTGCCATATGGCTTGATGATAACGGAAAAGTACAGTGCATGCCATATTATGAAAGACCTGATTATAAAGAAAGAATTTATAAACTGTATGATTGGTTTAAAAAAGGGTATATAAGAAAAGATATTGCAAGTGTTATGTCAGATGATAAAGATTATCAGAATGGAAGATATGCGGTATCGGTTGACCATTACAAGCCCGGCGGAGAATATGAGTTTGAAATGACGAATAATTTTGAAGTGGAACGAGTTGTCGTTTCACAGCCGTATATAGGTATGAATTCACCCAATTCGACAATGATAGGTATTTATAAAAAATCAAAGCATCCGGAAGAGGCTTTTAAGCTTATAGAGATAATAAACAGCGATAAAGAGCTTTATAATATGCTGGTATTCGGTTTGGAAGGCATACACTACGATAAGCTCGGAGAAGACAGAATAACCTTAAAATCAAACAATTACGGTGTGCGGGCTTGGTCGGTGGGAAATCAGTTCAATGCATATTTTATAGACGAACAGAGTGAAGATGATTGGGAGATAACAAAAAAGATGAATGAAGAAACCGCCATTTCAGACTTTATGGGCTTTCATGTTGATACAAGCACTATAAGAAATGAAATTATCCGGCTCGACAACATAGTGGAAAAATATGACGTCATGCTAACAGGGGCTCAGGACCCGGATACATATTGGAGCGATTTTACAAAAGAAATGGAACAGTCGGGAATGTACAAAGTCTGTGACGAAATAAAAAGACAGGCGGAAGAATTTATATATTCAAAAAAATAATAAATGATGGCGGCACGCCAGTGCGGAAAGGAAAGGGATTTTTAAATGAAAAAAATAAAAATTATGGGTTTATTGTTAATGATAGCTGCGGCGGTTTGCATAACAAATATAGCCGTATTTGCAGAAGATGCGGAATTTAATGAATTTAATAAGCTTTTTTCTGTAGAATTTGAAGACGGTGATGACAGATCATTTTGGAGAATTCTTGGGGCAGATGGTTCTGTAAAGACATTTGATTTTGATTCGGCAATTACAGACAGTTCACTGAAACTTACACCAAATACAGCATCATACGGAAAATTCAGAGCAGAATTTTCCGATAATCCGATACATGTGGAAAATATAACAAGTGTGTATTGGGAAACAAGATTGAAATTCAATTATCCCGAAGGAAGTCTGAGATCCGACGGTACATTACCAAATGATACGCAGATGTTTATATTGCAGGATTTTCACCAAAATCATAGGGTATGTATAGCGATATATAACGGTGCACTTGCATATGGTGGAACGCCGGAAAATCCAGGGTTATTTACGGATTATAAAATGTATAACAACACATGGTATACTATTCGTGCAATGATGAATTTTAATACCAACGTTGTTTCCGTATATATTGTTGATGAAAATGGGAATGAATATTCTGGGTCAGAAACACAATTTTCATATGGAGAAGAAATAAAAGATATATATTTTGTTGATTTCCCAAGACAGCTAATTGCAAACCAGGAAACATATATTGATTATATAAGAGTATGGGACGGACGTTTCCAGCTTTATGATACTTCAATTTCAGACGGGGAGGAAAATGTTCCTGCAGACGCATCATTGTCTATGAATTTTTCAGACATACCTGTGGAACAGACTCTTACAGGAATAGTAGTAACAGATTCCGATGGAAACAGTGTTCCGTATGAAGTGACAGCTAATGATAAAAGCGCTGAATTATTCTTTAGTGCAGGATTGAAATTTAATGAAGAATATACGGTCAATATTCCCGATACAATTAAAAATTCCGCAGGTGATTCTATGATTGCAAGATCATTTTCTTTTGTAACTGAATCACCGATATTCAGTACCGGGGTACCGAATGTAAACGTTTCGGGAAATAACGCCCAAATTAGTGTAGACGTAACAAACAATGGAACAACAAATAAAGAAATATGCGTTCTTACAGTTGTTTATGACCAGCAGAACAAAGTGGCTAAAATGGTTAACAATACTTTTGAAATACCGGTAGGTATGAATGATGCCGTAACAGCTACTGTTGATGTTACGGGAATAAGCTCTCCATATGTTAAAGCATATGTATGGAATGGAGTTAACATTGAGTAGGTATGTGCCTTTGAACTTATAATTTAGTATGGAGGAGTAATATGAAAAAGATATTTTTATTTATTATCTGTTTTTCGATAATATTGGGGAACTGCAGTATTGTTTTTTCTCAGGAAAATGTCAGCGACAATGTATCCGAAAATGATAATAATATTGAAACTGTTTCAGAAAGCGACAGTGATCCTTGTAAAAACATTGTATCCAATAATGTTAAAGAAGTAATGGAAAATACTGTCATGCTGCGTCCCGGGTCATCAAATGCATTTGCTTACGGATTTCAATATGATTTGTATGAATATGGAGAAAATGCTGAAGTAAGAACAGAAGGAACGGAAGTATATGTAAAAACAGGTTTTCTTAAAGAAGTTTTCCCGGATAAGAGTATAGGAAATGATGAGGAAGCCGGAATATATGCTTTTGCACAGAATAATGGTTTGCAAGCTACGGAATATAACGGAACAATCTACGTTTACAATATTGAATATTCCTTGCCGGCTCAGATAAGTAATAATATAAATAAATTTTTTGGAATATATGTTGCACCGGATGCAAAAGGAAGCGGTCTTTTGGAAAATCCCGTAGGAAGTTTATCTGTCGCAAAAAGCATTGTATCGGAGTTGAAAAAGAATGTGGGTTTGCCGGACGGCGGCATATCGGTATATTTCCGAGAGGGCAATTATCCTATAACCACAACAGTGAATTTCTTTGAAGATGACAGCGGACAGGAGGGCTCTCCAATTGTTTATCGCGCGTATAAAGATGAAAAGGTTTCATTTAACGGCGGAGTAAGTATAAAAGGAAGTGAGTTTGAGCCGGTAACAGATGTTCAGGTTTTAAAAAAGCTTTCTGATCCGGAAAATGTTGTTTGCATTGATTTGAGTAAAAAGCTGGAAGGCTTCAATGACAGTTTTAAAACACAGGATCCTGCAAACTGGTCGGTGTTCTATAATGATGAAACGGTAAATGTAGCGCGTTGGCCTGATAAAGACTATACATTGACAGGTGAAGTTTTAGATGACGGAGGTTCGGTTAGAGGCGTCGGATTCACTTTTGTTATAGGTGATACAAGAATAAAAAACTGGGCAAATGAAGCAGACCCGAGGATATTCGGGTATTTCGGATTTGACTGGGCAGGAGAAAGAAGAGGTATCGCTTCGGTAGATACTATGAATCTTTCCGTAACAACCGACGATTTTGCAGAATACGGCGTGGCTTCCGGTAAAAGATATTATGTTTATAATATGCTTTGTGAGCTTGATGCGCCCGGAGAATTTTACTTTGATAAAAGCACAAACTATCTGTATTTTTACCCCGTAGAGGGAAGCCCTGACAATATTGATTTCCTGAATAATGAAGTACAGTTTTCTCTATTATCTCAGGAAATGGTAATAATGAACGGTACGTCCTATGTGGAATTTGAAAATATAGTATTTGAAAATTCTCTTGCACTGGGAATGAACGTAAATGAAACAAGTACAAATATTAAAATACAGGGCTGTACCTTTAAAAATATTGCAAACGGCATAGATCTTTACGGATTTAACAATACAATTAACGGATGTGATTTTTACAATATCAGTACAAGACCTATCGGAGCATTCGGCGGAGACCGTGTAACGCTTACTCACTCCGGGAATGTAATATCAAATAATAAGCTATGGAATTTTAATATAGTATCCAGGACCAATACCGGAGCTATATCGGCAAAAGGCTGCGGTGATTTGATAACACATAATGAAATTGCCGATTCCCCTCATACCTCAATGGTTATGGGCGGAAATGATAATATAATAGAATATAACGAATTTTATAATAACCTTGTGGATCAGGCGCAGGACGCCGGCACGATGTACGGCGGACGAAATCTGTCGGAGCAGGGTAATATAATAAGATATAATTATTTCCATGATGCTGCTTGTGACAGCATAGGCGTTATATATTTTGATGACGGTATGAGCGGTAACTATGTTGACAGCAATGTCTTTGAAAATACAGGAACGGGTGTTTTTGTGCACGGCGGTGTGTGTACGGAAATAACAAATAACCTGTTTATGGGAGGTACGGGAACAGGAACAGGTTTTTCATCCGCAAGCTATAGCTGGAAAATAAGCAGTGCAACAAGCATGGCTGCAAATACCTTGTTATGGAATCTTATACAATTCCCGTATACAAGCGAGCCATGGCAGAGATACAATAATGTATTCAAATATCTTGAGTCGGATGAAGATCCGATAACAATGTATGACAGCGTTGTGACCGGAAATGTATGTATAGGCAAAGAATTAATTTCAGCGCCTGAAAAGGATCTTGCTGTTATGACTGTGGAAGATAACAGTGTTGTACCTGCAGAAGAAGCGCAAAGCTATGAGATACCGCAGAAATTTGTGGATATTATGAATGAGGCGGGTGTTTATGTTGACGAATACCGTACAAGCCTTGATAAAATGGATAACTTTAATTTATTGAGACCTTATAATAAAGAAACAGACGTAGAAGCGTCAGAGGTTTTCTTTGAATGGGATAATGTTATTAATGCACATAGTTATCAATTTACTCTTTCGACAGACAAGGATTTTAAGAATATAATATCAAACAAAATAGTTGACAGTAACTATGTTACCATTCCTAAACTGAATTATTTCAATACTAGATATTATTGGAAAGTAAAAGCAATTGCAAACGATACAAATTCGGTATCGGGTTCAACTGAATTGAATTGTAATCAGGATTATTACAGCTTTACCACTAAGGCTTTTGAAGTGATTTCAAAGGATGCATTGTATGAACGTATAGAAATATGTGAAAATCAGATACCGGAAATTGTTGAAGGCAGCGAACCCGGAGATTATAAAGAGGGTACCGTTGATGCAATGACTGAATTGGTTGAAAAATATAAGTTATCAGCGGCAAGTGAAACTTTAAGCCAGAAAGAGGTTAATACATTGACATCTGAATTAACCGAACAGTTTGAAAGACTGACTTATAGAAGAAATCCTGAATATTTTGATATGACATCAATGTCAACTTCGGGAAATTTATGGAGTTTCACTCCTAATCAGGTTACATTTACAGCTGCAGGAATTAGTTTTACAAATCTTGGTGCATCGACAATGGGAACTCTTGAACGTATAGGAACACATGAAATGTACAAATTTGATGCGTTAATGGACGGATTGGATTCTGCATGGTATGCATTCGGAATGAGAGCACAGAACAGCGCTACAGCAGTTGCTTGGAGCGGAAATCCGCAGTATATGTTCCTTATTAAAAAAGATACGATAGAATTCCAGAAATGGGGAGACGAAAATCTGTTAATTGAGTATCCTAATGAATATATTAAGAACGGTGAATGGTGCGAAATTGAAATGTCTGCATTAGACAGAGAAGACGGTGCGGTTGTTGTTACATTGAAAGTTAACGGAAATACTGTTGTCGAATATGAGGATTTAGACAATCCTATAACAAAACCGGGATTCTTTGAAATATACAATACAGCCGCAGATTATTCTATTAAGATAAAACCTGTTGAAGAGTAGAAAATAGCGTTTATGCCATCTGAAGGATGACAGAATGGAGGATTTATATGAAGAAAAAATTATTAATAATCGGTCTTGCTTTTGCTTTGATTATGAATCAGGCAGCATTTGCAGATGTTGTACTGTCGGGAGGAACCTTAGACCGCGAATTTGACGAAAACAGAACACTGTATTATGTAGATATTCCTACAGATGAAATTCCCGATATATCAATAGACGGTTATGAAAAAATAAGAGATGCCGTAAAACCATTTACGGGTGGAGCTCTTACAAATGATAATACGGCAGTTTTTGTAAACAATGAAACAGGAATCAAATACAGATTTGTATTTGAGAAAAAATCGGGTAATGTAAATGTATCTGATATTTCTATCTCATCTACAGGAGTCATGACAATAAAGGGACAGATAACAACACTCAAGGATGTAAAAATATTTATTTTAAAACCAACCGAACCATTTTCTGAAACTGCATTTAAGTATTCAGATGTTGATGAAAGCAAAATGGAAGAAACGGTACTTGATGTTGTGGATGTAAAGACTTCCGATATAAAAGATGATACTATTGTAAGCTATACTTTCCCGGCTGATGCAATAAGCGGCGAATATGGTATTTTAATTACTGCTGACGGTATTGATGAAGATTACTATTCTACAAAGTATTATATGTCAGAGAATGATATAAAAAATACTATTGCTGAGGTAAACGAAAAGTCTAAGTTTGATTCTGAAAATACCCCTGAAAAACTAAAAGACTATATTGAAGCCAATTCAAAGAAACTGTATTTGGATACAAAATATTATGATCAGATTACAACAAATACAGCAAAGTTGATTGCGATAAAAGAAATGGAATCGGAAGGAGATTATCAAAGCTTTGATGATATTGCAAAGGCATTTTACTGTGGAGTATGTGTTGCATGGGTTTATGATGGATTATCGGCAAATACAATTCTTTCGGAATACAATCAATATATAAATTTGGAAATGTATGATAATTACGCTAAACTTAAGAGTACCGCAAGTGTGAATGAAGCAATAAAAGGCATTTCTACTCAGGAGGATTTAAGAGAAAAATTCAATAATGCGGTTAGTGTTGCAATGATAAATGAAGCGGATCCTTCAGATATTGAAAATATAATCAAAAGCTATAATTCATATCTTGGATTAAGCAGCAGTGCATATGACTATTTTGTGAGCAACGTCTCAAAATGTATAAAAGTACTTGGTAATAAAGGATTTAAAAATTCGGACGACATAGAAGATGCCATAAATGATGTTAAAAATTCCGGTTCCGGCTCCGGCAGCGGTTCAGGTTCGGGAAGTGGTTCCGGAACGGGAAGTACATCAAGTATCGGCTCAAAAGTACCTACCGGAAGTTCAGGATGGGTAGCTCCGACAACAGAACAAAAACCATCAGTTGGGAATAAACCTGAAGATACCACAGATATAAATGTTCCATTTGAAGATATTGCAGATGTTTCATGGGCACATATTGCCATTGAACACTTATATAATAATAAAATATTAAGCGGTAAATCAGAAACGGAATTTGCACCGAATGATTATGTAACCCGTGAAGAATTTGTAAAATTAGTAGTAAATGCATTTTCTCTGGATCAAAGCGGCGATATTGCATTTACTGATGTTGACAATGATGCTTGGTATGCAGATTTTGTGAAAATTGCATATAACAGCGGCATAATAAACGGAATAAGTGAAACCGAGTTTGGTGTTGGACAATATATCACAAGGGAAGATATGGCAGTTATGATATACAGAGCCGTTATACAGACAGGCATGGAATTGGATATAATAGTTGATAATATACCTGAACTTGACGATCTTGATACAGTAAGTGATTATGCACAGGAAGCAGTCAATTTCATGATAGAAAAAGGCGCGATAAACGGAATGGATGGAAAATTCAATCCATATGCAAATGCAACAAGAGCGCAGACGGCACAAATGTTGTATCAGATTATCAAAATAAGATAAGGAGGATAAGAACATGTTAAAAAAACTGATTTGTTTATTGTTATGTGCCATAATGCTGCCTGTTGGTGTAATTGCAGATGAGGAAGAAACCACACAGGAAAATACAGATTTCAATGAAAGAATTGACAAACTTACATATCTTGGAGTTACATTTGATGAAGGTATAACATATGACGCGGAAGTGACAAGAGCAAAATTCATCAGAACAATACTTGATTTTGTCAATACCGAAAGTGTTAATGTTGATTGCGGATTTTATGATATAGATGAGGACCACCCGTATTTTAATGAAATAAATACCGGTGCAAGTCTCGGATACATGATAGGATATACAGACGGGTATTATTATCCCGATGAAGCAATATCAATAAATGAAGCTATTAAAGTTTTTGTTAATGCATTGGGATATGAGCTGTTGGCAACTCAGAATGGCGGTTATCCTAATGGATATATTGCTACTGCAAATACCATAGGCCTATTAAAAGGTGTTTCAGCCGGTGACAACAGTCTGACATACGATATTTTTGCAAAATTACTTGAAAATGCACTTGAATGTGAAGTTTATGAATTATCAATTGTTGACGGTAATTTAAGTTACGGAAATAGTGAAGAAATAGATGCTTTATGGAAATTTCACAGAATAATCAAAGCAAGAACTGTGGTAACTGCCAATAGCGTTACAGGGATGGAGGACGTTAATGATAAAACTCTGGATAATACCTATGTAAAACTTAACGGTGAAACGGTACTTGCAGGACAAAGTAATGCAGCAGATTATCTGGGATATGAAGTTGATGCATATGTATATTATGATGAAAATGAGGATATGGGAGAAATCCGTTATGTTGTGCCAAGCAGCAGAAATACAACAATAACTATAGAACCTGAATATATTCTTGAGGAATCCAATGAATTTTCGGCATATAATTTCGTGTATGAAACATCTGCGGGAAGAGTAAAAAATATTAAACTTACTCAAAGTACAAATATTATCTTTAACGGTGTGGCAAAAGCTGATTACAGTAAGGATGATTTGGTTCCTGAAATAGGAAATGTAACATTTATAGATAACAACGGTGACGGCGTATATGAATGTGTGAATATATTTAATGCACAGATTGTTATGGTAGTTGATTATACGTCAAAAGATACCGATGGTATAAGCGTATTCGATCTGAAAAACAGTGATAATACATATTTTTATGATGATGAATATAAAAATTATGTTGTCTATATAAATGGGGAATTGAATAACCCTTCAGGCATTGTTAAAGGAATGGTATTGACCATAGGAACAAACGGGGAGCATAGCATAACATACGGATATTCAAATACTGTTAAAGGCACAATAAACAGTATTTCTAATGGTGCTGACGGAGAGATGGAAAAGGTTGTTATAGACGACGTGGAATATAAGCTTGCTCCGGGATCAGAAAATTATCCGTTCAAAGTAGGGGCATCGGGAGAATTTTATATTGATGATTCAAATTATGTATACGGTTTTGAAAAGGATGTAGATACCGGAAGAAAATACGGATATTTTATAAGCGGATTCTATGATGAAAATGAAGATCCTGATTCGGGAATGCTTAAAGTTCTTACCGAAGATAATGAAATAGTAAGAATATTTACCAATAAAAAAATAAAATACAACGGCTCAAGAAAAGATATTGATAAAGTTATGCCGGAGTTGAAAATAGATGATATTGATACTAATGACTGGGAATCTCAGGTTATTATGTATGTACTGGACGAAGCAGGAAAAATGTCAGAACTATATACAGTAACGCCTGACGGAGATCTCAGATATGAAGGAAAATTTGATACTGCAGAACATTATAATCATGGATATGATTTTTATGCAGATAGTTGGCAGAATATGTATTATCAGGACCAAGATACAATATTTTTTAATATATATGAAAATGATTTTGAAATGTCATATGTATCAGGCCCGTTGAGCAATATTGCTCGTAGAAATTTTGTGCATGAATTTTATAATATTGATGAGAATCTTAATACGGTAGATGTGGTTGTATGGAAACGTACAGATGCTTCATCTGCCACATTGCCTGAAATTGCAAACGGTGAAAAGCCCACAATTGTATTGAGTGCAAATACGGTTCTTGATGCGGATGATATGCCGGTTAAAGAGCTTGAGTGTTTCCAGGCAGGAAAGAATGTTTCTATACAGTGGAATGAAAAAGCCCCTGAACAGGTTAAAGAAACTTTCCAGATGCTGAAACCGGGCGATATTATATATTATGAACTGGACGGTATGGGAAGACTTTCAAATATGTACAGAGTATTTGATATTGATAAAGTAGGGCATTACGGTGTTACTATGAAGTCGGGAGAGGTACATGATAAAGACGGAACTGCTGTGCACCTTGAAAAGAGAACATTTTATGTTAAACTCACAAGAAAACTTCAGAATAATTTCTTTAATTATATTGGATATGATGAAACAAGCGGTTACATTCAGAAAATGAACCCAAGTTCAGAGGTTTACAGAATGACTGTAAAGAATGGAAAAGTTCGTGTCGAAACAATATCTTATGATGATGTTAAAAACGGTGATGAAGTATTGTGTCATGCAAATACAAATACAATCTGGACAATGATAGTAATAGATGCTCAATAAATAATAGGACAAAACAGGGGAATATGCCTCTATCATAATTTCAACGGCATATTTTCCTTTGCCTTATAAAATAAGAAATGGAGAGTGTTATGATAAAAAAAATTACAGCAGCAGTTACCGCAGCTGCATTATATATAAGTGGTATATCATTTTCGGTATTTGCACAATCAGCTTGCGATACGAATATTAATACCGGTTACGGGATACAAATTTTGCAAAGTGATGTAAACTACATAAATGATTATTTTTATGCATCACTTGATGTTAAAAATGCAACAGAAAATGCATTGGATGCCGAAATTATTATTCAGGTTATGAACGAAATGAATGAAAATGTTGCTAATGCATATATAACAAGAAATATCCCTGCCGGTAAAACGGTTCCGATAAAGTTCAATTCCACAAATATTATAGGTGAGGAAAAACTTAATGTAAATGTCAATATCGAAACTCCGGGAATAAATACAAATGTTTATGTATCACCTGCAGGCAATGATAATAATGACGGTACATTCAATGCTCCGGTGAAAACTCTTACCAAGGCACTGCAAACAGCAAATGAATTTATTGAGAATGATGAATATAACAGTGAAGATATTTCAATTATCTTCAAAGAAGGAAGGTATGAAATTCAAAGCCCTGTTGAAATTTCGGGCTTTGATAACCTTTCTTCACTTACATTAAAAACAGATGGTTCTGAAGTTGTTTTTTCAGGAGGATTAACATTAAAAGGTTCTGATTTTACAAGAACAACAAATACTTCACAATTAAATATGTTTCCTCAGAGTGTGCACGGCAAAATTTACAGCATAAATCTTTCAGATTACGGAATTACGATTGATGATTCAGATCCGATATATACTACAATGTATTATAACGGAGAAGAAAAAGATATAGCCAAATATCCGAACGACGGATACAGCAATACCGCAAACACTATATGGAACGGCAATGATTTTTCCTTTTCATCAGAGGATATTAAAAATTGGGATTATTATGATGAGGCATGGGTACGCGGATATTTTATTTATGAGTGGGATTTGGCAAAGGGAAAGGTTTCGGATATATCAAACGGGACAATTTCGGTTGAACAATATATTTGCGGATCAAAACCGTCAAATCCAAGTTCTGAAGAGGATAAGCCATGGTACATATATAATCTGCCGGCAGAGCTTGATTCAGAAAATGAATATGTAATTAAAGATAATATTCTTTATTTTTACCCTCCTCAAAACGATATAATTGATTCAACATTTCAGTCAGCAGAAATACAGATCAATTTATCAACAACAGATATGCTGAAAATCAGCAATATTGACAGTCTTATAATAGAGAATATTGTATTTGAAAATTCTCAAGGGTATTTTATAAATGCAGAGGAAAATGTAAGTAATCTAAGTATAATGGGATGCGAATTCAGAAACAATTCGCAAAGTGCAGTTAATATTTACGGAAATAATAATCTGATTAGTTCATGTGATTTTCATGATATAGGAGGAAGAGGTCTTATATTCGGAGGCGGTGACCGGGATACATTAACACCTTCCGGAAGTGTTGTACAAAATTGTTATTTTTATGATACGGGATTGATAAACCGTACAAATCAGCCGGCACTTATGATTACAGGCTGTGGTGTAACTGCAAAATATAATACTGTAACACGCACACCGCATACTGCCGTAACCTATACAGGAAACAATCATATAATTGAATACAACGATATTTACAACAGTTTGCTTGACAGTACCGGGGATGCTGGATTAATATATGTAGGAAATGATTTGTCGAATCTTGGTACTGTAATACGCTATAATTATCTGCATGATTCAAAAAGCGGTATGGGCGCAATTTATTGGGATGACTGGCTGAGCGGACAAACCGCATACAAAAATGTTTTTGAGAATGTGCTTACTACTATTTTTATTCACGGTGGAGTATGTAATACTTTCAGCGGAAATTATGTTAAAAACGGCGAATATGGAGCAAGAATAAGAGGAAAAGGCTTTACCATTGAGGTAAATGGCGAAAAGTTCAATGCATGGGATGAAATTAACGGACGCTACAATGCATACGGAAACGTATTTTTAGGAAACCTTGTAGGTGTGCCTGAAAGCGGAGGTACAATGCCGGGTGTTCCGTGGAAATCAGATGTATGGCAGAATGCTTTTGGAAACGTATTGAAGTATGTTAATAACAAAACAAGAGATACGGCAGAAGAAACAACTGTTACAAATAATTATTTTATTGATGTGAATGACGCAATATATACTTTTTCCGGAACAGCAATGAGTGATTTGAATGAATCAGGAAACTCAGAAACTATTACAGCAGAACAGCTTGAAGAATATGAAAACATAAAGGCCTCATGCGGAATATACATCGATGCATACAGAACAAGTAATTAATGCCTGTAAGAAAGGCATTGATGATAAATAAAATTTAAGGAGGAAAAAATAAAATGACAGGACTGAGAAAAAAAATTATGAGCATTCTCATTGCATCATCAATGATTATTTCAGTATTTCCGGTTATCGGATATTCTGCAGCAATTGAAAATGCAATATTGGTTGAAGCAAATTTTGATGGTACAGATAATACATCAAAATGGGCGGCATTTGATGTCAGTGACATATATAAGCCGGATCGTACAGCAGGCGAAGTTGACGCTGAAAATGGCTGGTTGATGACTAAAAATGTAAATGCCGGCTATGGAAGCTGGGGTATTTATTTTGGTGAGGGCGAAGATTCAATTGATACCGACGGCAAAGAAAACATCTATGTTACGACAAGATTTAAGGCAAACGGTTTTGCAAAAAATGAGCTTTTTAAGGTTCGTGGTATAAGAAGTGACGATAGCAATCAGGTTATTGTGGCATTGACCGATACAGAAGACGGTTATCTTGCTTATGGCGGCCAGCATGGAAATTCCACTGTCAGTTCATATAAGCTGAATAATGATACATGGTATAATCTTGAAGTAAGATTAGACTATGTAAATCAGGATGCTTATATCTATATAAGTGATGATAATGGAAATGCACAAAGTATGAAGACAGGCTTTGCCGATAAAGGTGCATTTACTTACAGAAATCTTATCCAGGTTGTAACAATGGCAACAGATTTGGGCGGAGAATTTTATATTGACTATTTACGCATTCATGATAAGGACTTATTGTCACCCGTTACAGCTACCTATGGAGAGGATAGAAAAGAACTGGACAATTCTTCTGATATAATCAGCAGTACTCAGATATATTTGGATTTTGAAAATGCTGTTACAGAAGCAGATATGGAAGGAATAACAATAAACAACAATGCTGTTGTTGAAAAATCTTTATCAGAAGACGGCAAAACAGTAATTCTGAATGTTTCGGGGCTTAACGACCGTGATGTATATGTTCTTGATATTCCAATTATAGGTTTAAATGCAAATGAAAGATATACATTCTATACAGCTGATAATCCTGCATATTTATTCAGAGCAGAGTTTGACGGAAAAGATAATACAACAAACTGGGCAAAATTTGATCAGGGAGGAACTGTACAGGTTGGATCGCCTTTCAGCGGAAGACTTACTGAAGAGGGCTATCTTGAAATGACCCAGAATACAGCAGGATATGGCAGATGGGGCGTTTACTATGGAACAGGAAGCGATGCCCTGCAGATAGACAAAACAAAGAATAATATTGTTCTGGAAACAAGATTTATGTCTTCAGAGGAGAATTTTGCAAACGGAAGGTCAATCCTGGTAGTATACGGTAGAAGAACAGGCTTTGAAGAAACCGATTCCTTGGGATTATTTATTTTAACTGTGAATAACGGAAAATTGTGCTATGGAGGCATGAACGGTAATGAGACCACATCAGAGTTTGAGATGAATGCTGATACATGGTATACTTTAAAGGCAACAATAAATTACGGAAGTAAAAATGTAATATTCAACATTTCTGATGACAGTGGAAATGAAGAAGATATTACGGTAGGCTTCCCCTTTGGATGGGAATATGAAAATATTACACAAATTACATCTTTGGATCATAATGGAAGAAGCAATACAAATTCATGTACATATGTGGACTATTTAAGATTGTATGATAAAGACTTGCTTCCGGCAGTTACCGCAACATACGGAGAAGAAGGCAAGAATTTGGAAGGTGCAAATGATATTGGTACAAGTGTAACGGCCTATGTAAACTTTGAAAATCCGATAGAAGAAGCAGATATGGATTTAATTACGGTTAATAATGGCGCAATTGTCGAAAAAAGTTTATCAGCTGACGGAAAGATCGTAACACTGAATATTACAGGTCTTACAGAGCGTAACCAGTATGTTTTGGATGTACCGTCCATAGGAGCAAACGCAGATCTGAGAATTTCCTTTAATACAGCAGATGATCCGAAATATTTATTCAGAGCAGAATTTGACGGAAAAGACAGTCAGGCTTTATGGAAAATATTCAACTCCTCCGGAGGTATAACAGATCTTGCTTCGGATCAGAATTTTTCCGATAAGCTGTCAAACGGTCAGCTGGTTTTATATTCACACAACTCATCATACGGAAAATTCGGTGTAATATTTGATCCGTCGGTTGATGTTTCCGATAAGGAAAATATCTATTGGGAAACAAGGGTCAGAATAGTTGAACCCGAAAGTGATCAGTCGGCTAACGGTACTTTGGGTGTTGACTCTCAGATGTTTAAGCTGGAAGATGAAAACGGTATAGGCGTATATGTTGCAACAAGAAGGAATGAAGCGGGAGAAGGCGTTTTGGCATACGGAAACAATGACACAACAAATGCAATAACCTCCGATTATAAGCTGTACAGCGATACTTGGTATACCTTCCGTATCAAAATGAACTTTGTTACAGACAAATTCTCCGTAACGGTAAGGGATGATAACGGAAATGTATATGAAGGCCCTGAAACAAACTTCCAGAATAATGCTGATCTCAGCAATATACATTTCTTTAAATTACCAAGACATCTTTACGGAGGAAGATATACATATACCGAATATACAAGAATGTGGGACAACGATATGCTTTCTCATGTAAATGCTTCATATAACGGCGGAACTTCTTTGACAGATGCAAGAAATGTTCCTCTTGAATTTGACGCAACATTGACTTTCCCGGAAGAAATAACAAATGAAGAAATGAATGCAATTACAACGAGTGTTCAAAATGCTGTAAAGACTCTGTCAGAGGACAAAACAAAAGTTACAATTCATTTTGAAGGCTTGGATTATTACTCTGAATACAGCATAGATATTCCAGAAACTGATGCATATTCAGGTGATACAATTAAGTTTGTAACAAAGAGCGAAGATAAATATTTATTCCAGGCTGAATTTAACGGATATGATGACTATACATATCTGTACGGAAGAAATGGGGATAATTATCAGCATATAGATAATTCTGATATTGTGGATGGCAATCTCTTTATGTCAAAGAGTGTTGCCGGTCAGAGATGGCACTACAGATATCTTAATGTAAAATTTGATGAACCTATAGATCTTGAAAATAAAGAAAATATTATGGTTCAAATGAGATTTAAATGGACAGACGGTGATTTGCATGAGAACTTCTTCTCAATAACGCCGAATGCTACAGAAGGTTCACCTGTTGTAAGATTTAAAATTAAAAACGGAAATCAGCTGTACTATCATAATGATGCCGTAGAGGGCGGAGAAGTATACGCAAACTACGATCTTGAAAAAAATTATTACTATACATTTACTGTAAAAATGAATTTCAGCAGTAATAAATATTCCGCAACTATAACAGACGATTACGGAAATATAGCAACAATTCCGGAAACCAATTTTGTATATAATAAAAATCTTTCATCAATTTATATGATAGACGCTTTGCCTTTGCTGGCAGAATCGATGTCTGAAACGTATGTTGATTATCTGCGTTTGTGGGATGAAGACTACGGAAAGGCACAGGTAACCTACGGTGATGGATACAAGCTTGATAATTCCGTATTGGTACCGGTAAGTGGAAACGTATTCAATATTACTCTAAGTAAAACTGCAGATTCAACTGAAGGTGTTATTTTAAAGGATATTAACGGTACACAGGTTGAAAGTGTTATATTTACAAATGAAAATAAAATAACAATTATACCTCAGCAACAATTAGCCTATAATACAAAATATACATTGGATATTCCGGGAGATATTACAGGAACAGGCATTGATCAAACAATATCATTTACAACAACATGGGATACATCAAAAGAATTTGTTGTGCCTCCTGTATTTGAAGGTAAGGATGATTTAAGCGTTGTATTCTTTGGAGGCTCAATTACTCAGCAGGAGGGCTGGAGAGTTCATGTTACAAATCAAATCAAGGAATGGTTCCCGAATGCAACCTGCTATAATTCTGCAATAGGCGGAACAGGTTCGGAATACGGATGGATGAGATTAGAACGTGACGTAATGTCGAAGAATCCTGACCTTGTATTTGTTGAGTTCGCAGTAAACGACTCTTCAAACAGCCAAACTGCAACATATATTGAATCAATAGTCAGAAATCTTAACAAGCTTGAGAATCCTCCGGTTATAATCTTTGTTTATACAACAGTATTAAACTTTGATGCAAACTCATATGCAATATCCGAACAGGGAAGAATTGCACAGGCTTACGGTATTCCTGAAATAAGCATAAGAGATTATATGAGAAGCCTTTATAATACAAACAGCATATTTGCAAATGAATGGAATACAACAACAAAATATTTAAGTGACGGAACACATCCGACAGAGCTTGGATCACAATATTACGGTGAATATGTAAATAATCTTTTGACGAGCGATTCTTTAAAATATTTTGTTAAACCGAAAGCAAACAACGAAGTAACTCCTGTTACAGATTTCTATGATTATTATTTCGAGTACACCGCTTTGAATAAGACTCTCACATCACTAAATGAAACATATGAAATTCAGTTCGAAGGCGATGAATTTGTACTTGAAATTGCAAAATCAAAGCCAAACGGCGGAACATTTGATGTATCTGTTGACGGAGCAGTTCTTGCAGAAGATTTAAATGCTTATCATGTGGATGGTTCACCAAGCGTGGCAATGCACAGATTTACTGGTTTGGGTAATGGTGCTCATACCATGACTGTTACTGTAAGCGGAAAGACAGATGTTTCGGAAGGTTATAACGTTACATTGCAGGGAACATATGCATGCAAGAAAACCGGAGTTGATTTTGAAGTGCCGGTATTTAGTTCAACAACCGTAATACCGGGAACGGCTCTTACAGCGACGGCAGAATATGTGGGATATGAAGAACAAAATGTAACCTTGGTAATAGCTTTGTATGACGAGGCAGGTAAATTAACAGGTATTCAAAATATTGAAACAACCACAGATTCAACAGGAACGCTAAAGGAAATTTCAACTTCGGTAACACCGAAAACAGGCGATGTAAAAGCAAAAGCATTCCTGTGGGACAGCATGGATAATATGCATGCGCTGACAGAGGCTGCATCGATTGGTTTCTAAAAAGCAAAAGTTTTATACCTATAAAAAATAGAGTGTTTGAATTTTTGTATCGAAAAGTTATAAACTTTGAAAAACCTTGCAAATGCTGACTTTTTAGAAGATTAAGACACGAAAATAACAATGCTTTCTGACGTTTTGGCAACCAAATGGTGCCCGAATTTCTCATGGCGATGTAAAACGATACGGGCAGATATACGGATGCTATTGACGAGATTATGATAAAGATACAAAAATGAGTATGTAACGCTACAATACGCAAAATTGAGGGGTAAGGTACAAATACCTTACCCCTCAAAGTTTATAGGCTCTATAATAAATGTTGGGGTAACCAAATAGAGTTCGAAAAAAAATTTTAATAAATTTTAAAAAAAGTAGAGCATATTTGGTAAAAATCCGTTAAAATGGAATTAGCAAGAAACCATGAACGGA
>CALXWJ010000096.1 GCA_944392335.1 uncultured Clostridia bacterium
GATTTGTATAACATAGAACATCCTCCGATATATATGGATGAACATATTATACTGTATTTTTCTGTTTTTTTAAACTGTGCACTTTTATTTGATAATTTTTGTGTACTTTTATTTTAACATTTATACACAGACTCGTTTGTCAAGTGAAAATAGCATAGCAACTATTAAAACTACGCTATCTTAAGTTTAACTTTTGGGTTTCACATCATATTACTTTTTGTGTTCCATATTGTATTCTCCTAAATTTCTATAGTTATAAGTGCAGTAGTGTTAACATTTTCTTGGGAATAAAGCTTTATGGTTGCTTTATTACCATAAATCAGTTTCAAGCGATAGTTTATATTTTGTAACCCTATATGTTTTGTTAAAGGCTTTTTATTTTTATTAAGTTTCTCATTTATCATTTTTAGTTGTTCTTTTTGTATTCCAATTCCATTATCTGAAACAGAAATATAAAGTTTAGAGTTTTTTACAAAAATATTAATTTTTATTTTTCCGTGTTTTTTATTTAATGGGTATATACCGTGCTGCAGTGCATTTTCAATCAACGGCTGCAATATCATTTTTATTACCATTTGATTTTGAACATCAGGAGAAACATTCCATACTACATCAAAATTATATAGATGCTTGATAGCCTCAATTTCGATATATTTTTTTGTGTATTCAATTTCCTTATTTATAGAAGTCATAATGTTTTTTACATCCATTATATAGTGCATCATAGAAGAAAGGTTTGCCAGCATTTTTGAAACTTCAGAATCATAATCAAAATGATTTTCGATATATAAATTAACTGAATTTAATGTGTTGTATATAAAATGTGGGTTAATTTGATTTTGCATAATAACAGATTGAGATTTTTTCAAATTAAGATATTGTTTCGCAATTGTTTTTTCAGAAAAATTAAGCTTGTCTAAAAGTGATAATATATTATGAATAATCATGTCCAATTCTGAAGAATATGTTATTCCACTATCGTTTAATGATGGAGGAAATGCATTGGAAATTTCCATAATGTTTTTATAGACTTTTTTTGTAAGGTACAGTGAAATTGAAAAGGTTAAAACTAAAGAAAATAATATACAAGAAATCAATATAGTTAAAACCATGTTTCCTGTATAGTTATATGATTCAAGCGAGTGTAAAGTTGATAGTTTTATATTATAATCTAATAATATATTTGTAACTAAAAAGTTCTCCGGAATTCCAAAAAATAAATCCGATAAACCGATGTTATCATAATTTTTTGCTTTTTTTTCGTAACCATTGTCGATATTTGAGGCTAATATATTATTACCATCTTTTTCTAATGAAAACATCATATTATAGTTTTTTGATTTATCTATATCTATAGTTAGCAATATAATTGAATTTAGTTCATTTTTGGAATAATTTGCATAATATATATTAAACATTTTTTTGTTGGTATCATAAGTACAATCTGAATACAAAAGTTTTGTATTGCTTTCTATTATATTGTCAATTATATTTTTTTTGTAAAAATTATGAAAATCTCCTGAATCATTAGTGGATAATACATATTCGCTGTTTTTGAAATAAATGTGGATTGAATCCATATACAATGAAGAAGTCATATAAGTTGAAATGAGTTGTTGCATACTTATCATTTTGTTATATGTATTATAATCATTAAAATCTATTTTTTTCATATTTGATATAAAAACAAAATCGCTGTTACTGCTCAGCAAATTGTTAAATTGTTCAGCAGTATGAAACGCATTTTCTACTATATTACTATAACTGATTTTATTCTCATCAATGTTTTTTTGTATTGCTAATTTTGCGTTTTGACAATACATAAAATACGCTAAAAACAAAATTGCTGTTATTGGAATTATGATAGTAAAAATAAAACTGCGAAAGTATTCAAAAAAAAGATTTCTTGAAGGTTTGTTATAAATATGATCTTTAAAATATTTATAATAGTTTTCCATAAATGCTCCTATTTGTTTTTGTTGACGTATTCAGAAGGGGAATAGCCGGTGTATTGCTTAAATAACTTATAAAAGTGAGCTTTGCTTTGAAATCCGACACGAGTGTGAAGAATTGAAAATTTGGTTAAATCACCCGAATCTATAATTTCAATAGCTTTTTTTATTCTATATTTATTTAGTGTGTTTATGAAATTTTCATCTGTATGCTGCTTATAATAATTACAAAAATAACTTTTACTAACATTAACATTATTTGCAGCATCAGTTGTTGAAATGTTTTCTTTATAGTGATTTTCTATGAATTTTACTGTGTCTTCAATGACTGCGTTTTTTTTTGACAATGGAGTTTTATTTTCATTTAACGAAAAAAACAAATTTTCAATATCAGGATATATAATGTTTCTTTTTATGGAAACATCCAACTTGAGAAACATTTCTAATCTGTTGACTATTATATCGGTATCAAAATCATCTAATGAACTTGTTTTATCTAACGGGAATCCCCAAATCTCTATCTTATTTCCATCGTGATTCGTAGCAAGAAAAATATATTTATTATGCACAGAACTAATAGCATTTGTAATTAGATAAGTAAGATTTTGTAATTTATGTTTCCATTTGTTTTGTATAAAATCATCATAATTGTCTATCTGTAAAATCATTGATATACATTTTTGGTTTTGTATAATGGTATGTTCAATGGAATCAAGCGCTAATTTGAAGCTTTCATATTCCTTATAAAATCCATTTGTTAAATCAAAAATAAAAAGGCATATGTCATTATAATCCTGTATACTAATAAAATCTGAAATTGTTTCTGTTTTTTCCTTTGAAATGGAATCTAATTTTTTTCTGCAGTTTTCAAGGGTTTCTATAATTTTTTTCTTTGAAAGTGGTTTTTCAATATAGTCAACTACAGAATACTTCATCCCTTGGACTGCATAGATAAATTCCTGATATGCACTGCAATAGACCACAAGAGTATTCCTGCAGTTTTCATAACAATATTTTGAAATATCGATTCCGGACACAGAATTCATTTTTATATCTGTTACAACCAAATCAACATGATTTTTTGATAAAAAATCTATCGCATCCTCACCATTATCGAAATAAGAAACGAGCTCAAAACCAAAGTCTTCCCACTTAAGAAGTGTGATAAGTTGATTAAGTGCAAAGGGTTCATCTTCAACAAAAATCAAGCTATACATAACTACATATCTCCCTTATAGTTATAATTGCGGACAAGACGTCCCCCGCCGTTATCGGCGGCGGGTTCCATATTTGTAATCAGTGAGAGTACAATCTCCCGCTGGTTACAGCACTGCCGTGCAGTGCTCTTGTCCTCGCCCAAAACGGGACAAGTCCTTATTGAACATTCTTTATATATATTATCAAGTAATTTTTATAAAAAGTCAAGTGACTTAAAGAAATACAGTAAAATAAAGTACACAAACAGTAAAATTGAGGACGCTGTTTTTGTTGACTTTGTACATATTTTAATTTACAATTGAAGTGTAAGAGAAAGGTAGGTATCTTTGTAGTGCAAAAAGAATTGAAACAAAAAAGAAGAACGGTACTTGCAGAAAATGCGTGGACAACACAAACTCAATTTCGGACGATGTGTGCGTTACCATTGTTTTTGATTATTTTATTTTGCTATGTACCAATGGGAGGCATAGTAATCGCATTTAAAGATTATCGTTTTGCTGATGGTATTTTTGGCAGCAGGTGGAATGGTTTAGATAATTTTAAATTATTTTTCAACAGCGATGAGTTTTTAAAAATCGCTTATAATACCCTTACTATAAATGCAACATTTATAATTGTTGGAACAATTGCTGCTGTAGCATTGGCTATTTTGCTTTATGAATTAACAAGCAGAAATCTTACTAAAATATTTCAAACAATACTTATTACACCAAATTTTATATCATGGGTAATAGTTGCATATATGGTTTATGGGTTTTTGAATCCGAGAATGGGCATTTTTAATGTATTCCTTAATAAACTTGGTATAGAAAGTATAGACTGGTATTCCAAACCAAATGCATGGCCATTTATTCTCACAATAGCAAATGTCTGGAAAAATGTAGGTATGGACAGTGTTATTTATTATGCAACTCTTATGGGAACTGATGCATCGCTTTATGAAGCGGCGGATGTAGATGGTGCAAATAAGCTTCAAAAAACAAAAGCTATCACTATTCCGGCATTAGTTCCGCTTATTACAATGCTTACAATTCTTAAAGTCGGAGGTATATTTGGTGGAGATTTCGGACTGTTTTATCAGGTTACAAGAGATGTTGGAGCACTCTATAAAACAACAGATGTAATGAGTACCTGGATTTTCAGAACAATGCGTACAGGCAGTATGGGAATGTCTGCAGCAGCGGGATTACTGCAATCTGTTGTCGGTATGATACTTGTTATTATTACAAATACCATAGTTAAAAAGATAGATAGCGATATGTCGTTGTTTTAGGAGGATTATGTGATGAAAAAGAAAAAAAACAACTTGGGGCAAAAAATCCTTGTACTAATACTTAGCGTATTATGCTTATCAATAGTGATTCCGTTTGTTTTATTAGTGAGTATATCATTATCGAAAGAAATAGATTTAGCACGGTTTGGATATAGTATTATTCCTAAAACCATTGATTTAACCGCTTATAGATATGTTTTTAAAAATCCTGAAAGTATATTAAGGGCTTATGGCGTAACATTTACATATTCCATTTTAACAATGATATTTGGGCTTCTGTTGATGTCAATGCTTGCTTACCCACTGTCAAGAAAAAACTTCAAAGACAGAAAGGTCGTATCATTTATTATGTTTTTCACTATGCTTTTTTCAGGAGGGCTGGTGCCGAGTTATATATTGATAACCCGTTACCTTCATTTAGACAATACTATATGGGTTTATATATTGCCATCGTTGGTAAACTCGTGGAATGTTTTTATGATACGAGCTTATTTTCAGGCACAACCAACTGAAATTGTAGAATCGGCATATTTAGATGGCGCAACTGAAATGAAAATACTTTTTCAAATAATATTTCCTATTTCAAAACCTGTTTTGGCAACAGTTGCCTTAACAACTTTTTTGGCGCAATGGAACAATTGGTACACAGCAATGCTTTATATAGACGATGAAGAGCTTATTAGTTTACAATATTTACTTCAAAGAATAATGGAAAATATAAACTTGTTAAAAACGATGCAAGGTCAGGGAATGCCGGGAGGTGATATTTCTATGGATATTCCTTCGGAAACTGTTCGTATGGCAATGGCGGTTGTTGTCGCAGGACCTGCACTGTTTGTGTTTCCATTTTTCCAGAAATACTTTGTAAAAGGTTTGACGGTAGGTAGTGTAAAAGGATAAAATTGAAAAAATATATATTTAAGAAAGACCAACTATAAAAAGTCAATAGGTAAAACATTAAAAAGTTTTCTGTATAAGGATCGAATAAATATACACGACAAAAAGACCTGATTCATATACAGGTCTGAGCATAATTTCTGTAAAGTCCATATGTTTGGCATAACAAGTCCTCCTAAAATTAAATTTATGCACTGAGCGTGCATTTACATTTTAGGATATTATGCAAAGTATTTCAAGCTACGATGGCATAATACAGCTGTTTTGCGCAATTACTTTGCATAACTGCTTTCTTTGCATAGGGAGAATATGACGACGTCTATCTAATAAAACTATTATACATCATTTTGATGAATAATTAAACAGTTAATTTTGGGAGATAGGCTCCCTTATCAACCTAAATATATTATACAAGGAGAGTATTGATATATTTTGTGTATAAATATATCATACAAGAATTAATATGAAAAAAAACATTTTCAAAAAAATTGGTGCGGGTTTGCTTGTCACGTCAATTTCACTCAGTTTTACTGCATGTGGCGATAAAACAGCATCTAATGAGGAAAATCCAACTTTAAAATGGATGTTACCCGGTGGTGACGGAATGACAGACGTTGCTTCTGTTAATACTGAAATCAGCAAAATAACCAATGATAAGTTTGGATTTAATGTAGAACTGAATTTTATTTCGACCGGTGCATATAATGAAAGAATGCGTATGTATATGGCATCAGGAGCGGAATGGGATTTATGTTTTACAGGATGGGTGAATCCATACAAAACAGCTGTTAATAATGGCTCTTATGCGCCGCTCAGTAAGTTGCTTGATGAGTATGGTAAAGAAACAAAAGAAATAATTGGTGAGGAATTTTTAAGAGATGCATATGTGGGTGATGAAATATATGCAATCCCGAATTATCAGGTTTCTTTTGTCCAACATGCAGTATGGGTGCAGAAAAATTTAGCAGATAAGTATAACTTTGATTTAACAAAAGTTACAAATTTAAATGAACTTGAACCATTTTTGAAACTGATTAAAGATAACGAACCCGACATTTTTCCGTGGAGAAGCGATTGGGGAGTCGGCTTGTTCTACAACGACAAATATGAAGAAATAACAAGCAAAATTGTAATCGATACGAGTAAAGAAAATGCACAGCCTATTTTCCTGCGTGATACACCTGAATTTAAAAATGGTGTAGAAACATTCAGAGATTGGTATGAAAAAGGGTACATAAGAAAAGATGTTGCAAGCGTCGGTGATGATTCTGCAGATTTAAATAATGGAAGATATGCAGTTTTTGCATCTAACTGGAAACCTGGAGCTGAAGAAACATTCAAAATCAGATTCGGCATAGAATATGTTCCTATAAAGCTTGGTGCTGCTTATATTCCTAATGGAGCAACAAGATCTGCTATGACTGCGATCAACAAAGATTCTAAATATCAGAAAGAATCAATGCAGCTTATAAATTTGGTGAACACCAACACTGAATTGATGGATTTAATTACTTTTGGTATTGAAGGTAAACATTACACAAGAGACGAAAATGGCAAAGTTTCGTTAATAAAAGATAGTGGCTATGGCGCCAGCGGAAGTTCATGGAATTATGGAAATCAATTTATTGCTTCTTTGGAAGTAGGAATGGCTGATGATGTTTACAAAGAAACACAGAGACTTAATTCGGAAGCAAAAAAATCTGATATTTTTGGATTTAATTTTGATCAAAGCCCTGTTGTGAATGAAATTTCTCAGGTTGGTGCAATCATACAAGAATATGATTGCCTCAATAACGGTTCAAGAGATCCTGAAGAATACTTTTCAGAAATGGAACAAAGACTTAAAACTGCAGGCGAAGATAAAATTTTTGAAGAAGTAAAAAAACAGCTTGACGATTTTTATAAGAATAAAGAATAAAAAATAAAATAATATGAAAATTATGTTTTAATAAACTAAAATGGGACACGGAGTGGGTAGAAATTGGACATGGTTTTTGATTTGATGGACATATATATCAAAGACGTCACACAATTCGCTCTAAAATGGACAGGAGGTTTACCAATCAAACATAAAGTAAAATCTGTAGGAGATACTTTGATAGCTCCAAAGCCAAATGCCCATGAGTATGAAGAATATGCTGATATGACAAAAGAAGAGCTGATACGGGAGTTTGTTAAGGCGAGAATTACACAGACACGGTTAAAAAAGGATACGAAGGGAAGGGAGATGGTACAAACAAGGTGTAATACAAGAAACCGGGCAATCCGAAAAGTAGATATCCTAATTTTCTAATGGCAGAGCTTAATGTTGAAGGTCCGCTGCAAGGTATAGTTAGCGATATGACTGCATTCCTTGTAAAAGGTATATATCTCATGTTTAATCTTGTATATGGATATCCGGAACAACGAAATTGTAACTCATGCACTGTCAACCAAGAGAGGGGATAGGATGACATATATAAGTGTATTGAATGACCTAATTAAGCTAAAGAAGCAATATCTGAAATATGAAATGGTACTGCTTTGCAACGAAACAAAATTGTAAAGCGGTCTGTAAAAAGAGGAAGAATGAGTGATTAAAATTTAAAAATTTGTATCCGATTTTTACTGATTAGTGCAAATAATATAAAAGAATATAAAAAAGGAGATGTTATTTAATGAAAAAAACAATTAGTTCAATCTTGCTGTGTGTTATGTTGGTTTTGAGCTTAAGTTCAGGTATGCTGACAGCTGCAGCGGCAGACGCTCTTACAATATCATCTATTTCGGGTGATATAAAAAATATCTATTTTAACTTTGATAAAGATATTTCAGCAAGCACAAACGCAAGTGAAAAAGTTACAGTTACAAATAACGGAGAAAGCTTTGCAGTTACTTGTACACCATCCGGATCAACACTTAAAATCACACCTGAAAGCGGTAGATTTGAGCCGGATGTAACATACAAAGTTTCAGTTGCTCCCGGTTTTGGTACAGATGCAGCCGCAACTGCAGATAAAATAGATATTGTTGTTAAAAACAAATCAATATTCAGTGAAAATTTTGATGAAATAGCCGGTTTATCAGAAAAATTCACAACAAACGATCAATTCTATACCGGATTTGCATCGATTCAAAATGGCGGTATGTACTATAATGGTCAAATACCGGTATATCCAAATGTTCCGGATATTGAAACTTTAGACAATTACAGTGTAAGCTTTAATTATAAACGTTATGGTGGCAGCTATGATTTTAATGTAATGTTTTTTGCAACAGAAAAAAATCAAACAGATAAACCTGGATATTTGGTTAATTTTGGAGCAATAT
>CALXWJ010000097.1 GCA_944392335.1 uncultured Clostridia bacterium
ACCTCGGCGTTGACCTGCCCGTGTATTTTGGAAAAATAGCGGATATATCCGGCGTAGTGGGACAGAACGGCGTTTATTGCGTCCGGGTCGCCCTCATGCGCCTTGACGATTGTTTCATAGGGGAGAAATTTACTCATAGCGTTTTTACTCCATGAGCCGTCGTAGCCGCTGCAAGGCAAGCTGGATATGCCGCCCCTCTGTGCTGCGTGTCCGACCAATATGTACGCCGATTACTCGCTGCGGCTGGCTTTGCTATTTCAATCCTTTTCTGTACCTTTGAACCCTCGTGTTGCTGCTAAAATGCAAATGACAATGACATACGCACAGATACACAGCGCAACAATAGTTATTTCTGTACCATAATCTGAAATAGTATTATTCCGTATTGCTGGAATGGCTCTAAAGTGGATATACGAAGTCAAGACCAGTAGTCCAATAGCAACAAGAACCATGAATAAACCGGCTCGTCGGCTTACCTTTTTCTTGTCATATTTTGCTCGTTCTTCGGGACTTTTCGTATTAAATCCAGAAACCAACATACTTCCTTTGCCTGTCAACAAGATAACTGTTGCAATGATAGCGAGTGTTAAAATCGCCCACATAAACCAAATAAACCACATAATCAAAACTCCTTTCAGCTCTTGATTAAATTTTGTAATTTATGATTAGATACCATAGTTCTGTAATCATCATTACTACCCATTGAAAGCAAATTAGTGCAAAAATGGTTTCTGCAAAATACACCGGTGCAAATATAAGTACAATCAACGAAAGAGGGAACAATATCGCCGTAAAAAGCCCGTTAAACAGGAAAACCTTCTCCAGCAAAACGATTTGATATTTGTCATATCGTTTTCTTGTAAAAACAGTAATATTTCTATTTTTTCTTTATATTTAAAATGAATACCGTCGACAAAATCAATATAAAACCCACAATATCAATGGGAAGAAATTCCGTTTTAAACCAAAGGAATGAAAAAACGGCGGCAGATACCGGTTCTACACAGGCTATCATGGAGGTTTTTACTTCTTTGATATCATTTACACCCTGAAGATACATGGTATATGCAAAAACTGTACCGATCAAGATCATACCGCACAGTGCGGCGATGGAATAGATATCCAGATCAATAGTGATCGTCCACGGGCGTACCAAAAAGAAAAGTACGATACCGCCGATAAGCATGCCGTAACCCGATACGGTAACGGCGCCCCATTCGCTTATCAGTTTTTTCGGGATGATACTGTAAAGCATAAGCCCAACGGCGGATAAAAATCCCCAAAAAAGACATTCCTTTGACAGCTGCAGGGCAGTAAAATCCCCGTGGGTCGCCAGCACGGTGACGCCTGAGAACGCAAGTATTATCGCGATAAACTCATAAATTGTGGGTAAACGTTTTGAGGTCACACATACAAAAATCATGATGAGCACAGGCCCGAGATACTGCAATACCGTAGCGGTACCGGCGTTTGAATAGGATATAGCCTTTAAATATGTAAATTGGTTTGTTATAAGCCCGAATACTGCAAATAAAAACAAATACAAAATATTTTTTTTACTTTTTAATATATCAAATGCTGCTTTTTTGTTTTTTGCAATATTAATAAGCACCAGTATGATCCCGGCAAAAAACATCCTGATAAGCGTTATCTGCAGGGACGGGATATTTGAACGCTGGAGCAGATACTGCCCGCACGCTCCCGAAAAACCCCAGCCTATACCCCCGAGCAATGTACAGACCGTTCCTCTTAAGGTGTGATTTTCCATAATAAAATAAGACCTCGTTTCAGATTTTAATTCAATAAATTTGTCAGGTTAAAATCGGTGAATGATTCTAAAAGGATATATGCCGCAGAGCAATTTATCTTTTGGAAGGAAGGGTATTATTGATTTTGGGAGGACGTTTTGCAAAATACTGATAGATATTGCATTTTATCATTCCGTTGTACAGCTTGCGTTTTTTGTCCGCCTTTTTTTTGAAACAGCTTTCAAAATCCTCGTTTGAGGTAAGAATGTAGTAAGACCATTTATCCAATTTTTTAAATGACGCTCCCATTTGGGCGTATAATTCCCGTACAATTTTTTCATCTCCGAGACGTTCGCCGTAAGGAGGATTGCAAATGATCGTTCCGTATTCCAAATCGGAGGAAAAATCCTTTACGTCACATACTTTGGGTATCACGGCGTTGCCTACCCCGGCTATCACGGCATTTTGTTTTGCGATCTCAATGGTGTTTGCATCGATATCAGAGGCAATAATTTCAAGCGGGACGTCCCTTTTCAGATCCTCTGCTTCCTGACGGCATCTTTTCCAGATGGGTGTGCCGCAATACTGCAAAAAATCCTCACTCATAAATTTTCGCGTCGATCCGGGCGCTATATTTCTTTTTATCATGGCGGCTTCAATAGGTATTGTGCCTGAGCCGCACATGGGGTCTGCAAGAGGGTATTCGTATTTCCAATGGCTTAAAAAGACCATAGACGCCGCAATGGTTTCCTTTAAAGGCGCGGCGTTTGATATTGCACGGTAACCCCTCTTATGAAGCCCTTCACCGCTTGTGTCGATCATAAGGGTAACACGGTCTTTCATTATTGAAAAACGGATCTGATAAACCGGGCCTGTTTCCTCAAAATATGCTATTGAATATTTTAAAGACAGAGAATCTACTATGGCTTTTTTTATTATTGCTTGACAGTCCCTCATGCTTGCAAGCTGCGATTTTAAACAAAAACCGGTTACAGGAAAGGCACATTTTTCGCCCAGCCAGTCTGACCAGTTTACCGCTTTCGTTTTTTCAAATAGCTCATCAAAGGTGAGAGCTTCAAATTCCGCTGTTTTTATAAGCACTCTTTCTCCGCATCGTATCCATATATTGGCACGTGTCACCGCTTCAAGATCACCCAAAAAGGTAACCCGCCCGTCCTCTACATGGGTGATCTCATAGCCTAAATTTCTGATTTCCCTTGAAACAAAGGCTTCAAGACCGAAAATCGTAGGGACTATTATTTCAAATTTATCCATTTCTTTTCTTCCTTTTCTTTGGCTTATGCTTTTTTGTTTTTGCAAAGGATCGTGCTTTGCCGCGTTTTTTGTGTTTATGCTTCTTATCTCTGCCTTTTTTTGGGGTATTGGTGTAATTAGAGTAATTTTCAAAAATTGAATAATCCTCTTTGCGGACAAAATCGATCTGTCTTGTTAAAAGATCGCAGCGAACAAGAACGACCTCTAAGACAGTACCCACAGAATATACCTTTGATTTGCGTTTTCCCGTTACGGTTTTTCTCACCTCGTCAAATTCATAGTAATCATCCTTCATGCTTTCAAGACGGATAAGCCCCTCCACAGTATTGTCAAGCTGAACGAATATTCCGAAGCCTGTAACGGAGGATACCCATGCCTCGAAGGTCTCGCCTATTTTTGACGACATAAACGCTGTTTTCATCAGATCGTCAACATCACGTTCGCAATCATCCGCTTCACGCTCGGTCTTTGAAGAATTTACCGCGGCTTGCGATACCACAGCGTTATATTTATCCAAGGTTTTTGAATCGAGATAATCCTTTATGATTCTGTGAATAATAAGGTCCGGGTAACGGCGTATGGGGGAGGTGAAATGACAGTAGTATTTTGCGCAGAGCCCGAAATGCCCGAGATTTTCCGGTTTATATTCCGCTTTCATCAGTGATCTTAACATATATGTTGATATCATTATCTCTTCGTCACTGCCTGAAATTTTATCAAGTATCTGTGCAAATGCCTTTGGATGGACAGGATTATCCTTGTCGATCTTACCCTTTAGACCGTAACCGAAATGAAGAAGAAAACGGTTAAAATCTTCTGTTTTTTCAGGTGTCGGCGCTTCGTGCACCCGGTATACAAAAGGAAGCTCCGCCCAGAAAGCAAATTCAGCCACCGTTTCGTTTGCCGCAAGCATGAATTCTTCTATTATTTTGTGGGATATTTTACGTTCTGTTTTGATTATGCCGATGGGTTCGCCCATGTCATTCACAGATACTTTTGATTCGGGAAAATCAAAGTTTATGCTTCCTCTTTTTTCCCTTCTGTTATGGAGTATTGCCGCAAGGTCTTTCATATCATTTAGCATGGGCATCAGGTATTCATATTTTTTCAGCAGTTTTTTTGTGGGAGCTTCAAGAAGCTGCGCAACGTCGTTATAAGTCATTCTCTCACAGGAACGAATGACGGTTTTTGCGATCTTATCGAGCTTGATATTGCCTTTTTTGTCCACAGTCATAAACACGGACAGGGTTAGTCTGTTCACATGAGGGTTTAGACTGCATATACCGTTTGAAAGCAGAGCGGGGAGCATAGGGATAACCCTGTCTGAAAGATACACGCTTGTCCCTCTCATAAAGGCTTCATAGTCAAGAGCTGAACCTTGTTTAACATAGTTTGAAACATCGGCAATATGAACGCCTAAGCTGTAAGTGCCGTCATTATTTTTTTTAACCGAAACGGCGTCGTCAAAGTCCCTTGCATCATCCCCGTCTATTGTTATGATTATATCATCTCTTAAGTCTATCCTTTTTGATATTTCCTTTTGAGAAACCCTTTTTGGGGTGTTATTTGCCTCTTCAAGCGTTTGTTTGTCAAATTCCTGCTTTATACCATGCTCGCATATAATGGCTTCGGTATAGCTTTTGAGCTCATCTGAACAGCCCAAATTTTTTAATACGGCCGCCTCTATTATGCCTTGCTTGGGATAGCCTGTTATCTTTGCGGATACTCTGTCGCCCACCGAACATCCCAAAGCGTCTGAAACCTTTATCCTGACCGATGCATAAATTTTTTTATTGTCGGGAACTATGCAAAAAACTTCATCTTTTATATCTTCAATGACGCCGGTGATACGTTCATTTCCGCGTTTTAATATTTTCACGATATGCCCTTCGCTTTTACCGCTTTTTGGGTTTTTAAAATCTACTGCAGCCAAAACAAGATCATTGTTATAGGCGTCAGCAAGATTATCCGCGTGAATATAAATATCGTCTGAATTTTCATCCTCTGTATTTACAAAGGCAAATTGCCCGTATGCACTGCATGAAAGAGTGCCGCGGATAAGATTTGAATTTTTGAGCGGTATATATCTATTCTTTTTTGTTTTTACTATTTTGCCTTCAAGCTCAAGGGCATCCAGCACATCCTGAAATTTACCGTAATCCTCAGGCGGAACCGCCAATACATGGCGCATTTCCTCAGCTTTTAAAGGAATATATTCACGGCTTATTATGAAATTATAAACTTTTTCTTTTTTATCCATATATTCTCCCTGTTTGTGATATGATCGTATTTTGACATCTATATAATATATCATTTCCTTAAATTAGGCAAGCTAAAACAAGAAAAAATAAAAAGTTTATATAATAATGTCAAAAAAAACATCTATGAGGTTACTTTTTTGAATAAATATTTTAACATAAGATATTTTTATTTAGTTATTTTGTGAATTTTTTGTTAATAGTAAAAAAATACTTTGACAATTTGTGAAATTTATAGTATGGTATAAAATAATGCTTCTTATATAGATGTGTTTTATGTGATAAAGCTTAAAATTTAAATTGGTTTCATATGCTGATACGAAAGGACTTAAGGTCGAACAATGAATGATAATACTTTAGAATGGATATGGCTGACTGCACTGAAAGGTATGAATCCCGCAAAGATAACATCATTGCTAAACAAATTTAACGGTGTGAATGAAATTTACTCTGCTGATGCCGCGGAATTTAAAAATATAGATCTTATCAAAGCAAATGATATAAAAATGCTGGAAAACAAAAGCCTTTCCGGGGCAGAGCATATTTTAAAACAGCTTGATAAAATAGGAGCGTATGCTATTGATTTTGACAGTGGGAGATATCCCGAACGCTTAAAGCGTCTGGCGGATCCTCCGTATGTATTGTATGTGCGGGGTAAGCTGCCGGATTTTAACGGTAAATGCGTTTCGATAGGTGTTGTAGGAACAAGACGATACAGTGAATACGGCGCGCAGGTCACAAAGAAAATGTGCTTTGAGCTGGCACGAAACGGGTTTACCGTTATATCGGGTATGGCAAGAGGCATAGATACCTTTGCATCGATGTCCGCCCTGAGGGCAGGCGCGGATACCGCGGTGGTATTGGGCTGCGGTGTGGACGTGGTATATCCTCCGGAGAATGTTGAGCTGATGAACGCGATAATTGAAAACGGCGCTGTAATTTCAGAATATCCGCCGATGACACAGCCCTACGGATACCATTTCCCGGAAAGAAACAGGATCATTGCCGCGCTGTCTGATTGCCTGCTGGTGACCGAAGCGCCCAAAGGCAGCGGCGCATTGATCACCGCAAGACGCGCATATGAAATGAATGTTAATATTTTCGCCGTACCGGGAAGTGTGTTCTCGGCAAACAGCGTGGGTACGAACAATATGATAAAGGCGGGAGTAAAACCCGCCACCTCTCCAAAGGACATAATCGATGAATACTCATATGAAATTTCAAACCTCGGCGAAAACAAAAACAACGAACCTGTTTTTGTAAACGAACCGAATATAAAAAAACAATATAAAATGAAGAATATGCAGCTGCCGGTTAAAGAGAAAACGGCTGATACGCCAGCCGATGACAAACATAAAAATAAAAAGGACATTCCGGGGCTGTCAGAACAAGAGCAGACGATAGTAAATATCATAAACGAAAACGGAAAGATAAGCTGTGATGAAATAATACGAAAAAGTGACCTTGAGGCATTAGAGGTAAATCAAATATTGCCTTTAATGGAGATTATGGGAATAATAAAAAAATTACCGGGTAATTATTATATAATGATTGATGAAGATTTATAACCCAAGTGCAGATGTCCTCCGCCGTTATCGGCGTCGGGCTTCATATTTTGTAATCAGTGAGAGTATGATTTCCCGCTGATTACAGTGCAAGCCATGTCTGCATTCTTGTCCTTATTGAATGACAGGACAAACCCTTATTGAAATATACACATTAACTTGAAATACAAACGGGGGGAAATAGATGGCTAAAAAGAAATTATTGATAGTAGAATCACCGTCGAAGGCGGACACAATAAAAAAATATGTCGGAAAGGATTATAAGGTCATGGCGTCGGTAGGCCATATCATAGATCTGCCGAAAAGTCAGCTTGGCGTGGATGTTGAGCATGATTTTGAGCCTAAGTATATAACCATCAGAGGTAAGGGAGAGCTTTTGGCCCAGCTTAAAAAAGAGGCAAAGTCATCGGACAGGGTTTTTCTTGCAACCGACCCGGACCGTGAGGGTGAGGCAATAAGCTGGCATTTGGCAAATGCGTTAAAAATCGATACTGCATCCGATTGCAGAGTCACCTTTAATGAGATCACAAAAAATGCGGTAAAAGCGGCAATAAAAGAGCCGAGAAGCATTGATATGGATCTGGTGGACGCACAGCAGGCAAGACGTATTTTAGACAGGATCGTGGGCTATAAAATAAGCCCAATATTGTGGGAAAAGGTAAAAAAAGGCCTCAGTGCCGGAAGAGTCCAATCGGTTGCGACAAAAATGATATGCGACCGTGAAGAAGAGATCGTGAATTTTGTCCCGAGGGAATATTGGACGGTTGAGGCAGAGCTGAAAAAGGAAAAGGAGAAGAAGAGCTTTTGCGCAAAATATTACGGAAAAGACGATAAAAAGGAAATAGAGTTTAACGACCAAGAGAGTGCTTTAAAGATCATAAATGAAGTTAAAAACAAAGAAATAAAGGTTGAGAAAATAAAAAAGGGTGAGCTCACGAAAAATCCGCCTCCGCCTTTTACCACCAGTACATTGCAGCAGGATGCGTCACGTAAGATCAATTTCAGAACCTTAAAGACAATGCAGACAGCGCAGGGCTTGTATGAGGGCGTGAATATCGGAGGCAAGTACGGTACAATAGGCCTTATAACCTATATGAGGACCGATTCGCTGAGAATTTCAAAAGAGGCACAGCAGGAAGCGGTCAAATATATCACATCAGCTTACGGAAACGAATATTTGACGCCAAGGCAGTATAAGTCAAAGAAAAATGCGCAGGACGCGCATGAGGCTATACGTCCGACAGATGTAACAATTACGCCCGATATGATAAAAAGCAAGTTATCCGCCGACCAGTATAAGCTATATAAACTGATATGGGAACGTTTTGTGGCGTCACAGATGTCAGGAGCCGTTTATAATACAACATCGGTCACCATTGACGCGGGGGGACATAAATTCAGAGCCAACGGTTCGGGTGTAAAGTTTAAAGGGTTCATGGCAGTATATACCGAGGGAAGCGATGAAACAAAGGAAAAGAACAAGATATTGCCGAACATATCAGAGGGAGATATCTTAGATATCGATTCGATAGAAGGAAAACAGCATTTTACCCAGCCGCCCGCAAGATTTACCGAAGCGTCGCTGGTACACGAGCTTGAAGAAAATGGAATAGGAAGGCCGTCTACTTATGCGCCGACCATTACGACCATAGTATCAAGAGGATATATAGTAAGAAACAAAAAGCAGCTTGTCCCGACGGAATTGGGGTTTGTTACCACCGATATTATGAAAAATTATTTTTCGGATATTGTGGATATTGAATTTACCGCCGGGATGGAAAGTGAGCTTGATGACGTTGAAGCGGGCAAGCTGGATTGGGTTGAAGTGTTAAGAAGATTTTATCCCGATTTTGAAAAAAATCTTGAACAGGCTAAAAAGGATATCGAAAAAATAAAGGTCAAGGATGAAGAGTCGGATATCATATGTGATAAATGCGGACGGAAAATGGTATACAAAATAAGCAAATTCGGTAAATTCCTTGCCTGCCCGGGGTATCCGGAGTGTAAAAACACAATGACGATACGTGAAGGGACTGGTGTTGAGTGCCCGAAGTGCGGCGGGGAGATACTTGTGAAAAAATCGAGAAAAGGTAAAATCTATTATGCCTGCGAACATGCCCCGAAATGTGATTTTATTCTGTGGAACAGACCATATAAAGACAAGAAATGCCCGAAATGCGGAAGTATCCTTGTTGAAACAAAGGGTAAAAATCCTAAGCTCATATGCACAAACGAAGGCTGCGGCTACAGTGAAAAAAAGACAGGGCAAAGCGTGAACGATAATGAGAGTTAAGATTATAGGAGCAGGGCTGGCGGGCTGTGAGGCAGCATGGCAGCTGGCAAAAAAAGGCATTGAATCGGAATTGTATGAGATGAAGCCGAAAAAGTTTTCACCGGCACATAAAAAAGAGTATTTTGCGGAGCTTGTGTGTTCAAATTCGTTAAAAGCAGAAAGAATTGAAAATGCCTGTGGACTATTGAAAGAGGAAATGCGTCTGTTTGACTCGCTGATAATGCAGGCGGCGGATGTATCAAAGGTTCCGGCAGGCGGTGCGCTTGCGGTTGACAGGGATGTTTTCTCGGTATTTATTACCGGAAAAATAAAAAATGAGCCTTTAATAACCGTGATCAATGAAGAGGTCGAAAATATAGACACCGATGCGTTTACGATAATAGCCACCGGGCCTCTTACATCGGATAAGCTGTCGGAAAATATTTTAAAATTGACCGGGGAGAAAAACATGTATTTCTATGACGCCGCCGCTCCTGTCATAACAAAGGAAAGCATAGATTTTGAAAAGGTTTTTTATGCCGCAAGATATAACAGAGGAACGGCGGATTATATCAACTGCCCCATGAATCAAGAAGAATATACGGAATTTTATAATGCACTTATTAATGCACAAACAGCAGAATTGAAAAAATTTGAAGACCAGAAGGTTTTTGAAGGCTGTATGCCGGTTGAGGTAATGGCAAAACGAGGTTTTGAAACACTTCTTTTCGGCCCGTTAAAACCGGTAGGTCTTGTAAATCCGAAAACAGGCAAAGATGACGCCTATGCCGTTGTACAGTTAAGACAGGACAATCAAGAAGCAACATTGTATAACATGGTGGGATTTCAGACAAACTTAAAATGGCCGGAACAAAAAAGAGTATTTTCAATGATACCCGGATTGGAACATGCGGAATTTGTCAGATATGGGGTCATGCATAGGAATACCTATATACAGGCGCCGAAGGTATTGGATAGATTTTATCGAATGAAGGAATATGAAAAGGTTTTCTTTGCAGGGCAGATCACAGGTGTTGAAGGTTATGTTGAGTCGGCGTCGTCGGGCATTATGGCAGGCTTTAATATGGCAAGAATGATAAATGGTGAAAAAATGCTCGAACCTTCATCAAAAACTTGTATCGGGGCATTACCCTTATATATTACAAATGAGAGCTTGGGAAGGCTGCAGCCCATGAATGCAAATTTCGGTATCATCGATTCATGGTCCGAAAGGGTAAAGGGAAAAGCTGAACGATACAGGCTTATTGCACAGAGGTCATTGGATTATTTAAAAGAAGAACTTTCAAAACAATAGGAGGATTCATATGAGAAAATTATTAATCGGAATTATCGCCGTTCTGATCGTTGCCGTCGGCGGAGTAATCATTTATTCGCTTGTGTCTGACAAAGAGGTTACCGAATCGGAATATGTACAGGAGGTGCAAGGCACTGCACAAAATAACCAAGCTGCAGAGAATGAAGAAGAGGGGACAGAAAATACAGATCAACCTTCAGATGATGCAAACGGCAGCGAGTCGTCGAAGGTCTATACCCCTACCTTTATGTATTTCATATCCAACTCTGACGAAAATTTTGATGAAACCAACGAGATCATAAATGAGTTGAAAAAGGAATATGACGGAAAAGTAAACTTTGATATTGTAAATATTGACGAAAATCCCGAAGCTAAGGATAATTTCCCCGTAGAAGGGCAAACTCCGGCATTGATAATGTTAAATACCTCAAATGATATATCGGCGTTTAATTTTAAATGCGATGATAAAGAAACACTTAAAAATGCAATTGAGGCGGCAATGAAATGATAATATATTTAAGAAAAGGTGAAAGAAATGAAAATACAATATTTGGGAACAGGCGCGGCAGAGGGTATACCCGCAGTATTTTGTGATTGCGCAAGATGCAAGCGTTCCAAAGAGTTGGGCGGGAGAAATATAAGAACAAGAAGCCAGGCCTTGGTTGATGATACCATTCTTGTTGATTTTCCGCCGGATACATACTTACATTATTTAAGATTTAATTTCCCGATCACAAAGATAAAAACGTGCATTGTGACCCATTCTCATGCGGATCATTTATATCCTGCTGATATCGAAATGAGAAATAAAAATTATTGCGCGAACATTGGCAAATTAGACCCTCTATCTTTTTACGGTGACAAAAGTGTGTATGATAAGATAAATGATGTGATAAAACATTCGGGGCTTGAAAAAAATGAGGTGCAAAATAATCTGATAAAGGTAAATACGCCTTTTACTGCCGACGGATATACCATCATCCCTTTGAGAGCCGCCCACGGTCCGGAGTCAACTCCGGTAGTTTATATAATAGAAAAGGACGGAAAAAGCCTGTTCTATTCAAACGATACAAGTGATTATCCGGAAGAAAGCTGGGAATATCTGAGAAAATACAATAAACCCATCGATTTGATCTCTCTGGACTGTACTGCCGCTTTGAGCCATATTGAATATATAGGCCATATGAGTCTGGAAAGAAATATTGCAATCAGAGAAAAACTTTTCGATGCCGGCGCTGCCGATGAACATACCGTTTTTGTTTTGAATCATTTTTCACACAATGGAGAAGGCGTGGTATATGACGATTTTGTCAATGCTGCGGAAAAAGAAGGTTTTGTTGTTGCGTATGACGGAATGGTTATAGAATTTTAATGAAAATAATGTTATGTAAAATGCCGTATTTATAGAAAATATGAAAATAAATAGGCTTTTTTATGGATAAATAATCTTTAATCCGGCATTTTTTTGTATATTTGATATAAAAAAATGTTGCAAAATAAAATATTTTGTGATATACTAAAAAACAGCTATGACAATATAGCAATATTGTCCGGTAAATAAAAGGAGGAAAATATATGAAAAAAATTATTGTTTTGGCACTTGCAGCCGCACTTCTTGTTTCAGGAAATGTGTTTGCCGCAGAAGAGGACGCAACAACTTCCGAAGAAACAGCAGTGACATCTGTTGAAGAAGAAACAACTACTGCAGAAGAAACAACTACTGACGAAGAGGAAGCAACAACTGAAGAAGAAACAGCTACTGACGAAGAGGAAGCAACAACCGAAGAAGAAACTACAGATGAAGAGACTGCAACAACTGAAGGAGAAGAAGCTTCAGAAGAAGAGACAGCTACTTCTGATGAAGAAGAGGGAGCAGCTTCTGCAGAGGAAGATGCTGTTGCTGATGAAGAAAAAACAGTTGTAGTAAATATTGATGGTATTGCATTGGAAATTGCAGATCAGCAGCCTATCATTGAAGGCGACAGAGTTTTGGTTCCGTTAAGGGCAATTTTTGAAGCACTTGACGCTTCTGTTGAATGGGATCAGGAAACAAAAACAGTAACCGCTGAAAAAGGTGAAAATACAATAGAGCTTACAATCGGAGAAACAGCTTATACAGTTAACGGTGAAGAAAAAGAAATGGATGTTGCCGCACAATTGGTAAATGACAGGACTCTTGTTCCAATCCGTGTTGTTTCGGAAAGCCTTGCTTGCGAAGTTGAATGGGACAGCGAAGGCTACATAGTTGATGTCTCTACACCGGAACACTTGGCTGTTGTTGCTGAAGCAGACAGAATAAGAGCAATTGAACCTGACATAGACGAAGCGTATAAAACAGTTGACGATGTACGTCTACCGATAAAGATGTATTTATCAGACGATGAAGTTAACGGAAAAACAGCTATTCTTGCAATTCACGGCGGAAGCTGGTATGCGGTTAAAGAAGATTCAGATACTTGGAACGGAGGCTGGATGAATTACCAGGCTCAGTATTATGCCGATAAAGGTTATACAACGGCTGCCATTTCATACAGATCTATTGATTTCAATGAAGATACAACAGTATTTGACCTGATCCAGGATTGTAAGGACGCTGTTGCATATATGAGAGAAAAGGCTGATTTTGATAAGCTTGTTGTTATGGGAGATTCCTCCGGCGGACATCTGGCAGTTGAATTGGGCTTGGATGATGAAGTGGGAGTAGACATTGTTGTTGCGGCAAATCCTGTTTTGGATCTTACCGAAGAAGCATGGGCGCACACTGCAAAAACAGAAGAAGATTACATAAAAGCTTCTCCTGCATTAAATATTAAGCAAACCGATACAAAGTTCCTTGTTATGCACGGGAATGCAGACACGGTCGTAAATTATGAAATTTCAAAGAAATTCTGTGAAGATATGACTGCAGAGGGAACACAGGCGGACTTTATCGAATTGGACGGAGTAGACCATGCATTCCTTCTTTCAAGATATAAGTCAACCGATGAACAAATTAATGAATATATGGCAATGATAGATGAATATCTTGCTGAAAATCTATAATATTTAAATTTAATAAGGGCTTGTACCGTTATTCAACGAGGACAAGCCCTTTTTGAATAAGTTAAATTCGATGTCTATATTCGCTTGGCGAACAACCCATTTTCGATCTGAATAACCTTGAAAAATATCGTTGATCGTGTATTCCGACACAATTTGCAATTTCAGCAATTGAAAGGGTTGTACTTTTAAGCAGGCTGCAAGCTTTTTTTATTCTGTATTTTATGATCATGTTCTGAGGTGTGATACCGGTCTCCGATTTAAAAAGACGTGAAAAATATTCGGTGGAAATGTTTAGTGAATTTGCAAGAGCATATATGCTGATGTCGCGGTCATAATGAAAGCGAATATAGTTTTCCGCTTCTCTTATATAAACATTATCGGATAGATATGTAATTTCATGTGTGTCGGTATTATGAATATCATAAGCCGGGACAATGCTTGAAAACGGCGCTGCCGCTCTATCGAACAAAGATGAAAAAAAATCATATAGCATGGATATGGTTTTGATTTTACCGTAAGAATTATTGATATCGGCCGACAGAATAATTTCATTGATGATTTTTTCGGTTTCATCAGGATTCGGACATGTATATATAGGATATTCGCGTGTTATTCCAAGGCTTGTTATATAAAAGTTTATTTTTGTACCGTATACACCGACCCAAAGATTGCTCCAAAAGCTCCCTTCTTCAGCGGTATAATATATTTTTTCATTAGGAAACATACAAAGAAGCTGACCGGAAGAAAGAGCGTAATGTTTATTGTGGGCGAAAAGAACGGCGTCACCCTCTTTGATGTAAACCAAAAGAAAGTGATCTCGGACCTGCGGACCGTATTTGTGATTTTTTGTTTTGATTCTTTTTCCACAGTAATATAAATTAAGATCTGTCGGTACGGTATAACAAAAACGTTTTTCCGTATAACTCATCGGTTGCGCCCCCTTCATTTTGGATATATTGATATATTATTATGAAATGTCAAATTTGTCAACAATAATGTCAAAAAAATCTATTGATATTAATATTTTTTTATTCTATAATTAAATAAAAAATACAAAAAGTGTGGAGTTTTTATGAAAAATAATTATTCGGTCTGTTGGAAAAAACGGGGTGACAGGACAGGGCTTATCCGAAATGCACTTTTAAAGTCTATGGGATATACCGATGAAGATATTGAAAAGCCGATAATCGGAATAATCAACACATGGGCGGAAACAAATCCCGGGCATATTCATTTCAGACAGTTGTCGGAAGCGGTAAAGAGAGGCGTATGGGCGTCGGGAGGGTTTCCCCTTGAGGTAAATACCATGTCGATATGCGAGGTGTTTTTCGATATTTCAAGTCTTATTTACAGAAATCTTTTGTCAATCACAACGGAGGAGCTTATAGAGCGGCATCCTTTTGATGGAGTAGTGTTAATAGGCGGCTGTGACAAGAATGTACCGGCGCAGCTTATGGCAGCTGTTTCGGCAAATAAGCCTACGATCTATCTTCCGGGAGGGGCGATGCTTCCGGGCAGTTATAAAGGAAAGACCCTTGCCTGCGGAACGGATAGCTTTTATCTTTATAACGATTATACCTCCGGTAAGATCACATTAGAGGAAATGACAAAACATGAGGGATGTCTTTATGGAAGTGCCGGCGCATGCCCGATTATGGGGACTGCAAATACATGTCAGACTGTGGCAGAGGCTCTCGGAATAGCATTACCCAATTCGGCGTCATGTCTCGGTGTTTCGGCAGAAAAGCTGCGTATAAGTGAAGAAACGGGACGCAGAGCCGTTGAGCTTGTAAAGAACGATATAAAATGCCTTGATATTATCAACAGAAAATCAATGGAAAATGCCATCCGCGTTCTTATGGCAACGGGCGGCTCGACCAATTTGATCATACATTTGATCGCGATTGCAAGGCGTGCAAATATAGATCTGAAGCTTGATGATTTTGAAAGAATAAGCAAGGAAACGCCGGTTCTGGTTAATGTTAAGCCTCACGGAACGGAAAATGTCGGTATGGGCTTTCATAATGCCGGAGGAGTTGCTTCACTGATGAAGGAAATGGAGGATATGCTTCATGGAAGCTGTCTGACAGTGACGGGAAAAACGGTTGGAGAAAATCTTTTGGATATCGATATGCCTTACGACACAAATATAATAAGACCGCTTGATAATCCAATAGAACAAAAGGGTGGAATAGCTGTTTTGTACGGAAATCTCGCGCCCAACGGCGCGGTCATAAAACGGAGCGCTGCAAGCCCTCACTTGTTAAATCATAGAGGAAAGGCTAAGGTTTTTGAAGATTTGACTGAATGTCAGAAATATTTGCTTGATGATAATTCTGACGTGACGCCTGATACTGTGATCGTTTTAAGAGGCTATGGTCCGAAGGGTGCTCCCGGTATGCCGGAAAACGGTAATTTTATGCCGCTGCCGCCTAAATTTAACAAAATGGGAGTAAATGACTTTGTACGCATAACCGATGCAAGAATGTCGGGCGGTTGTTTTGGGACTCAGGTGCTGCACATTGCACCCGAAAGCGCGGTTGGCGGACCTCTTGCAGCAGTACATGACGGTGATATAATTCACCTTGATGTGGATAACAATCTTATTGAACTTGAGGTTTCACAAGAGGAGATCAAAGAAAGACTAAAAAAATTCAAACCAAAACAGCATAAAGATATAAAAAGAGGTTTTGTGCGCGATTTTATAGATAATGTCACGCAGGCTGATGAGGGCTGTGATCTTACATATATGCAGTACAAAGATTGATTTTGTTTAATATTACAGTAAAACAGAAAGGAAAAATCATAAATGAGTAATTTAACAGAGATAAAGGGCATTTGTCCGATAATTGCAACACCTTTTACAGAAAGCGCCGAGATAGATTACGGCAGCCTTGACAGGCTGGTGAAGGAGTTGATAAAGGGCGGCTGCTATGCGGTGACGCTTTTTGGAATTGCGGGAGAATATTATAAGCTGAATGATGAAGAGCGTGAAATGATGGCGCAGATAACGGTTAAGGCGGCTGATACGGCAGGAGGAAAAACCATAATTTCGGTGACCGATCATTCAACAGAGGTCGCCGTAAAGCGCGCAAGGTATTTTGAAGAATTGGGTGCGGACTGTCTTATGCTTTTGCCGCCGTTTTTCTTAAAACCGGGTGTAAAATATTTGTACGAGCATATGAAGAGAGTTGCAAACGCCGTAGAAATCCCGATCATGATACAGTATGCTCCGGAGCAGACAGGTGTTGCAATACAGCCGGAGATATTCTGTAAGCTGCAGAAGGAATGCCCCAATATAATATATTATAAAATCGAATGTAAGCCGGCAGGACCTTATGTAACAAATTTATTGAGACTGACGGACGGTAAAATGAAAATATTTGTGGGCAATGCGGGCTTTCAGCTTATTGAGTGCATGGACAGGGGAGCAATAGGCGCAATGCCGGGTTGTTCAATGTACGACGTTTATCTCGATATATACAATAATTATGTGAACGGAAACAGAAAAAAAGCTTTGCAGCTGCACAACAGGCTGCTTCCGATGCTTAATCATATAAGGCAAAACGTAGAGCAGATAATTTTGTTTGAAAAGAGAATTTTAAAGTACAGGGGAATAATTGCATACGATTATTGCAGAAAGCCGTCTTATGATACGGATGAATATTTTGACAGGCTTTTTGATGAATTTTACAAGGAAATGGCGGAGAATTATGGATGGTAAGGTAAAAAAGACCGCATTTGTAACAGGAGGCGGAACAGGAATAGGCAGCGGTATTGTAAAAGAGCTTGCAAAAGCAGGGTATGATGTTGCTTTTTCATATTGTACAAGCGAGCAAGGAGCAGAGAAAACCGCTGCCGAGTCAAAAAAGTACGGCGGCAGGGTTTTTGCGGTTCGTGCGGATGTGAGCAAAATCGAGGATATTCAAAGGATGTTTGATGAAGTTGAAGCAAAATTTTCAAAGCTTGATTTATTTGTAAACAATGCCGGAATAACGGAAAAGTCGGATTTTTTGCATACTGCCCCGGAGCTTTTCGATAGAATTTGCGGTGTGGATTATAAGGGCGCGTTCTTTTGCATACAACGTGCCGGACAGATAATGGCGGATAAGGGTATAAAGGGAAGTATTGTTCTGGTTTCTTCAAATAATGCCGTAGCCCATTTTGCAGATGTTGCCGTTTACGCTTCCGCAAAGGCAGCTGCCGGAAAAATGGCGGAGCATGCAGCAATAGAGCTTGCAAAATACGGAATACGGGTCAACATTATTGCGCCGGGCTGGACAGATACCGGAGCATCAAGGCTTGATGAGAAGGAAGAAACCTATTATAAGATCCCATTAAAGAAATGGACGACCGTTGAGGAAATAGGAAAGGCAATTGTCTTTTTGGCATCCGACGCCGCAGCGTCAATTACCGGCACAACCATGCTGATAGATAACGGAGCTTGTCTTGTTTCGGATAAGCGCGAGCGATATGGTTATTAGGAGGAATATTAAAATGCGGGACGATATTATAAATGCTGTTTTAAAACATAAAATAATTGTTATTGTACGAGGGGTCGAACAGGATAAGCTTATCCCCCTTGCCGAGGCAATGCAAAAGGGCGGTATCAGACTGCTTGAGATCACATTCAGCCAAGATAAAAGGGTAAGTGATGAGCAGACCGCGGCAAATATAAGGGCATTAAAACAGCATTTCGGCGGGGATATGTATATAGGAGCAGGAACCGTGCTTACGGAAAAACAGGTTGAAATGACAAAGCAGTCCGGCGGAGAGTTTATTATTTCACCGGATACCGCGCCTGAGGTAATTAAGAGAACCAAGGCTCTTGAAATGGTGTCGATGCCCGGAGCATATACTCCGAGTGAAATAAGGCTTGCCCAAAAATCCGGTGCGGATTTTGTGAAGATCTTCCCGGCGGTAAATCTTGGTGCGGAATATATAAAGGCGGTAGTGGCGCCGTTATCCGATATAAAATTACTGGCTGTCGGCGGAATAAACGATAAAAACATGAAGGAGTATCTTGGTGCGGGAGTATGCGGCTTTGGTATCGGCAGCAGCATCGTTGATAAAAAATTGATCGAAAATAAAAATTTTAAAGCAATAACAGAGCTTGCAAAACAATATACATCATTAATATTAGAGGGTTGATATGAAAAGTTATATTACAATAGACGGCGGTACAACAAATACGAGAATTAATCTGGTGAGAGATGGTAAAATAGAAAAAACGATTAAAAAATCCATAGGAGCAAGGGTTGGAATAGAAAATAAAGAAATCCTCAAAAGTGAAATAAAAAAGGCGGTCAATGAAATTACAAAAGATCAAGCAGACAGGATCGACAGGATTCTTGCCTCCGGCATGATAACCTCAGAATTCGGATTGTATGATCTTCCTCATATTTTGGCGCCGGCGGGAATAGAACATCTGCACAACGGGATGAAGGAAACTGTTTTGCCGGAAATAACAAATATTCCTTTTGCGTTTATTCCGGGGGTAAAAATCTCAGATGGGAGTCTTGAAAATACCGACATAATGAGAGGCGAGGAAACAGAGATCATCGGACTGACCGAAAATCTTCAAAGCGGCTGCATGTATATATTGCCCGGATCGCATTCCAAGCTTATCGAAACAGACGACCGCGGACGGATAATAAGCTTTGTCACGGCGCTTACCGGTGAAATGATCTTTACACTTTCTCAGAACACCATTTTAAAGGACGCCGTTGATCTTTCGCAAACGGAAATTGATGAGGAATATCTGATAAAGGGATATGAATACTGTGAAGAAAAAGAGATAAATTTTGCTCTGTTCAAAACAAGGATATTAAAAAATATCTTTTTGTGCACCGATAGAGAGATATACAGTTTCTTTCTGGGAGTTGTTCTGCGCGGTGAAATAAAGGAAATCATTAAGTCGAAGGCACAGAAAATTGTTATAGGCGGCAAAGCACAGATAAAAAATGCAACTGCAATACTTTTGCGCAGCTTATGCGGCAAAGAGACGGTTTGTGTCTGCGATGAAAGGGTGAATACAGCACCGTCGCTGGGAGCAATCAAAATATATGAATACACCGACGGCAGATAAAAGTCTTATAATTGATGGATCGGAGGATGGGTATCATGACAGAAAAGGAAACAAATTATACAGTCTTTTTAAACGGCAGGAAACAGAGAATTGAAACGGCATTGATAAAACCTGTCCCGTATAATTGTGAAAAAGTTCAGGAATTTGTTATATGTAAATATACAAAGGATTCACTTCTTGAAATAAAGAGCAAAAAAAATATCGGCAAGGTAACAATACGTCCGCTGTCGGCGAATATAAAGTATTCGTTTGATGAGCATACAATAAAAATACAATTGCCGAGGCCTCTTAATTTTTCCGTGGAGATAAACGGTACTGCACAGGATAATATTTTGATATTTGCCTCAGAGGAGAAAGAATATGACTTTGACGGATTAAATGTTATTCATTTGACTGAAAACTGCAAAAAAGACAGGATTTTGATCGACAGAGATAATACCGCATTATTTATTGATGATGATGTGTGCGTAAACTCAAAAATAGAGGTCAATGCCTGCAGGAATATAAAAATATGCGGAAATGGAATTATTACTCAGTCAGGTGTTACAAACAATAAATATCGTATATGCGTGGATGTATTAGGGTGTGAAAACGTATCGATTGAGGATATAACTATAACGGAAAGTTTGTTTTGGTGTCTTAGAGTATTCGGATGTGACAACGTACATATCAAAAATGTAAAAATCATAGGATACAGAGGAAATAACGACGGTATTGATGTATGCGGATCAAGAAATGTTGAAGTTGACGGCGCATTCATAAGGACATGGGATGACAGTTTTGTCGTAAAGGCTGTTGATGAGAGAGACAAAAAAAGTATTCATTATGTTGTCGAAGGTTCAAAAACAGATATGACAAAAGCATTCGAGCGTGTCGGTGATGTGTATAACATTCTTTTTAAAAACAGCACGTTATGGAATGATTTTGCAAGACCCATAGAAATCGGAGTTTCATTAAGAGCGGATAGGGTGTATAATATACGCTATGAAAATATTGATATTATACACAGTACCACAGGTTATCCGCTTATGGGAGCGCATCACGGAGACCGTGCCGAGGTGTATGACGTTACATTTGAGGATATTCGTGTTGAGGATGCACCCGGAGCGCAGTTGTTTGATTTCAGAATAACTGATTCAGAGTGGAGTACCGATGATAAAAAGGGAAGTATGCATGATTTCTTTTTTAAGAATATAAAGCTGATAGGCAGACCGGGTATCGATATTCTGCCGGAGGCGTCCCGTCTTGAGGGATATTCCGAAGAACACGGAATAAGAAACTTTTGTTTTGAGGATATAGAGCTTCTGGGGGAAACGGCTCAAAACGCACAGCAGCTAAATTTAAATATAATGGATCACGTGCATGATATCACTTTTAAGGGCGGCCGGAACAAAAAATGTATATCGGTCGTAACAACGGCGATCAGACAAACGGATGAGCCTGTATTAAAAGAGGATGGGAATTTTGAGATCGGCATATTGATGGAGCTTGAAAACAAATCAAGCAAAAAAACCGAGGGAGAGGTATATATAAAGGCGTCGCCCAGGAATTCAGGTGAAATAAAAAGTCGGACAGTGTTTGAGCTTATGCCGGGAGAAAGAAAAGAATATACCTTTAAAGGTGTATTCCCGCCGGGAAAACACTGCCTTTGTGCGGAGTCTGAGAATATCGGAGTGAGATCCTCAAAACTTCTCATCGATCTGCCATGGTATATGACCGGGAGTATAGACTCTGCATATCCGCTTTATTTTACAAATTATTATAATGACACAAGACCTCCTGTTTACATGTCGGTTAAAGATGGTATTCTTACATTGAAATCAGATATCATAAAAAACGGAAAGCTTATACTTTACACCGCCAATCCGGTACCTGTAAGAATGAACGAGGTACTTTTCACCGTTGAGGAAACGGATTTCGGGGAAGCCCCGGCTCTGGTCATGGAAAAGGACGGACCCGTGAGTGCTCCTCAGCTTAGATGCCCTGCGGAAATAACCTATGTATTTCATAATGAGCCTAAGGTAGAAAAAATAAATAAAATCGATATACCGGCAAACGCGGACGGTATTTACTCCGCCGCTTTGTCAGACATTGGTATAGATGGTGCAGGAAATGAATTTCTCGCGGAAATCCGGGTAAAGGATAAGGAAAGTGAAAAATACAGGTATGCGTATACGCTGGGACATTCTGTCTGGCCGGAGCAGTTAAGTCACATGTTTATAAAGGTGATAAAGAATAAAGATATATCTGGTGAAAAAGCAAGAAGAAAATAATTTTTCTTAAAATTCAGCGGTTAAATATGTATTTTCGTTGAGGTATAACCTAAGCAAAGATGCCCCCGCCGTAATCGGCGGCGGGTTTCATATTTGTAATCGGTTAGAGTATATTCTCCCGCTGATTACAGCACAGTTATGCTGAGCTTTTGTCATAGTTTGAATGACGGGACAAGCCTTTATTGAATTTATTTCAGTGAGTATCGGAGTTTTTAAAAAGATCAGAATACTGCCCGTAAAAAGACACAAAATTATTGTACAAAACATTTTCTGTGACATTATCGGGTAATTTCAAATCCATTATATTTTTGAGTTCACTCTCATGATCCCACATAGGGAAATCGGTTGCAAAGAAAATGTGACTGTTATCAAAAGTATCAAATCCTTTTTTTGCTTGTTCAAGCCCCTGAAATCCCATTGTGCTGCTTGTATCAAAGTACATATTGGGAAGGTTTAATACATCTCTTGCAATGTCCCACTGGCTCCAGCCTCCGAAATGAGCTCCGATGATATTTAATTTGGGAAATTTTTTTGCGATATCTGCAATTTTTTCCGGGTGAGAATAACCGTAGCGGTAATCGCCTGCATGTGTCAAAACAAACATATTTAATTGTATTAAGGTGTCGTAAACGGGGAACAGTTCTTTATCATTAAAATCAAATTTCTGAAAATCAGGGTGTAATTTGATCCCGTGAATACCTGATTTTTTTAATCTTTCAAGCTCGTCTCCATAGTGTTCATAGCCTTTAAACATGGTTCCGAGACCTATAAATTCTTTATGTAAATTTACCTGTTCCATAATAAAACTATTTATGCTCTCAACCTGCTGCGGTTTTGTGGCGGTGGAAAACACCAAATATTTTAAAACCCCTATTTTTTTGCCCGAATCTATTAATACATCGGCAGAACCTTTATTACATATAGGTGTACTGTAAAAATCAGATATCGATTGAACGGCTTTGTCGGCAATTTTGTCGGGAAATATGTGAGCGTGCGTATCTATAATTTTCATAATAATGCCTTTCTTAGTATTTATATTTTACTGAATAAATAAAAAATCCATAATTAGGTGAGATACCGCGGGACTGCAGTCAAAAGATATTTTATCTTTAAAGCAACAGTCCCGTTTCGGATTATTTATTGTTATCTTTTTCTCTTATTTCAACACGTCTTATTTTACCGCTTATTGTCTTTGGTAATTCTTCAACAAATTCCACAATTCTCGGATATTTATAAGGAGCGGTGTGTTCTTTTACATAATTTTGGATTTCCTTTTTCAATGCATCGGAATGTTCCGTTCCTTTTGTAAGAACGATGGTAGCTTTAACTACCTGTCCGCGGATAGGGTCGGGAGCAGGAGTGATAGCACATTCCAATACATAGGGCAATTCCATAATAACACTTTCAATTTCAAAAGGTCCGATTCTGTAACCAGAAGATTTGATGACATCATCAATTCTTCCTACATACCAAAAATATCCGTCCTCATCTCTCCAAGCCGTGTCGCCCGTATGATATATGTTATTATCATAAACTTCTTTTGTTTTTTCTTCATCGCGATAGTAGCCAGTAAACAATCCGCATGGAACACCTTTATCAGTTCGGATAACTATTTCCCCTGTTTCTCCGACTCCGGCACTGGTGTTGTCGCCAAGGATTATATCAACGTCATATAATGGACTGGGCTTACCCATTGAACCGGGCTTAGGTACAGTACCCCTTAAGTTTGCAACGGTAAGTGTTGTCTCGGTTTGCCCGAATCCTTCCATAAGCTTTAAGCCTGTAGCTTTTTTCCATTGATCATATACCTCGGGATTTAAGGCTTCTCCCGCAACAGTGGCATATTCAATTGATGACAGATCATATTTTGATAAATCTTCTTTAATAAAGAATCTGTACATTGTCGGAGGCGCACAGAAGGTTGTTATATTGTATTTCTTAAACATTGGAAGAATATCATGTGCACTAAATTTATCAAAGTCATATGTGAATATAGCAGCCTCACAAAGCCATTGACCGTATAATTTACCCCAGAGCGCTTTACCCCAGCCCGTATCGGATATGGTGAAGTGAAGACCGTCGGGATTGACATTATGCCAGTATTTTGCCGTAATAAAGTGTCCGAGAGGATATTTATAGTTGTGAGATGCGATTTTTGGATATCCAGTTGTGCCGGATGTGAAAAACATAAGCATCAGATCGTTGCCGCATGCACTGTCGGAAGTCCTTTCAAACACATCGGAGCAATTGAGCATTTCATCGTTAAAGTCATGCCAGCCGTCACGTTTTCCGCCTACAATGATTTTTGTTAAAGGTTCACCGTAATTTTTTTCACTCAAATCGACCTGATGTGCAACATCGCCATCCGATGTACAAACAATTGCAGAAACACCTGCTGCTTTAAATCTGTAATCAAAGTCGTGTTCAACCAAGAGGTTTGTTGCCGGAATTACAATTGCACCCAGCTTATGAAGAGCCAATATAGAGAACCAGAATTGATAGTGGCGTTTCAAGACAAGCATAACTCTGTCTCCTTTTTTGATACCAAGAGACTTAAAGTAATTTGCTGTCATTGATGAATATTTGCTCATGTCGCCGAAGGTAAATCTTCTTTCTTCATGAGTGTTGGAAACATGAAGCATTGCAAGTTTATCCGGACATTTTTTCGCGAGTTCGTCTACTACGTCAAACGCGAAATTAAAACTGTCTTCATTTACAAATTTAATATCAGTCAATCTGCCGTCTGTATCCTTTGCCGTTTTAATAAATTTTTTGTATACGGCGGTCATCGGCTGATCGCTGCGTTTTGCTTCTCTTGTATTTTCGTCCTGTTCGGAAACGGGCTCCGGCAAGGATCCGTCTTCGTTTAGAACAATCGCATATATCTCAACGTCTTCGCCGTCCAAAGCAACAAGTCCGTGAGGCGTACGGCTGTTATAATAGATGGAATCTCCAGGATTAAGTATTTCCGTATTATTGCCCACAACAGCCTTGAGCTTGCCGCTTATAACAATATCAAATTCCTGACCTGCATGGCTTGTGCATTTTGCTGGCAGCTGTTCATCTTCTTTTGAATAAGGGATTTTTACTCTGAAAGGCTCAGCAAGCTTATTCTTAAATAACGGAGCAAGATTTTTGTAAGTAAAACCTGCGCCTCTTGTAATAGGGAGGCCGCCGCCGCTTCTTGTTACTTCGTAGCTTGACAGTGTAGGACTGGAACCTTGAAGAAGGTCTGTCGGGTCTACATTAAAGCATTTGGCACATTTATAAATAAACGTAAAACTGAAATCCTTTGTGCCTGATTCGTATTCACGATAGTCTGCTACAGATACTTCAACGTTTTTCGCCATTGACTCTTCCGAAATACCTAATATTTCACGCATATTTTTAATTCTTTGTGCAACTTCCCAAAGCTGTTGTTTCAGTGTTTCACCTTGCATTTTAAATTACCTCCATAAATTAAAAATTTACAAGCTGTTTTCAGATCAAGCTAAATAATAAAAAAACCGTCTCAAGAAAAACATCTTGAGACGGAATATAATATCCCGCGGTACCACTCAAATTGCGTATTACTACGCCACTCATAGACTCTAACAAGTCCCTTGCCTTAACGTTGCAAACTCACGGAAGGAATCTACTGACCATATGGCTTTCGGACCTTCAGCTCGGAAGTGATAGGTTTTTGAATAACCGTACCATTGGCTCGCAGCAACCGCCAACTCTCTCAAGGCGTAATTATTCAACCGTCTTCGTCACAGCTTTTATTTATTCAATTATTATTGTAATAATAACACATTAATTTTTAAATGTCAATGGGATTTATAAAAAATAATATTATTTTGGTAATGATGTTGTCATTATTTAGGAATAAATAAATTTAAATGTAAATTTTGAATAAAAGTGTCAATATAAAAATACTGCCGCACAGAATATGCAGCAGTATCTATACACATTTATTTTAAGCCTTGTTTATCGAACCGAAAAGCTCCATTTTTTCTTTAACAATCTCTTTGATTGCTTCAAATCCGGGAGCTAACAGTTTTCTCGGATCAAATCCCTTACCTTGCAGGTCTTTACCCTCTTCAATATATTTTCTGGTAGCTGCCTGGAAGTATAATTGACATTCAGTGTTTACATTGATCTTGGCAACTCCCAATGAAATAGCTTTTTTGATCATATCGGCAGGGATCCCCGTGCCTCCGTGAAGAACTAACGGTAAATCACCGATAAGCGTCTTTATTGCAGCAAGCGCGTCAAAATCAAGACCCTTCCAGTTTTCGGGATATTTTCCGTGGATATTTCCTATGCCGGCAGCCAAAAAATCAACACCGAGGTCTGCAATGGTTTTACATTCATTAGGATCTGCAATTTCACCGCTGCCTATAACACCGTCTTCTTCGCCGCCAATGGCGCCGACTTCAGCTTCGATGGAAATACCTTTACTGTGGCATATATTTACCAATTCAGTTGTTTTGGCTTTGTTTTCTTCAATGGGGAAGTGTGAGCCGTCAAACATTACCGATGAGAAACCTGCCTCAATGCATTTCATACATCCGTCATATGTTCCGTGATCTAAGTGAAGAGCTACAGGAACCGTTATATTTAATTCCTCTATCATAGCTTTCACCATTGCAGAAACCGTTTTAAAACCGCACATATACTTTCCTGCACCTTCGGAAACACCGAGAATAACGGGCGAATTGTTTTCCTGAGCAGTTTGTAAGATAGCTTTTGTCCATTCAAGATTGTTGATATTAAACTGTCCCACGGCATATTTGCCCGCGACAGCTTTTTTCAACATTTCAGTAGCTGATACTAACATATTTTTTCCTCCTTAAATTTGTGTCAATATTAATTTAATAATCTATCAGAAATTGCAATGCAATTATCTTACCTGTTGATTGTGAAATTGTCGGATGCCAGGAGTACGTCCAAAAAATGCTCGCATATTTCAAAACTTTCACTCAAACGGCAGCTGCGGCACGTAAGTGTAACATTGTTAAAATTAATGTTTATTGAAATATCACTTTTTCCGCAGGAACATTTAATTGCTTTGTTCTGTACAAGCTCGTTTATTCTTTCAATTATATCAAATAATAAATCAAACTCGTCAGGATCGGAAAATTCTTCTCCGGATATCAAACCGGCAATCAGTTCATTCTGAGCCTTATACTCCTGTTTTAATCTCTCCGGATCTTTACCGATAAATACTATTCCGAGACCGGAACTCGGGCATCTTAAAATCAGGAAATCCTTGTTCCAGACAGTTTTGTTTGAAAGCGTAAAGGAATGTGTTTCATCACATAATGCACAGTCTGCCGTTATTTTATATTTATCATTTGATGATTTTATTGTTATGAGCGATTTTTGACAGTCTTTATCTGAGCAGTGTATTATTTTGGGTGTTTTTTTGGTTATATCAAATACAGTAATTTTACACAATGATACACATGTGCACTGGGGACACATATATAAAATTGAACGATTCAAATCTGAAATCATATCTTACTCCGTTTCAAACAATAAAATGCTTATCTTTTTTATTATAACCCGATTTTGTTTTCTCTTGCATAGAAAAATAAATATTGCTGTGCATATCCTCCGAGATCGCCGAATTTTTTTGAAGAAAAACGCCGGATCTCTTCTATACTTTGCGGAGCATCAAAATAACAGTATTCGACGATCCTTTTTATCCATACATCTATCGGAAAACTGTTTCTTTTGGAAAGCCCGAAAAGTAATATGCAATCCGCGACCTTGTTTCCGACGCCTTTTATTTTCATAAGCTCTTTTTTTGCGTCGGAATATGAAAGCTCTTTTAAAGTGTCAATACAAAGCCCATTGTGAAACGCTTGTGCTGCAGACAATATATATTTGTCGCGAAAACCCGCTTTTATCGGAGCTAAGTCTTCTAAACTCAGGGAATATATTTTTTCATAGGACGGAAAAGTATAATATGTATTCGCAAGATAATTTATTTTTTCCCCGTAGAGTAAACATAATTCGTTTATGATCTTTTTTATTCTTGGAATGTTATTGCTCGCGGATATTATAAAGGAAACTGTACATTCCCATAGATCCTGATTCAAGATTCGTATTCCTTCACCGTACCCGATCGCTTTTTTTAAAATTTCGTCAGCGGAAAGGTCGGATTTTATAATACCGTAATCATTATCCAAATCAAAATAATGGTACCATATATTTTCAAAATCTTCTTTTGATGTATCATATAATGTAACAGAAGAAGCGGTTTGTGAGATTTTCAAAGCCCTGCCGCAAGCAACGCCGATATAACTTCCGTCAGACTCCTTATTCCAGCGAAAGCACTGCCCGCATTCAAATATATGATCCAAATTAAAATCCCTGATATCGGTGATAATAAGATTATTATTTTGTGCTTGTATATTCATAATAAAATAATTATAGCACATACATGTTTATAATTCAATATATATTGACAAGTTTTGTATAAATTTGTATAAAATTATAGACAAAAAAAAATATTGTGGTATAATATATATATTAAAATCCGTGATATAATAATACAGGGTAAATAACGGCAAACAACTGTTATTCAATATAAAGTAATCAGAGAAAGGGTGTTTTAAATGACAGATAAGCAGCTTTATGAAAAATTAAAATACAGTTCAAAAAACGCTTATGAGGAGATGAGCTCCGAGGAATACAAAATCATGCTTGATTTAGCGGAGGATTATAAAAAATTTCTTGATGCGGGAAAAACCGAGAGAGAATGTGTCGCAATAGCCGAAAAAATGGCAATTGAACAAGGTTTTGAAAGACTTGAGAATAAAGAAAAACTCAAACCCGGGGATAAGGTTTATTCAATAAACAGAGACAAAAATATCATACTTGCGGTAATCGGAGAGGAAGCTCCCGAAAATGGATTTAATATTGTGGGAGCTCATATCGATTCGCCGCGTCTTGATTTAAAACAGAATCCACTGTATGAAAGCAATGAAATGGCGCTTTTTAAGACTCATTATTACGGAGGAATAAAGAAATATCAATGGACCGCCATACCCCTTGCCCTACATGGAGTGGTATATACAAGGAACAATGAAAAGGTTGAGGTATGTATCGGCGAAAAGGACAGCGATCCCGTATTTTGTGTCACCGATTTGCTTCCTCATCTTGCCAAGGATCAGATGGCAAAAAAGTTGTCTGACGGTATTGAGGGAGAAGCATTAAATATTCTAATAGGCGGTATCGGTGTAAAATCAGAGGATGTTCAGGAAAAGGTCAAATTCAAAATCTTATCGATTTTAAACACCATGTACGGTATAAAAGAAGAAGATTTCTTTTCGGCAGAGCTTGAAGCCGTACCTGCATTTAAAGCAAGAAACGTAGGACTTGACGAAAGTTTTGTCGGTGCATACGGACAGGATGACAGGGTTTGCGCGTATACCTCGCTAAAAAGTATTTTTGATATTGATAAACCTAAAAAAACTGCGGTTTGCCTGCTTGTTGACAAGGAAGAAATAGGATCAACGGGGAACACAGGTATGCTTTCCAGGTATTTTGAAATGATACTTACCGAATTGACATGCAAGATCACCGGAGAATATAATGTGCTGAAAATAAATAAGGCTGTTTCCAATTCGGCGTGTTTGTCAAGCGATGTGGGAGCAGCAGTAGATCCGAATTATGAGAATGTATACGAAAAGAATAATTCGGCATACGCGGGACATGGTATGATTTTAATGAAATATACGGGCTCACGGGGAAAATCCGGTGCAAGTGACGCGTCAGCTGAATTTGTTCATGAAATGATTTCGATTTTTGATAATAATAATGTAGTATGGCAGGCAGGAGAACTGGGAAAGGTTGACCAGGGCGGAGGCGGAACAATAGCCATGTATATAGGAAATCTCAATATGAATGTCATAGATTGCGGAGTGCCTGTTTTATCAATGCATTCCCCCTTTGAAATTACGGCAAAAAGCGATATATACATGGCATACAAGTCATATGTGGCATTTTATAACGACAGATAGGCATATAAAAAGCGTTCATTGAATAAAGCCTTTGGACGCTTTTAACCATTTAAACAATAATGAAAACGGGGAGCTTATGTTTTTATATTTGATCGTAATATGGAATATTATTGTATTTTTTATATATGCTTATGATAAACGGCAGGCAAAAAAGAGCTGCCAGAGAGTGAGCGAAAGATTTTTATTATTATCGGCGCTTTTCATGGGTGGTGCGGGTGCATTGCTGGGAATGAGAATTTTTAGGCATAAAACAAAGCATTTGAAATTTGTGATTATTGTTCCCATAGGGTGTTTATTGACCTTATCCTTGATCATTTACATAATTTACAATACAATTGATTTATAATACGAAACGGAGATTTTTTATGAAATTAACACTGGTTTGCGGAGAAAAAGGCTCCGGAAAGACAAGTTATTGCCTTTATGAAATCGAAAAATTAAAAAAACGTGACAATGATGCCAAAGCTGTAATTATTGTGCCCGATCAATTTTCTTATGTTTTTGAAAAAACCGTCACCGAAAAATTCGGAGGAACGGGACTTAACGGAATTGAAGTTCTTACCATGGCTCAAATGTCAAACCGTTTTTTAAACAGAGCAAGAAAAAATTATTTAAAACCGTCAGGAAAAGCAATGCTTGTTCAGAATGCTGTTTTTAAAGCTGCAAAAAATGATAACGTATATGCCGGATGCACCGATAAGCCCGGATTTGCAAATACGATCACAAATACTGTCACACAGCTGAAGAGAAATATGATTACTCCTGAAATCCTCTGCAATACCGCAAAAAATACAAAAAATAAAATGCTTTCTCAAAAACTTTCATCCATCGCGGAAATATACAGGATATATGAGGAAGAAAACGGCGGCAGATTTTATGACAGTGACGAGGATTTTATGTCCCTATCCGATATGATTGTAAAGAATTCGATTTTTAAGGATACTTATGTTTTTATCGATGAATTTTCCGATTTTATACCTCAGCACTATAAAGTTTTGGAAGCAATTTTAAAAGCTTCAAAAAATTTATCGGTCACTCTTCCCGCAAGAAGTGACAGTACAGATGAAATATTGAATATACCAAAAGAAACAATAAGACGGTTGATCGGTATCGCGAAGAAAAACAACTGTCCTTATGATTGTATAAATCTTAAAGGTGCGGACAATCCGTTTCAATCAGATGAAATAAATTTCTTTTACAGGAATTATTCAAATCTGGCATATGAAAAATATATACCGTCCAGTGAAAAAACAAAAGATATAGAGTTATTTTCCGCAAAGAATTTATATACTGAGATCGAGCATATCGCAAAAAAAATAAAATACATGTGTGAGTATGAAAATATGCGTTACAGAGATTTTGCGGTTGTATGCGGTGATATAAACAAATATTCTCATATTATTGATGCAGTATTCAGAGATCATGAGATACCGTATTTTTCGGATAGTAAGCTTACCGTAATTGACCACCCAATAATAATGACCGTTCTCGGGGTTTTTGATATATTTAATTCAAATTGGAGCTTTGATTCGGTTTTCAAATATTTAAAATGCGGATATATATACGTAAAAGATGAAAATGGTATCAGTCCGTTATCAAGAGATGAAATTGATTTTTTGGAAACATATGTTCAAAAGAAAGGCATAAGAGGGAAGAAAAAATGGCTGACAGACGAAGACTGGATTTATACCGATACAAATATCGGCAATTCGGTTGAAGAAAGAAAAGGCAGCGGAATAAATGAGGAATTGACAATACGCATTAACAATATAAGACGGCTTATAACAAAACCTATACAAAATCTTGACAGGAGTCTTGCCGGACGGAATACGGCAGAACATTTTGCACGCTGCTTGGTAAGGTTTCTTGAGGAAATTTATTTATATGAGGGATTGCTCTTTGAAACGGAACTGCTTAATAATGAGGGACATAGAAATGAAGCGGAACAAAACAGTCAGGTTTGGGATATTTTACTTGAGACAATAGACCAAAGTGTTGTAACATTGGGAAAAGAAAAATGTTCAAGAAAAGAATATAAAGATTTCATAAGGGCCGGTCTGTCATCGGAGGAAATATCAATAATTCCTTCGTCACTTGACAGTGTGACGGTAGGTTCGGCAGAAATGCTTCGACAAAAAGATATGACGGTTTTATTTGTTGCCGGAGCTGTCAGAGGAGATATACCAAGCGAATCGACCGCTGATTCCATTTTTTCGGATAAAGAAAAAAAAGAAATTAACAGCATTCTTGAAGCTGCTGATTTGGAGTTTGGACAAGATATGGCGGCATTTGCACAACAGGCCGAATATAAATTATACAGAGTATTGTTTACGGCTCAAAAAAAATTATTTGTAAGCTATCCCGTAAATGATTTTGAGGGTGAGGCGCAGATTCCCTCCGGATTGATTTTTAATTTAAAAAAATTGTTCCCATACATAAAATATTATGATGATGTTATACAATCATCTGTTGAAAAACAATTTCGATTTTCACCGAAGGAGGCATTTGATTATCTGCTTGAGAATAGGAATAACAAAAATGATGAGATACTTCCCGATATATATGATTGGATGGAAAAAAATAATAATTGGAGTGAAAAATTAAACAAAATAGATCTGGCTGAAAAATATAAAATTGAAGCCTTGAAAATAACCCCTGCAAATGCAGAAAAAATATATAAAAATTATTCAAGTTACAGTGTAAGCCGTTTAAATGAATACGGAAAATGTCCTTTCGCGTATTTTCTGAAATACGGTTTGAAAGCAAAGCCTCCGGAGGTTTGGAAGATACAAAGGTTTGAATTGGGCTCGGTAATGCATTATGTCATCTGCAGATATTGTGAAATAATAGCCGACAATGCATCTGATTTTGAACAATTGAAAAATAATTGGAATAAAATCACAAAGGAAAAAAGCGAAGAAATAATAGACAGTATTATGAAGGACATGGAACCGAAAATAATATCGGTACTCGACCGTGATGAAGCGAAGGTCAGGTATCTGCTGAAAAGGATGGCAAAAACGATCAAAAGATCGGCTGAAACCGTAAGGATAAGCTTGATCAACGGTAAATATGCTGCGGCAGAACTTGAAAAACATTTTGAAATCAGATTAGATCCCGAATATGATATTGCAATAAACGGTACAATTGATAGAATTGATGTTGCAATGTCTGATGACGGAGAAAAAGGCGGAATAAGGATAATCGATTATAAATCGGGAAATAAGGATTTTTCGGTTGTTTCAATTTGCAATATGCAGGATATTCAGCTCATCGTTTATGCAATTTGCGCTATGGAGTTATATAAAGAGAAGAATATCAAATATCTTGAAAAAACAAAAGAAGCCAAGATAACAGGTATAATGTATAATAATTTGAAAGATGATATGACAGAACTGAAAAACCCGGAAGAAAATACCCAACCAAAAATAATGGCGTTAAACGGTCCGGTTATTCTTGACGAGGACACAGACAAAGGTGAAAACATAAATATCGATAATGCATTGTCCATGGATAAAGACTTGGAAAATAAATATTACAGCGATTTTTTGGAGTTTAAATTAAATAAGGACGGATCCATATACAAATATGCAAAATATTTTTCAAAAAGTCAATTTGACAAAATAATACAGTACGTTAAAAACAATATAGCAAAAACAGACACAAAAATCAAGAACGGTGACATAGAAATTCTGCCTTATCTTGAGGGAGAAGAATTATCGTGTAAATTTTGTGATATGGCGGAAATATGTTTATTTGACAGAAATGTTAACAATACAAGAAAGGTTTGCACCAAAGAAAACGAGGCATGGGAAATTATAGATAAAGAAACAGAAAAGGAAGATAAATAACAAAAGGAGGAAAGCTATGGAAAAATTTGATTTAATTGTTGTCGGAGGAGGGTTTACCGGAGTATCTGCGGCAGTATGTGCCGCAAGAAAAGGAATGAAGGTACTGATTACTGATGAAAACAACTGTTTTGGAGGAGCCGCTGCCAATTGTCTTGTAAATCCGTTTATGCCAACAAGTACAACTAATCCCGAAACAAACGAAAAAATTGAACTCAGCAGAGGATTCTTTGCAGAAATTCTTGATGAATTAAAAAAATATGATGCAGTTGATGAACAGGGATGCAGATTTAATGAAGAATATCTAAAATTAATATTGAACAGAAAACTTATTGATGCGGGAGTGAAAATATTATTCCATGTGCGATTGATTGATGTTAACAGAACAAAGGAAAAGATAGACTCACTTATTTTTTCTCATGAATCGGGGAAAATAGAACTTTTTGCCGATTATTACGTTGATGCAACCGGAGATGCAAATTTATCATATCTTGCAGGATGTTCTGTTCAGCTCGGACGAAAAGAGGATAATTTATGTCAGCCGATGACACTGTGTTTTAGAGTTGCCGGAGTTGATGAGAAAGCACTGAGTAAAGAGTTTAAAGACATGAATGATTACTATAAGAAATTACATAGTGAAGGAAAATTAAAGAATCCACGTGAGGATATTCTTTTGTTTCATACAATGCACAATGGTATATTACATTTTAATTCAACAAGGATAGTTAAGAAAAATCCAACAGATGTTTTTGATGTTACCGAAGCGGAAATTTTGTCACGCGAACAGGTTTTTGAACTTTTTAATTTATTAAAAGAAAATTTTTCTGCCTTTAAAAATTCTCAAATTATTTCAACCGCGATGCATATTGGAGTAAGAGAAAGCAGGATGATTGAAGGAGAATATATTTTGACACAGGAAGATTTGCTGGAATGTAAAAAGTTTGATGATGCAATTGCATGCACAAATTATGATATAGATATACATAATCCGGAAGGAAGCGGAACATCACATCACTTCTTTAAACCGGGTGAGTATTATACGATTCCCTACAGATGTCTTATACCAAAAGGGGTAAAAAATATGCTTGTAGGAGGAAGATGCATATCATCAACACATGAAGCTCAGGCATCTTACAGAATTATGCCTGTATGTTCAAATCTGGGAGAAGCCTGTGGTCTTGCTCTTAGTCAATTAAAAGGTAAAGATGAGGATGTGCGAAATGTAGATATTAAGCAGCTTCAAAGTATGTTAATTTCTGATGGCGCATTTATTGGACTGTAAAAATCAGAATATAAATTAATTAAAATTATAATACAAAAGCTCTGGAATATCGTAATTAGTTTTTAATATTTTAAAATGGCATACAATATCAACAAATTACACCACAAAATACGTGATAACCGAACCGGGACGCAGCTTCACGGTAAACTTTCCGCTTAAAGGTAATAAAACTGAATAAAAATTTTTTACAAGGGGCTTGACCTCTATTTGTCATGCGCATTTTTGAATAAAATGCCGTTTTTTATCCAAAATACAACAAATCATGTGAATGCATGCAGAGAAAAAGAGCCATGAGCAAAATGATTTAAAAAATCATTTTGTCACAGCTTCTTTGCATATTTTTCGGAAAGTATAAAATATATGATCAATACATAACATCAGACCAGAATGTTTTTGATGAAGATGCCAAATACATTGCAATAATTATAAAAATGGCTTCAAATATCAGTAAAATATTTCTTACACTCCAATCATACGGAAAACCGAAATCCATTTTAATAGCAAAGGTGTATATTAAGGGAAGAATTAATGATAAAGTTGTTATTAATATAAACTTTTTTATGACATATTTTTTATGGTTAAGATAATTAAGTCCAAGCTGTATATACAATATACCTTGTATTGTACTGAACAATACAGCAAATAAATCATATGAATTCCATATTAAGTAATTAAAAACATATGCATCGTTATATTGAAATAAATAACATTGATTTGTAGCCTCAGCGATTTGGGCTTTGAGAGCGTCATTGGCAAAGATATTTGGGATCGATGCGGTCAGTAAAGTTGAAAAAGAATTTTCCGCAAGGAAGAAGAAAATCCAAGTATTGCCCAATAAATAACAAATACCGATAATAATAAAAGCAATTTTTAAAATTAATGCTTTGGGTATTTTAGAATTATATGAAAGCATAATTAAGGGTATTAGTATATAAACACATCGCTGAATACAATATGCCAAGGATGAAATATTAACCTTATCATTAAAATGAAACAACGATATCAAAAAATCAATAAAACTTATTTTAAGAAATAATATCGCCAATAATAATGCACAAACAAAACAAATGTCAATCAAAATACGTTTTAAATACGGTGAAAACATATAATACCTCCAAAAATTATTGATTCTTAAATGATAACTGCAGCCAAGATGTCTCCCGTTTTTATCGGCGGTGGGTTCCATATCTGTAATCAGTGTGAGAATGAATCTCCCACTGATTACAGCGCTGTATAGCTGTGCTCTTGTCCTCGTTGAATAGGTGGACAAGCCCTTATTGAATAAAGCTTATATAAAATAAATATACACTCTATTGTTTATATGTAAAATTATAATCAAAATCCATTACAAACTAATATTTTTGATATTTCAAAAGCGGATAGCTGTGATTGTAGGATAGAGATATTTTCATCCTTTGCACGGGAAACAACACCATCGTCCGGATCAAAGCCTTCGCATATGATAATACACCCTGCTTCTGTTAATGATGCAACGGCAACGATGTTTATATTGCTTTGAATTGTTATCCAAATATTATCTTTTTGTACTTTACTCATTGCAAGACTCAGAAGGTCACCTATGTAGCAACCGTTTATTTCTTTATTTTCATCACCTGATAAAAGTTTTGAATCGGTTAATTTAATTATATCTTTTAACAGCATTGTTATTTACTCCCATTATCATTATTGTTTTTATCTGAACTATAATCTTCTGTTTTAGGTTTGTCGATCTGAACCATTTCATTTACAAACGAACTCAGACGTTCACGAAGCTTAAATATGCAATCGGTTTCCTTAGCGTAGCCCCTTACAATATCTTCAGCAAGTGAACGGCAGGTAGGAGAACCGCATGAACCGCAGTCAAGCTTTGGCAGTCTGTCATATATTTCTTCAAGCTTTATCATTTTCTCCATTGCGATATTGATGTCCTTGTCAAGATTCATAATAGGCCTGTAGATCAAGGGTTTGTCCCATTGAGCAACGATATCGTCATTTAAGCCTAATTTTTCATCAGCTAAAGGTTTACATATCCGTTTTAACCGTGAACAGGCAACGAAACTGTTTTCGGCAGTTAAAGGACCGCCGACACAGCCGCCGATACAGGCAAGAGCCTCAACATATTCTATATCATTAAGCTTTCCGTCTTCAATATCTTCAAATACCTGAATAACATTTTGAATGCCGTCAACGGCAATTTGACGTTCAACATGCGAAGCAACGGCTTCGCCGCCGGGAACTGCCCATAATATTCCTTCTTTGCCCGAAAATGAAAGGTTTTCAATTTCATTTTCATCTATTTTATTTATTGTCTGTGCGAGCTTTAAGTATATATCTTTCATTGATAATACGGCGTCCACTTCTGAATTTTTAACATTTGACGGACTCCGTATTTCAGTGACTTTTGCGGCACAGGGTGATATGAATATAATGCCTATTTCATCAGGAGAAAGACCTGACTTTTCTACCGCTTCTTTTCTTGCCTGAATTGCCGCAAGCTCCATGGGGGCTCTCAGCGGAATAATATTTCCGATAAGATTTGGAAATCGGATAGCAATTAATCTGACAACCGCCGGACAGGCAGATGATATGGTGGGGGAGAGAAGCTCTCCCGAAGACATTAGTTTTCTTGTTTCCTCACTTGCTTTTTGCGCGCCTCGTGCAACCTCAAATACATCATCAAATCCGAGCTTTTTCAATGCTGTCAGCATCAAATTTATATTTTCGGTTTTTGAAAATTGAGCACAAAAAGCAGGGGCTGCAAGTGCAACGTTATATTTGTAATTTTTAAGTATATCAAAACTGTCTGTTACAGCTTTTTTTGCATGATAAGGGCACACCCTGATACATTCTCCGCAGTCAATGCAGCGTTCTTTTAAGATTTTAGCTTTCCTGTTTTGTATACGAATTGCTTGCGTAGGACAGTGTTTAAGACAGTTTGTACATCCTTTGCAAGCATCTTTATCGAGTGTGACTGAATGCCAGTAAGTTTCTGCCATATGTGATGCACTCCTTTTTATGTAACTCTGCGCTAATTGTTTGTTTTATTTGTATAAAAGGTCAATGTTACAATTGTACCTTCTCCTATTTTGGTTGATATATTCATTTCATCTGAATATTTTTTCATGTTCGGAAGCCCCATACCTGCACCGAAACCCAACTCCCTGACTTTGTTTGAAGCTGTGGAAAATCCTTCTTGCATAGCCTTATTTATATCTGCTATACCGGGACCGTGGTCATTTAAAACAGCAACTATTTTGTCAGGTTCGATGCTTACATCAATAAACCCGCCGTTTGCATGAATAACCATATTTATTTCACCTTCATACATGGCAATTGCAACTTTTCGTATGGTTGCGGGGTCGAAACCTAATTGTGTAAGTGATTTTTTTACTTTGCTTGAACAGTCTCCGGCAAGAGTAAAATCATTTCCGTCAACGGTATAATGCATTGTTAAAGCAGCCATATAATTATCCTTTCTTTTTATGGATTAAGATAAAGTTAATGTTTTGTCGTATTATGAATGGATGATTATTTAATATTACCCAGACCTTTTGAATAAAGCAGTCCGCATGCAATAAACAATGGGTAGTCGGTTGACATTAAAGTTATATTTTTCATTTTTGCCATACCTACAATAGCGTCTTCAGGCTGTTTACCCCTTACAAAAATAATTGTTTCAATATCCATCATTTCTGCTGTTCTGATAACTTGGGGATTGATAAGACCGGTAAGCAGAAGTGCTTTATCTTTAACAAATGCGAGAACATCGCTCATAAGGTCACTTCCGCAGGCGGTATTTACTTCATTGTTTAAAAATTCGTTGCCGGTTAAAACCGTGGCATTTAAAATATTTTGCACTTCCGATAGTTTCATAATATTATCCTCCTGTATTTTTAAATTGTTAAGTTATACGTATATTACTTTATTTCCTGCAGATTTGTATAATCTGTTTTTAACTGTCAGAGAATAATCGTCTTCAATTATAAATTCCGCAAAAACAATATCTATATTATTTTCGTCAAATTCTCTTAGAGATTTAAAAAGATTTTTTGCATATTCCTTGTTATTATTACCTGCATTAATAACCAGACCGGCTTTATATGACGCTTGTCCAAGCGTTAATATTCCGCATTTTTTATTACTGTTTTCAGATAGGAGCTCATTTATTTTTTTTCTCACATTATGCATTTCGCCTTCAACTACCGTAACATCGGCATCGGGTGCATAGTGTCTGTATTTCATACCGGGACACTTTGGTTTTTCGTCCTTTGAAGATCCGGAAAGAATATGTTCATCAATTACTGCATTAGGTAATATCTTTTTAATTTGTGAGAAAGTAATGCCGCCCGGTCGAAGGATAACAGGAAATTTCCCGCTCATATCCACAATTGTAGATTCGACCCCGACCGAACAGTCATGTGCATCAATTATTGCATCAATTCTTCCGTTCATATCTGCAATTACATGACGGGAAGTGGTGGGACTTGGTTTTCCTGAAAGATTTGCGCTCGGCGCGGCAATCGGGACTCCTGATGCTTTTATTAATTCACGGGCAACTATATCAGACGGTATTCTGACAGCAACGGTGTCAAGCCCTGCAGTAACTGTATTGCTTATTTTATCGGTTTTTTTTAAAATAACTGTAAGAGGCCCCGGAGAAAAACAATGAAAAAGCTTTTTTGCATCTTCGCTGATACTCCAAACTGTTTCTTCGACAGATTCTATATCGGCAAAATGAACTATCAAAGGATTGTCTGACGGTCTGCCTTTTGCAATATATATATTTTTACATGCTTGATCATCAAATGCATTGGCGCCCAGACCGTAAACAGTTTCGGTGGGGAAAGCTACCAAACCTCCGTTTGCAATTATTTTTCCGAGTTTTTTCATTTCGTCATGATCGATATTATTTTTATCTATTTTAATTACTTGTGTATTCAAGATAATTCACCTTTAATCAATATTTGCATTTTTCAAGTAAATTGTATTTTAAATCCCACAATTTCTGCGACATATCCACATAATATGTGTGAGGGTTTTCAAAACGTTTTACCTCATCCCAGAGACCGTTGACTTCCATACTGCAGTATTCTCTTAAAACAGATAATTCCGGGACTTTGTAAACCTGTTTGCCGTTTTTAAAAATCTGCTTTAACAGAGGGCGGGAATAGAAATTAGTTACCGTTTTTCTTTTCCAAGTATGTTCCGGATCAAATAATTCATAGCTGTCCGAATCAATTACCTCATCATTCAATGTAATAACATCCGCAATTGCCTTTGACGTCTCACTTGAATATAATCTGTATACCTGCTTAAATCCCGGTGTGGTGATTTTTGTAACATTTTCGCTTATTTTTATTTTCGGAATTATTTTTCCGTCTTTATCTTCAACAGCGGCAAGCTTATAAACACCTCCGAAAACGGGAGAGGATTTTGAAGTTATGAGTCTTTCTCCGACGCCGAAGGAATCAATTTGTGCCCCTTGTAAAAGGGTGTCTCTGATGATATATTCATCCAGCGAGTTGGAGGCAACAATACCGCAATCATGAAAACCTGCTTCATCAAGGATTTTACGGCATTTTTTTGAAAGATATGTTATATCTCCGCTGTCTATCCTTACACCTTTAGGTCTGTATCCATTGGGTACAAGGTAATCTTTAAATACTTTTATTGCATTTGGTAAACCTGATTTTAATACATTGTATGTGTCGATTAACAATGTACAGTTGTCAGGATAATTTTTTGCATATGCCAAAAAGGCGTCATATTCGCTGTCAAACATTTGAACCCAGCTGTGTGCCATCGTTCCCAGGGCGGGAACTTTATACAGTACATCTGTTGCAGCACAGGCAGTACCTATGCAGCCGCCTATATATGCGGCTCTTGCGCCCAAAATCGCTGCTTCGGCGCCTTGAGCTCTTCTTGAACCGAACTCCATAACAGGACGGCCATCTGCCGCTCTTACTATTCTGTTTGCTTTCGTAGCGATAAGGCTTTGATGGTTAATTATTAACAAAAGCATCGTTTCGATCATTTGCGCCTGTATTACGGGACCTCTCACCGTTACAAGCGGTTCGCCGGGGAAAATTGGCGTACCTTCGGGAATTGCCCATACATCACAGGTGAATTTAAAATCTCTGAGATAATTTAAAAATTCCTTTGAAAAAATCCTTTTTTTATCTAAAAAATCAATATCGTCATTCGTAAAATGAAGATTGTTAAGATAACTGATTATCTGTTCGACACCCGCCATAATGGAAAATCCGCCGTTGTCGGGATTTTCGCGAAAGAATACGTCAAAGTATGCGATTTTATCCTTCATACCCTCTTGAAAAAAACCGTTTGACATGGTAAATTCATAAAAATCAGTAAGCATTGTTAAGTTAATGTCCATTTTTACTTTTCCCTTCGTAATTTATATTTGTATAAATATGTTTAAAGTGTAGAATCATTAAGAAAGCCCTTAAAGTATTCTACACTTTTATTATTTTTATTAATTTGAATTTAAATAAATACTTTCCGAACAAATGTTATTTGCAATTTATATATAACAAAATTCATATCAATTAAAATTAATATGAATTACCGCCTCTGCGGTAACCTCCTGAACGCTTTGAATCATTGCTGCGTTTTAACGCGAGCATTTTTTCATCACTGTCCTGCTTAAACTTATTAAGCTTATCTTCAAAAGACAGATCGGAATAGTTGTTTGCTCCCCAATCTATTTCAGCAGGTCTTATAAGAGCGGGTTGTTTTGACTGCGGTTCGGTCTTTACATGTTTTTTCTGCTCAGCGGTTTTTTTGATCGATAAACTGATTTTTCCGTCATCATCAATTTTTATGACCTTGACCTTTACAACGTCTCCGATTTTCAGATGTTCATTTATATCGGTTATATATGAGGATGACACCTCGGAAATGTGAATTAAACCAACCTTATTTTCGGGAAGAGATACAAAAGCACCGAAATTCATAATACCCGAAATTTTACCTTCTACTATATTTCCAACTTTGATAGCCATAAATAAAATACTTCCTCCTAAAGGTCACTTTATTCTTCACTTGTAACGTCAATAAATACTATCTCATCTTTTCTTATCATACCGAGCTTTTCCCTTGCCATTTTTTCTATGTATTCATCTGAATTAACCTTTTGTCTTAAATTGTCAACTTCATCAGCTTTTTGCTGTTCATAATTGATCTGGGACTGAAGATCGGATATTTTATCGATATTTTCGCTTATCTGAGGCTGAAGCATTACACCTTTAACGATCATAAAAGCAGCGATTATCATAACAATTATAACCGGAAGTTTAGATTTTTTCTTGCTGTACCTTTTTTTTTGAATTTCTGTTTTTTCTTTCATTTGAATTACTCCTGTTTATTTTAATTAAATTAATTTTATGCTTTATTAATTTAACTTTATTTATAATAAAATTGTCAATAGGCATAAAAAAATATACTAATAGAATTTTATACAAAAAACGCGCCGGTGTCAAGAGTATTTTGAAAATTAAATAAAATATTTTGTAAATTATTTTAAAAATACCTTTCAATATATGTTCAAAATACTTGCTAAGCAATGAAAAATACAAAATAACACCCGTAAATAATCCTATAAACATATACCATCTCAGTTGAAAGGAATTAAATATATAAAAAGCCGAAACAATAACAAAGCAGGAAATTATAATAAAAAGAACATCAAAAACGGATATAACGGATCTTTTTTTTGAAAGAATACCTATTGTGTGCAGTATATCATATAATATTCCTGAAACTAATCCTGCCGTAATGGCTGCAAAAAAAGCAATTGTTTCCGCGGAAAGATCAACGCCCATTTTAAACCTCCGTAATAATGTGTAAGTTTTAAATCAAAATGTAAAAATTCATGATAGACCGATACACTTTCATTTAAACAAACGTTCAATAAAGCTGCCTTTTTTTGAAGACATTTTTGAATAGACAAAGGAGGTTACCCGACCGTCCATCGAGAAGTCTCCGGTGTCAACATTCAGCTTATTAATATGAAGATTTTCTCCTTTAATTGTAAGCTTGCCGAGGTTTGTGTGCAGAATGATCTCATTATCGGTGAAATTGTCAATATTTTCAACTCCGGTAACAGATAAATGCTCTCTGTTATCAAGTATCAGTTTTTGTGTCGGAATACTCTGGGTTTGGTAGGTTGTTTTTTCAATAGCCATTTTTTTATACTCCTTATCATATATATAATATTTATATACCATATATATGATGGGAATATCCGGTTTATTACAGTACTTTGTACATGGAAGAGGCATCATCTTTTAACGCGTGTTCAAGTATTTGAAGCACTTCTACTTTAATTACCTTTTCACCCATTTTTATTTCGATTATATCCCCTTGCTTAACGTCGTAGGAGGCTTTGACAATATTTGAATTTACGCTTACTCTTCCCGCATCGCAAGCCTCGTTGGCTATGGTCCTTCTTTTGATCAGTCTTGATATTTTTAAAAATTTGTCAATTCTCATTTTTTTCTCCGTTTAAATTTCTATTTTTATTTTATGATCGATATTTGATATGTTTTTGTATTTTACGGTAAGTTTATACATGTTTTGTGAATCCCAATTGCTCTTTACGGTATCGTCCGGGATTTCAAATTCTTCAACAGCAATGTCCCCGACAGTTTCCACAGATATTTTAACACCGTTTTGCAGGGTCAATACATTATCTTTTAAAGAGGGTTTTTGAACCAAAAAGTAGTTAAAGACAACAGAGTTACTTTTTGATTTTACATTTTCGTGTATGACAACGCTGTCATCATTTACCTTAATGGAGCGAAGGCATTTTGAGATTTTTGCTTCTTTCGGATATGCACTTTGATATTCGACATATACATCATTTTCGCCGAAGGTCATGCTGTCTGCTTTAAACTCCTTGCCTTCCCTCTGACCGATCCCGTCAAATTCCGGTACATTATGCCAAAAAGAAGGTATAGGGAAGATGGTATATCTTCTGTCGCTGAATACGTATTTTGTATACGTTGGAGCACCCATATCTATGAATATCGGATATTCGCCCAAATATACAATGAAGTTCCCTATATCATTGTGATTATGACTTTCATCGTTGTTTCCGCCTTTAATCAATGTAATGAGATTTTTATCATTAATTAATTTCATTATTTGTAAATCGGGAAGGACTGTTGCTTTTTCGGGAACATAATCAATTTTTTTATTTAAGTCAAGATTTGCGGTAAAACATATATCTTTAATATTACGGTATATTGAATATAAGTCCCCTAAAGGATAGTACTTATTTGAAAGAGTATATGCAAAGTTATAAAGCAAAGTATTGTTTGTTCTCAATCCCATACGCATTACAAAAGTGAGCCCTTCTTTGTATGGTCTCGGACTGCAGTCCGCAAAACTTGCGTATGTAAAACCTTGTATATGTGCTTTGCGGATATAATCCATAATATTTCTCACAAGCGGAATTTCAAAATAGTCTGTTTTTTCACCTATCATATCGCTTATAACTTCAAGGGCATCAAAGAATGAAGCGCCTGCCCTGCTCCAATATCCGGGTCCCTCGTCGCATCCTCCGTCCGGCTTATAGCCGTCAATGAAACGGTCAAGACATTCCATGGATTTGTTCAGGATACGCTGACGTATCTGAGTATTTGATTCCGTTAAAGCCGCGGCAGTAAGTACATTTGAGATAATCCACGGATTCCAGTTGTTTACTTTTGGTGTTTCATATCCCATCCACCACATATTGTTAAACCGTAAAAACGGTATCAATATTCGCTGTTGGATGGTATATAGTATTTTATCGTTGATTATTTCGGGAACGGACTGTTCAAATTTATCCCGCAAAAAATAATAAACAGCTGCAAGTATCGCTCCTGTTTCGGCAGAAAATAGATCAATGTAGTGAAATTGATTGTCAAAACATTCGGGAAGCTGTGCATTTTCATAATCGGTAAAACCGAGTCTTTTTTTGTTGTGCGCGGGGATGACCCATGTGCTTTCTTCCATTATAAGCCAAACGATATCGATGATTTTATCCATGTATTTGCCGCTGTTTTGAATGATTTCGCCGACAAACAGACGCTTGAGCATCATGCGCCTTTTAAAATATCCTGATTCATATTCTGAACGGTTGCCGTCAGTTATAAAACGTTTATATTGACTTGCGTAGATTTGAGGAATCTCCTCATCCATGGCCTTATCCGCATCCGCTATTAATATTTTTCCATAATCGCTTTCGGGTGTCGGAAGCTTACAGTCAAGATCACAAAATAATTTGAATTGTTCAAGGCTCAATACTTTGTGTTCCGCATTTTCAAAAATTTTCATTTTGTTTCCTCCTGTGTTTTAAAATCGGTTTTATTTTCTGTTTCATCATTATCATTATTACCAATCATATTTATAATTGTTTCATAAACTTTTTGAGGGTCTTTTTTAAATTCCTCAATCATGCTGCTGGCATATTTTCTTGTGCCGGCATATACCGAAAGCTTCATTAAAGGGGTGCTGCCGTCATATATGGCGAAGTCCGCCATGTATTCCGTTTCGCTTAAAGGGAGCAATTCGGCGGTAACACTTCTTTTAATTGCGTCCTCTTTAAAAAAGGGTGAAATGTAATTTTTGATGGGTTCTCTTATGTAAACCGGTATCTGATGTTCAAAAAATGTGTTGGCTTCACGTCCCCGCGAAAGAAGCTCACAGTATGTTTCTTTACCCGGAGGCTGAAAAATACGAATGTGCCCCGTTTTTTCAAGGTTGTCAAGAGCAATTCTAAAATCAGTGAATTTAATGTTACAATTGTCAAGTACAAGGGAAGTAAGCTGATTATGGGTAACGATCCTGTCTGCTTTTGCCATTGTAAACAGTATGATGTATTGTATCATAACTTGATCTGTTATTTCTTTTTTATACAGCATTTTAATCTCCGAAAAAAATAATTTTTTTTAAAATTATTATAGCACATTATAAAAAAAAATGCTATAATTTTATTATAAAAACTTAAAAAAATTTTTTGTAGTAATAGGAGAACGAAAATGAGAAAAATAAATTATGAGGAAGAGCGCCTTAGATTAAAGAAAATGAGTGAAATTGAAAGACAAAAAAGGGAAGAAGGGTATTTATGTATTGCCGGGGTGGATGAGGCGGGAAGAGGGCCGTTGGCAGGAGCTGTATTTGCTGCCTGTGTTATACTGCCCGAGGGATGTGAGATATTAGGGTTAAATGACTCAAAAAAACTTTCTGGGAAAAAAAGAGAAGCGCTGTTTGACGAAATCATTCAAAAGGCGGAGGATTACGGGGTCGCTTCGGTTGACGAAAAGATTATAGATGAGATAAACATATTGAACGCTACATATGTGGCTATGAATAAGGCGGTTTTTAATATGAAGAAGAAACCGGACTTTGTGCTGATAGACGGGAACAGTATAAAAGATATGGAAATACCGCATGAAACAGTGGTAAAAGGGGACGCAAAGAGTATAAGTATTGCCGCGGCGTCAATTTTGGCAAAGGTTTCGAGAGACCGCTATATTTGTGAAATTGCGCGCGAGTATCCCGAATATGGTTTTGAAAAACATAAGGGCTACGGGACAAAGGCACATATTGACGCCATTTTAAAATATGGGCCTTGTCCGATCCATAGGAAGACTTTTTTAAAGAAATTGCTGAATGATCATTAATATAAAATATTGATAAAAAACTATACAATTGATCTTGGGAGACTGGCTATGAGTACAAAAAATATCGGGGATTTCGGAGAGATCTCAGTGTGTGAATATTTAATAAAAAAAGGTTATACGATCATTGAAAGAAATTTTCATACTGCATATGGGGAAATAGATATAATCGCGGAAAAAAACAATTGCATTTGCTTTGTTGAGGTGAAAACCAGAAAGAATAACCGTTACGGAAATGCAAGTGAGTATGTGGACAAAGCCAAACAGAAAAAAATTATAGCTTCGGCGCTGCTTTATCTGGGAGAAAATACCGATGCACAGACTAGATTCGATGTCGCTGAGGTATATTATTATAAAACAGAAGCTATTTTAACGGTGAAAAGAATAAATTACATAGAAAATGCTTTTATTTATGAAGAATAAGGAATCGGCCCGGAAATACTATCGCAGATCATGATAGGGTATCCCTGAGCCATGCTTTTTAGATAATAAAAACGCGGCGGAATTTTTAAATCCCGCCGCGAAAAAAATTTTAAAATGGTTCTGCAAGCACACAAATGTTATCAACCGGTTTATTTGCTTTTAAAGCCATGGAAACGGTTTGGCTTGTTCCGCTTCTCAGATGGGAAAGACATGCGATACCGCAGCTTGAATATTGTACAAGTGCGGTATTTCTGATTTTCATGCAGTCTTTTGTGTATGTTTCTCCGGTATAAAAAACAAATGCGGCATTTTTTATAAGATTTTTTAAAACATCACGGTCTTGTTTTTTCCATTTGCAGGTATAATCCTTGCTGGGAAGAAACAATATCAAATTTATATCGGGAAATGAATTTTTTTGAAGCTGTAAAACATAATTTGCGGCAACTGTATCAAACCCCAAGGCGCCACCTGAAATAAAGTTCCTGATACCCTCTTTGTATTTGGTTGAAATGGTATCGTTAAGCTGCAGATCGAGGATATTGAGGATCTTTTTCGGTATCTTCCTGTGTCCCGTAAAGAAACAGGTTTTATTAATGTCTATATCTTCAATACTGTGGATTTTATTTTTCATTTAAAAGCCTTTCGTGAATTTTAAATAATAAAATTAAATATCTGTCAGTTTATGGAATTTACCAGATCAGTCATTGAATAATAACCGCTTGGTTTATCTTTTAAAAATTTTGCGGCTCTTATGGCGCCTGCGGCAAATACTTCTTTGCTTTGTGCCGAATGTGACAATGAAATAACTTCATTATGCCCGGCAAAGAGAACCTCATGTTCCCCAACTATTGTACCGCCGCGCACGGCATGCAGTCCGATTTCATTTTTTGCGCGCTTTGTCCGCCTGTTATGTCTGTCATAAACATATTGAGGCGGATTATCAAGAACGGATGAAATTTCATCGGCTATTGAAAGCGCCGTACCGGAGGGGGCATCGATTTTTTGATTATGATGTTTTTCAATGATTTCAATATCAAAATCATTCCCAAGGAGCATTGCCGCTTTTTTTGCCAAATTAATAAGAAGGTTAATGCCCAAGCTCATATTTGCTGACATAAATACCGGTATTTGCTTCGACGCTTCAACAATCATTTCTTTTTGCTCTTCACTAAGCCCTGTGGTTGCGGCAATAATTGCTGTTTTTGTTTCCAAAGCATATTTCAGCAAGCCGTCAAGCGCACTTGGATGAGAAAAATCTATTATTACATCTGCTTTTAGTGTACATTTTGAAATATCCGTGTATACAGGGTAATCCTGCTTTATAAAATCATTAATATCAAAGCCGGCAACGATCTTACAGTCATTGTCATGAGAAACCAATTCCGTGATGACGCTCCCCATTTTACCGTTGCAGCCGTTTAAAATAATGTTTGTCATTTGAAAATTCTCCATTCCGCCGCCAAAGTGCGGCATGTATAATTATATATAAATAATTATGTATTTTAAGAAAATATGTAAATATTTTAATATAATTTTTTTACTCCGAAAGCTTCGAGTGATTCCATCAGTATTTTTAAATTGTTTTCATCCAACGGTCCTAACGGCAGTCTTACATCTCCTACCTTGTAACCCAATTCTTTCATGGCATACTTAACCGGAACAGGATTTACTTCAATAAAAAGTTTATTTATCAAATCAAGCATTTGAAGCTGTAATTTTCTTGAACCTTCAATATCTCCGTTTAAGAACATTTCGCATATATCATGAGTTTCATCGGGAAGTATGTTTGCAACAACAGAAATAACACCTTTACCGCCCAGTGACATCATGGGTACAATCATATCGTCATTGCCGGAATACAGATAAAGCTCAGGAACTTCTGCCGCGACTTTGGCTGTATAGCTTATATTTCCGCTTGCTTCTTTTAAACCGACAATGTTATCGATTTTTGCGAGTTCTTTTAAAACATCTATTGAAAAATTCATACCTGTTCTTGAAGGTACATTATAAAGAATAATAGGAATGTCAACTGCTTTGGCAATAGCTTTAAAATGTGCGATTACACCGCTCTTATTCGCTTTGTTGTAGTAGGGCGTAACGGAGAGAAGTCCGTCTGCCCCAAGTTGTTCTGCTCTTTTTGAAAGATTGATTGCGTGATTTGTATCATTGCTTCCTGTACCTGCAATTATCGGTATTCTGTGATTTGCCTGCTTTACCGTGTATTCAATGGCAGCTAAATGCTCCTCATCGGGCATAGCAGATGCCTCTCCTGTAGTACCGCATATAATAATTGCATCTGTTTTTCGTTCTATATGCATTTCGATCAATTCGCCGAGTGAGTTATAGTTTATTTCATGGTTATCGGTAAACGGCGTTACAATTGCAACGCCCGATCCGGTAAATGGTAATTGCTTCATAATAAAAATCCTTTCTTTTTATAATAAATAATTTTGAAATATCATATTTGCGTCGGTTTTAACGATCAGTCCATATAGCCTTGAGCGGTCAAGAGCTCTGCCATCAGAACACCGCCGCCTGCTGCCCCTCTTAACGTATTGTGGGACAAGCATACAAATTTATAATCATATTGTGTATCGGGACGGAGTCTGCCGATGGAAATTGCCATTCCGCCTTCAAGATCTCTGTCAAGCTTTGCCTGTGGTCTGTCATTCTCTTCAAAATAATTCAAAAATTGCTTTGGCGCGTGAGGCAATTTGAGCTGCTGGGGAATCCCTGAAAATTCTTTCCATGCTTTTTTGATCTCATCAATGGCCGGTTTCTTTTCAAAGCTTACAAATACGGCCGCGAAATGACCGTTTGATACCGGGACCCTTAAGCATTGAGTTGTGATTGACGGTGTGTCTGCATCAACAATTTTATCCCCTTCTATCTTGCCCCATATTTTAAGAGGTTCGATCTCGCTTTTTTCTTCTTCTCCGCCAATATACGGAATAAGATTATCCATCATTTCCGGCCATGTTTCAAAAGTTTTTCCGGCGCCGGAAATTGCCTGATACGTTGTTACGAGACATTTTGTTACCCCGTATTCCTTAAGCGGGTGCAGAGCCGGAACGTAGCTTTGTATTGAGCAGTTTGACTTAACGGCGATAAATCCTTTTTTTGTTCCCAGTCTTTTCTTTTGCGCGTTGATTATCTCCGCGTGTTCCGGATTCAATTCGGGAATGATCATCGGAACATCAGGCGTATGCCTGTGTGCGGAATTATTTGAGATAACCGGGCATTCTGCTTTTGCGTATGCTTCCTCAAGCGCTTTTATTTCATCCTTTTTCATGTCTACCGCGCAAAAAACAAAGTCTACCATGGATGCAATTTTTTCAATATCCGCCGCAGCGTCCATAACCGTCATGCTTGCAACAGATGATGGGATTTCAATATCCATTGCCCATTTTGAAGAAACGGCGTCGGAGTATTTTTTTCCGGCGCTTCTGGGAGATGCTGCCAGTACCTCTATGGTATACCAGGGATGATCATATAATAAAGTAATAAATCTTTGACCGACCATACCTGTTGCCCCTATAATACCTACCTTATAATTTTCTTTCATGCTGTATACTTCCTTTCTGTTTTTTTAAAATAATCGCGAAACATAATCACGGTATCAATATACCAAGCATAGAGCTGCACAGTATAAAAAAATTTCATTTTGCGTTTTTGTATATATTTTTAACTATTAAAAAAACAATAGCTGCAGGGAGCTATTGCTGAAACGGCATAAAAATGCTTTTTGCAGTAGCTCTCCATCATTTGTGTAATGATGACAGCCGCAATGCTATTAACATTACGTCCAGCAACAGATCATACGGATTGACCGTCACTTCGGCATTGTTTCCTTTCACAACAAACAAATTCTCCGCAAAACATCTCGTTGTTACTTATAAAAAATGCGCCTCTACCTCTATGTTTAATATATTATCATTAATTTATCAAGATGTCAATATAATTTAAGAAATTTTGCCTGTTAAAAAAAAATTATAAAAAATGTAAATAATATACTTGATTTTATATAAAAAGTATGATATAATATCCAAGTTAAATTATGAATGGTCCTCTGCCTCGGTCGGCACGAACATTTAAGATATGAGAGGAGGGCATAATGATGAACTCAAATGAAATCATTAATGCTTTGACAAAAGACCAAATCAGAACTGATTTACCTGAACTTAAGGTGGGTAATAACGTAAAGGTTTACCAGAAAATAGTTGAAGGTAACAGAACAAGAACACAGATGTTTGAAGGAACCATAATAAAGGTTCAGGGCGGCGGTATTTCGCAGACATTTACAGCAAGACGTTTATCATATGGTGTAGGTGTGGAAAAAACCTGGCCTGTAAATTCGCCGAATATTGAAAGAATTGAAGTTTCAAGACTCGGTAAAGTAAGACGTGCAAGATTGTTCTATCTTCGTGACAGAGTTGGTAAGTCTGCAAAAGTTAAGGAAAAAATATGATTTTCCTGTTGATATGAGAAAAAAAGGGACAGGTACTGTCCCTTTTTGCTTGTAGACTGAGTTTGAATTTTGTATATTTAGAATTCGGTTAATAATATTTAAATAAATATTTACATATATTATTATAACAGACACGTTTAATCTAAAGTGGTTTTGAAGTGATTGTACAGCGGAATGGAGGAATAATAATGAGTGATTTACCGGAAAACAAAAAACAGGACACAACAGATGAAATAAATGCCGAAGCAAGTGAAATAAATAATGAACCTGAAATGGTGGAAGAAGTAGGAAAAGAAGTGTTCAGCCTGAAGAAAGAGGTTTTTGAATGGGTTTACACCATTGCAATAGCTTTGGTAATAGCTTTCCTTATAAAAGGCTTTTTATTTGACATAGTACGAGTAGACGGTGAGTCTATGTATCCTACATTGATGAATAATGACAGACTTGTTGTAACCAAGATAGGTTACAAACCTCAGCAAAAGGATATAGTTATATTGGATTCAACATATCATAAGAGAGATGAATATTATCAGAATCTTGAAATGAACGGAGAAAAATATAACTGGTTTACAAAGATGATAAATTATTTCAGTCTGCCTGATAGCTTAAAAATACGCTATTATGTAAAAAGAGTAATTGCTTTGCCGGGACAGACAGTGGATATTCATGACGGAAATGTTTATGTAGACGGAGAACTTCTTGAGGAAGAATATTATGACGGAACAACATCAACATATGATTCGGAAGTTCAATTCCCGATGGAAATTCAGGATGGTTATGTTTTTGTGATGGGAGATAACAGAGGAAACAGTAAAGACAGCCGTTCTTCGTCTCTTGGTCAGGTGCCATTTGAGGCAATTGTGGGTAAAGCACAGCTGAGAATATGGCCGTTTGATTCATTTGGATTTGTAGAATAAAAAGGTGAACCGTTGCTTTTTGGCTGCGGTTCAATTAATATTTGAAAACGGAGATAAATTATGCAGGAACAACAAATACAATGGTTTCCGGGACATATGGCAAAAACCCGGAAAATGATTTCTCAGAATATTAAAATGATTGACGTTGTGGTTGAAATACTTGACGCAAGAATACCAAAGTCCGGAAGAAACCCAAACTTTGATGATATATTAAAGGGTAAACCACGTCTTATTGTCATGAATAAATATGACCTTGCAGACAAGAATGTAACTGATTTGTGGATAAGAGAGTTTGAAAAACAGGGTATAAAGGTTATTCCCATAAGCTGCAATACAGGATATGGAATCAATAAAATTGCACCTGCTGCCAAAGAACTTGTAAAGGATAGGATAGAAAGGGAAAAGAATAAAGGTATCACAAGAACGGTAAAAATAATGATGGTGGGAATACCGAATGTGGGAAAATCAACTTTGATTAACAGATTGGTAAAAAAGACAAAAGCAATAGCGGCAGACAGACCGGGTGTTACAAAAACACAACAATGGGTAAGAATTCGTGATGATATTGAATTGCTTGATACTCCGGGACTGCTTCCTCCAAAGATTGAATCACAGGAAGCCGCAAAAAAAATTGCATATACCGGAGCTATAAAAGATGAAATAATGAACATAGAACTTTTATCATATTCTCTTCTTGAATATTTGAGAGATAATTACAGTGAATTACTTTGTGAAAGATATAAATTGACAAATAATATTTCGGAAATGAAGGGTTATGAAATACTTGAATATATAGGACGAAAAAGAGGATTTTTCATATCCGGAGGCGAAATAGATACCGAAAGAGCGGCCAACACGGTTTTGGACGAATTTCGGAGCTTGAAAATAGGAAATATTACGCTGGAAAAACCTTAATTATTTTTGATAAGGAAGGTGCGTTATGGAAGAATCGAGAACAAAAGTAAGCAAAAAAGGAATATGTACAATACTCAGCAACTATTCACCCGATGATAATGATTTATATGTAGATGAAATAGGTCATATTATAACCGAGCCGCTGAGAGAACAGCGGTTTGCGCGGGGGAACTACTGCATACATTATTGTATAAGAGGAAAAGCTGTTGTAAACGGATTTAAAATTTCTGCGGGACAAGGGTATATCATGCCACCTATGAGTAATATCAAATATACGGCTGACAAGGAAGATCCTTATGAATACACATGGATCATCCTGGGCGGCACAAAAGCAAAATATTTCTTGAGGGGCTGCGGTTTTGACGGCAAATTTCAAATTTTTGATTTTGAAAATGTCCAATATATAGCAAGGACGATACGCGATGCCTGTTATATAAATTATAATGATAAAAATTTCAATTTGTATTTGATGTCTGTTCTTTTCAAAATAATGTCATATCATAAGAAACCGGAAAACGTTCAGGAAATAGGGCATCTTGTTGACGACAGCGCAGTGGGAGCGGAATATGTAAAAGAAGCTTTGATACAAATTCATGCGAATTATGCAGGGAATATTTCAGTTGAATTTATTGCAAAGCAGGTCAATATATCACAAAACTATTTGTGCAGATTATTTAACAAAATCTTATTCTGTTCGCCTCAGGTATATATCGCAAAATACAGAGTTGAAATCGCAAAAAAGCTTCTTGTTCAAACTCAAAGGAGCATAACCGATATTGCAGAGTCGGTGGGATATTTTGACCCTCAGCATTTTTCACAGGTATTTAAAAAATATACAAAAAAAACGCCGAAAGAATACAGAAAAGCATACAAAGAAAAATGATTACTGTGCATGAAGCATGATTTTTAAATGTTTCATGCACATTTTATATATATTCTGATAATATAAGTGTGATATAATTAACTTGTAACATGATATTAAATTATGTAAATGTTTTGAAATATTTGTATTATACATCTTTGTTTAATGTGACAGAAAAATGGACTTAATGTCTGAATTATGGTATGATAAACCGTCAGCTGCCGCAAAGAGATGTATGTTGTGGTAAACAGCATAATCAAACCTTGTGAAAATCAGATTATAAATTTTAGCATAGATATATAAAGGATTTTATATTGTGTGCAAGGTATACGGTCGTTATGTCCCGGAAAGACGCAAAGGCGTAAGCCTTTACAATTGATGATATGGACGCAAACACAGCGGATTTAAAAATAGTTCCGATTTTGAATTTTCCGGTAATACGGAAAATTTTAAAATATATAATCTAAAACATTATAAAGATTAAAAACGAAAGGAGAAACAAAAATGTCTAAGAAACTTGTATCAATAACTCTTGCATTGTTAATGCTTGCAAATGCCGTACCTGCCGTTACGGCGCAGGAAGAGACTGCTTTGGATCCTACTGAATACCTGGTGGATATCAGCAGTTATTACAATGCAGATACTCTTATACAAGGAAGAAAGGTAACCAATGTTGATGGAGTCGATACGGTTACTCAGGAGGGGGGATCTGCTCAATGACAGTTGGTACAATACTGGCTATAATATGGAATTAAGTTCATCCATTTTAAAGGATTACGGAAATGATGAAACGGTCATTGAGGTCCCAAAAACGGTTATGGAAGAGAATGATGACGGAACGTACAGTGTAACACCCACAAGCGAAACAATACCATTTAAAATGAATGCGGACAATTTAAGAGGCGACGGAGAATATGAAAACAAAGAAGGTCTTGACGCACTTGTAATAAAGCCTACTTCAAGTACCGACGTACAGACATATACAATTGATCTTGTTCAAAAACCGTCGGATAAGCTTTATATGTTATATTGGACGGCAAAAAATGTCGTACCATTGGGGGTAAAACAGGTAATAGAGTATACCGACGGAACAACGGATTCATTCAAATATTTCCCTCTTGAAATGGGATTGGATACGAAAAAAAATACATGCGAATATTATGAGGGACGATACGGTTGGTGGCTCCAAAGAGTACTTGAAACCTACGAAGATGAAAGCGGCAATCTGAGAGCGGGAACGAACGCAACCTGCGGTATGGCGCTTGATATGTATGCATTGCCTTTGAATACCGCAAAAACCCCGAAGTCGATCACCTTTTATTGTTATCCGTCAGAAGATATAGAAACAGGTTTGCTGCAGGTATTGTATGGTCTTACTCAAAGCGCCGTATCAAATGAGGAAATGCAGGATTTTATAACAGGCTTATCGGCTGATGAGGTAACTTATTCAAATGCTCAGGATATTATAAAGGCAAACAAGTTTGCTGATGAATTGATCTCAAGAAATGCGGCGGCAGAAAGTGATTTTTCCGCGATAAGAGCTTTATTGCCGGCTGCCGAATCGGTTAAGGATTATGATCTGGAAACTCTTGACATATCTCAGTATTATACCGCAGATACCATCGGTAAGCTGGGTGAATCGGTAACCCTTGACAGCACCTGGAAATTTCACGACAATCAAATCCCGGGCGAATATTTCCAATCATTGCTTACAAGCCTTGACGAATTAAGGGTAGTATCGGATAACGAAAGCTATTCCTTCGAGCAAACAGGAACAAAAATTCCGTTTTATGTTGATCCGGATGTAACAAGTACCGGTATAAAGGATACAATATATATCAATAACGGCGAAAATATTTCAATCGACGCGTCGGCAATAGGAGCTGATAATTTTGCCGACAGCGTTTATATATTGGCGTACGGTAAACCAACCCTGTCGGTTGATGTAACATACGAAGACGGAACTGTCCAAAACAATACATACAAGCTGACGACTGCACGATTTGCAGGTGAAGAATTGGCAAATACTCCTGCTTTTGCCGGATTATGGACATCGGACAGCGGGGTCAATTTATTAGGATCAAGAGTTATCAGCAATAGTGACAGCAGTCTTGAAACGGTGGTATTTAAAGACGGTGTACCGATGGCAACGGTATTTAAACTGGCATTGGATCCCGGTAAAAAAGTCCAAAATATATATATGTCGGCAACGGGCGCAGATCTGTATATTTATGCCATGACCCAAAATGTTATGTCAAATGCAAAAATGGATGTATATACTTCTGAGACAAATTCAATAACCGAAGTTACCGAAGAAAATGTAAATCAGGTAATGACAGCAAATGCGTATGCCGATGAAATGATTTTAAGAAATGCGGCTTCAGAGGATGATTTTATAAAGCTAAGAGAATTAAAGGAAGATGCCGAGTATATTTTAAGCGCGGAAGACCCGGCAGAGCGGTTTGTTCCTTTGGATTACGATGTGGATATGTTTGTTAAAGAAGGGGACAGATTAAATGAAAGCTTTTACTTTACCGGACGTAATGTAGATGAAAGTAATCTTGTCGATTCACAAAACATATGGAAGATAAATAAAGCACAGGTCATTGACGGAGAGAAGGTCGTATCGGACGAAACCGTTTCCTTCAAGATGAATACAAACGCTTTCAGAGGGGATGGTGAATTTACCGACGGCTCGGGTAAGGACGGCATACTTGTTGAGAATGGTGAGAAAACGGTCCAATTAAGCGGTAAAGCTGCTAAAGAATTATACGTAAACATATATTCAGCTGCCGGAAAAACCTCAAATGTAACGATTAATTATAAGGATGGAACAAGTGTCCCGCTGTCATTTGCTCTTTACGGATGTGACGGAGACACGATCCAAAACATCACAGCGAGTGAATATTATGCCGGAAGCACATCAAACAGATGGCCGAACAGATATACCAATGAGAACGGTATTGCAACATACTGGAGCGCCGTAACAATGTCATATGTAATGTACAGCTTGCCGGTAGATTCAGAAAAGCAGATCGACTCAATAACCTTCCAAGCGCTGCCCAACGAGTATTATATTGTTTTTGCATTAACGGAAATACCTGTTTCCAATGCGGAAATGAAAGACTATATAAATAACCTTAATATTCAAACGGTAACAGCAGAGAATTTTGAAAGGGTATTGACTGCAAATGCATATGCCGATGAATTGGTTGAAAGACATTCTGCAAGAGAAAGTGAATTTGAGACATTAAGAGCTTTAAGGGAAGATGCGGAATTTTATTCTCAAATGGAAAACCCAACCGAATATACCTGGGATATCACAAGCTATTTTAATGTTGATACGATAGCTGTTGCGGGAGATGCTTTGGACGATACGTTTGTTGAACTGGGAGACCAAAACAATCTGTGCGGAAACATAGTAGCGTCACAATTGCAAAACGGGGTAAAAATCGTTGATGAAATGCGGGTCGTTGAAAATGCGGGTGATGAACAAAATCCATACGTATTTGAAAATACCGGTGTTCAGATCCCATTTGCAATGAGTACAGATTCCTTAAACGGTAAGATTTTGGATGCAATTGAAATAGATCAAGGCGATGTATTGGCAATAGATGCTTTGGCGGCACAGGCAGCCGAACGTGTTGATACAATGTATATGTTAATATATCCGAACAGTTACGGAACAATAGCAATGAGAGTGAATTATGCTGACGGCACATGGGAAGACAAAAATATTGATGTAAGAAAATCAAGAATTGCAAGCGAGGTTGCCAACTATCCTGCATATGCCGGTTACTGGTACATAGGAGGATATTTAAAAATCCAGAATAATAACGGTGTTGCCGAACAAATTCCGGGTGAACCGCATCTGAATTATTATAAGATCGACATTGATCCGTCAAAAAAGATCGACTCGATAAGAATGAGTTACACAGCAAGCTGGGGATCAACTCAAATGTATCTGTACGCGATAACCACAATGCCTATGTCAAATGAAGAATTATTCAGCGGTATTGAACAGGCAAGGGATTTGGTCGCATTGGATGATTACGGTCTTGCCGGATATGTGACGGAGGAAAATGTTAAAATTGCCGAGAATGCGGCTCAGTACGTATATGAGCTTGAAGAAAGAAAAGCCGCGATGTCAAAGGATTATGCAGATATATTTGAAATAGCGGAGCAGGCAACCGCACAGCTGCCGCAAATGATTGATATATCGGATAAATTTGACAGTGATATTATCGTTACAGCGGGCGATACACAAAAGGCAACAAAGGATACGGGAATTTACGAGTCCTCAAAGATCCCGGAAACGGGTGTGGTGGAATTGAGTCCTGCAGGAGACGGACAGTATGATAACGGAGAAGCCGGAAGAACCTTTATGATCTCGGGAACAAGATCAGGAGAAAATGATTCTGCGGCACTTAACAGGGTCGGCACAACATTTGAAATAGGAGATAAAATTTTAAAGAAGATCGCGTTTGCGATCGACTCCGAGGTGGTAAGCACAATAAAGGTTACTGTAAATTATACGGACAATACAAGCGAGACACTGCTGGCTCCGGTTTATGACAGAGACTTTTGGTCAACTTCACAGATCAATCCGTATTTTGCTGTATCGCAAGCCCAATGGAATACGGAAACCGGAGCATATGAGGCGACAACAACAAACAATTTTATTGTTTCGTCGGTTATCGAACCCACGCAAATGAAGAAGATTTCTTCTGTGACCGTTTCAAAGGAAATCGACTCTGATGTTTACATGTTAGCCATGACAGTTGTACCATATACAAACGATGAATTGATAGGTATGTGGGATGCAATGGAAATCGAGCTTGCAGAGTCCCATGAACAAATAACGGAGGATAATGCACAGGCCGTATATCAGGGCGCTGTTGCGGCACTTGAAATGAATGACAGACATTATCCATTGACACAAGGCGATATTGAAAGGATCGTATCTTTAAAGAGCAGTGCGGAAGATATAATATTCGGAAGAATGATCGTATTTGATACGCCTGAGATCACAATAGAAGGAGATATTGTAAGCGCTTCGGTTACAATGAAGAACTCAACGCAGGAAGATCAGGAATATGTTATAGTGATTGCGGCATATGATGAAAACGGTTCATTGCTGAAATTGGTTAAAGGAGCAGATTCGGTATTGTCTGCCAATACACAAAGTGAAAAAAGTGAAACTGTATCAATGCCGGTCGACCCAAATGCGGTAACATATAAGGTACTTGTTTGGGATTCGTTGAATACAATAATGCCTTTGGCATATGCGGAAAAATAATTAATTTACAGCTGTAAGCTGTCACGGGGGGACGGAATTAAGGGTAAATATCCAAAAATTCTGTCCCTTAACGGGCAGCCGGATTTAACAGAATGCTTATCTTTTGTTTTCAAAAAGAAAGGAATAAACTATGAAAAAGAAAAACAATTTATTGATTACGGTTATTTTAATGACATCATTGCTTGTACCGGCATGCCCGGCATGGGCGGAAACTGCCGACATAAACTATAATGAAAGTATATTTAAAATCGAACAAGCAACGGCAGTGAGGACAAAGACATATCCGGAGCATATGTATAATGCGGCATCACTTCCCGACAATAAAATAATTACTTTAAATAATATGGATTTTATAATGAACGGCAACTATTCCGAAAGTGATGAAAATGACGTTATCAAAATAGGTGCCAATCAAGAAATTGAATTCAGTCTGGATGATGAAGGTATTTATGTAAAGAATATCGCGTTTATCGGAGCAGGATACGAAAACGATATAACTGCCGATATAAAATTGTATTATTCAAATGAAACTTCTCAGACAATGGAAAATATACAAATAGGCGCGATGACTTCTCAGGGAGAGATAAGCTATCCAATGGGGAAAGAGCTTAATGTGGGAGCTCAGGGAAGATTATTCCTTTTCAAGGAGGGCGCCGAGGACGTATATTTGAATTATGCACAGATCGAGCCTTCACAACAGAAAATAATATCTTTTTCAGTTATACCTGATTCGGATATGTTTATAGCTGCTGTAGCTTATACCGAATACACCGAGGATGAGCTTCAGGGTGAAATAGATGAAAAACTCGCGTTATTTGACCAATTTAAGGATCTGACGTTTAAGGATATCAATGAAAACAATATTGAGGACGCCGAAAAGCTTTTGGATGGATTGATACAGGGAAACAGACTGGGATATGAGATCGCAACGGAAGAAAATATAGAACTTGTGTCAAATCTTATTGACGGCTACAATTATTATTCTCAAATATCGCAATTGTCGGAAAATATCCAAAATATTGCGGTTAAATATATTGAAAATAACGAGTTTATTTATACCCCGGAGGAAATTTCCGATGCTGATACCGCCATATCAGAGCTTGATCAACTGGTAGAATATTTGCAGGAGTATTCTGCTAAGGGTGAAAATATTGATAAACTAAAGGAAATATATCTTTATTTTGGCTTGGAATATGACCTTGCTCAAATAAATTATGACATTGATGAGATAAATATATATATTGAGAACATACAAAGCAATGTTAATAATAATGACGATACCGTTCCCGAGCAAAGAAATATTTCTTTAAATTATGATACCGATCTTTTTTTCGAAAATGGCGGGACAGGTTCAAATGTTTGGGAACCGTTGAGTACAAGCTTTTACGAATCGGCAAATTTAAACGTAAATATTATTGACTGGCTTACCGACGGCGTAATGAAAATGGATATAAAACCTGCTGTGATGACAGAAAACGGCACATATGAAGAAGGGCCGTCACAGGGCAGTGTTACCTTTGATTATACCGAAGAACGTCTGCACAGCGACTCAATATATGATAATGACGGCAGAGGTAAAGACAGTGTTAAGGTACTGCCCGGCGGAAATCCGGTAACGGTGGATATGAGCGGAAAAGCGGCAAGTGCATTTTATGTTCTTATAGCCGGTGCGGATAAAAGAACAAGCCTGTCAATCGATGAAAATTATGTTGACGGAACGACAGAAAATATAAATTTTGTCCCGCTTGACAGAGACAGTGATTGGACTGCAAGATACAATTGCGAATATTATGCGGGCAGAAAATTCGGATGGCCGCCAAGATTGTATGATAACGCTATTTCCAATGTCGGATTTGAGATAACGATGTATAAAATACCGTTGAATGCTGCAAAGCAAATAAGATCATTGACCTTTAACGGTTCCAGCGGAGCATATTTCGTACTTGCAATAAATGAAGTTCCTTTATCAAATGTTGAAATAAAGGAAAACATTTTAAAAACATATTCGGAGCTTGTAATTGACGGAAAAATCGATACGGCCGATCCTGCAAAAATAAGACAGCTTGTCGGTTATTATAACGAAATGCTGGAACGCGGAATGAATTTGAGTTCGATCGATAAGAATTTGATCGCCGAAATGGAACAGATGATTTTGACAATTACACCTTCAATATACAGAAAGGATAAAAATACGATCGGAGCGGATTTTGATTTTAACGTACCTGTAGCCCCATCAACATTAAATGTATCCGTCATGATAAATGATATCGAGGTAAGCAATGTTGAAACAGCATTGTTACAGGATGACACAAGGCTTGAGATCGATATTCCGGCCGACAAAGATACAAGCGGAACGATAACGGTAATAATCGATAAAGCTTTGGCTTTGAAAAAATATCCAAACATCACAATAATATATGATTACACAGCTTCGGCGGATATTAATAAATTTATAACAAGCTATTTTAATGAAGAAACAAGTATGCTGAGCCTTACAAATAATTCGGCTGTATCCCAGGAGTGTATTATTAACTCCGGTATATACGGAAGCGACCGAAAAACAATCCATTTTGCCCAAACGGAAAAACTGACTGTTGAACCGGGCAATAGTGTTGAAAAGCTGATAACATTATATGAAGCATATAAATCCATGGTTCAAAGTAATGATATTGTATTTTATTTGTCGGTAACGGATGAAAATTTAAAATCATTATGTGAAATATCAGAATTGAGAAGCGCAGGTAGTTCCGTTAACGGTGCTGACTATACACAGCCTGTTTTGCAGCTTGACACAAACACACTGAAAATAAATGGTTTCCTGGCAGAAAATGAAATTGTTACAATCAATGTAAGCAGTCAGGATGATACGCTGATATATTCCGACAATATGGTGGCAAATGACGACGGATATTTTGAATTTGAAATAATATTGCAAAGCCAAAATATCAATGAATCGGGATATTTGAAAATAGAAATAGGCGCTGACAGTCTTGAGGAAAAATATATAAACAATAATATATATTTTTCAACATATGAAGACCGTTATGATATTATAAATACACTCGCAAAATCTGGAACAACTGATGAAATTATGACTATTTTTGACGAATTGGAACAGAAACTTGCACTTAATTTTGCACCGTATATAATATTGAGAGAGAATGACACTTATGAAAAAGCATTTGCATCAAGATTGTTAGAAAATATTTCAAAATTTGAAGCAATAAATGATGATGATGCACAGAGTGTAAAGCTTGAAAAAATAGCAAATGCACAGCTCTTAATAAAACAGCTCTCTGTACTTGAAGCGGTAAAACAAGGGCTTTCGGATTCTGTTACAGGAAGCAACGGATTGCTTATATATAATGATATTATGGGATATTCTTCAATAGATTCAGACGGAGTGACATTATATAAGATCTATAACAATGATGTTTCAGATGATGGAATTAAAAATATCAATAAGAATATTATGTCAAAAGATTATAAAGATATTGAAGCGTTATTGGATGCTTTGAGAAAAAATATTGTAGTATATGCTGTAAAGAATGCTAAAACCAACGGTACGGGACACATTTCATCGGTACTCACAAAAGAAAATGCCAGCAGTGTTGATATTGATATTTCAAATTACCTCAACACCCAAAATAAAACCGATATAAATAAAGCAATACTTAATTCATCATTTACTGATGTTAAGAGTTTGGAGGATGTAATTAAGAGCTTTAAACCTTCGTCAGGAGCAGATGGTTCCGGTTCCGGAGGCCAAACCGGATCTTCGGGTTCAGGTCCGTCAAATGCATCCGGAAATTCAAAGCCTTTGGTTATGACAGACGCGTCGTCATTAATTGACCAAAATGATACAAATAACAATAATACAGAGAATAATGTATTCAGTGATTTGACATCTGCTCATTGGGCTTATAATGAAGTTATGGAGTTATATAAAAAAGGAATTATTGCCGGAAAAGGAGATAACAAATTTTCACCTGAAGAAACATTGACAAGAGCGGAGCTTGTTAAAATGATTTGTACTGCTAAGAATATACAGGCAGAATATTTTGAAATGGGATTTGATGATGTGAACGCCGATGATTGGTTTGCACCCTATGTTGCAGCAGCTTTTAAAAACGGCTGGATAAACGGAATAGATGAAAATACATTTGCACCGAATGAAAGGGTTACAAGACAGGATATATGTACAATAATTTACCGCGCCGGAGGCTTTGAAAAGGGCGTTGATTCGAATCTTGCGGATTTTGACGAGGTTTCGGAATATGCAAAGGAGCCTGTTGCAGCACTCAATAATGCAGGAATTATCAGCGGATTTGAAGACAACACCTTCAGACCATTTGATTTTTGCACAAGGGCACAGGCTGCAGTAATTATTTACAGATATACAAAGTAATGTCACGGAGGTAAATATGAAAAAGTTATTATCAATAATTCTTGCTGTTGCCTCATTAACAGCAATACCGGCATACGCGCAGTTCTCAGACGTTGATGAAACAAACGAGGCAATAAATACAATTGCGGGACTGGGAATAATAGAAGGTTACACCGACGGCACCTTTTTGCCGGAAAATAATATGACAAGAGCGGAATTTGCATCGGTTATTGCAAACATATATAATTACGGGACAGAGGATGCTTCCGTTGAAGAATGGAAACAAAGCTTCTTTAAAGATGTTGAGGAGGAGCTTCAATTAATAGAAATAGAAGATGTAACAATCATACAGGAAGTTTTTGCAGACGTTACCGACAGTGACGAGCATTATGATGATATTATGCTTGCAGCACAGCATGGCTTAATGGTTGGCATCGGAGATGACATGTTCGATCCTGAGGGCAGCATGACATTTGAACAGGCAGTTAAAGTTGTTGTAAGCATGCTCGGCTACTCATATGAGGCTCAAATAAACGGAGGTTATCCAAACGGATATATCGGTGTTGCATCAAGGCTCGGAATGTTAAAAGGTGTTGATACCTCCGGATATATAACAAGAGGCAATGCGGCGCAGCTGCTGTTCAATTCATTGGAAATAGATTTGATGCAGTTGAATATATCGGGACAGCATGGCTCGGGATTTACCACGATAGAGGGTGAGAATGTTCTCACGATGCTTTTAAATCTTGAAAAAAGAACCGGCAGAATGACCGATGACGGATATACCGCATTTACTCAGACATCGGTGGTCGGTGAAAATTACATAGAAGTCGACGGGCTTAAATTATCTGTTGATGAAGAACATGATTATGCAAGGGATTATCTCGGAAGAGAGGTAAAGGTTTACTATACCAAAGATGAAAATGAGCTTGTTTATGCGTGTCCTACAAATCGCGATACAGCAGTTGAGATAAATGCTTCGGAATTTATCTCATATGACGGAACAATGATCGAATATGCTTTGCAGGATGATATAAAAAATAAAACTGTCAAAATAAATGTTGCGGCATCCGTTATTAAAAACGGTACTGCTGTTGCAGCTTATGACGAAAGTATTTTTGATTTCAATTACGGGACCATAACCATGATCACTCCAAGGGGCGAAAACAGTGCTGATCTGATCTTGATAAAAGAATATGCAAATTTTAATATCGATTATGTGGACAGTTCAAGTGAAAGGATATTCTCAAAAGCATCTGTTATCGGAAATTCAGTGGATCTTTCAACCGATGATAAAAGAGTCAGAATATATAATTCAAACGGGGAGCCGGGAGATTTCAGGTCTTTGTCAATGGGGTTGGTAACAAGCATATGTCTGGGCGAAAATCTTGTTGAGGTTTATATATCTCAGCAATCTGCAGAAAATGTAAGAGTAACAGGTATAAATTATAACAGCAATAATGAAATGGTTCTTACATCCAATGATACGGAATACATTTTATCAAAAGATTACATTGATGCAAATCCGGATGGGGAGCTTCCTAAAATAAACACGACCTATACTTTCTATTTTGATATTTTCGGAAATATCGTTATGTTTACAAAAACAGCTGCTGATAATGAAGTCGGATTTATTACCAAAGTTATAAAATTAGATGAGAGTGAAATGGACAAAGAATGCCTGATGCTTACATATTATGATATGACAGCCGCAAAACTCGAAAAGGTGTTTATGCCGGATATTTTTACTCTTGTATACGAAGGTGAAGACGGAAAAACAATATCAAGAAGAATTAATGATTCAAAAAAACTTAATCTGGCATATGAAATCATAAGCAATTATATAACTGAAAATGGAGACAGAGTAGGCGGATTGTGCAGATATTCAATTGATGAAAATGATGATATTTCAAAGCTGGAATTGGCATCTATGCAAAAAAGCGAAAACAATGAGGATGACAGGCTGACAAGGATACCGATTGATGAAGCATCTTATAACGGAAATATATATTGCGCCGGAAATATAGGCGGAAAGGTTATTATCAATAATGCCACACAAGTGCTTGCATGTAACTATGCGAGCGAAAGCTTTGATACCGATAACGGATTTTCAGTAGGAACAAGATCACTTTTCTCAGATAATGAAGTGATGAACAATGTAATGGTTTACACCACAAAAAAGGATTCGCCTGTTGCGGAATATGTGGTGTATACCAAGGATGTGTCCCAGGCGATATCGACGGAGCTTCCGCATACGGTAGGGATCGTGAGAGAAATATATCAAAGCATTGATGCAGACGATATGCCTGTCCAAATACTCGTTATGGACGAATCTAACATGGAGTTTACTGTTGTTGACGACGCTCTTGAAGAAGGAAATGTAGTAAATGTTCAGGGAGACAATGCATATGTTGATGCAAACGGGGTATCGCATTATTTTAAAGTTGAGATCGGAGATATAATCAGATATGGTCTGGATCAGGATGGAAACATAAACAAGGTGCAGTTATTCTTTGACGAGAATGCGGATTATTCGGGCGGATTTACCATTGACGGGAATATATACAGTAATTATAAGAATGTGCAAGGAGCCTTGGCCGGATGTATCGATCACTGGGAGGATGCACTATATGCATATTCAAATCCGTACAGTGTATCATATGTTGAATCAAATGGAACATACTCATTCTCAACATATGGCTATGCTTGGATGACATACAGTGATGAAGCAATGCGTGTAATGCTGGGATATGCATTAAAGGGAGACGCCGATTATCTTACAACAACAACACAGCCGCTGGAGGTTTCGTCATACGATGAAACAAAAGAGGGTTATGTTACAAATACCTGGGCAGGAACTACCGCGACCTTGGTTGATCTGCAAAATAAAGAACCTAAGGTTTCAACTATCAGCTTATCACAAATCAAGACATATGAAACAGCGGGGGAAAATTGTGACAGAGTATTGATTACATCAAGAATAGGAAACCCGTCAAATATAATAGTTATAAGAGGTCATTTAAACTGATGTGTGCGGCAGATTAAAACGACAAAGAAAGGATGATTGTTTGATATGATGAAAAAAAGAATTATTTCATTGGTTGCCGCGGCGGGTTTAGCCTTATCCAGTCTGACAATTACGGTATCAGCGGCAAAAAAAGAAAATATCCTTCCGGAAAACACGAAAATCCTGATGTGCACAGGCGCAAAAACGGCTTTTGCCGGCAGGACAGATGAAGAACTTGATTATCCGCCGTATATGAGCGATAATGTTTTAATGCTTCCGGCAGAGTGGTTTTTGACAAATAACGGTTATGAAGCAAGCGAAGACAATACATCGGACAGTTTGACTTTTACCGGAGAACATAATATAACTATTACATACAATTCCGACAGTTTTACACTTGATAATACATACATAAAGCTTGAAAGAGCGGTCGAGAAAAAAAATGATGCGTTATATATTTCTCTTGATATATGCAGACATCTTGACATTGAATATAAGATGTATAGTAACGGTATTTTCTATATTACAGAAAACGGAAATTATGACAATATAAATGAAAATCAGCTTATTAAGCTAATGGGTGTTTATGTATCTCCTAACGGAAGCGACAGTAATGATGGAACACCGCAAAAACCGTTTAAAACGCTTAATGCTGCCAAAAAACTTGCTGCCGATTATATGGAGCTATACGGTGACAAATATCTTGTGCACATATACATGATGGCAGGAAGATATTATATTGACAGTACTGTTGTATTTGAAGAAAACGCTTTTACATTGGATTCATACAAAGGTTTAAAGATACAGGATTATGGAGACGGTGAGGTTGAATTGACCGGGGCAATAGAGATTGATGCCGAAAAGCTGAAGCCTGTTACCGATCCTATAACTCTTGCGCGTCTTCCAAAGGAAGGCAGGGGTAATGTTGCATATCTTGATTTGACCGAAATAGGAATAACCCAGCTTGACAGCCCGACAAATATTTTCCATTATCTGTATTTAAATGATATCGAACAGACAAATGCAAGATGGCCCAATGAAGGATTTGCAACAATATATTCGGTCCCGGAGTATAATTCCTTTACTTTCGGAGAGACAAACCCTACAAGATGGACAGCTGCTAAAAATGCATACATATGCGGACAGTTTTCAAATTGGGGATGGGTATGGTACAGAGGTATTATAACAAGTGTAGATCCAAATACCAAAACAATAAAAATAACTACGCCAAATAATAATAACGGTATACAAGCAACCGCACCGGGAACAAATTACTATGCAACAAACCTGTTGGAAGAAATTGATATGCCCGGAGAATGGTATGTTGACTGCGACAATCTGATGCTTTATTATTATCCTCCGTATTCTTTAAAGGATTCAAAACTTGAAATGATGGTATTTACGGGGAATATGATACAGCTGAACAAATGCAAAAATATAACAATCGAAGGCCTTACCTTTACAAAAGGTGCAAGAGCGATTGATGCACAGGCTCCCAAAGAGGGAGATGTAAGAGGAATAACCATAAGAAGCTGCCGTTTTTCACATTTTCAGGACGAATATACCATAGGTCTTGCGGTAAATAACGGACAAAATCTGTATGATATTACAATAGAAGAAAATGAAGCTTATAATATGTTCGGAAGATTTGTTCAGTTCAGAGCCGGAAATATGGAAACGCTGACCGACGGAAATTGTGTGGTAAGAAATAATCATGTTATACTCCCGGCGCAGTTTTATGCATCTGGAGGAATGGGCGCTCCATGGAATGGCGCCATGGGTGTTACCACAGAACACAATATTGTTCAGGACTGCCCGAGAGGCGCGGCCTTGGGCTGGCCAGGGACAAATTCAAAAATTAATTATAATGAAATTGTAAATTCCGGAAAATATATGAATGACTATGGTGCGATCTATATGGGAAGAACCGCTTCATATTTTGATATTGAAGTTGCATATAACTATATTCACGATAATGACAAAGACAGTAACTACTGCGGTTTATATAATGACGATGCGATATGTTATGTAAATTGGCATCATAACGTATGTGTTGACATAAATGTGCCTGCGATTTTTGCGGCAGGTATTGAGAGTAAATATATGTATAATCTCGCCGTCAACTGTAAAAGCGTGGTGCAGATGAGCCCAAGATTAAATTACAATACCATAAGAAAAGGTGAAGAGCTTTGGACGGGATTAAATGATCTTGTAAACCGGACAGGAGATCTGTATTTAAAAGCTTATCCGAAAATTCCGATGTATCTTGAAAGAGATCCGTTTGCCGAATGGTGGGACGTTATTGTTTTGGGTAATGTCGCGGTAGGCGGAAAAACCCTCAGTAATTATAACTTTGAGGATATAGATACCTATGGTGCAAAAACAATGGAAGTAGATGGTGAAACAATAGATATTTCAGCATTGAACGGTAAGCTTGAGGGAAATCCCGAGTATCAGTACAGCGATGATCTTTTTGTTGATCCCGAAAACGGTGATTACAGTATAAATCCAGACAGTCAGATAGCAAAAGATGTACCGGAAATGCTTAATCTTGATATTAATTCATCGGGTATAAATGTTGATAATCCAATACTTCTGCAAAAACCGGAAAAAGGATCAAGACTCAGATACCCAAGAAACGGTCAGCAAAATCTAAATGCTTCAGGAATAACATTTTCGTGGGATCCGGTAAAGGGAGCAAGCTTTTATAAAATTATTATTGCTACTGACTCGGAAATGAAAAATGTGGTTTATGAAACACAGATAAGGGAAAATGCAAACTTTAATCAGATTACGGTTACCAATCTTGATAATGATCAGTTTTATTACTGGAAGGTCCAGGCAATCAGCGTTGTAAGACAAAATCAGTTTACAATAGATTCACAAGGCGGACCGTATTTGTTTAAGACTGCAAAAAGAGATGCCCTGGATAAAGAAAATCTTAAACTTGCATTGGAAACTCTTGAAAAATTCTGTAATGAGGATTTAAAAAATACAGAGTATCAATATGATGAAGAATTTATTAAATCTGCAGAAACCCTGCTTTCAGATGCAACGCAAAAATACAGAACAGCAACTACTCAGACAGTATTGGATGAAACCGAAGAAGAAATATATAATCTTATAAAAAAATCTCCTTATTATATGATCGTAAAGTTTGAAAATATTGACGGTATATATGACAGTGATACAAAATGGGAGATGACAGACGGAGGTTCTGCATCAGTATCCAACGGTACTCTTACAATTTCTTCAAACGGTGTCAGAGTTGATGCAAAAACAAAGATAAACAACAGAAATGCTGTGCTCTGCTTCCAGATGAAGCTTGATGACCTTGGAACAACAGACGGCGATTATCAGGGATTTGATATAAAATTGAATGATGCGGGTGCAGGTTATCTTGTTGTATTTAAAAAAGAAATAATTGAATGGCAAAGAATAGGAAAAACTCTTACTGTAATTCCAAATGATTTTATAGAAGCAGGAAAGTGGTACAATGTTGAGGCGGGAGGTATAAATACTCCAAACGGTGTACTTCAGTTCTTGCGTATTGATGGCAGAATAATTTATGCGGAGCTTGACCAAACAGCAAATCAGACAAAAGATGAGGGTAACTTCCGAATAAGAAAAAATGCTTTGGGAAATATTTCGGTAAAAAATATGGAAAATGTATCGCCAAACGGAATTATTATTGATGATTTATTAAACAACTTCAATAATCCTGCCAGCGTGTCACATTTGGAAACTTTATTCATAGGGGCTTCTGACGCTATTGAGATGAGCTCTTCGGAATTGTTTATGAGTGTTGATAAATCGAAACTTGCACAGCTCGTATATCCGGAGGTAACAAAAGGAAACATCACTGTTTCAAGAAACGATATCACGGCATATAAACAGCTTGTTTATGAGATGAGCATTGTTCAGGGATATAATGATGGATTAAAGAATATATTGTTCAGGAATAATGTTGATTTCCAATATAATGATGTGCTGAATGTCGAAAGCATTGATCAAAACGGCGTCACCATTTTCAGTTTTTATGATACAATGCCCGACAGTTATAAATCTATTGCGGTGGACAACATGCTGGGGAAAAACTGTCAGAATATTGACGAGCTGCGAATGTGTATTGCAAAGGCAATATTTACAACCGTAATTAATGCATCGCGTACCGGATTTGCAGCACAATCAGAATATATAACAAATGTTTTGACAAAGGAAAATGCGGATTATCTCGGTATAGATATAAGTGACTATCTTGCACTGCCGATTGAAAAGAAAGAATTGGTTAACAATGCAGTAGGAGTATTATATCAGAGCGATACAAGAACTTTTGATGAATTGATTGAAGATATTCATAAATCAGTTGAAGAGTTTAAATGATTTCATTAAATCATTTTAGTAATACAGGGACAGCTGAATAAATGGTTGTCCCTTTTTACAAATAGTAAAGGTTATAACCTCTATTATTTGTTTTTATACAGCAAGGAAAGGAAATAAAATATGAAAAAAATTCTTTCAGTTATACTGTTAACAGCAATTGCTGCTGAATGCATTGCGGGTATACAAGTATATGCAGTGGAATCGAATATTGTTTATGTTTCTCAGAACGGAAGAGAAAATGCCAAAGGCTCGGCTGATGATCCGGTAAATTCAATAAAGCAAGCAAAAGATGCCGCTGTAAGATTAAAAAACAGCGGAGCACAGAGTGTTGAGATAAGAATAAAAGGCGGAAGTTATTATTTTGAAGATACGTTGGTGTTAACACAAGAGGATTCGGGTATATCATATATTGGAGATGGGAGTGTATCCTTTACTCAGGCAACGAAGCTAAATACCGATAATTTTAAAAAAGTAACGGACCCCAATGTTTTGACAAGACTAAAGAGTAATGTCAGACCGTATATTTTACAATATGATTTAAAGTCAGACAATATTGATTTATCGGTAAATGACAGTTTTTACCCCTATTTGTATATAAATGATGAAGCGCAGACAACGGCAAGATATCCAAACGGGTATTATCTTGTTGCGGAAAATGCAAATGATACCAATACTTTTGATACGGGTATGTCCCGTACGATCAATTGGAAAAATAATCCGGACGCAATTATTTCGGGCAGCTTGTCGACCACATATTTTTGGAGAAATTATAAAATTACGTCAATTGCGGGAAATAATGTGACATTAGAAGGTACAATAAGAAAAGACGCGCAGTATTATGCCGACAGAATATTGGAGGAACTTGACGTTCCCGGTGAATACTATGTTGACAGAGATAATGACATACTTTATTATTATCCGACGGGTACAATAAACGATGCACGAATAACAACGAACGGCTGTACTATGATAAAATCGGAGAATGCAGACAATGTACTGATAAAAGGAATAACATTTGAAAAAAGCGGCGGTATGTCGGTAGAAGTAACCAACGGTACGAATTTTAATATTGAAGAGTGTGATTTTTATGATATTCAAGGGGAATATGTTTTAAAAATAACAGGTCAGGATTGTACTGTTTCAAAAAATTATGCGTATAACTGTGATAATGCTTTTATAAAATATGAGGGAGGAGATCTTGACACTTTATCTCCCGGAAATGTGATAATTGAAAATAACAGGATTTCAAACTGCGGAAATTTCGGAAGAGGAAGTATTATAAAATCGGGAAATTCTATTTTCGGAATGTTGACCTCATGCGGAAATATCGTACGAAACAATATTATTCAAGACTGTATGGTGTTTACTCCCATTGTATTCGGTGGGAATAATTATACAATTTCCAAAAATGAGCTTTTTAATGTCGGAAGACTTATAAATGATGGCGGAGCAATATATTTCGGACGTTCAAATGTACAATACGGCAATAAGGTTATCGGAAATTATATTCATGATCTGAATATGGATCTGAGTTACTGCGGAATTTATTCTGATGACGGATATTGCGGCGCATATGTCAAGAACAATGTCATCGCGCGTGCGGATCAGGCGATGATCATAAATATCGGAATGAATGATCGATTCATCGACAATCTGTTTATAGATACCGACAGCGGTATAACCGGAGGTTCCATGATGGGACGGGATACGGGTTCGTCGCTTTTTACCGAAACCTATACGACACTTTTTAATGCCTCATACAAAGATGCATTCAGAAAAGCATATCCCGATATGGTTGCATCACTTTCACGATCGCCGTTTTTTGCATCATATGATACATATATAACGGGAAATGTAATGATAGGTCAGAAAGAAAACGACATAACATTGAAAACAAGACATTGGCATTTTTACAATGAAGATATTGATACTGATTATGATATCTTAAACGAAAAAGGAGCTATAACCGAGAATTATGGGAGTTATATCGGTTCTACATATTATGTCGGAACAAAAGTCGATGATCTTACCGGTTACGGGCCGTCCGTAAAGGATTCAAATGGCAGTGAATTAAATGGCACTCCTGAAGGCAATCCGTATTATCAATATAACAGCGATCTGTTTTCGGATGATGGAAATCAAGATTACACTTTAACTCAAAGCATAGGACCTGAAGGTTCTGAAATAAATAATATTGATATGAGTGATGTTGGGATAGTGAGCGGAACACTGCCGGGTGAAAGCGGAAAGGAAGTCTTTGGTATCTATCCGAAGGACAACGCTCAAAATATAGATCCGCAGAATATACCATTTACATGGTCTACCGTTAAGAATGCATCGGTTTATGAAATCAAAGTATCGCAAAACAGCGATATGTCAAATCCTGTAATTGATGAAGTATTTTATGAAACATATGCGGATAGTTATTTAATTAGGTCACTTGATTACGGTAAAAAATACTATTGGACAGTTACCGCGAAGGGGATAGGAAAACAAGACAGCTTTACAATTACAAGCAGTGTATCGAGTTTTGAAACATGCGCGTCCGATCATATTGATACTACATCACTTGCATATGCTGTTGAAGTGGTGGACAAGGAATATGAGGAAATTGAAAACGGCGAAATAAAATATGAACAAAATGCCCTTGACGCCATAAATGATGTATACGAAAGTGCAGTTACAGTCTTGTCAAACCCTCAGACGACAGAAGAAGTGGATCAGATTGAAAATGAGATATATGATATTTTGATATTGGCACAGGAATACAAAACAAATTTGTATAAGCCGGAAATTTCCGAGTGCAGGGTAAGCGATACAGATAAAGCAATAACTGTTTATGCAAAACATTTCCCCAAAAACAGTTTGGTGTCGATCTTAGTGACCAATCCGGAATATTCCCTTGACAATGCATATGCCGACAGTGATCTTATCTCGATACAGTATGCATCCATCGAAGAATGCGACAGCGAAGGAAATATCACTTTCACATTTGATACAATTGTCAGGGGAAGCGATATGCCGGGAGAATATAGGGTTTATATAAGCGATGAGAGCGGGGTTATTTACAGTGCTTCTTATATTTATGCACATATTCAAGTCGGTGCAATAAAATATTATGATGAAAACCTGAATGAAATAGGATCAATCAAAGATGCCGGCAGAGTTATAATGGAGTGTACAATAAATAACAGAACCAATAAAGAATTAGATCCGGTAATCGTCACATCATATTATAACAAAAACAAGCTTTGCAAAGCGGAAGTAAGCGAAGCCGGAAATATACCCGCAAACAGTGCTGTAACACTCAGATGGGAGACTGACAGCATAGCGGCGGACGCAGATGAAGCCAAGGTATTTTTTATGGATTCATTTGTAACAATGAAACCTTATACTACGGCAAGAGTGATTTACGAAAAAGAATAGGGGTGTTTGGATGAAAAAATTAATTTCCATAATTATGGTTTTTGCAGTAATAATGTCGATGGATGTTTTTGCACAGGTCAACTTAAACGCATCCGATTGGGCTGTTGATGAATTAAATGAAGCGGCTTCAAATAATATAATACCTGACAGCATAATAAATGAGGATCTGAAAGAGAATATTAACCGGAAGGAATTTGCCGATGTTTGTATGCAATGTTATTTTGCATTGGGCGGGGAAGATGTTGAGGTATCTGAAAATCCTTTTACGGATACCGATGATGAAAATGTTATAAAGGCATATTCATTGGGATTGGTAAACGGATTGAGCGAAAGTGAATTTGCACCTGATGATGAACTGACAAGAGAACAGGCGGCAGTTATGCTTACAAGAGTATTCAAAAAGACCCAATTAAACGGATGGAGTCTGGAAGAAGATGAAAAGTTTGTGTTGGAGTATGACGAGCTTTTGGTGGAAGTTCAGGATTTTGATGATTCCGACGCAATATCAGATTGGGCAAAAGATTCGGTGAATTTTTTGATTGCAAAAGAAGTTGTTGCAGGGGTAGGAGATAATTTGTTTGCGCCTGATGACAGTATAACAAGGGAACAGGCAATTTTAATTGCAAACAGGCTTTATAACAAAATTAAAGACGGGTTGTCGGGAAGCGACATATCTCAGGAAGAAGAGGAAGATCCGCGTCCGAAATTTACAATAGTATTTCTCGGAGGCTCTCTTACATACGGCGGAGGAGTATGGAGAAATGCAGTACGAGATTATTTCCAGGAAAAATATCCCGATAAAAATGTGATTGCAATAAATTCGGGAAGGGGCGGAACCGGTTCTGATTATTGTTCCGCAAGATTTTGTGAACATGTAGCAAAATATGATCCTGACCTTATCTTCCTTGATTGTACGATAAATGACCGTGGTGCAAGTGAAAGCGTGCATAAAACAAATATGGAGTCAATAATCAGGCAGGCAAAAGCATTGGAATCAAATCCTGCATTGGTTGTTTTACATTTCCCGTATCCCGGAGATAAGACTGAGGATGCATATAAGACATGGGAGCAGGGCATGTTATGGAAAGATGAAGTATGCGACCACTACGGAGTAAGACATATAGATGTATACGATTATTTTTACAAAGATTATCAGAACAAAAAAACAGATGATCCGTCCCTTACATTTATAAGTTATATTGAAAATACATACTTTGTAAGAGAAGGAGAAGGATTTAACGTTCATCCTATGTCTGCGGGATATGAAATGTATGCAAATGCAATTATAGAAAATTTTAAAAATGATAATTTTGATCCCGAAACCGAAAAAATAAAGGATGTCGATGTATATTATACTCAGGCAAGATCGGAAATAATGTCAACATATCAGTGGATCCCGGTTGACAGCCCGAGAATGCACTATTCTATTGATGCATGGACGGTTACATCAAGCGAGTGGTTCCCGGAGGGTGTGAGACAAAGCTATCAGGCGACTGTTCCAGCGCTGTTTGGTTTTGATACAACGGCAGAGGCCTTTTGCATGTCATATATCGCGACGGCAAACGGAAGCGACGCTACCATTACAATAGATGATGAGCCGGTGGCAGGTACATTATCTTGTTATTCACAATATGAGGGTGTAAATTACAAAACAGGCTGGATACAGCTGCCAAATGACGGTAAGGTTCATCGTGTTATCGTAAAAGTAAACAGCCCTACCTCCGACAGATATATTTTCCGTTTCGGAGCTATAATTGAAAGATATCCGGGTAAATAAATTTTATGTATTTTATCGGACTGCCGCATAAAAACGACAGTCCGATTTTTTTAATGTATATTTTATTATAAATTAAACATGTATTATATATTGTGTTAAAAATTATGTTGAAATTTTGTATAAAAGAACGAAAATATAAAAATAAAAAAAAGTACTTTATTTTTACTTATAAATATGCTATAATGTAATTTAAAGTATAGTGGCATGGCAGAATTGTAAAACGGTTTTTATTAAAATGAGTTGTTATGACTCAAATTTTTTTTGAAGAATGGAAGGATGGTAGAAATGGTTATAAAAATTTGTATATTACTGTTATTTTTTGCGGTTACGATAGGTGTCGGTTTTTATTGCCGTAAACAGGCGACTGACATCCACGGTTTTGTTTTGGGAGGTCACGCGGCAGGAGCATGGTTAACTGCGTTTGCTTACGGAACCTCTTATTTCAGTGCCGTTATATTTGTCGGATATGCCGGGCAGTTTGGATGGAGATTCGGGATTGCTTCCACATGGATAGGCTTGGGTAATGCTTTTATAGGTTCGCTTCTTGCATGGGTAGTACTCGGAAGAAGAACAAGACTTATGACACAGCATTTGAAAAGTTCAACAATGCCTGAGTTTTTCGGTAAGCGTTTTAACAGCAGGTCGCTGAAAATCGGTGCATCAATAATTATCTTTATTTTTCTTATACCTTACACCGCGTCGCTGTATAACGGATTATCAAGAATGTTTGCAATGGCATTTGACATTCCATATGAAGTCTGTATTATTGTCATGGCGGGTTTGACGGCTGTTTATGTGATTGCCGGCGGATATATGGCAACCGCGATTAATGATTTTATTCAGGGTATTATAATGCTTGTGGGTATTGTTGCAATCATAGCATCTACTTTGAGGATCAACGGCGGTTTTATCGGTTCCTTGGATGCTTTGGCAAGAGTGTCGGATGCATCTGTTTCCGATACACCGGGCGTTTTTGCTTCATTTTTCGGGCCTGATCCGTTCAGTCTGCTTGCTGTTGTAATTTTAACATCTTTGGGTACATGGGGACTCCCTCAAATGGTTCAGAAATTCTATGCAATTAAAAATGAAAGCGATATATCAAAAGGATCAATAATTTCTACTCTATTTGCGGTTGTGGTTGCCGGAGGCTGTTATTTTTTGGGCGGATTCGGAAGACTTTTCCCTGTTGATATCGCCAAAGAAGGATATGATGCAATAATTCCCGGAATGATGTCAAACCTTTCCGATTTCCTGATGGCTATTTTGATAATACTTATTTTATCAGCATCAATGAGTACATTGTCATCGCTTGTTTTGGCATCAAGTTCTACATTGACTATAGACCTTATTAAAGACAATATTGTAAAAAATATGTCTGAAAAGCTGCAGGTTAAAATATTAAAAATATTGGTTATGGTATTTGTAATAATATCTGCGGTCATTGCAATAATCCAATATAATACAAATACCAGTTTTATTGCACAGCTTATGGGAGTTTCATGGGGCGCCTTGGCAGGTGCGTTTCTTGCCCCGTTTTTATTCAGCCTGTACTCGAAAAAAATCACAAAGGCTGCTTGCTGGACGAGTTTCATATTCGGTGCCGGGATAATGACATTAAATCTGTTTTTCAGTGACATTTTCCCTGCTGTCATTCAATCACCAATTAATTGCGGTGCTTTTGCAATGATCATTGGACTGATCATAGTGCCTGTCGTGAGTTTGTTTACAAAGAAACCCGATAAGGAATTGACAGATCATGCATTCGAATGTTATGAAAAGAAAGTAACAGTTCCCGCAAAAGAAGCGTTGGGTGACGAATAAATCATGATTTGATCCGGCTGTTTGTGAGAATATATTTTTGTTGTAAGTACAGAGTGCTAATATTAATTAATTGATATTTGTGTTAAAGTATACTGCCATGCTACACTATACAAATAAAAAATAAAAAGGTGGATGTAGAAAATGCCCATAACAGAATTTTTGGAAAATAACGCAAAGCTGTATCCCGATGATGTAGCTTTGATTGAAATAGCGCCGCAAATGCTTGAAAAAGCAAAGATCACATGGAAGGAATACGCCTTGATCCAGCCTAATCCTGAAGAAAGCGGCAGAAAAGAAATGACCTGGAAGGAATTTAACAAGGAAGCAAACAGATTTTCAAATCTTCTTTTGAGCAGAGGTGTAAAAAAAGGAGATAAAGTTGCAATATTGCTTATGAATTGTCTTGAATGGCTCCCGATATATTTCGGAGTTTTAAAAGCAGGAGCAATTGCCGTACCGCTGAATTACAGATATACGGCCGAAGAAATAAAATACTGTGTTGAACTTGCAGAAGCTGACGTATTGATCTTCGGACCTGAGTTTATAGGAAGAGTGGAAGAAATATACGACAGGCTTACCAGGATCGGGCAGATGTTTTACGTAGGGGAAAACTGTCCTTCATTTGCGGACAGCTATGACAAATTCATAACATATTGTTCTTCAAAAACTCCTGATATAGAAATTACAGATGAAGATGACGGTGCAATATATTTTTCTTCCGGAACAACAGGATTCCCAAAGGCTATCCTTCACAGGCATAAAAGCCTTGTGCACTCATGCAAGGTTGAACAAAATCATCATGGTCAGACGAGGGACGACACCTTCTTGCTGATACCGCCTTTATATCATACGGGAGCGAAAATGCATTGGTTCGGAAGTTTAATATCTGCATCCAAAGCGGTTTTATTAAAGGGAATAAAGCCGGAATGGATTATTAAGGCAGTATCCGAAGAAAAATGCACGATCGTCTGGCTGCTTGTACCATGGGCACAGGATATTTTGGATGCGATAGACAGGGGAGACATAAATCTTGATCATTATGAACTGAGTCAATGGAGGTTAATGCATATAGGTGCACAGCCCGTTCCGCCGAGTCTTATCAAAAGATGGAAAGAAAAATTCCCGAATCACCAGTATGACACTAACTATGGTCTAAGCGAATCTATCGGGCCGGGATGTGTTCATTTAGGCGTTGAAAATATACATAAAGTCGGCGCTATCGGTAAAGCAGGATACGGCTGGAAAGTCAAAATATGCAATCCGGACGGGACTGCTGTAAAAAAAGGTGAAGTCGGAGAACTTGCCGTATCAGGCCCGGGCGTGATGAAATGTTATTTTAATGATGAAAAAGCAACAAATGAAGTATTGCGTGACGGTTGGCTTTATACCGGAGATATGGCAATGGAGGATGAAGATGGATTTATCTTCCTCGTTGACAGAAAGAAAGACGTTATCATTTCGGGGGGAGAAAATATTTATCCCGTTCAAATTGAAGACTATTTAAGAAAAAATGATAAAATTAAGGATGTTGCCGTAATTGGTATGCCTGATGGGAGATTGGGAGAAATCGCGGCAGCGATCATAGAACTTAAAGATGGTATGCATTCTTCAGAGGAAGAAATCAATGAATTCTGTCGGGATCTTCCGAAATATAAAAGGCCGAGAAAGATCATTTTTGCAGAGGTTCCCCGCAATCCTACCGGGAAAATTGAAAAACCCAAGCTCAGGCAGAAATATTGCGGAGAAAGCCTGGTAGCAGCTCAAATCAAGAGATAGTGATTCAATAATGGATTGTCCCGTTATTCAACGAGGACAAGAGCGCGGCATAGCTGCGATGCCATCAGCGGAAGGTAGTACTCTCACACTGAACACAGATATGGAACCTGCCGCCTGCAGAGGCGGTGGACATCTTTGCTTAGGTTATAAAATACTGAAAGACTATTGCTTTTATTGGCAGATGTAATATATGACCCGATGAGAGTTTTATCTTTTGACGGTCAGTGACGGTTTATACCTTTTTGCAGAGTGCAGATATATGAAAGGAATGAAATATATGAAAAAAATAATGCTTGGAAATGCTGCCGTTGCACGCGGAGCATATGAAGCGGGAGTAACGGTTGTTGCATCCTACCCCGGGACCCCAAGTACGGAAATAACCGAAAATATTGTTAAGTATGACGAAATTTATGCAGAGTGGTCACCCAATGAGAAGGTTGCCGGCGAGGTGGCGATAGGTGCATCAATAGGCGGTGCAAGAGCAATGTCCTGTATGAAACATGTAGGCCTCAATGTTATGGCAGACCCTGTTTTTACAGCAAGCTATACAGGAGTGTCGGGAGGTTTGGTTTTTTGTGTCGCAGATGATCCGGGGATGCATTCGTCACAGAATGAACAGGATTCAAGACATTACGCAAAAGCTGCAAAGCTGTTAATGTTAGAACCCTCCGACAGTAAGGAATGTAAAGAGTTTACTAAACTTGCATTTAAAATTTCCGAAGACTTTGATACGCCTGTCATTTTGAGACTGTCAACAAGAGTTTCTCATTCTCAAGGGCTTGTTGAAGAAAACGAAAGAGAAAATTATGAATTAAAGGACTATCAAAAAAATAGTGCCAAATATGTAATGATGCCCGGAAATGCAATCAAACGCCATGTGGTAGTTGAAGAAAGGACAAAGAAAGAAATAGAATTTGCCGAAACAACCGATTTGAATAATATAGAAATAAATTCCGATAAAATCGGAGTGATCACATCGGGTATTTCTTATATGTACGCGAAAGAGGCTTTGGGAAACAGGGTAAGCTATTTGAAATTGGGTATGGTTTATCCATTGCCCGAAAAGCTTTTAAAAGATTTTTGCGAAAAACATGAAAAAGTATATGTAATAGAGGAGCTTGACCCATTTATAGAAGAACACTGCAAAGCCATCGGACTTGATGTGATAGGCAAAGAAAAATTTACAATGCTGGGAGAGTATACACCTGCATTGATAAAAAAAGCGATATTTAATGAAGAACCGGACGAATTTGCGACAATTGATGAACAAATCCCGGCGCGTCCTCCGGTAATGTGTGCCGGATGCCCGCACAGAGCTACATTCTATGTCTTGAAAAAATTAGGATTGGTTGTAAGCGGAGATATAGGCTGCTATACATTAGGTGCGGCAGCGCCTTTGTCAAGTGTTGATTCGACAATTTGTATGGGTGCAAGTGTAAGCGCCGCTTTGGGTATGGCAAAGGCAAGAGGAAATGAATTTAATAAAAAACTAGTTTCTGTTATCGGCGATTCCACTTTTATTCACTCGGGAATAACCGGACTTATAGATATCGTTTATAATAAAGGGAACAACACGGTCATTATTCTTGATAATTCAATTACAGGTATGACCGGGCATCAAGACAATCCGACAACCGGATATACGATAAGAAAAGAACCTACAAAACAGGTCGATTTAGTGCTTCTTGCAAAGGCAGTGGGTATTGAACGTGTAGTTGTGGCTGACCCGTTCGATCTAAAGAATTTTGAAAAGGTCGTAAAAGAGGAAACAGAGGCAGACGAACCGTCGGTGATCATTGCTCAGCGTCCATGTGCTCTTTTAAAAACCGTAAAATATACCGGTCACTGCAAGATAGGTTCTGAATGCAGGAACTGTAAAATGTGCATGAAATTAGGATGTCCTGCAATTTCTGTTAAAGACGGCGGGGTTATTATTGATGAAACGCAATGTAACGGCTGCGGTTTATGCATTAATGTTTGTCCTTTTGGGGCTATTCATAAGGAGGACTGAGAAGATGACTAAAAATATAATGATCGTCGGGGTCGGCGGACAGGGAACACTTTTGGCGAGCAGGATCTTAGGAAATACCGTAGCAGGCGAGGGATATGACGTAAAACTCTCTGAGGTACACGGAATGAGCCAACGAGGCGGCAGTGTTGTAACATATGTAAAATACGGAGACGAGGTTTATTCACCGATTATCGGGCAGGGTGAAGCAGACATTATTCTTGCTTTTGAAATCCTTGAAGCATACAGAGCAATGCCGTATTTAAAAAAAGACGGCGTTATGATCGCCAATTCACAAAAAATAGACCCAATGCCTGTTATCACAGGTGCGATGAAGTATCCTGAAGACATAGAAAAGAAAATCAGCAGTAAAATCAATTTGGTTGAAGTTGATGCTTTATCCCTTGCGGAAAAAGCAGGAAATATAAAATCAGTAAATGTTGTATTAATAGGTGTAATGGCAAAAAATACAGATATTCCATATGAAAAGTGGATTGAAACAATTAAAAAGACAGTACCTGAAAAATTTTTGGATGCAAATCTGAAGGCATTTGATTACGGTTATAATATATGACAGGAAGAAATGAGAGAAGAATAGGGCACATTTGTGCCCTGTTTACTGTTTTTGTATGGGGTATTACATTTATTTCATCAAAGGTACTTCTTGAGTATCTTACTTCCGTTGAAATTTTATTTTATCGTTTTTTGATCGGATATATATCACTTTGGATTTTTTATCCCCACAAAATAAAGTTTGACAGCTGTAAATACGATATATTTGCAGCAGTATCAGGTCTTTCCGGCTTGTGCTTATATCAGTTTTTTGAAAATTCGGCTTTGATATTTACACAAGCTTCAAATGTAAGTATACTGGTTTCAACCGTACCTTTCTTTACTGCAATTGCGTCAAGAATCGTATTTGGGAAAAAACTTACAAAGTGTTATTTTATAGGTTTTTTTATTGCAATTGCCGGCGTTGTAATGATAAATTACAATGCGAATGTCATTTTGCATTTAAGTCCTAAAGGAGATATTCTCGCATTGAGTGCTGCGGTTATCTGGGGCGTGTATACGGTATTCACAACACTTTTAAACGGTTCGGATAAAAATATAATAGGAATTACAAGAAGAATATTCTTTTATGGGATAATATTTGTAATTATATTATCATTTTTTACTGATTTTTCTTTTGCATCGGTTGTATACCTGAAAGAACCGGTTGTATTATTGAATTTGTTGTTTTTGGGAGCTGTTGCATCGGCAATTTGTTTTGTAACGTGGAATTATTCGCTTAAAATATTGGGTTCGGTGCAGGCAAGTACATATATATATCTTATACCTGTAGTGACCGTTATTTTTTCTTTGATTATATTGAATGAAAAGGTGGGAATACTTGGTATTCCGGGAGCTTTGATCGTAATATTGGGATTGGTTATATCCGAATTCAGAATACAGAGGGAAAATACGAAATAACGTTATATGCTTTTTTTGAAAAATAACCGAAAGGAATTTCAATACTATGTATAATAATGAATTTTTAATAGGTTGTTGTTATTATCCTGAACATTGGGATGACAGCGATTTGGATAAGGATATAAAAAAAATAAAAGACTTTGGTTTTAACGTAATAAGAATGGGTGAATTTTCCTGGAGTATGTATGAACCGGAAGAAGGAAAATATGATTTTTCATTTTTGGAAAAAGCAGTTAAATGTGCAAGAGAAAACGGCTTGTACGTTATTTTGGGAACACCTACCGCAGCCCCTCCGGTATGGCTTGCACAAAAATATCCTGAGGTTTTGTGTGTTGATGCAAATCTTAATACCATGTATCACGGCGGCAGGCAACAGCATAATCATACAAGTAAAGTTTACAGGGAATTTTGTAAAAAAATAGTTGAAAAGATGGCATATACTTTTAAGGATTATGACAATGTAATCGGATGGCAGATAGATAATGAAATAAACTGTCACAGAAGTTTAAGCTATTCAGATTCAGACAACAGGGCTTTCAGGACATGGTTAAAAAATAAATATAATACTATTGACGAGCTTAACAGATGCTGGGGTACAAGGTTTTGGTCTTTGGAATTTAACGACTTTGAACAGATAACCTGCCCGTATCCTGCGCCTGCATATAAAAATCCGAGCTGGGTTGTTGATTTTCTCCTGTTTTCTTCTGACGCCGCTATTGAATATGCAAAAATCCAATATGATATATTAAAAAGGATAACGCCGGATAAATTTGTAACGCATAACGGTATTTTCGGAAATATAGATAATAAAAAGTTTACTGATGAAGCGCTTGATTTTATGAGCTACGACAGTTATCCGGCATTTAATGAACGCCATAAAAAAATGGGAGGAAGAGATTGCGGATGCAGATTATCTATGGTAAGAGGTCTGTCAGACAGATTTCTTATCTTAGAACAGCAGTCAGGCCCGGGGGGACAGCTTAATTACCTGCTGCCTACTCCAGAACCAGGACAAATCCGACTGTGGACATATCAGAGTATAGCTCATGGCGCTGAAGGTGTTTTATACTTCAGATGGAGAACTGCAATATATGGAGCAGAACAGCTGTGGTACGGAATATATGATCATGACGGAAAAGAAAACTACCGAAGCAAAGAAATTAAAAAGATAGCAGAGGAATTGACAAAACATTCAAAAGAATTATTAAGTCTTAAAGGTATAAATCAGGTTGCAATACTTTGTGAATATCATAATGTGTGCAATAATCAGATAGAGAGCTTTGCCGGTGATGATTTTAATGTAATATATAATTATCTTAACAAGCAAAATATCAAATGTGACTTTATTTATGATACAAAAGATCTGGATAAATCGGACTACAAAGTTGTTATAGTTCCTCATTTGGTAATAGCATCAAAAGAAACAGCTGATAATTTGAAAGCTTTTGCAGATAATGGCGGAGCTGTAATATTATCTGCAAGAAGCGGAACAAAGGATATAAACGATCAGTACTACCGCAAAACCCCTCCGGGAGTATTTTCCGAGCTTGTGGGCGCTGAGGTTGAATGGTTTACACGTATTCCTGAATGTTCAGAACAGGAAATTGAATTTAATAATAAAGTAGTAAAAGCTGAAACTTATTATGAGGTTTTAAATGTTGGGGAGGCAGAGCCTATAGCAACATTTAACAGTGGTTTTTATAAAGGGAAGCCATGTTTTGTAAAAAATGAAAATGTATATTATTTAGGAACATATTTTAATGAAAGTTCAGCCTGCGTTTATGAGGATATAATAAAAAAATACATAGATATACCATTCGATGATCTTGACAAATGTATTGAAGTATTTAATTATACAGAATACACTATGTTTCTGAATTATTCGGATAAAAAAGTTTCTATACCGTATACAGTACATGATCTGTTAAGCGGTAAGGACATAAATGAAATGGAAGGCTACGGTGTTGTATTGGTAAAAAATATTGTTGAATAACAATATTAAATAAATTTATTTACAGAAAGGAATGATGTAAAATGTCGATATATCAGCCTGAAAAAGAATGTATGGACAGAGACGAGATAAAAAAAATTCAAAGTGAAAAATTGGTCTGGCAAGTAAAAAGAATGTATGAGAACGTAGAACTGTTCAGAAAAAGAATGGATGAAAAAGGTTTAAAGCCTGAAGATATTAAGGGTGTCGAAGACCTTTCAAAGCTGCCCTTTTCATACAAACAGGATTTGAGAGATTACTATCCTTACGGATTGTTTGCCGTACCGTTAAAGGATGTTGTAAGAATTCATGCATCAAGCGGTACAACCGGAAAACAGATTGTTGTCGGATATACAAGAAACGACCTTAAAATATGGGATGAGTGTATGGCAAGGCAGCTTGTTGCAGCAGGCGGAAGTGATGAGTCAATTGTACAGGTATCATATGGTTATGGGCTGTTCACGGGAGGTCTGGGTGCACACGGCGGTGCTGAACATATCGGGGCTACGGTAGTTCCTACGTCAAGCGGTAACACACAAAGACAAATACAGACAATGATTGATTTCAAATCTACAATTTTATGCTGTACACCCTCTTATGCCTTATATCTCGGAGAAACTGTGGAAGAAATGGGTGTAAAGGATAAACTCAGCTTAAAAGCCGGCGTATTCGGTGCAGAACCATGGACAGAAGATATGAGAAAAGCTATTGAAGATAAACTTGGTATTAAGGCACACGACGTATACGGGCTTTCGGAAATTATGGGTCCCGGTGTATCATATGAATGTGAATGTCAAAAAGGTATGCATATTAATGAAGACAATTTCATCGCTGAAATTATTGATCCCGACACCGGAGAAGTACTGCCTGAAGGTTCAACGGGAGAGCTTGTTTTCACTGCTGTAACAAAGGAAGCATTCCCTGTTATACGTTACAGAACAAGGGATATTTGTTCTTTGAATTATGAACGCTGCGAATGCGGCAGAACGTTTATAAGAATGAATAAGCCTACAGGACGTACAGATGATATGTTGATTATCAGAGGCGTAAATGTATTCCCGTCACAAATAGAAGAAGTACTGCTTCGTTTGGGAGCTAACGTTACACCTAACTATCAGATTATTGTTGACAGGGTTAATAATTCCGATACCTTGGAAGTACAGGTTGAAATGTCGGAAGACATTTTCTCAGATGATGTAAAATCAATTGAAAAGATAGAAAAGACAATAAAAGATAACCTAAAGAGTGTATTGGGCTTATCAGCAAAAGTGACACTTGTCGAACCTAAATCTATTGTAAGAAGTGAAGGAAAAGCAAAAAGAGTAATTGATAACAGAAAGTTATAAGGGAGGTTTTTATATGTTTATTAAGCAAATTTCGGTATTTATTGAGAACAAATTGGGAAAACTTTCAAAACTGACAGATGTATTGGGAAAAAACAATATTGATATTTATGCTTTGACAATTGCAGATACCACTGACTTTGGTATATTGAGAATGATTGTCAATGATCCTGATAAAGCAACAGAGGTTATAAAAGAAACAGGAATGATAGTAAAATGTACCGATGTAATCGCTGTTACGGTTGAGGATAAACCCGGTGGATTGACACATACATTGGAAACTCTTGAGAATAAAGGTATTAATGTGGAATATATTTATGCATTTATCGGAAAAAATAAAGACGGGGCAACTGTGGTTATCAAGGTTGACAAGCCTCAGGAAGCGGTTGATGCACTCGGGTCGGAAAATAATATTGAATTGGTTGAGGCAGAATCTTTATACAGATAAAAATTTCTTTTGTCAACAGTATTATTTGGTAGATTACACAAAAAAGAAAATATTTTACATTTTTTCTTTTATAAATATACAAATGTATTTAAAATTGATAAATTTTTATTGCAAACTTTGCGGCTGTATAGTATAATTATTAGTGTATCTTCGGGGCAGAGTGAAATTCTCTACCGGCAGTAAAGTCTGCGAGCCTTTTTGGTTGATCCGGTGAAATTCCGGAACCGACGGTTAAAGTCCGGATGAAAGAAGATGAGCAATGGCTGCATTACTCCGAAAGTATACCTTTCGGAGTTTTTTCTTTGTTCACTCCTATGAGATACAAAAAAATTATTATTTATAGGAGGTTTTTTTATGAAACTATCATTAGAAAACGAAAAAAGAATTTCAAGTACAAAGCTGGTGGTAACGGTGGGAATATTCTCTGCGATCGCTTTTGTATTGCAGCTGCTTGTACCGTATAAGGTATCCGGCTTTCTCGACATAGAAATATCGGATCTTCCGCCGTTGATCTTATCTCTTGCATACGGACCGTTATATGGCGTGTTGGCAGAGTTTATAAAAAATTTGCTGCATTGTTTGGTTACATCAACGGGGTTTGTCGGAGAATTAGCGAACTTTACCATAAATGGTGTATTATGTCTTGTAAGCGGCTTGGTATACAAATACCATAAAAGCTTTAAAGGCGCAATTGTTGCTTTATTATGCGGTGTTGCCGCGATGGTTATTGCAGGCGCGTTTGCGAACAGATTTATAATGCTGCCGTTATATATGCAGGGCGCTGACAGCAAAACTTATATTGATATTATATTAACGATAATTGTACCTTTTAATATTGCAAGGGGATTGATTTTATCGCTGATTACATGTTTGGTTTACAAAAAAGTGTCAAAAGTAATAAAATGATTGATTTTTATATAAAGATGATGTATAATAATACTTGTATAAAAATTATATAAAATTTGATTTGAGATTTATTTATTACAGATCGAATAATAAAACAAAATACTACGATCATGTATTATTCGCATGAGTGTATTTGCAGAATTATGGAGAGGAAATATGAGTAATTTAGACCCGATAAAGCTTTCCCCGGCGTTTAAAGATTATCTTTGGGGCGGAGACAGGCTGAAAAAAGAGTATAATAAACACAGTGACATGGAGAAGATCGCGGAAAGCTGGGAATTGTCTACTCATAAGGATGGGGAAAGTGTTGTTTCTGACGGCGAATATAAAGGAATGAAATTATCGGAATATATCAAGAAGAATCCGGAAAATGTTTTGGGAAGCAACGCATCAAAATTTGATTTTTTTCCTATTCTGATCAAATTTATCGATGCAAAGGACAATTTATCAATTCAGGTTCATCCGGATGATGAATATTCGTTGAAAAACAACGGTGAATATGGTAAAACGGAAATGTGGTATATTCTTGACTGTGATGAAGGCTCATTTTTGTATTATGGGTTTGATCATGAAATAACATTGAAGCAATTTAAAAAGGCAATTGAAGAAAATACATTGCTTGATCTGCTGAATAAAGTAGAAGTCAAAAAGGGAGATGTATTTTTTATAGAAGCGGGAACGGTCCATGCAATCGGAAAGGGAATCGTTATATGCGAGATACAGCAAAATTCAAATATAACATACCGCGTATATGATTATAACCGAAAAGATAAGAACGGCAAAACACGTCCGCTGCATATTGAACAAGCCATAGCGGTTGCAAAAACCGTCCCGCCTAAAAAATATGTGTATAAAGATAAAAATATACTTGCAAAATGTAAATATTTTACGGTTAAAAAAGCAGATATACATGGAGAGAAAAATTTCCTTGTTACAGATGGTTGTTTTAAATCAATTATTGTTATTTCCGGAGGCGGTGAACTGATATTAAACGATCATAAAACCGAATTGATAAAAGGTGACAGTGTATTTATACCGGCACAGAATGCAGATTTTAAAATATGTGGAAATTGCGAAGTTATCATTTCATATGTGTAGGTGATATTTTGATTTATAAGTTATTTGATTTATATTGGGATATTGAAACGAGATATGAAAAAACACGTTTTTTTTTAAAGGATTATATTTATCCGTCTGAGATGCGGGCTGATATAAACATTAAAATCACGGACGAAGAAATAAAAAATGAAATTTTAAAATATCCGGGACATGATGAGGTATATCATGAATTAATATGTATTTTCAGACATATAGCAAAAGAAATAATATCATATGACGGAATGTTTATGCACTCATCTGTGGTTTCCCTTGACGATCAAGGATATATGTTTCTTGGTAAAAGCGGGGTGGGCAAAACAACTCATGCAATGCTTTGGGAAAGTTATTTTAAAGGACGTGCCGAAATAATAAACGGCGATAAACCCATTATTCGTTTTATTGACAATGATATTTTTGCATACGGAAATCCATGGGGAGGCAAAGAGGGGAAACATAAAAACAAGCGTGTTAAAGTTAAATGCGGCTGTTTTATAGTCCAATCAAATATTAACAGAATCAGAAAATTGACGTCTGAGGAATGTTTTAAACTTTTGTTGAATCAAGTTGTCATACCTAATGAAACGGAGCTCAAAATCAAATTTTATGATTTATTAAATAAGCTTTTGACAAGTATACCCTTTTATATATTGGAATGTGATATTTCCGATCAAGCGGTTTTGACGGCGTATAACTTTATGAGGAGTGAAAATCAATGAATTTTACCTATGAGCAACTTGAACCGATAATAAGAAAAAAAATTTCCGACGGCGGAACAGTTGTTATAGAGCCAAAGGGAACGAGTATGCTTCCGCTTATAAGACAGGGAATAGACAAGGTTGAATTGTCGCCGTTTACCAAACGGCTTAAAAAATATGATATTATATTTTATAAAAGAAAAGACGGGAAATTTGTCCTTCACAGAATTATTAATGTCAGAAAAAATGATTATATACTGCGAGGAGACAATCAAACTATAAATGAACCGGGAGTTACGGATGATATGATAATAGCTGTTGTGACGGCAATAATAAAAGATGGCAAAGTAATCAAAACGGACGATAAAGAATATATGCGATATTCAAAAAATCAGGTAAGGAAAAAAACAATACTTAAAATATTTTTAAAGGCAAAGCGTAAAATTGCATCGATAGTAAAAAAGAATAAAGCACAGAAATAATATCATCGCAAAGTAAAAACCGTGAAACAATATCATTATCTGTGCATTATCCATGTGTGAATGTAAGTATGTATATATAATACATTAAAAAATTCAATTTGTCAATACTTTTTGAAAAAAAATTTTTAAATATGAAAGGAATAAAAATATGGCTGCTTATACATATTCTCCTAAAGGGGTTTGTTCAATCAACATTTCATTTGACGTAGAGGATGGTTTGCTAAAAAATGTTAAATTTACCGGAGGATGTAATGGGAATTTGAAAGGGATATCGAGTCTGGTTGACGGGATGGAGGTTACGGAGGTTATAAAACGTTTAAAGGGCACAAATTGCGGCAATAAAGGAACTTCATGTCCCGATCAGCTTGCAAAAGCACTTGAGGCATATCTGAATACGAAATAATAATGTATTTAGATTTAAAATGATGTTAAGTTTTTTTCTTTTTTGACCGATGTCATAAAATTACATTTATTTGATAAGTGTTAGTTGTCTAATATATTTGTTTAGATATTTATAAGTCCAAAATTAAATAAGGGCTTATCTGTGGTTATGTAAGTGTTTTATAAGAATATGCACCTCAAAAAGAAAATATACTTTGAGGTGCATATATAGAAAATTCATGAATAATTAAACAGAGGTTATTTTATCTATCAAATCACGCATAAGTGAATCGCGGTCTATGTAATATACATATCTCATTAACTTTTCCATGGGTTTACATGAATATATCCCTTCATAAGTCGGCAGCTGGGTTTTGATAATGCGGGAAGACATAAAACGCTCATCATCATTTAAAAGCCAGGCAACAGCCGTAACATCCCAGATTACACGCGTCCAGATTTTGTTATTACAATATTTTTTCACTTCATCGATTGTGTTTTGTGCCAGATAATCTGCAAGATCGTTTTTGCCGCACAGCCATTGCCGCAATTCCGGCTCTGATATTGTAAAGCCGCTGACTACCCCCATACACGGCAATTGAACAAAGGGGGCGTTGCTTTGCATAACAACTCTTGCAGCAGCAACATCCTGCCACATGTTAAATTCTTTGGTATCGTGATAGTGCAATGAATGTCCGCCCAACCATACAACTACAATATTTTCCGCAATATCGGGATCAATCAGCAATGCGGAAGCAATATTCGTTATAGCCCCGATTGCAACAACATAAAGCGGATTTTCGGGTGAGTAATTTTTTGCTCTGTTTACCAGATCCCGCGCGGCAGACGAATCAACAAATGTTGTCTCGTCGGGCAAATATCGGCATGAACCTTTAAATACGGGAAAATCTTTTTGCATAAAATTAAGAATTTTAAGTATTTCCTGATAACTTTTTTCCATACCGTCTTTTGGACCGGATGATTTTTGGTTATGAAAAGGCGCCGCATAAAATGCTTTAACATTCAGTTTTTCTTGTGAAGAAACCAAATAAGCAATGGCGAATTGGTCATCGATCTCATTATACGCGTCGGTATCAAGGACCACGTCGATCGGATGCTTGGGTACTTCTAAATTTTTGAGCATTTGTTCTTTATTCATTGTTAAACTCCTTTTTTATGTTATTAATTTTTAATGTTATTAAATAAATCAATAATGGCTTGTCCGCAATTATATTTTATTTTCATTATTGGGAACTAATTTATTTAATGCATCATCAACCTCTTTTTTAAAAGGTATGGATGATGCCGCACCGTTTTTTGAAACGGCAAGAGCAGCGGCGGCGGATGCATATTTAAGTATTTGTAAAGTATCCATTCCCTGAAACATTCCGGAAATAAAATATCCGGTAAAGGTATCCCCGGCGGAGGTCGTATCCTTAACAACAACTGAATATGAAGGGCAATACAGTGTTTCATATTTGTCGCTGTAAATGCTTCCTCTTGAGCCCAGCGTCAGTATGATTTTTAAATCTTTAAAATTTTTCCTGAAATAATCACATATTTTTTCCGGTGCGGTCCGGTTTGAAAACTCAAAAGCCTCTATTTCATTCAGTATGAGAATTGAGATTTTATTTAAATCAATTTCAGTTAACGATTTATGAAATGGAGAAGGGTTAAATATTATCTTCATCCCTTTTTTATATGCCGCTTCTATTATGTATTGTACATTATTTATTTCATTCTGCAAAAGTATGATATCATCTGAAGTAAAGTTACTTAATACATCATCGATATACTCCTTGCTTAACATATGATTTGAACCGCTGTACAGAATAATACAGTTTTCTCCTTTATCATCTACTTGTATGATCGCATGCCCGGTTTGCACATCTGCGGTTTTAAGAAAAGTGACGTCAACATTTGCATTTATCAGAGTTTCCTTTAAAAATTCACCGTCTTTACCTATACATCCGGCATGATAGATCTTAATACCGCCTTTTGCCGCGGCAATAGATTGATTCAAGCCCTTGCCTCCCGGAAAACGCATAACTTTCTCAGCATTTATTGTTTCGCCGGGTTTTACAAAATGAGGAAGCTGATATACATAATCAATGTTGCAAGAGCCAAAGTTAATAATATTCATAAATTCACCCCGTTATTTGTATATTCAATAAGAGCTTGTCCCGTCTTGGGCGAGGACAAGAGCAAAACAAGCGATTCGTGAATCGCCTCTACGTTGCTGCGCTGTAATCAGTAGTGGATTGTACTCTCACTGATTACAGATATGGGATCAGCCGCCGATTACGGCGGGGGACAACATGTGCGCAGTTATATAAACTAACTTTTTGGTAAAAGCATGGTAGTTTAATATTTTTTACATATGCTTTCTGTAATATGAAGGAGTTACTCCCATTATTTTTTTGAATGTTTCACAAAAATAACCCACATTCATAAAACCTGAAATAGTAGCAACACGATCTATCGATCCATCACCATTTTTTAAACATTCACACGCCCTTTTTATTCTTACATAGTTTTTATATTCCACAGGAGAAAAATTGGTTGCCTGTTTGAAACATTTTCTAAAATACGGTTCACTCAGATTACATAATGCTGCCAGCTCTGAATTTGTTAAATTACTTGTTAAATTGTCCTGAATATATGTAATGGCCGCATGAACCTTTGAATAGTTTGAATATGATGTGACTTGATACAGATTCAATAAGATAATCAGGTCAAACATAAAATTATTTATCATTGCACCGGCTTTGAAAGCAAATAAACTTCCCTGACGAGATGTTATTTGACTTAAATCAAAGAAATACTGTTTTATATTTTTAGGTATATCTTTACATAAGATCAAAGGTGTATCGGAAAAGGATACAAATTCATTTGTGGCTAAATTCAACGCAGAAAAAGAAAGCCGGTAATATTCAAATTCAATTGACTCAGAATAAATTATTCTGTCAACATATGGGGGAATATAGTAAAGATCCCCTTTTTTTACATATATGGTTTTATTATTAAAAGTAATTTTTGCATTGCCGTTTAAACAAAAATGAAAATTATGAAGATATTTGCGTTTGCCGAGATTGGAATATCCGACATTATAAATAAGATTTTCTACTATTTCCGATTTCCATGATGGCAGGCAATGACGGCATACAATTGAATCAAAACCCATATTTATTTTATGTAAGTCAGAAAAAGATATAATTTCCATGCTCTCACCGTTTTAATTATTTTTGATTTTATTCTAACATGAAGGATGTAAAATGTCAATTAACTTTGCGTAAAACACAATTAAATTTTTCCGTTAAGAAAATAAATAAAATCGTATTGTGTAATTTAATATACAATTTGTGTATTGCCAATATATTAATTAAATGATAAAATGTTCTAAACAATGAATTCTTTTTTTTAAAATAATGGTTAATTTGCACAATTTTTTAATTATTTATTGTGTTGTTAATTAATATAAAAGGGAGAAAAATTATGAAAAAAATAGCCGCATTTTTATTATCAGTTATGTGTATTTCAACAATTATACCGGCAAATGCCATATCGGCACAAGATACTGAAGATTATGCCGAAGAGGAAATTATTCTCTATGTTTCACCGGACGGAGAAGATACAGCTGCCGGAACAGAGCAATACCCCTTGAAGAGCTTTGAGGGTGCAAGAGACAGAGTCAGAAGCTTGCTGAAAAAGCAGACGGGAATTCCCATTACGGTCATTTTCAAGGAAGGGGAATACCGGTTTTCAAGAAGTGTTGAATTAAATGCATTTGACAGCGGTGTTGAAGGAGCGGAAATTACATATAAGGCTGAAGAGGGAGCAGATGTGAAATTTAAAGGCTCTGTCCTTTTGGATGTGTCTGAATTTGAATATATAAATGACGAGTCGATACTTGCACGTATCCCGGATGTTGCAAGGGATTATGTCGGCGCGCTTGATCTTAGTAAATTTAATATTTCAAATGTTCCGGTATTCGGAGGCGGAGGCGGAGGAAACAGGCCTACGAAGTATTATGATATTTATCTTGATGACGAGCTGCAAACATTGTCCAGATATCCGAATACAGGATATATACAGATAAATGAGATCGTCGATCAAAATAATTGTATATTCAGACCTGCCGGAAGCAGGGTTTCCAGATGGGGTGCTGCAAAAGATGTGCAGATGTCGGGATATATCAGCAATACTTATGCGTATGACAGGACATATATAACAAATATCGACACACAAAACAGAACCTTGCAGTTTTTTAAAGGATATACCACAGGCGGACTTACCAATGTAACAAACAGATTTTTTGTATCCAATCTTTTGGAAGAAATAGACGTTCCCGGTGAGTGGTTCATAGATAAAGATACGATGATTCTTTATTATTATCCGCCCCATCCGTTATCTGACGAAACACTGGAGATGTCGGTGCTCCGCGAAGATATGATAACCATTAAAGATGCTTCATATATTACCTTTGACGGGATAGAATTTTCACAAACATGTCGTGATGTTATAGGAATGGTACGCTCAAGCCATATAACGGTAAGAAACTGCTTATTCAGAAATATCGGAAGAAGCGCGATAACAAATGATACTGTAATGACAGATATGATACTGAGCGACGGCTGCGATAATGTTTTGATTGAGAATAATACGTTTTATGAAATAGGCGGAGAATGTGCAAGATTGGGCGGCGGTGATTTCAGAACATTGGAACCGTCAAACAACAGAATAACAAACAACCATGCTTATCACTATCAAACATATTCAAGATACGGTTATGCATTTGCCGTATCGGGTGTGGGGTCGATGGTCGATCATAATACCATTCATGACGCGCCGCACGGAGGCGTAAATTTCAGCGGAAACGATCATAAAATACTCTATAATGAAATGTATGATCTGTGTAAAGAATCAAATGACTGCGGCGCGATATATTCAGGCCGTAATGTATTTATGCGCGGTGTTGAAATAGCATATAATTATATTCATGATATAAATATTCTTGATACATCTGTCGGCACCATTCAATGTGCTGTATATTATGATGACAGACTCTCGGAAGGATATGTCCATCATAATATTATCAAAAACTGCGGAAGAGGTATATTCTTACACGGCGGATGTGATATGACTATTGAGAACAATATTTTAATCGATATGGATTCGGGAATTTCTTTTTCACATTGCGGAACGGGATTTGAAAATCTTTATTATGAGGCATTTAATGTACTCAATCAATATCCGGTATATTCAAAATATCGAGGAATGTCGGAAGAAGAGCTATTTGCAAGAGAAGATGATTTTTATCCCAAGGGTAATTATTGTACCGATAATTTATTTGTAAATCCTTCCGGAGCCGGCGTTCAGACTACGGAGAATGTTCACATTGGCGACGGAATAGATGAAAATAAGATATTTGACAATGTTGTTGAAACATCATTTGATGATTTTGTTGATCCCGAAAATCAGGATTACACAATAAAGGATGGAGCAGATATTTTAAATACCATTCCGGGATTGAACGAAATAAAAATGTCTGAGATCGGGATATATGATAAAGACAGTATCGAATTGGATCCGGAGCAGACCTTTTTAAAGACCGCTCCTAAAAACAATGAGAAGAATGTAGAATCTTCTTCAGCAATTTTTGCATGGGAAAATGTGGAAAAGGCAGACAGATACAGATTGGTTATTGCAACCGATCCGCAGCTTGAAAATGTTGTTTATGATGAAGAGGTATTTTATAATACTATTACACTCGACAGTCTTGATTCCGGAAATGTACAGTATTATTGGGATGTTGTCGCTTACAGCAATTCAAAGGACGGAGGAACTGAAATAATAGAAAGTACCGGTGCGCCGTATCTTTTGACAACGTCTAAATATGATAATCTTGATAAGCTTATATTAACCGAAACGATACAAAATGCCGAGAGTCTGTATTCAGAGCTTGAAGTGGGTACCGCGGCGGGTCAAAGCAGTGAAGAGGATGTTCAAGCATTCAGGGATGCGATTGATAGTGCTATAGAGGTCAACAATCTAAAGGTAGGTATCCAGGCAGATGTTGATAAGGCAGCAAATGATCTGGACAACGCTATAAGAACGGTATCATCAAAAAGAAATCTCGGATATTTCGGTATAGATGGAATGCTGGCAGATATAGATAACTGGACATTGCAGGGTAATCAGGACAGCTATATAAGCGATAATGTCATGTACCTAAAAGAGCATGCTTCTTATGATGAAAAAATTGATACATATAAGGTCTTAAAATTTAAAATGAAAGTATCATACAATACAAGCGGATGGACTGCTTTCGGAATAAAACAGGCAGCTCCCGGAATTGTATGGTCGGGAGGAACGGGATATTTTTGGGCTTTTAAGGCTGATCAATTTGAATATCAAAGATTTGTTGAAGGTGCAGGAGGATTTTTACAGGATGCCATTCCGAATACATATCTGACTCCCGATGTCTGGCATGATATAGAAATAGCATCAACCGATGTGCAAAACGGTGTATGGAATTATCTCAAAGTCGATGATCAATACGTTTTAAATGTTGTTGATGAGTCCGGGTATATATCAGACGCCGGATTGTTCCAGATATATTGCTTCGGTGATATAGAAATTGAAGTAATGCCGGCGGATAATCTTCCTGAGACATTTGACAGAAACATAATGACTTCAGGCGGCGCCGATAGATTGGCGGCTGTTGATCCGGTTGTTGAAAATTTGAATAAAGCATTTAATGCTGTTGACGGAAGCGTTGAAAATATCGACGGCGGAGTATTGCTTAAAAAGGCCGGAAGCGATGTTTTCGCATCGGCTGATAAGCTTGACGGCAATGAGATTTTAAGGTTTAATGCGATATTTAATTTTGCCGATTCCCAACAGGCAATGGGTATCAGGATGAATGCTCCGCAAGCCACACTTCAGGAGGCAGACGGATATTATGTCACGATCAATAATGATAATATAATCCTTGAACGTTCGGGAACCGATGGAAATATTATTTTGGGTATCGTTCAAAATAAATATATTAAGTCGGGAGAAAAGGTGAATATTGAATTCGGGGCATATCCTGTTGAAGAGGGTATGAGAATCATATTATATGCCGACGGAGAAAAAATATTTGATTATGCAGATGCATATTCAAAACATGAAGCGGGATATTTTACACTGTATGATATAAGCGGTTATGGAATCAGTATTATGGATTAACGGAGGAATTATTATGAAACAATTTAAAAGAGCTGTATCGGTTATTGCGGGATTATCAACATTGTTGTCCGGTATTTGTGCAAACGCTCAAAATCCGTTTGCACAGATCGGTCAGACCAATGGGGATACATTCACAATAAATGCTTCGATTGATATCTTGGATGAGGATATCGGCAAAAGCGTGAATATTCTTGTTTTGAACCCGGGAATGACGGTAAATGACGTTGGGGTCAATGATAATGCACTGCAAATGCAGTACGAGCTTACGGCAGATACAAACAAATTAAATTATGAGTTTCCTATTCATTTGGACGGCGACAATGATACCGGAAGCTATACGGTATTATTTAAGATCGACGGTAAAGAGGTAGAAGAATGCAGTGTATATTTTGCAAGCGTTGAAGACAGAGAAGAATTGATAAATCAGCTCAATACCGCCACTGATGCTTCACAGATAGAAGCCTTGCTGGAGGAAGCAAAGAGGGTTCTTTCCTTTGATAACAGCTTATATGCCGCGATCGATAAAACTGAATTTTCCGCTTTGCTGTTTGAATACTTAAGCAATGAAAAGCTTGATGAAAAAAATTCCCAGAACGCGGCTGACAGAATCAAGGAATTGATTTTTACGCAAAGCTTCAACGAAGGCTTGATAAATGTTTTATGCGATTCAGAATACAATTTTGTATATGAGGATATGGGGAATCTCGAATCACTTGATGAAGACGGCGCTACAGTTTACAGTGTTGTCATGAAAGAGATTTTAAATACCAATGGTAAAAAATTGTTGGCAGAGAGTCTTATAAATAAGGATTTTAAGTCTATTGATGAATTAAAGGATCAGTTGTGTAAAAATGCCATGATGTATGCAATAACAAATTCCATATCGGGCGGATCAGGACATGTTTCAAAGATACTGACTGCCGAAAATGCAGAGCTGGCGCAAATTGATATCAATGATTATTTAAATATTACGGCTTCTTCACAAAGAGCGTCAATTGATACATATCTTGCATCAAGAACATACAGCGATATATCAGATGTTGAAAAATATATTGACGACGCTATAGATGATCTTGATGATCCAGGATCGGGCAACAATTCATCAAGCAGCTCGAGCAGCAGCTCAAGCAGCAGTTCGAGTACGGGTCAATCGGTATCTCTTCCCGTAAATATACCAAATTTAAATAACAATAATAATAATGTAACAGATGTTAATGACGACAATGTCTTTACCGACATAGAAGGTTATGATTGGGCAAAAGAAGCAATAATCGAGCTCAACAAAAAAGGAATTGTTAACGGCGTAGGGAACAATATGTTTGCCCCGGAAAGCAATATAACACGCGAACAGTTCATAGTTATATTAATGAGAGCGTTTGAAATCGAATTAACGGATGAGCCCGGAAATTTTGAGGACGTAGCTGAAGGCAGTTATTATGAAAAATATGTTAATACGGCATATAATATGGGTATAACATCAGGAATTGACGATACGCATTTCGGTGTTGGCATAAATATTACCAGACAGGATTTTGCGACCTTGATCGGAAGAGCGCTTGATATTTTGGGTATAACATTATCTGAAACAATTGAAAATCCTGTATTTTCAGATGGAGAAAATATTGCAGAATATGCAAAAGAATCCGTAGAGCTTCTTGCCGGCTGCAACATTATAAACGGTTTTTCGGACGGCAGCTTCAGACCTCATGAATATTGCACGAGAGCACAGGCTGCCAAGGTAATTTACGGAATTTTGAAGGAGGAATAAAAAAATGAAAAAAAGATTTCTTTCTGTAATTATGGTTTTTGCATTTGCTGCAGCCTTTGTCCCCAACATGTATATTTCGGCTTATGCCGCATCAAAAGATGATGAAGCCATAAACACCATGATAGGATTGAAAGTATTTGATGCCGAGGCATATGAAAACAGAGAAAATATTCTTTCAAGAGGTGAATTTGCAAATATAATATGTAATATTATAGGTGCTTTTACCGATGCGGACCGTGAAACTGCATGGGGAGAAAGTTTCTTCGGAGATGCAGATCAAAATACCGATTTGATCATAACGGAAGCGGGAGAGGATTATTATTCGGATGTTGATATGTCAAATGAGTATTATGATTCCATTATGACCGTTACATATATGGGTCTGATGAACGGAATGGGTAACGGTGAATTCAGACCGGAAGATGAAATAACGACTCTGCAGGTATGCGTTGTAATGCTCAAGCTTCTCGGTTATGAGAAATATATTGATTATTACGGAGGATATCCAAGCGGTGTTCAGGTACTTTCTGAATTCCTTGAAATAAATGACGGTGCAAGCTGCAGTGATATAGGTGCCACATATAATGATATAGCAACTATTATATTTAATTGTTTTGATATAGAAATCGTCAATCTTGCTTCAAGCGGGAACAATTTCACATTTGAAACCTATGACGGGATGACCCTTTTGACAGAGGTGATGGGTTTAGAAAAAGTTTCAGGGATAATGACCGATAACGGCATTACAAATATATCGGGTGAAACTGAAATCGGTAACGGATTTGTTCTTGTAAACGGTAAGCAGCTTTCAAATCAGGATCCGTATTTGGGAAGCTATATCGGATATAATGTTACTGCTTATTACATTAAAGATGAGGATGAGCTTGTATATATAGAAAAATCATACAGAAATAATGAAGTGATCATAAATGCCGAGGATTTTATTTCCTATTCATCAAATCGGATAACCTACAATATTCCCGAAAGCGGCAGAGACAGAAGTATCAGTATTGAATTGGGAGTAGCCGTTATATATAACGGACTTGCATACAGAACATTTGATAACGATACCTTTATGTTTGAAGAAGGATACATAAAGCTGATTTCACCGGATAATAACGGCGTATATCAAACCATTATTGTTGAGGATTATGATAACTGGTATGTTTCGCAAACAGATGAAACCGATTATAAAATATACAATATGGCATATGATACCGATACGTTAACGGACGATAATTTGATGCAGCTTGATGAGGGTATGACTGATGGTACTGTTTTGATTTACAATGCAGACGGGACAAAAGCGGATTTTACATCGATTGGCGCCGGATCTGTTTTAAGCGTTGCGCGAAATCAAGATAATGATCAAATTGTAAAGATAGTTGTATCAAATAACAGTATAACAGGACAGACGATAGTCGGCAGAACCTATGATGAAAACGGCAACGAGGTTTTAAGAACATCGGAGGGAATTGAGTATACAGTTGCAAAATCATATCAGAGAGCCGAAAATGCCCAGATCATTAATTTGAATGATACTGTTGACATTTATTTAAATATGTTCGGAAAGGTCGCATGGATCAGCAAAGGAATAGGAAGTACCTATACCGTGGCATATCTTATAAAGGCGCGTTCGTTTGATGATGATGACGGAGAATTAAGATACAGGCTGCATATATACACAGAGTCCGGAAAAATGGAAAAGCTTTATCTTGCTGAAAAAGTAAAATATAAATACGGCGATGAAATGTTTAACAGAAAGTGTGCATATGTTTTTGACAATATAGAAACATATCAGGGATTAATTGTATACCAAACAAATGAAGAGTCAGAAATTTCGTATATTGAAAAACCGACAACAGAAAGAAACATGAACGGCGCTTTTCAAGTCATGTATGACGGAGGAGATACACAAATCGGTTACAGAAACTACGGCACATGGCATTTCTTCGGAAATGATAAAGTAATATTGAATGCTTCCACGACAGTATTCAAGGTGCCTCTGGCACAAGAAAATAAAGAAAATGAAGATTTGTATTCCATAGGTGCAAGCTTTGTATACAACAGCAGCTATGTTGTTAAATCATACGGATTTGACGGACTGAGCGGATTGGCGAGGTATGTTGTTTATGAAAACGATACAGCAACATCAAATCAGTTCGGATATTCTGATAGGGATCTAAGATATATTATGGTAACCGATATCAACGAAGGTATAAATGCCGAAGAAGAAGGAGGAACGATCATTAACGGTTACAGAGTCGGAAGGGAATATGCACTTGAAGAGGTCGAGCTTTTCTGTGTTGCGGAAGATGGTGTATACCCGACAGATGCTGCCCCTGATACATTAAATTCTGGACAGACATATAAAATTCAGAAAGGTGATATTATAAGAGTTCTTACCGATTCTGCCGGAGAGTATGTGACGGATGTTGAGCTGTTTTTTAGACTGGACGGAGAAAATCAGCGCTGGCCCGACGGAAAACGCGGATTTTTGGCAGGAACCATAGGTTATTTTGATCCGGATGTCGACTGCGGAAGAAGATACAATCCATGGACATATGAGGCAAATCTTGCCGACAACGGATTTAACGGATTAAGAGATGATCCTATACAGTCTGCCGGTAATTTCAGGGCGGCATACGGATATGTATATAATTATCAGGAAGGCTTGATTTATTATACAACGCAAAACATCATAGAAGAAGGATTTGATCCTGATGATGAGAGATATATGGCAGAACAGTGGATCCCTTACGGTCAGATTGTAACTTTCACAAAGGAAGGAAAAAAATATACAGTTGAAAGCGGAATGAATAATTTAAGATCATACAGAGATTACGGTTCGGATTGTTCGAGAATTTTAACGGTATATGTCAGCGGTTTGAGCGCCGTAACATTTATAATCAATTCAGATGTATAAAGAAAGGATTCAGGATATATGAAGAAAATAGTTTTATTGATAATTTTCGTAATGATTATGTATCCGATAGGTTCATATGCAGATTATGAAAATACGGACTCTATGTTCACGGTAGAAACTGACGGAACCGTATATTTTAAAGATGACTGCAATCCATATACAGAGACCGGTATATTCTCGGACGCTGACTTTGTAGGATACGACAATAACCCTGTAAGAGTATCGTCGGGAGCTGCGGGTGAAAGTGTGCTGTTCAGGGCAACGATCAATCCCGATTATTATGAAATATATTACTGGAAAAGCGTTTTTGAAGATGGAGATCCGAATGCTTATATTGATTTTATTGCAACAGGATCTCAGAACGGAAGATGTGACATTGATTTTTCAAAAGGTATGACGGGCTGGCAGAGCATAGGAATTTACTTTTGCCATGACGGCGCTGCAAATTTGACGGTATTTTCAAGCGGGGAAGGGAAAATCCCCGCAACGGCAATGAGGCTTGTAAAAAGAAGTGTTGAGGATTATAATGCATATAGAATATTTGTCGGATCAAAAAATGTCGTATTGATGAAAATTGACAGCAGAAATTCAATATGTAACAGAGAAAAAATGATAATTCCCGATACTGCGCCGGTACTTCAAAATGATATAACCTTTGTCCCGATAAGATTTATAAGTGAAAATATGAACGGGAATGTTCTTTGGGACGGCAGCGAACGAAGTGTATCGGTGGAATTGAACGGGCACAATATCAAATTCTATATCGACAGTACGGTATATACCGTTGACGGTGTGGAGTATACTCTTGATTCTGCACCCTTTATCGCAAACGGAAGGACAATGATACCGATAAGGGCATTGTCCGAAGGAGCCGGAAAAACAGTGCAATGGGAGGAAAACGGTCTGATAATCATATGCGATGAACTTGTTATCAATCAAGCAGACTATGACGCGTTTGTAGAATGTGCGGGAGCATTGCTTGAAGAAGAGATTTAAGGAGGATACCATGAAAAAGTGTATAATTTTTATAGCATTACTTTCTATGATGTTTACATCGATCAACCCTGTTCCGGCTCAAGAATTGGATGTAAAACTTATAAAAGTGGCAGGGGATGATTTTAAAAATTATCCTGTCAGCAGAAATACCAATTTTAAAGATTACCCAAGCACCGGAGAAAGCAATTTAAATGCGGGTGAAGGGTTTGCCGACAAATGGAGTGCGGATTATGCTGATACTGTTGATTTTTCAGAGTCATGGCCCAAACTCTCAACCATAAACGGCGGAAGCGCTTACGGTACAAGGACAACGGGTAAAATTTACAGACAGCTTGCAGATACCATTGCAACAGATACCGACGCTACATATTATTTTAAATTCCAAATGTCGATCACCGGCGCACAGGATGGTTCTACGGGATTGAATCTGTTGGACGGAAAAATAACGGTTGGAAATGCGTCAAAAGACGGTAGTATTGTGGCTGCCATCGATGCAGAGGGTGATATTTCATACGGCACCAAGATCGTTAATGACGACAGAAGTGTTCATACATATATTGTCAAACTGGATATTTTTGCACAAGATGAAGATATAATCAGTTTAAAAGTATATAACGAGACAGAAACCCCTGAGGAAGTACCTTCAAGCTGGGATGTATACAAAAATATAGAATTAGGTACAGATGGTATAAAAAATATCGGTTTAAGCTTCTTTACGCAATTGACATATTTTAATAATATAGATATTTATATAGAAGAAAAGATGTCGGAAGAGGAGCTTGCAGACCGCACGCCGATGTCATCTGTTGTAAATATAAGAGACGATATGCACCACAGGATTTATCTTGATAAAAATAATACTGAGGTAAACAACGCACAGCTTCAGCTAAGCCCAAATACCGGATGGGAAATAAATGAAATAAAGGCGTTGGACGGCTGGGAAAAATCATGGATGGACGTTGATGATAAATACAATATATTTAATCTTAATGGGACCAAATATGAACTGAAGGTTGATGCGACGCTAAATAATTCAACGGACGGGCAGGCTGTGGCGCTTTCATACGAACCTGAATCATTGTATTATGAGTATGATATTGACAACGGTCATTATGACAGTATTAATATTTTGGCGTCAAATCCAAATGAATATTACAGTAATGCGGCTGTTGACAAAAACAGCAAGCATATCGGCATAATACTTGTGTATGAAGACGGTGAAGAGGAGATTGTTGTTCAAAGATTATATCCCACAACCGCAGACAGAGAAGGTGAACAGGAACAAATCGTGTCAAATTTATATTCCTCCGTTACTGATCCATCAGCGGGAAAAGGTTATGTACATGAATATGTTTTCGGGGCGGATGATACAAAAATACTTGACAAAGTCCGTATTTTAAAATCGAGAACAGAATTAAATGAAGACAATACCGCGATTAATTATGAAAACGGATTCAACGGATTAAAATGGACATATTATGCCACATCAACCGAAGAATATATATATTATGATGATGAAGGCAGAAGGGTTGTAACAACACTGGGCGAATATTTGATGGATACATACGGAACGGGAGAATCGGCGAATATGTATAATACATACGGACATATATTCTATGGCTCGGTTCTTGCGGTGACGGCTGTGAATACAATTGCCGACTACAAAGAAATATTGGAAAATAAAATATCCTTGTGGCCTGATAATCCCGATGTTTCGGTTGCAAGACAATATACCGAAGAATTTAACAAGGTATATGAAGATATCGAAGAAATGAAATCAAAAGGCAGCAATGTTTCAGCATTGGAAGATAACGAAAAATATGCAGCAATGAAACAGATGATCTCAAGAATCCCAACGATAAACAAATCAGAGCTTGCTGCAGATATGGATAATGCATATTTCAGCGTTGAATTCTCTATCCCTGTAGATAATATTAACCCAACTATAACAAAGGGCGGCACAAGCTTCACCGACTATACTACAGATATAAACGATAATGTCGTTACATTTACATTTGACAACGATTTTGATTATACAAGCACATATTCAATTACTCTTAATTCAAGTATCTATTCGGCAGCTGATCATACCATAACATTGGGAAGTGAAAAGGTATACGAATTTACTTTGCCCAAAGTATTTGATGTTTCAGCATTTGCATTAAGAGATAAAGACGGAAATGCTATTGAAGATGAGAACGATATATACAGTGATTTTACATATGATATCGTATACGGAGATTTTTCAGTTACGAATTATCTCATGCCGAGTATTGATGTCGGTTTAACCGTTGCAGTATTTTCTCCCGACGGAGAGATGGTTGCTTCTGCATCAAAAACCGCGCAATTACAAGAAGGGGAAAGCATTGGATGGGATAATTTAATGCTTGATACCGGACTTGAAAGTCTAAAGGACTGCAAAGTGAGAATGTATATCTGGGATTCTTTTGAGAAAATGAACACAATATATCCGGCAAAAGGAATAGATTTTTAAATAACACACTTGTGTAAAAATCTGTTCAATAAGGGCTTGTCCCGTCTTGGGCGAGGACAAGAGCAAAACAGGCGATTCGTGAATCGCCCCTACGTTGCTGCGCTGTAATCAGTGGGAGATAATACTCTCACTGATTACAAATATAGAACCCGCCGTCAAGCGGCAGGGGACATTTGTGCGCGGTTATAAAACAAACAGGAGGCAGCTTGATGAGAAAGATTATTGCTTTTTTGTTGTCAGTATGCATGATATCAGGCGCAATGACTTGCATACATGCTGAAAACACTGAAATATTGCAGGAAAATAAAAGTATTTATATTTTTAGTGAAAGATTTGCGGATTACGGCGTAAGTGAAAATACAAATTTCAGAGATTATCCGACCGACAATGAAAGTAATGTTAACGGCGGATTCGGATTTTCGGGCAAATGGTCGTCGGAATTTAATACAATAAGCGATTTCAGTGATATATGGCCTAAAATTTCTCCGCAGCAGGACGGAAGCGGTTACGGATGTAACGGCGTTATGGCATACAGACAATTAAAGCATACCGTAGATTTTTCAAAAGACGGTGTATATTATTTAAGCTTTTCCATGTCAGCCAATCGATCGGATGAGTTGAGCGGCGTCATATTGGGAAATAATGATTTAAAAATAGGATGTAAATATGACGGCAATTCAAATATTGCCGTATTTAGTGTGGGAGAAAATGAATATATAAGCGAAATAAATATAGAAAACAGGGAAAGATATACATACGTATTAAAGATCGAAAACAAAAAAGAAGCTGTGGATACATTATCTCTTAAGGTATATTCCGATGTTGAAGAAGCAGAGCTTTTTCCTCAAAGCTTTGATTTGGTGTCGGAGTGCGAGTTGGGTACATCGGCGCTTGAGAGCATCGCTTTGGACTTTTTCGCAACTCCGACCTATATAACCGAAGTATCCATGTATACAGAATTTGATAGTACATATGATTATTTAATATTGGATAACATAGAAGAATTATTAAAAAGGCTTCCGGAGGATATGGATTATACTTTGAAGGATGAGTATTCAACAGAACTTGAAAGTTTAACATTTTATATTAATTATTTAAAAGAAAACGGAAATGAATCGGTTTTGGACGAAATACCCGGATATACAAAATATTTATATTCTGTTATGGACAGCTCCGTTGCACAGATCAAGGTGGATTTAGATGATCTGTTCAACGCCACAATTTATGCCTCAACGGATAATATTTATGACAGTGCAAATCCGAATGTTATAACGGGACCGAATTACGGGTTTGAGATCGATTCCTTTAAAGAAAAAAGTGAATGGAAATATGAATGGGCTGACACTGACACACACAATATTTATTGTCTTGAAGATACTGAGTACAGAATGAAGGTAAAGGACGGATATTTGCAGTATTGCGCATACAGATCTATGAATTATGACAGAGCGGTCGATATTATAGATATCAAAAATGCAAATTATAATGAAATAGATATACTCGTAAATCATGATAATTTATACTTTTCTTTGAACGGAGGGTATTCCGGAATAGTTTTGGTTTATGAAGACGGAACACGTACCTTGTGTAAAAATCAAAATTATGACGGAGGGACTGACAGATCCGCATATCAAAATCAGATTTCCGGGAACAGAATTGCAGCATCTGACAGAACTGTTGAGGGGACTTTGTATATTCATGAGTTAAAGATCCCGGTTGACAGAAACAAGGTTCTTGATAAAATCGAAATATTAAATTCATTTGCAAAATTAAATGCTGAAGGAACGGATGTTGACGGCTTTGAGCAGGGTGCGGATACCGAACAAATTTACAGGGCAACATACTATGCGATAACATTGAAGCAGACCGTCAGTTCATTAAAGGATGAAGTATCGGATAAAATTAAGGGTCATCTGAATGTTTTACCGTCAGAAGGTGTTACGGAGGATGACGCGATTTATTATGCAAAGGATATTTGTGAAATAGATTCATTAATAAGCTATTATTCTGAAGTTTTATTGAAAAATTATGAGACTTTTCATAATTATGACGTCTATTTGGAATTAAAATCAATCAGTGAATATATAAACGGAAAGACCGCCAGATTTTATGTTTCACAAAGCGGAGATGATAAAAACAGCGGATCAGAAACCGATCCGATAAAAACGCCGAAAGAGGCCTTAAACAGGGCAAAAGCCGTAAAGAAAATATATCCGGATTTTCCTGTGGAGGTAATAATCGGAAAAGGCGTATATTTAATTGATGAAACATTGAATTTCAATAATGAAATATCGGCTACAGAGACAGCCCCTGTGGTCTTTGAAGCAAAAGAAGGAGAAAGACCTGTATTTACGGGGTCGGTAACTCTTGATAAAAGTAAATTTATGAAAGTTACCGATGATTCAATTTTACAAAGACTGCCGCAAAGTTCAAAAGACAAGGTCTTGGTATTTGATTTGGAAAGTGAAGGAATAATTCCGTATGAATATCAGGTCGTGGGACAGTACGGCGGAATAGGATCAAAACACAGCACACTTTATTCTGACGGAGAAGAGCAAATGCTCGCAAGATGGCCGAATACCGGATTTGCTAATGTTCTTGGATATTACGGGACAAAAACGGTCATTATTGACAGTGATAAAGTCGTGTCTTTATCAACGGCTCCGTATGCGGTGTTTAATTGTTTCTTCTCTTTTGTATATTCTTTTGACAGATGGAACGTTGCATCGGTCAATCAAAGCATATCATCGGTCACATTAAATGCATCAACTGATTTCAACGCATCGGCAGGCGGAAGATATTATATCAGCAATTTGATCGAGGAGCTGGATATTCCGGGTGAATATTATATTGAGAATAATTTGCTTTATTATTATCCGTATGAAAATTTTGATGAAACGGAATTGACGCTTTCAAATGTTACTAATACTTTGATATCAATTGATGATGCGCAATATATACGATTTGAAGGAATTACATTTAATGAAACCTGTGCGGATGTTATTGATATAAATAATTCATCACAGATTTTAATTGAGGAATGTGATTTTAACAATATCGGAATGTATTCTGTAAATGCAAACAATGTAAGTGATGTATGTGTGAGAAGCTGTGATTTTTACAATTTGGGTAATACAGGAGTAAGCTTGTCCGGCGGAAATTTCCAAACTCTTCAGGCTTCAAATAATGAGGTATCAAATTGTATCTTCAATAAATTTTCACAATTCAGACGTTGTTATGCACCCGCGGTGTCAATAAACGGAGTGGGGGGAATCGTAAGGAATAATGTAATACATAATTCGCCTCATGAAGCTATAGCATTCGACGGTAATGACCATAAGATAATTTATAACGAGATTTATGACGTATGTCTTGAAACCTCAGACTGCGGAGCTATATACGGCGGAAGAAACCTTTACAAAAGAGGTGTTGAAGTAGCTTACAATTATATTCACAATTCAAAAAGTCTTTATACTGCAGATAACGCTCAAAGGGGAATTTATTTTGACGATGGCTTGAGCGGCGGATCGGTTCATGACAATGTTATAGTTAATACACAGGACGGTATATTTGTTCATGGCGGAAGCGATATGCAAATTTATAATAATATTTTGGTGGACTGTGAACAAAGAGGAGTTGGCATCTCCTATACAGGCAACAGCATTGCCCAGCTTATGGCAGACGCAAAAGCGCAGGCAGATACATATCCTATATACTATGAAAAATATCCTCAGATGTATAATATTTATGCAAGAGGTGATCAGCATCCGAGAGGTAATGTTGTAAAAGACAATGTATTGGTAAATTCTATTGTAGAAACAACAATTAATGTTGAGCTGGGAAATGATTTAACAACTCAAAATATTGTTGAGAATAATATTACAGCAACAAAATATGATTTTATCGATCCCGAAAAGCATGATTATAACATAAAAAAGGACAGTGAAATACTAAAACAGATTCCGGAACTGGCCGATTTTGATTTTTCAAAGATCGGAGTACAGGGGCGTGATGAACTTCAGCTTGGAAGGTTTAATAAGCATGATATATACACTGACGGTCAAAAAACCGTTTTCAGCTGGACCGAAAGTGAAAATGCCGATTATTACAGAATAATAATTTCAACGGACCCAGAATTTAACAATATCATTGAAGATGCTAAAGTATATAACAATATTTTTGAGCTTCCGACTGAATGATTAAGATATATGTTTTATCAACTTTACAGCCAAAATGGTTTTATACTGTTTTAATAAATATAAAATAAAGAGGAGGAAGAGATAATGAACAAAAAAATAATTTCATCATTGCTTGTATTAACAATGGCAGCAACAATTACAGCTGCCTCGGCACAAGAGGAATATTTTTGGAAAGTATATTCAGTAGCTAACTCGGGTGGTAATTCCGGAACATTAATAGTTGCCGATACAACTCCAATAACTCTTGTTAAAGAAGACTGGAGCGGTAATTTCAGAGCCGAAAACTATTATTTTTGGTATAATCCCGATTCCATTGACACCGGTTACGGCTGGGCTTCAAGGTGGTCTCCGTCGGAAACGTCCGTTACAGATTTTACGGAAGGTCATTACGTTGCGTTTGCAGGATCTATGCCTTATGATAAGGGGAATCAGGATATAGATATTATATACAAAAATAATTTGGATTCGGTAAATGCTTTTTGGTCGAACGGGCAGTCAATATATCGTGATCTTTATTCTCCCATAAGTTTAACCGAAGAAAATGAGTTTTATTTAAAATGGTATGCGTTTAACGCACAGCAGTGCCCTGAGGACAAGTTTGCCGGAGTAATGTTTAACGGGATAAAATTGGGCTTTACACGTTATGATGAAACAGGGCTTGAAAACAGGATTGCCATCGGAACACCTGATGGGATCACATATGGTGACAAAACCATACCGTTTGGAAACAATCCGAGTCTATATGTGGCAAAGATAACAATTGATCCGAGCGGTGAAGATACAGTTTCGCTGAAATCATATTATTACGGTATTGATGCTCAAGATTATCCTGATGATTGGGATGTTGTTGTAAATTGTGAGCTTGAAGGAGATTCAATAAACAACTTTGCATATTCTTCATATTCATATAACGGGGGAAATACATATCAGTCGGGAATAAACCTTTATAAACCGCAAAGCAGTGTTACGTTAGAAGAAACAGAAAATTACATAAAATCATTGCTTAATATTTTACCTGATTCGGATAAAATCACTGTATCTGACATAGATAAATATTCTGAAGAAATAAATATGATAAATGACGCCTTGACATGGTATGATCTTAATATTGAAAACTACGATACCGAAGGAAAGTATACAGCATATCAGAATAAGGTTGTAGATAATATCAAGATATCAACACCTGTTAACATAAGAAATGATATGCACGCGAGAATTTATAATTTTTCTGACGGACAAACAGACGCCAATGCAACATTAGCATCAAATCCAAATTACGGATGGAATCCTGATGAAGTAAAAAGTCTGCCTGGCTGGGAAAATGACTGGAGTACTGTACAGGGATTATACAATATAATGAATATCAACGGGATAAAATATGAATTAAAGGTTGATACTGCAATTGTCAGCAGTCAAGACGGGCAAGCGCTTACAACTACATATGATCCTGAGAATTTATATTTTGAGTATGATATAGATAATGGATATTATACATCAGTAAATTTATTGGCGTCCATAGATAACAGTTATTATACGAATTTCGGTATCAGAAGTCAATTCGGAATAATTCTTGTTTATGAGGACGGCACAAAAGAAGTAAAAACAAATACTATATACGGGGCAACTGAAGATAAATCATCGACCGGCATGCAGCAGATGTCATCAAAATTGTGGACTTCTTTAAACGGCGCCGTAACTCCTGAAACAATGGGATATGCACATGTTTACGAGTTTGAAACGGATACAAGCAAAAAACTGGATAAAATTCAAATCCTAAAGGCATATACGGCAATAAACGAAGAAGGTACGGATATTGATTATGATAACGGCTTGGGTGGAATGTATTGGACATATTATGCAACATCCGAAGAACCGTATGTATATGAAAACGAGAATGGGGAAGAGATTCAAACGACTCTAGGCGAATATCTCATGAGCGTTTATGCTCCGGGATCTCAAAACTCGGCGTCGGTTTACAAAACCTACGGCAATACCAACAGGGCGAATATTCTTGCCGTATCATTGGTAAATACTATAGCTGACAGTAAAAATAATATAATAGATATTATAAGCGGATGGCCGGAAGAGCCAACGTCAGAAGACGCGCAATATTACAATGAACAATTTAATAATGTTACACAGTCAATAATCAGTATGACAGAAGCCGGCAGTGATGTTAGCGAAATAGAAACAAATGAAAAATATCTTGCAATGAAAAGGGCTATCTCCATGATGTCTACAGTACCGGTATTTGCGGATATTTCTTCGCAATTTAACCAAAGCGCCTATGCAAGCCAAAAAGTACACGATGAGGGAATAGGTCAAAATCCTGTATTGACGGCAGGCCCGAACACAGGCTTTGAATTGGAGGACATGAAAGCGCTTCCTAACTGGAAATATGATTGGAATACCATATCCGATGATTTTAATAAGCTGATATTGGGCGATACTGAATTTAACGTTAAGGTAACTGCGGGCGTTAATCCGGATACAAAAAATATAATTTACAACGGACTCGGAACGAACGACGGTGATATTGAATTGGATATGCCGGACGGTAATTATGAATCAGTCAGCTTTTTGGCAACCAACTATACACAATATTTCAGTTCAAACATGAATACAAGCTATTTGGGGATCTATTTGAATTATACTGACGGAACAAGGGAGTTTAAATATCAGGAACTATACCCGTCAAGCATGGATATGTCCGGCAGTATGGAACAGATAGGAGTTCAAAGGATCGGAAATAACAGTGATAATACATGGCATGGAATATATGAAGGTCAGAAGCTTTATGCACATCGGTATGATTTTGAAACCGATTATTCAAGAACGCTTGACAGTATAACGATCTTAAATCAATGCAATGTATTGGTTGACGGATCACCTGTACCAAGCAGCGAATACAGAGATTTTACATCTGTTGTTTTTGCCGTGACATTAAATCAGTATATGTCGGATTATTTGGCTGATATCAAAGCACAGGTTGAGCCGATGATCGAGGCTTTGCCTGAAGAAATTACCGCAGATGACAAAGAAGCCTTTCTTGCGATCAAGGCAATAATTGATGAGGCTGTTGAATATGGTATTGATACGGCAGATATTGTCGGATATGAAAAATATGATGCTGTAAAATATAACTTTACTGAAATTTCTTCAATATCGAAAAATTCGGATTTTGATAACGTTACAATAAACGTTCAATTGACATTACCAACAAAAATAGAAAATATTACCAAAGAAACAGTTGTTCTTTATGAAGGAACCGAACCATCAGATCAAAGCTATATTGTTGAAACTCAAAATGTCGATAACGGAGTAACAGATTCGTTTAAAGTTATCGTTCCGAATGATCTTGGCGGAAAAGATTATTCGGTAAAAATGGATATAGGTTATATGATATCATATAATTATAGGTTTAAGAGCGGATCTCCCGTAAAGGTAACATCGAAGGCATATAATTCGGAGGATCGGGAATTGACTTATATTTGCGAAGCGGCAGACGATCTGCTTAGGATCAATGTAGACATCGTTTCCCAAATCGATACCGATTATGTATCTTTGATCGCGATTTATGATGAAAACGGCAGCTTGTATGAGGTTGTATATGAAAACGGAAGCATAACAAACGGTGCAGACAGCTTGGAAACATATGTTGAAATTCCCGGACATGCTACAGAATTATGGGGATACAAGGTCATGGTCTGGAACAATCTTGAAGATATGAAGCCGATAGCCGAAGCATATGAAAATTTTACATACGGTAAAACCTATGGATATGATAATGTCATAGATACTGCTCGTGATCTGAATGTCGTATATTTCGGCGATTCACAAACAGAAGGACAAATGTTCACACAGCCGCTTACAGAATTGTTAACTCAAAACCGTACCGGAAAGGTCAATGCATATACAATGGGATTGGGCGGAACAGATTCTGAAACAAATATATGGAGAATACAAAAAGATGTATTGGCATATGAACCTGATTTGGTCTTTGTGGAATTTGCACCGAATGACGCAAATTATGTGACGTCATCAAATAATCAACCCGAAAGAGTTCTTGGTGCAACGGAAGGGATAGTCCGCCAATTGCTGACGGCAAAACATGAGCCTGTGATAATTTTCTTAAACCCGATGGTAAGTGATAACCGGGAGACTTACAACGCAACGGTTTTGGATCTGTATTCTCAGGTATTGGAGAATTATGGGAATATCGGTTTGATTGATTTTAATGCATACGCCGATACGATGGCTCAGACAGATTCAAGATATGAACATTCAAATTTGACTTCACCCAGTGACGGTGTCCATTTTACACAAGCAGGCGGAACGCTTTTTGCACAATACATATATGACAGAATGATAAACGGAGATGTTGTCAAAAAAGCAGTATTTACGGAAAATTGTGTAAGTGACTGCAACTATGTAAATCCCGATTATGTATCATGTCTCGAAGGCGGATATGACGATAATTGGGCGGATGTCGTATTGGATACAAGTCTCGAGGGATACGGAACAAGCACCAATTCATATCCGCATTATATGCAGACAATAAAAAGCGGAGCATCATTGACATTCACATTTACCGGTACAACAATTGGTTTTTATAATCTTATTGGGCCGGAAGGTTCGACTTACAGCTATGTAATCGATAATAATATTTCCGGAACAGGTGCGGTTACGGCAAATACAAGTTACAGATATAAAAACGGTTCCATACTCAAGAAAAATCTTGATGAAGGAGAACACACAATAACAATTACAAATACCGGTGCCGACGGCAAAGAACTCGGAATCGCATATTTTATTGTGGATGAAAGATAATAATAATATAAAGTTACTTTAAGATATACGGTGTATACCTAAAAAATAGTTTTAAATATTTTTCTGACTGTTGGCATGTCCAAAGAGCCAAGAAAAATAACTGTGAGGGAATATATATGAAATTAAATAAAATAACGATCCAGGTGGGAGGTTTCCATGACCATTGGTTAAGAAACGGAACAGATAATCCAACCCTTCTTATGGCTGCAATGGAATATTATCATTATGATTTTATATGTCTTATGGATAAAGCTTTTGGTGAGGCTGCAATACGTGAAAAGCAAATCGTTGAACAATGGCTGCAAAATAAAAAGGTCTATATAGGTCATGAATATGCATTTGATTGGGGACATGTAATTACGGTTGAAAATAATTGCTCGGATTGTGATGTTACAAATCCCGATTGGCGTGCAGAATTAAGAAAGCTGCATGCCGGCGGAGGATTTATTGCGTTTGCGCATATTGGTTATCCGTATAGTACAAAACCCGCATTTGATCCGAAAATGATTGATGAAGTGATCGATGAGGACTATACCGATGCCGTTCAATTGGAAAGGATCACTGATTATGAAATTGTGAAAAAAAGATCGGAGAATGGGAAAAAACTACCGTTGGTAGGCGGATGGGATTCTCATTATATAACGTCAAAAAATGATGACGCTAAAAATTTATATTCAAAGGATTTTTCACCGGATAAACACATAGATACGGCTCCGGGCATGAGAAGTATTGTTTTTTCTGAAGATAATTCATTGGAATCAATGAAAAAGGCGATCAGGGAAGGAAAAAGTGTTCTTGAACATGTTGAAACAGGGGAGCTGTTCGGAAGCAGGGAGCTTATCGATCTGCTTAATAAAGAAGGATATAAAGAAAAAATGGCTGAACTGGACAAGGCATATCAAAATTTGGTTTTGGAAAATAATATTTTAGACGCATACAAAAGCTGCAGGCTTAAATTTCCCGGAAAAGGTATTGTCACAATTGCCGCAGATAAAGAGCTTACTCCGATAAAAAAGGAGACGGATGAGAATGGCCTGCTTATTGTTGATAAAGTACCCATGCCTGTTATGCAAAAGGACAGTTTTTTGCCTTTTTATTGGAAAGGCGACGGTGCTGAAAGGATCTGGGCGGTTAAAGTCAGAAATAATATAAATATTAAAGTGATCCCGATTATACTGGATAATCAAAGAGCCGTCTGTATTGAAACCAAAAATGATTTTTCCGGTACGGTAAGATTCACAAAGCCGATTGTATACGAGAAGAAAATCAGTGCAAAGGCCGGAGAAGAATTGATACATATATTTATAGATAATAATATACCGGAAATTTTCGATTGTCAGGTTGAAGTGTTTGCAGATGAAGGAGGATACTATAAGTATGACGCAAAGCTGGCGGTTGCCGTTGCGATGCCGTCCGATACAAGCTGGGATAAATGTCCGTCGTATTTCGCAGACAGCCCAGAACAATGCGGCGGATTTGGATCAAATCGTCCGTATCCCGGCAAAGAAGTATTTTCCGCGATAACAAAATTTAAATGGGATTGCGATTATTTTTATATGAGATGTGATATTACAGATGCAATCCAGGTCGCGCCGCCTGTGGATGAGTACATGTACAGATCCGAATGTATATGTCTTTCCTTGGATCCTCGTCTGGAGCGTGACAAGAATACTAAACACAGTGTCGGATTTATGCTTGGATTTACAGATATAGGACCTGTTGTATGGAGCAAAGGGATAATAAAAGATGCATTATTAACAATGGAGAAAACCGAAAAAGGAAGGATCGTCTATACTAAAATCCCATGGAGCTTGATTGATGAAATTGAGTTTAAGCAGGGAGTAAATATTGGTATACATTTGGGCTTTCTTAATGATGACGGATACGGATTGCTTGATAATCTGCAATGGCCGGTTCCTGCTCCTAAGGAAAAAATGGAAACACCTGAAATTTACGGTGTATTGCATTTAAGCTGAGACGTTAATAAATAAATATTGGATATGAGGAATAATATTATGAATAAATTTATGTTGGGATGTAATTACTGGGCATCTAATGCCGGAACGGAAATGTGGAAAAATTGGGATGAAAAGGCTGTCAGAAGAGATTTGGAGATACTCACAAAATACGGAGTTGAATATATGAGAGTTTTTCCGAATTGGAGAGATTTTCAGCCGATAATCCCATTAATGGAAGGTCAGGGAAAAATAATGGAATATCGTCTTGAAGGCGATGTTGTTCCGCAAAATCCATATTTTCTGGATGAGGAAATGATGAACAGGTTTTTGGTTTTTTGTGATATTTGTGAAGAATACAATATAAAACTTATTGTTGGATTATTGACCGGATGGATGAGCGGAAGATTGTTTATACCTGCCGCGTTATTTGGAAAAAATTTATTTACCGATGCTGTTGCATTGCTGTTTGAACAAAGATTTATAAAAGGATTTGTTTCAAGATTTAAAGATAAAAAATGCATATATGCATGGGATTTGGGAAATGAGTGTAATTGTATGTCACCATCTGATAATAATTTTGTTTCGGAAAATTGGACGGGAATAATATCCAATGCAATAAAAGCAAATGACAATACACGTCCCGTTGTATCGGGAATGCATTCTTTGGGAGCCGATCCTCTTTCAACTTGGTCAATAAAAGGCCAGGCGGAATTTAATGATATATTGACCACGCATCCATATCCGTATTGGGTAGGGTATACAAGAAAAGATGAAATCGGAACATTTCGTACAACAATGCATGCAGCCTGTGAAACAAAATTATATGCGGATATAGGCAGAAAACCATGCCTTGTTGAGGAAATCGGAACAATGGGACCGATGATGTGCAGCAACGAAAGAGCGAGCGATTTTTTAAGATGTAATATGTTTTCAAATTGGGCAAACGGTTCATTGGGTGTTATGTGGTGGTGTGCAAACGAGCAGACAAACCTTACAACCGTGCCTTATACATGGAATATGTGCGAAGTAGAATTGGGAATGATCGACTCAAACGGTAAACCAAAGCCGGTTTTAAAAGAAATGGGGAAGTTTTCTGAATTTTTAAACAATTTGGATTTTACACTTCCTAAAGCAAAAACAGATGCGGTATGTATATTAACCCAATCACAAAGCCAGTGGGGAGTTGCTTATATGACATACTGTCTTGCAAAACAGGCAGGTATGAATATTGACTTTACATATTGTTCTCAAAAATTGCCTGAATCAGAGGTCTATCTTCTTCCATCGATAAATATGCATTGGGTCATGCCCGGAAAAAATTATGCACAGTTGAAACAACGGGTATATGACGGTGCAGCATTATATATATCGAATGAAGATGGAATACTTTCCGGATTTGAGGAACTGACAGGTTTAAAAGTCATGGACGCATCACTGAAAAATGAAAAAGGATTTTTGGTGCTTGATAAGGAGAAAATAGAATTTAGTCGTAACAGACAATTCAGAACATCAGAAAACGGTGCACAGGTCATAGCATATGACAATCTGAATATCCCCGCGGTTTCAAAGTTTGATTATGGTAAAGGTACTGTTTATTATGTTAATTTCCCGATAGAAAGTATGCTTTTGGATGAATCCGATGCATTTGATAAAAATTATTATAAAATATATAAAAAAATTTTTAAAAACATTATAAAAAAGCATGATGTAATATCAGAAAATCCTTATATTGCAGTAACGGAACACATTGAAGGTAATGATTTTTATTGTATTGCAATCAATCATTCTCCGGTTTGCCAAAAACCTGATTTTATCTTGAATAATTGCGTTATTGATAAAATCTACTATGGAAATATCAATGAAATTGATCCTTTTGATGCCGTTGTATTTAAATATACTAAAGGGACTGTAGCAAAATGATATAATCCCATTAGAGTAGATACATGAAATAACAAAAAAATAGGCTATTTGTCAATAGTTGGGGTAAAATAATTAAAATGAAATTTTGTACCAAACAGCTGTCATCAGGCAGCTGTTTGTTCATTTGTTGCTTTTTGATTAGAAAACATATGTAAAATACGATTTCTAAATCTATTAAAGCTCTTATAACCGCATACATTTCTCTTAAGTACCTTAATTTTATTGTTACAATCTTAAGTAAAACTATTTGTAATTGTAGCGGCAAATGAATTTTTAATACCGATATACCAATGCCGCATCGTATCTGCATATTTTTCAAATTGTGGTATACCGCATTTTTCAGTATATTTTATCCATTTAAGCATTGCTTCTTGAGCAGAAGTTGTATCTTTATTAGAAAGGATTTTTAGACATTGCTCTTTGTACCAATAGGCTCTGCTTAAATAAGGGCTTGTCCCGTCTTGGGAGAGGACAAGAGCACTGCACAGCAGTGCTGTAATCAGTGGGAGATTGTACTCTCACTGATTATTTTTTCGCAATGAGGACAAGAGTGTTCTTTTCTTTCCGATTCTGCATAAATAGTTAAATTTTTTTCGTTATTTTCATTTTTTTTGCAGGCTTTATTTGTTTACCCCAACATTTATTATAGAGCCAGAAGTTTATAGCTTCTCAGGGGCTTCTGTATTTTGGCTCTATAAAAACGTGTTCGCACCACTGTTTTTCTGTATGATTATTATAGAACAGCAGGAGTTGCATTGATTTTTATTTTACCGTCATTTGAATTTGCAATAATGGTATAAGTACCGTCGCAAAGTCTGGTCACATTGGATGCTCCCTCGAAATAATAATCATATTTTCCATTCAGGCAAATAACAAAACAAGGGGATCGGGAAGAGGTCAATGCTTCAAATGAAACGCCTTTATTCTCTTTTTCCCACACGGTATTATAAATAAGTGACATAAAACCACCTGTTACATTACCGCTTATATAATAAGCATTAAACCAAAGCATAACAGGAGTGGATAACCCTGAAAACTGATGAAATCCGGCGCCGCGTTTGTTTTCAAGCATAAAAAGCTCATAGCAGTTATATGTGTTATTTGCTTCATTGCTCCATATAGACAAAGCAGTTTCAGCAATTTGATATGCAAATTCATATTCTCCATGATCAAGCAGACTTTTCCATAATATCCATTGATGCGGCATCCATACAGAGCCGTTCCAATAGCCCGATTTGCTGTAGTACGGAGCGTTTGCTGCAACAACACTGACTCCGCAGTCGGTCATCATATGGTATTTGATATTGTGGTACATAATATTATTTTTTTCATTATCAGCAGAATATGAAATATATGGATATATTCCGTCAAACCCCATATTATAGTTAACATTTTCATGTGTGGTCAGAAAGCTGTTTTTTACGCCGTTTGAATTGTGAATAACATAGGAGTAATAGCCGCTTTTGTTATCCCAAGCTAAGGAAAGGGCATTTTCATAATATGCAATATCATCGTCATACAGCTTTGTATCTTCTCCGATAAGAAGTGCGGCTAAACGCATAATTTTGGCAAATAGTACTGTTACAGCGGTTGTTATTACAGGTGTAGTGATTTTTTCCATATGATTATCATGAATATACACCTGTGCAGGATAATCATCCCAGCCGCCTGAATTATAAAATAGGTGCCATGTATTCAAAAGCCCTGTCTTATGTTGATTGGGGGTATGCTTTAGGTCAGAAAAATAGCTGTAATACTGTTTCATAGATGGATAGTATTCTTTTAACAGTTCTGTATCGTCAGAGGTGTTTATCAGCTGCTGATACAAAAATACCTGTGTCGGAACGGGCGAACCGTGAAGAATAAAAGGTGAATGAATATCGCCCGGCGGCGTTAAATAAGTATTCAGGCACTCGATTGCTCTTTGTCTGTCAATTGTCGAAAGCCCGAGACCAACAAAACCACTGTCCCATGTATAAAGGGAATCCCAGTTTCTCCCGGGCGCATTATGTTTTATATATTTTCCTCTGCAATAAATAGGGAAGACAACATTTGTCATCGTAACTGCAGCCATAAGATTTTGAGAAAACAGATATTTATCACCGGCTTTATTAGGTGTAAAGGCAAAACATTTTACAGGATATATTTCGTTTTTTGTATTACCTGCCGATATATGTATTTTTACTGTTTTTTGTTCATGCGGCTTTAAAAACACAGGTCTGATAAATAAATCAGTAAAACGATTTTCTCCATTCATATTAAAATCTGTTGTAACATGATTATGTATATTTTTTGTTAAAGCTTCGGCAATGTTATCGCACTGAAAGCTTCTTATTACAAATTCATCTGCATCACAGGTAATGTTATATTCATGATTAAGAGTTGGGTATTTTACAGATAAAGAGTTATCTTTGGTTGTTATAACAGGATTATTGTCGTTTGACTCTTTTTGAAAATATATATTTGAAAGATTGTCTCCGAGAAATATTGCATCAATTGAAATACCAATACCCTGATTTATTAAAGTCAGTTTACTTATTTTTGTTTTTGCTATATTAAAGGTATATAGCTTTGGAGTGTCGCTTTTTGGCAAAGTCGGTTCCTCAGGCGGTAATTCACCATCATTTATTATGAATGTAACTGGTGCATTATCTGTACACTTATAACGTATACCTATTGATTGAGCTTCAATTTCCGAAAATGAATATGTAAGAAAATCTTTATAATTGCAGAAAAATTCTGAGCTGATACCGTTGTTATCTGTAAAGTCAAAAAACCTTCCTTCTCCTCTAAATAGACCATCCTGCGGAAAAGTGTCAGAAATGTGAGCGTCATAGTAATTAACTGCATTTATCATTTTTATATTATCGTTTTTAACAACTGTATATCTGTTCAATGGAATATGGTAATATGTAGGATATCTTAAACTCATTACAAAACTTGTTTGTAAGCTTTGAGGAATATCGGTATTATTATTATACTTAAGAATAAATTCGGCATTATTGTTTTTTTGAAGCATATGCACATCAATATATACATTATCCTTCCATTCAAGCTCAAAGCGGTATACAATATGAGAAAAATCCGGTGTAGACTGCCATGCCTTTGCTCCGCTGTCATTTATTGCACTTGTTGATAATACACTTCTTCTGAAAAAACCTGGAAATATATCGATATCAAAGCGAATGCCCTTTTCTTTGTCTGCAATATGAGAAAAACCGGAATATTCTTTGTTGTATGGTCCCCATTCTGGAAGTGTCAAGTCATAAAACTTGTCAAATAACAATTTATCGTTATGTGCAGTCAGGTATGTATTTTTCTTATTTTTTTCTGCTGTTTTTCTGCTTTGCTTCCTGTATTCAAGAGGTGTTATACCTGTTTTCTTTTTAAACACCCTTGAATAATAATTATAATCCTGAAAACCTGTTTGATCGGCAATTTCTCGAACCTGCGCGTCTGTTGATTTTAAAAGACGCATTGAAGCGGTAATTCGTGTATTGTTAATATATTCGGTTATATTTTGTCCTGTTTCTTCCTTGAATAAATGCTGCAGATACGATTTGCTGCAATATATGAGAGAAGAAAGATATTCAATGCTTATATCCTGTTCATAGTTGTTATTTATATATTGTATAACAGTATTTACCTTATTCAGATTATTAATTTTTTGATTATAATTTGTACTGGAGGAATCTATATAACTGTGATTTCTTAAAAGAAACACCAAAATATTGTAAAGCTCACCTTTAATGATGGACTCATAGCCTATATCATGTTTTATGTATTCCTTTATAACACGTTCAAAACAGGATCTCATATATTCATTACAGCTCACATGATTTTTAAATACATAATCCGGAAAATCAGCAATATAGAAAAAATGCGGAGATAAGACAAAACAGTAATATTCTGTACCTGTATCCATGTAATCGCATTTATGCAGTTCATTTGAGTTTATAATGATAATATCGTTTTCGTATACATCATATTTCTTTTGACCGCATTGCACATATGCATGACCTTTTACGAAGTAAAGAATTTCAATATGTTCATGCCAATGATTGTGTATAGAAAGGTGATTGTTCCAATGATAAATAGTAATAGGCTGATTGGTTTTTCTGTGGACCGATTCGTAATTGTTTGTGTCGTTCATATGGATTCTCCTTATAAAAACATAATTGTGCTACTGTTAAGCAGATAAATTCTATAAAAAATATAATTGATATTGTATACTAAAATTGTAAAATAGTCAAGAAATTTTAGAAAATATATCTAAAAAAATTAATTTTATAAGAAATTTTTATTATTAGAACATAAAAACTAAAAGCAGATTAGTCCATAAATTATTTTATATGTAAACTAACAGAAGAAATACGGAGGTATGATTATGATGTTATTAAAAAAAGTAACAGCTTTAATGGCGGCGTTGTCGGTTGCTGCGGCGTATCTTCCAATAACAGGCTACAGCGAGGAAGCTGTCAGCTTTTATGTTTCGGTATCGGGGAACGATTCGGCTGACGGAAGCTTAGATTCACCGTTTCAAACTCTTGACAGGGCAAAGCAGGCAGTGTCAGAATACAAGAGTGAACGCGGATTGCCGGAAAATGGTATAACCGTTTATATAAGAGAAGGTGAGTATTATCGCGACAGCACATTTTCTCTGGGAGAGCAGGACAGCGGTGAAGAGGGCAAACCTATAACATATAAGGCGTATAACGATGAGAATGTACGTATTCTCGGTGCGAAAAAAGTAGATACCAATAAATTTACCAAGGTGACGGATGCCGATACTTTAAAAAGAATACCTCCTGAGGCAAGAGGTGATGTATATAGCTTAGATCTTTCCGAGCAGGGTGAATTTGAATTTGGTGTTATGAAACAATTCGGTACATATTATATAAGCGGATCATTTATCCCAAATGTATATATTTCGGGAGAACAAATGACATTGGCCCGTTGGCCTGATGAAGGATATGTACTGACCGGGACGGTAATAGATCCGGGATCATCGGATGATCCGTTAGGAACAAAGCCTGCAGATATGGTCGGTGCAACCTTTAAATACGCCGATGACAGAGCTACACGCTGGAAAACCGCTGATGATGGCTGGCTGTATGGGTATTTGTCAAATAATTGGTCGGTAGTATCGGTAAAGATAAAATCTATAGATGAAAAAGAAAAAACTATCACTACCGTAGATTCCGCAACCTTTGGAGTATCTGAAGGCAACAGATATTATGCATTTAATATGCTTGAGGAATTAAGCACGCCGGGTGAATGGTATTATGACAGGAAAACACAAATATTCTACTTATATCCGCCGGAGGGATTTGTGCCGGGTGATGAAATGATAATTTCTCAGCTCGATGACGCACTTATTGAGTTTAACAGCTGCCATGACATAACGCTTGAGGGAATAACGGTGGAATGCGGCAAAGGATATCTATTGGATATTGATGATAACTCCAAAAATATTCTTGTCAACGGGTGCACGATCAAAAATTCCGGCGGGAGAGCCGTGAATATGTATGGGAGAAATAACGGTATAACAAATTGCGATATATATAACACAAATAATGAATGTATCGGCGTAGGCGGCGGAATAGCCGATAATGAAAGCTTTGAACTTGCCGCAAACTACATTATAAACTGTGATCTTCATAATTTTGGACAGCAAAACACCGCGGCGCCGGGAATACTCCTCAGAGGACACGGTCAGATCATAAGGAATAACCGTATTCACGCGGGACCGGGACAGGCAATTTCGGGCGGAGGATTTTTTTCAAAGATCGAATATAACGAAATATATGATGTTTTAAGAGAAACAGAAGACGCCGGGGCTATATATAACGGAAGAAGCTCACAAAACAGAGGTATGGTAATCGCAAACAATTATATACATGATATATACAGTGAGGGCACCGAAAGTGACGGTACGATAGGTATATATCTTGATGATTATGAAGCAGGTGTGATCGTAAGAGACAATATCCTTTATAATGTTTCCTCGCCGATATTCGGGCATCATGGTTCGCAGAATATTATCGAAAATAATATCATAGTAAACAAGACTGCATCGGGCAACGGTTCGATATGGTGGAGCGACGGCGGTCCGGTGTGGGCATATGAGGAAATGAAGACCACAAACAGCTCGGGAAAGCAATATTATGATACTCACACGGCTATAGACTGGACTAAAGAGCCATATGCCACATATTTCCCCGACGCCGTAAATGTTACTCCCGAAAATTGTTTGGATCCGTTTGATAATTCTATTATGAATAATCTGATCGTAAATCATTCGGATCTGAACATTGCAGAAAGAGTATGGGAGCTGTCGACAATTGAAAATAATCTGTTTTATGAATATGATCCGGGCTTTGTTGATTTGGAAAATGAAAATTTCGCACTTAGATCCGATTCCGAGGTTTATGAAAAAATACCTGATTTCAGAAGCCCCGATATGAGTAAAATAGGTCTTTACTACCATGAAGACAGACCTACAAATCCCGAAAGAGCCGAAATAGATAATTTTACCCTTATCTCACCTGCCGATAATGCCGAATATGTCGCGGCGGATGAAACAGAGTTTGCGTGGAATGTATGCGCAAGGCTCGGCATCGATCACTACAGACTTATTATAGCAAAGGATGAGGATTTTGAAAATATCGTTTTTGAAAGAAAGGTTTCGGGCATCAAAACAGAGATAAAGAGTCTTGATACAAATGAAAGATACTGGTGGAAAGTAGAAGCTGTTGATAAGAATGGGACAGTTTATAAAAACACAGATGGTCCCGCTTCATTTAAAACGACCTATTTAAGAGCAGATCAATATACCGAACCGCCAAAATATAAGGAGCTTAAAGATTTTTATAATGACGCCGAGGGCTGGAAGCAAGGCAGTGCAAAATCCATCACAGTAACCGCGCAAGATATAACAATAGCAAATGATACGTCCGGCGTTTCGGGATATGAGGGTGAATTTACTGATTATAACACACTGTATCATTTCGGCATAGGAATAGACGGAGGAAGCTGGGCAGGCTTAGCTGTCCACGCGGCAAATACAGATACATTAGGCTGGGTCAATAACTCACATTATCTTGTGATAATAAAGCCGGATATGCTCGAAATACATAAATATCCGCAAACAGGCAAATCACAGATGATATCCTCCGTGGCAAGAGAAACACCGTTTGACGGTTCAATACATGATATTGTATTCGGCACATATCGATTGGGAAGCAACACTCATATATTATTCTCAATAGACGGAGAGATCATATATAACATAAAAGACAGCTACGGCGAACCGCTGACAAAAGACGGATATTTTGCAGTATACACTGTAGGCAGTGAAGATGATATACAAACAATAAAATTGACCGAAGCTGTAGGAGAAATACCAGAGATCACAACAAAATTAAGTGATATGCCCGATGAGTACACAAATGTGCTTGAGGGCGGAATTGCGCTGAAGGCAGGCAGTGAAAATGCATATGCGGATCTGATCAAAAAACAGATCATGGAAAATGATGCAGACGCAGTTCCTGTAATAAAAAATTCAACAGCTCTTGTGCCGATACGATTTATATCGGAAAACCTGGGCGCAGAGGTAATATGGAATGAAGAGGCAAAAAGCGTGACAGTTAAAAAAGGCGAAGATGAAATTGCCATGGTCATAGGTAAAGAAACATTCAATGTGAACGGTGAAGAAAAAACTTTGGATTATCCGCCTGAAATAATAAATGACCTTACGTATTTACCAATAAGAGCGGTTTCTGAAATGCTTGGTTTTAATGTATCATATAATGATAGTTACAAGCTGATACTTATTACCGATCCGGAAAAAGAACTGTCTGAAAACGAAGAGTGGTATGATAAATTAAATACATTATTTTAAAGAAGGAGGAGAGCTATTTGAAAAAAATTCTTAAGTATGTATGCACAGTATTGGCTGCTGCTTTGGGAACTGCACCTTGTGTTGAAGCTGTAAGGATTTTGGAAATGAATGTTTCAGACCCGTTGGTATTTACAGACACGATCGATCAGGGTGATATATCAAATATGAGTGTGTTTATTCCGGCAGGAAAAACATGGACTGTCGATAATGAAGGCTTACGCTGTACAAGTGATGATACATGGTTATGGTCGGGGCTTAGTGCGGATATTGATGAACAATATACAAAAAACTGTATAATTTCGGCAGATTTCAGCTGGAAAGACAGATACGATTCTTCAGGTATCTTTTTCAGAGCAGTAAATGATACACTGCTTTATAATACTCAGATAATGCTTGACAACAACTCACCTCATTTGATGCTTGCAAAAAGATATTATTCAGACCAATGGAGGCAAAAGGTCATTGCTGATGTTCCTGTTTCGGCAGGTGTAAACGGGACTACCAATCTGAAGGTAAAAATGGAGGGAGCATCCATCCAGATTTTTGTGGATGACGTTAAATTGATAGACTGGGCGGATGATGAAGATCCGATATTGTCAGGCAAGATCGGCGTGCTGCATCAATATGGTGTAACTGCCATAAACAATATAAAGGTTGAGACACTTGCTGACGGCGAGGAGGAAAAAGAAGAGGAAAAATCTTCTCAGATGACGATGTTTTATACAAATGACGAGATAAAAACATTTTCAGATGCAATATATGATTATTATGGCTGGAATGACTTTGGAGGAATATTGACGTCAAATGGTACAGAGCTGATAGTTAAGACTGACGATTTAAATGAATTTTATATGAACCATACGGTCGGCTATGAAAAAAAGAGATTTGCAGAAGAACCTATTATATTCCGGGCAAAATCGCCTATGGAAAATTATTTTGCGGTTTCTTTTAAAAACAGGGTCATAAATCGTATAAGCTGTGAGGAAAACGACGGTTATATATTTAAAGTCGGAAAAGATAAATTGGTTATGGAAAAATGGTTAAAAGGTGAATCAACAATACTTGCCGAAGCTGAAAATACATATGTAAAGCCTTATGAATACAGCACATATTCAATAACACAGAACAATACCGATGACGGACTGGAAATTTCAGTCAGCATAGATGGAGAAGAAATCCTGAAGGGAACGGATACCGGGGATGTTATCTTGGGTGAAAGCTATATAAATATAGTGTCATATGAAAAGGAAATATCAATACAGGCAGACCCTGCGGCCGAAAAAAGCCTAAAGCAAATATTGGGAACAACAGTGGCATTTTTAAATAATTCTTATAAGGTATATTCGGGCGGAAGTGTGGGTTACATAAATGCTGATGACAAAAATGTTTCGGTTTATAAGAGGTCAGGTGTTATAATGCTTCCTTTAAGAGCCGCGGCAAGCGCATTGGGAGCGGTTGTAAGCTGGGACAGTAAAATAAATCAGGCAATAGTAAAATATGACGGGAATACATTCGGTATAAACGGCGGATATGCCGACTATTTCAAAAATAATGAAAGAACAGCTCTCGCGGCGGAATGTGAAAACATTAACGGCAGCATTTTTGTCCCGGCAGAATTTTTCATTGATAATTTCCCTGTTGAAATAGAGACAATCCGGGATGAATTGATACTTATTTCGGACAATGCCGAAAATCTTGAAAATATAACACAAAATCAAGAACTAATAAATCAAATTATATCTGTATTAAAAGCAGATTGATATATAATAAAAAAATAAAAAGAAAGGACGAAAAAAATGAAGAAAATCAAGAAAATTGTAATGGGTCTTACAGCATTGACCATGCTGTTACCAAGCACATTCAGTCCTATGATTCAGGCACAGGATGAATATCCGGTCCTCTATGAGAATGACTTTGACGACGGCGATTTAACAGGGCTTACACAACTGATAAGACCTAATCAGGCACATCTTGTTTCAAAGGTCGAAAACGGCAAACTTGTGCTCAGCGCTTCCACTTTTGTATCTATGTATGTAGATGGCAGTGAAAACTGGACAGATTATGAGGTTGAAGCGGATATTACATGGGATAAGGCAGGTATGTATACGGAAGGAGCCGCGGGAGCCAATACGGCGTATGGATATTTGCTTTTTAAAGCCGATGCAACGGGAGGATCAACAGAGACGGGGTGGCAGCAATGTCACAGCAATTCACTGCCTGTAGGGTACCAATATGTATCAAGTTCACTCTCCATGCTTACAGGCTCCGAACGAACAACATATACAGGTTTATGGCATTCGTTGTATACAAATCAAACTACTCATATAAAAGCAACCGTTATGGGAGATACTCTTACCGCAACAGGTGATTTTTTGGACACAACGGGAAAAACGCAAAATACATTAACAGTATCTACGGCAGGAAAAACAGGTGGATTCGCGTTGGCCTCGCTTTACGGAGGAGCGGTAAGCTATGATAATTTGGTTATCCGCGATCTTTCGGCTACAGCCAAAATCAGCGGAAAAACAGAGGATCTGGTTGCCGGTGATGTATTAACTCTTACATTTACAGAAAATATGAACTTTGACAGTTTTGCAGGCAATGTTGTATTTTCGGACGGCTTTTCGGAAATCCCTGCATCGTTTACAGATAACGGCGCAAATGAGCTTTATGTAACCGTTCCCGATCTTGCAACAGGCGCTGAATATATATTAAAGGTCAAAAAGGAAGCAACAGACGCACAAGGCACTGCAATGTGTATTGACCGTGAATTTGCCATAACCACAAAGAAAGCTGACTTTAACTGTATTTCAACGGTTCCCGCAAGCGGCGCCGTAGACGTAAACACTTTGGAGGATGTTATTTTAAGATTTGATAAAAATGTGGATTTCAACAGCATCGAGGATATTGTTATTGAACTGAAGGATGAGGCGGGTTCAACAATTCCTTGTAAAGTTGATACAGCCTTATCTTCAAATAACAGTTTATATATTTCAATAAACAATAAGCTGGAAAACGGCACAAAATATACAATGAACGTTTCGGGCGTCAAGTCTTCGGATGGTGACAGCATGATAGGATCGATAACCTTAAGCTTTGAAACAGAAGAAAAAGCCGAGGAATACCTGTATTACAATGATTTTACAGATGGTCTAATGACAGGTCTTTCGATCACAAAGGATACAACGACCACAGATTATACAAATGGTGCGCATGAAAATAATTATTATATAGAAAACGGAAAGCTTTATATGCAATTGAACAGTACTCAGGTGGCACAAGATATAATAGCCGCAACTATAGACGGCAGTGAAAATTGGTCGGATTATGAAGTTTCAATAGATATGAGCATTACAAGTGACGGAGTGAAGTATCCGACGGTGTGGACAAGAGGCGGAGCCGATAACGGTTATAGGGCAATGTTCAGTGTGTTTAATGAAACATCTAACCATACGTTTGCACCTTTTGACACATCGGGGTTTATCGATAATGAGCCGAAGTGGCTTTCGGGTGAGAGGACTTTTACAATAACTGCCGTAGGGGATAAGATGTCATATAAATTCGGTGATACTGTAGTGTATGACAATGAAACAATTCCCGAGGATAACTTAAAGCTGAGCGGCGCCATAGCTTTTGGTACTATGTATCAGGGTACGGTAGCGTTTGATAATATTAAGGTAAAGGATATTGGGATAAGTTATACAGTAGGCAAATATAAGAATTATACGGACGACGATGTTATTGAGGTCACATTTGACAGAACAATGGATGAAATGTCCTTTGATACCGCAAATGTATCGGTAACAGATAAAGAAGGCACTGAGCTTAATGTAACGGCTTATCCTATCAACAGTACAACAATGGGTATAAAATTACCGTCTGGTTTGAAGTCAAAGGAAATATACACAGTCACATTAAAGAAAGATATTTTAACTGCCACAGGGATAGGGCTCAGCAGTGATAAGACCTTTGATATAAAGGCGTCTGTAAAAGAAGTGGATGTTTCTGATCTGAGTTTGAAAAATGCTTCCGGAACGGTCGACAAGCTTGTAGACGGCGAGTTGGTGAAGGGATATGCGGATATAACAAACAACTCAGCAGCGGAACAGGATTTCACGATCATAATGGCGATTTATGATGATGATGTTTTGATCGACATTAAAGAAGCACATAAAAGGCTTCCCGCAAAAACAAGCGGTACTGTAGAAACTGCGGAATATGCAGTGGGAAGCAGTGCGGGACTTACCATTCGCGTAATGGCAGTAGATACATTGGATACGATCAAACCGCTTTCAGAATGTAAATATTATACAAAATAAAACTTAGCCGAAATCGGGGGCGAAAGCCCCCGAAAGGCAAATATATCCGGAGGAACAGATATGAAAAAAGCAGTAATATTTTTTTTGGCAATGTTAATATTCGGACAAAATATAAATGCTGCTACAATAACAGATATAAATACAGGCGGTGACGAGTGGATCATCCAGGGTACAGCGGAGAGTAACGCATCGGAGGTAATAATGACTGTCACGAATGAAAAAAGCATATTGCCTGGCAGTTTGGTGGATATACGCCAGCAAAAGTTAAAAGGTGACAGCTTCAGTTTTACTATTCCCGCAAAAGATAACGGAAAATATACAATAAATGTGAGAGATACGTCTGATAACAGTGTAAATTCCGAAACAATAGCCGCTGCAAATAAATATTCGGACGGGATTTTATACGATCAGGATTTTTCGGGTGATTACAGAGAGTTGATTTTTTCTGGTGACGGAACTCCCGCAATAATTGGTTCGGCAAAAATGTTAAGAATAGGATCTTTATCCTCCGGCACTGAGCAAGAGGCGATAATAAACGGACTTAGTAATTTAGAGGATTATAAAATTACTGCCGATATAAGAGGGACAAAAGAAAATCAAAACGGAAAAATATTATTCAGGTATAATAACAGTGAAAATTACTATTATCTCAATATTCCGTTTGCGGCGGAAGGCGATTCAAAAATCACGGTCGGCGCTGTGAAGAACGGTGAAGATACTGTAATAGCAGCCTCCGGCATTTCGGCGGATTTATGCAAAATGGCTGTAACATACAATGTGACAGTGAGAGTTTACGGATATTGGATAAATGTTTATATAAACGGCAAAGAAATAATACAGGCATACGATGAAGCTATGTTATCCGGAGGATGCGGATTTTCCACGGAAAACGGATATATGTACATAGATAATATAAATATAGAAGGTGAAAAGGACAAGAACAGCTGCGCTCTTTTTAAAAGAATAGATTTTCTTGCAGAGGGGAACAAATCTATTGAAATACTTCCGGAAAACGGTAAGGTTACAGCAGTCCTTTCGGGAAAGAATGTTATTTTTGAAGATAAATTCAGCGGTAAATTTATAACAGCTGTTTATGAGAACGAAAAATTGACCGGAATAAAAAGCCAAACCGTGGAATTAAGCGCAAATGAAGAAAAAGAATATTCATTGTCTTTTGAAAATGAAAGCTGGGCGGGGAAGAGTATAAAAGCTTTTTTGTGGGATGACAATAATTTGCCTCTTTGCAGAGCGGAAACAATCGCCTACGGAGAAAACAGCAAGGCATTTAACATATATGTTGCAAAGGAAACAACAGATGAATTGGGCACGCTTGATGCTCCGTATACATCAATACAAAGCGCTGTAGACGCCGCAAAGGTGTATATGTCGGAAAACGGTATGCCGCAAGCCGGTATTCATATATGGCTTCGAGAAGGAGAATATTTTGAGGATGTGACAATTGACGGTGAACAATACAGCGGAACAGAGGAACAAAAAATCATTATATCTTCCTATACAGGAGAACAAGCTTATATTTCAGGCGGCAGCAGTATAGATATAAGCAAAGCAGTAATATCTGACGATTCAAGAATCCCTGTCGAGGCAAGAGGAAAGGTTTACGAGGCCGATGCATCTGGAATAGACAGCTCGGTTTTTGATATAGAAAGATTTAACTATGCACAAGCCGTTTCAAAGAGTGCAGGCCTTATATTAAACGGCGAACAAATGACTTTGGCGAGATATCCCAATACCGGATATGCAAACTACGGTACGGCAAGAACTTCTGACGGTGCGCAAATACATTGTACGGATATTTCACAGGGTGATGAAATAAGAAATAATTATACACATTTTTCTGTAGATTATTCGGATCAAAGAATAGCAGCATGGAAAAATGCAAAATATGCATATGCTGCGGGTTATTGGTACTCTGACTGGTCCTATGAGAATAATAAGCTGTTAAGCGTAGATACGGTAAATTCACGATTGAATATTGAGCATGTACAATACGCGTATCCCGAATCAGGACGAAGATTTATGGTATATAATCTTTTGGAAGAGCTTGATATTCCAGGGGAATGGTATTACGATAAAGATAATAAAAAGATCTATTTCTATCCCAAAAACAAAATTGATTCGGATTCCGCATTGGAGGTTTCTGAAAATGATAAAAGCCTGATCACCTTAGAAAACTGTGAGAATGTAATTATAGATGATGTAAATATAGTAAACGGCAGAGGAGCAGGCATACTATGCACAAATGTTAACAATGTAGATATTTTGGGATGCACAATAAAAAATATGGGTTCTGCCGGTGTAATAATAGGAAACAGCACCAATACGCGGGTCGAGAACAACGAAATAGCAAATGTTGGCGCAAACGGTATATCAATATACAACATAGGAGACAATATAACCCTTACACCGGGAAATATTACAGTAAAGAATAACCGGATACATGATATGGGACAGGTATCAAGATCATACACACCGGGCGTATCTGCATCCGGAGCTGTAGGGGTCAAAATAACAAATAATGAAATATATAACGGGCCTCATTCGGCAATTATTTTCTCCGGTTCAGAAATTGAGGTTATAAAAAATGACATACATAACGTTCTGACAGAAGCATCCGATTCGGGAGCTATATATACCGGTCGTTCATACGTATACAGGGGTAATAAGATAAATAATAACTTCATACATGATATTTATGATAATGCAGGCGGTAAATATTCGGTTCATGCAATTTATCTTGACGATATGGGTTCGGGATATGAAGTGAAATCAAATATTATCATAAATGTACCGTCGGGAATTTTCTTAAACGGCGGACGTGATAATAATATAGAAAATAATATTATAGCACATTCAACATATAGTTCTGAAGAAACATTTTCTATGAGAATGAGAGATACGGGATTATTCGATTTCAGACTTGCCGATGTTGAAACATTGGTACAGGAAATTTCATTGCTTGACCTAAGCTGTGAAAATTGGCAGAAGTATCCTGAGGTCAATGATTATTTGCCTGACGCACCGGGTGCACCGATAAGAAATATTGTAAAAAACAATGTCATATGGGATTTTAAACCTATAGAGGCATATGATAACTATCTGAAATACAGTCCTTTGGGCGTGAATATGGATAATGCTGCCGATCCGATGTTTGTAAACGAGGCGGAAAAAAATTATAATCTGAATCCCGAAAGCCCCGTATTCAGTTATCTGCCTGAGTTTGAAGATATTGACTTTGATAAAATCGGCATAGAAAAATAGGAAAGGAAGATATTATGAAAAAGAAAATAGCTGCAGGTGTGCTTGCTGTGATGATGTTGTTTACCGGTATTGTAAATGCAGACAGCGTTACAAAAATTCACGAGGACAGGATGACAGGTAAAGTAACCATAGAGGGTGAGTATTCAAGTGATAACTTTAAACCTGAGTTTACTTTGAAAATTTTTGACGAAAGCGGTATTAAATATATCACTCAAAATCATACTGTGTATGATAATAAAACCTTTAAATTTGAAATAAAGATCAACGCAGAAACAGGATCATATGATTATGTAATTAATTCTGATGCATTTTCGGAGGAATTAAAGGGCAGCTTTAATTATTTTGACCTGAACACCATAAAAGAAGCGCTTGATGCTGTAAATGAATCAAAGGATGCTGACGATATCAGAACAAATATAGAAAAATATGCAGAAACTTTAACTTTCGATATGAATATGTATAATGCAATAAAATCCAAGGATTTTATATATAATAATATGCTCGGCGAAATTGAATTTGCCGATACGGAAGAACTTATAGAAAGCTTTACGCGTTATGTGGTATTGCAAATGATCCAAGAGAGCGAATCGGCTGATGAAATTTTAAAACTTATAAAGAACTACGAAAAAGAACTTTTGATATCTGAATATGATGCGTATGATATGTATATGACACTGACAGATAGAGAGCTTTCACAAATGTGTCAAAACATTATCAGGGCAGAATATAATACTGTCGAAGAATTTAAAGTTGATTTTCTTGAAGCAATGATCCTTGCTGTAGTTAAAAAAGCAAGCGCATACGGAAGAGTGGCAGAGGTCTTGAAGAGGTATGAAAGCTTTATTAAAACAAGTGATATAGCTCAATATTATACAATGAGCGATACGTCTTTTATAGATTTAAAAATCATATCAAAAAATTATAACGATATCAACGAATTAAGAGCGGGCATTAAATCATTTCTTACAAGTACGGATACGCCGGACAGCAGCGGAGGCGGCGGGGGAAACGGCGGCAGCACAGGCGGCGGATATTATGCGGGAGTCAATAATATCACCATTGAAAATAATCAGGAAGAAAAACCCCAACAAAATATAACCTTCAATGATTTAACTGAAACCGAATGGGCAAGAGAAGCAATAGAGGCGTTAGCGAATGAAGGGATCATAAATGGTAAAGGTGATGGAATATTTGATCCTAAAGCAACTATAACAAGAGAGGAATTTGTAAAAATTCTGGTAAATGCTTTTGAAATAAAAAATACCGAAGCCAAAGTTACATTTTTAGACGTTGATCCTGACGCATGGTATGCTTCATATATACAGACGGCTGTTTCAAATGGATTGGTAAACGGGAAAAGCGCGGAGGAATTTGGAGTAGGAGAACCTATAACCAGACAGGATATCTGTGTTTTGGTGTATCGTTTTGCTAAGGCGTCTGGATATGATCTTATGAGTAAAGGAGATATTTCTGTATTTACAGACAGAGGAATCATTCCGGAATATGCGAAGGAAGCCGTATCCGCATTGCAAGGCTACGGCATTGTAAAGGGTCTTGGTAACGGTATATTCGGGGGAACCAATAATTCCACAAGAGCCGAAGCGGCATGCATTGTGTACAGAACTATGGAACTTATAAAAGAAGGTGTTTTATAATGAAAAAAATTATAGCTCTATTAGGTGCAATATCTATGCTTTTGTCAGCAGTACCTGTGTATGCAAGGGTCGTTCCTCATGAGGAGAATGAACTGCTGCAAAGTATAGGGATATGGAAAGAGGAATATGTTGGCGGTAATATAACCAGAAATGAATTTGCCGAAATTGTAATAGCAATGAGATATGGTAATTCTGTTGAAGAAATTAATTTTGGTGAAAATGAACCTGTTGACATAGCGGTTTCTGAGGGAATTATGTTTTTATATGACTCGGGAGAAGTGGGCGGAGAGTATTTTATAACATTGGATGAAGCTTTGTATAGTTTGGTCAAGCTTCTTGGTTATACAAAGATAGCAGAATATTATGGAGCATATCCGAACGGATACAGAACTATTGCGTCCGATCAAAAGCTGTTATATGGAACAAATATTAGATACAGTGATTATGTGAGCTATGAAAATATGGCAAAAATCATAAGAAATACTCTTATGACCGACATATGCAGGATCGAAATTGAAAACGGGAGCATGATCATAGATCCGACATCGGATGTGAGCTATCTTGAAGAGGTGTATAATATATATAAGATCAACGGACAGATAACACAAAATACTTATTCAAGTATTACCGGAGCCAGCACTATAGGAGAAAATGAAATAGAAATAGGCGGTGTTGTTGTATATACGGATTCTGTTGAAATACCATTTCTTTTAGGTTATGAAGCTGAAGCTTATTATAAAGATAATGACGGAGAATTTGAACTTGTTTATTGTGAGCCGATAAGAGATAATGAACTGTTTATATATGCTCGTGACATAGAGAGCTATGAAAACGGCGTACTTAGGTATTATCTTGAAAGCAAAAATGTAAAAAATGCAAAAATTTCTCAGGATGCGGTATATATTTATAACGGAAAGGCCGTATCGGAATTTAATACAGATATGCTCACTCCGGAAATAGGAGATATTACTCTTTTAAAAGTCAACAAATCCGGAAATTACAATGTGGTTATAATAGATGAATATAAAAACTATGTTGTAGACAATATAAATTTTGAAAACAGAATTATTTATGATAAGCTTACCAAAGAAAATTTCACGTGGAGTGAAAGTGCAAGAATAGAAATATATTCAGCTTATTATACACCTCTTTCCGAAAAAGATGTTTCGGAGGGCAGTGTTGTAAGTATTACCGAAAGTATTGATGGTGAACTTTTACGTTTAATGGTAAACAGCAGTATAGTGACAGGTAATGTTTCAAGCGTATCTGATCAGGACGGCAAAAAGGCAGTGGTTGTAGATGAAGTAAAATATTATATGTCACCTGGAACCGAAAAATATTTAAAAACTCCTGCCGTAGGTTCTACATGCGACCTTTATCTGGATATAGACGGGAATATTGCATATTTTGTTCAAACAGAGTTTCTGTCACAAAAACCTGCATATATAATTAACAAATTTATTGATGAAGATGAAATAGTAAAATTAAAACTTTTTGACGGCGAAATAAAGATCGTTCCGTGTTATTATAAAATTAAAATAGACGGTATAAGATACAGGAATAATATTGCTATAGAGGATGCCCTTTTTGTAAATACAATGTGTATCTACAAAATCAATTCCAAGGGGGAAATCATTTATATAGATTTTCCGTCAAACGGCGTCCCTTCCGACCCTGAGGAGGAGGAAACATTAAGAAGCGTGCAGAATATAGACAGTAAAACATGGTATTTACCGTCTATAAACGGATTTATGGGAAAATTTCTTATAGGTTCGACCACTAAAGTTTTTGTTATCCCTGAAGAAAAAGATAATTATTCGGAATATAAATTAACAGATAAGAGCTATTTTATTTCTGATACATATTCCGGGATCAAGGCTTACAGTATAGGAGACGATGCCGCATATGCCGGATATATAGTATACGACAGGTCGGCAGATGAGGTGATAGTAAAAGGTGACGCGCAAGCCTATATTGTTTCTAAATTTGAGAATATTGTTGATGAGTATGATAACATTATCAAACTGATGACATACTACGATAAAAACGGTAACACTATAACAAAACCCATAGGTACAAACGTTGATATTGATGATATCTCCCCCGGAGACTTGATCAAAATAGGTTTGAGAGATGATGTTATTGAAAAAATAAGCATGGTGTTTGATATTAGTGAACAAAATATGGGAAGTGAGGCAAACACACAGTATTTCGATTCATATTATACATATGCACACAGAAGGATCGGAGATGTGCTGTTTTTGGGAGAAGGAACGGCTGTAAATGATATATATAAGCTTACATCTGTTCCGGTAAGCTGTACTGTATTAAAATATAATCTGAATAAAGCTACTGTAAGCATAGGAAGTGCTTCCGATATAGTTGATTATGAGCATGACAAAACAAACCCGACTTATTTCTTTATGCATCTTCAATCAGGTCTGCCGCAAAATATTGTAATTTGGGAATAAAAAGTAAATAGTTAAAACAACTGTATTAACAGAAAAAACGAACAAAAGGGGTGCGGTATACGATGGAGGAGTTCCGGGGGATAATTAAGGTAGAGATGTATTATCTGAATATCTTTGATATATTTGACGAATTGGAGAAGGTGATATCAGACTGTATTCACTGCTACAACTATGGCAGATATAAGGAACGACTCAATTGTATGACGCCAATGGAGTATCATGAGTATCTTAAGTATCTTAGCATTGCAGCGTAATATACAAAGGGGCTGTGACAAAATAACAGCTAAATAATAAGAAAAATGAGGACGATTGCGGTTGCAAAAGTCCTCATTTTTTGGTATAATTAAATTGTGAAAAAAATGAAACCTAAGGAGATTATACCACAATGGGCAGATATTTTCAACTATTAATTTCAGAAGAATTTGCAGAAAGAAGAATCCCGGAAGATGACAGTGTTCGTTTACTTGATCAAATTGTTGATGAATTGGATTTACATTCATTAGCTAGTTCGTATTCCCGCATGGGCAGAAAAAGTGCAACAAGCCCAAGAACACTATTGAAGCTAATGATATATGCTAATATGGAAGGTATATACTCCAGCAGAAGTATAGAAAGCTCTTGCAAACGTGATATTAATTTCATTTGGCTGTTAAATGGAGAAAAGGCTCATAATTATTGTGAGATAGCACGTTTCAGAAGTAAAAGGTTAAGTGAATGCGGTGAAGATTTGTTCTATCAGCTTGTGAAAAAATTATCCGTATTGGGAGAGATCAAATTTGAACATCTTTTTGTTGATGGAACAAAAAGGAGCATTTGGTGTCATAAAAGGGAATTACATCTTCTCCGAGGGAACAGCAAGGTGCAAGCAGAGATAGTTCTAATTGTTATGGCATACAATATCAACAAATTACATCACAAAATACGTGATAACCGAACCGGAATGCAGCTTCATGGTAAATTTTCCGCTTAAAGATAATAAAACCGAATAAAAATTACAAGGGGCTTGACCTCTATTTGTCATGTGCATTTTTGAATAAAATGCCGTTTATTTATCCAAAATTCAACAAGTTATGTGAATACATGCAGAGAAAAAGAGCCATGAGCAAAATGATTTTAAAAATCATTTTGTCACAGCTCCTACAAAAATTTTGTTTTTTTAAACTGTCTACTTGACGGGGGCACGGTTCAAATTATATCTATTAAGAGGATTTATTTAACGACCTTGATAATATACTCAATACCCCAGTCAAAATCATTTTGCTCCATATTTGCGTTAATGCCGTTTTCGCGCATTAGATCCACCGCATGTTTAACCGTGTTGGTAAAAAGACGCATATCCCTTATTCCGGGCATTTTTATTTTCTGATGCTTTTCAACTTTTTCTTTAAGCATATTTGCAACCAATTCTTCACTTTGCCTTACATTAAGATTATTATCACAAATAATCCTGACGGCTTCCAATTGTTTATCACTATCAAGATTTAAAAGCGTTCTTGCATGACGTTCGGTAAGAGAATATTCTCTTATAATTTTTTTAACGATAGGGGAGAGCTTTAATAGACGTATTTTATTTGCAATTGTTGACTGGCTTTTGCCGAGCTTTTTTGCAATATCATCTTGTGTCATACCTTGCTCGTTGATCAGCCGCTGGTAACCCTCAGCAATTTCAAAAAAGGATAAGTCTTCTCGCTGTAAATTTTCAAGCAACGCTAAAATTGCCGATTTGTCATTGTCCGCATTTATTATGATCGCGGGTATTGTATGTAAGCCTGCCAGCTGAGTAGCACGAAGCCTGCGTTCGCCTGAGATAAGCTCATAGCCGCATCGTACTTTTCTGATGGTTATTGGCTGAAGCACACCATATTCTTTTATTGAATTTGCAAGTTCCTTTAGAGAATTCGTTTCAAATATTTTTCTGGGTTGATTCGGATTTGGTTTGATATAAGATATAGGTATATCGTATACATTGTATTTTTTTCGTGCATTTTTTAACACTTCTAACATAATCATACTCGATCCTTTCTGTGATTCAACAGAAGCGGAGGAATTTCATATATTATAATGAACATTCCCCCGTCTGTTGCTCGGTGTGGTGGAAGGTATAAGACTTAATGAAAGGATGCTGATAAATTATTATACTTTATATTAAATATCAGCAGCATTCGCCTTACAAATATGATTATACCATATTTTTTAAAAAAAGAAAGAAAAACCGTTCGACAGTTTATGATAAGGTTATTTCTTTTTTTTGATTTGTTTTATATTGTAACAAGAGTCGATAGGATTTTTTGTCACAATACCCGCTTTTCTGGGATATTGAATCGGAGTATGTCTTACTTTTCTTACAATAATTATCTTATGATTTAAATCAGTATGAGGAATATGTATGCCTTTTATTTCCTCAACCTCGCCGCCGAGAATATGTATGGCACGATTGGCATCTTTAAGCTCATCATCAGCAAGAGGACCTTTTAAAGCCAAAAATCTTCCGTCTATCTTTAAAAACGGGATACACAGCTCTGATAAAACCATCATATTGGCTACAGCCCTTGATACGACAGTATCAAATTTTTCACGCATCTGCCGTGCACCGTCCTCCGCGCGTGCATGGACTGTTTGCACGCCGTCAATTTTTAAATCAGATATAACTTCATTTAAAAAATTGATTCTTTTATTCAGAGAGTCAAGAAGTGTAAGCTGTAATCCGGGTTTTACAATTTTTAAAACAAGCCCCGGAAATCCTGCTCCACAGCCTACATCAATTATATTCCCATTTACATAGCCCGTTGTTATTGCACTCATACTGTCCAGAAAATGCTTTGTTGCTATAGAAATATCATCTGTTATTGCGGTAAGGTTTATTTTTTTATTCCATTCAACCAGCAGCTTGGCATATCTGCAAAGTTCATTGATCTGTTTTGCCTCTAATTCAATACCTAATTCTTTACTTCCTGTTTTTAAAACATCGATCATAATTTCCTCCATAATATGAAATGCTTATTCTTTACATGATATTATATAATAAATATTAAATTTAAGCAATAATACTTGAAAAAAAAAGTTAAATGTATTAAAATAATATACATGATAATATTATACTGTTGCACAGAAAGGAAAACTGTTACAAATGTACGGATATAAAATTTTTCATGAAGAGCTAATGAAGCATCTAATAGATAATGCAAAAAAAGGTGAAATCAGAAATGCCTATCTATTTACAGGTCCAAAAGGTGTCGGCAGACATATTGCAGCAAAATTGTTTGCGGCGGCACTTTGTTGTACTGCTAAATCAAGGCAGCCATGTAATGAATGTCATGCTTGTATTGGTACAAAACATGATACGAATCCCGATATAATATATATAAAACCTACTGATAAAAAATCCGTTACGGTCAATCAGACAAGAGAAATAATTGCAGATGCATATATAAAACCTCTTGAATCGGCAAGAAAAATATTTATTATAGACAATGCGGCTGATGTTAACGAAGCGGCACAAAATTGTCTTTTAAAGATACTTGAAGAGCCTCCCGAATATGTGGTTTTTATTATCATAGCACAAAGCGATACCCAATTACTTCAAACGGTTTTATCAAGATGTACGGCTGTCCGTTTTCCTACCGTAAGTGATGAAATTATAAAAAAATATATTAATGAAAAATATAATTACGCAGCAGAAAAAAGCGATTTGCTTATATCTCTTTGCGGCGGTATTCCGGGAGAAGTTGATAATATATTGTCAGATCCAGATTACTATGATCTAAGGGACGAAAGCTTTAAAAAACTAATACAATTAATGTCTAAAGACAAAATTTCTGCATATGCGGTCAGTGAGTTTTTAGACGATCATAAGGATGATGCCGAAAAAATCATAGATTTTTGGCAAAGCTTTTTAAGAGATATAATGATGATATTAGACGGAAATGATACGTTGATCTGGAATATAGATATGCAAGAAGAAATAAAAAAAATTGCATTTAATATAAAACCTGAATATCCAATTGTGGCTTTAGAACAGACGATTTTAGCAAAAACAATGTTGAAAAGATATGTAAATTTGCATAGTTTAGCACTTAATATGTCATTTTCTATAAAAAAAAAGCTTTATGATAAATAAATTTAAACATATTTTTTGTTGTAATGGGGTCTGTTTTATGATATAATAGTTATTATACTGATATTTATTGCATTTAATAAAAATATTCTGCAATTTATCGACATATGTTAAAACGGAAAGGGATTTTGATATGCATAACAATAAATTTCCAGAACTGACACCTATTATTAAACAATTAAGTGATAAATGTAAACAAAACGATGTGATTGACCCTGAACTTTATAATATATATGATGTAAAAAGAGGACTAAGAGATAAACAGGGAAAAGGTGTTTTAACAGGATTAACCGAAATAGGAGAAGTAAAATCTTATACCATAGATGACGGAGAAATGATCCCTTGTGAAGGTAAGCTTTATTATCATGGAATAGATATTGAAAAAATAGTAGACGGTTTTTTAAAAGACAACAGATTTGGGTTTGAGGAAACAACTTATCTTTTATTATTTGGGGAGCTTCCGACAAAATCGCAGCTTGATAAATTTTGTTCTGTTTTATCAGAATATAGGTCTTTACCGACAAGTTTTGTGCGCGATATAATAATGAAGGCGCCGTCGCAGGATATGATGAACACACTTGCCAGAAGTGTACTTACCATGTATTCGTATGATGAAAATCCTGATGATATTTCTGTTGAAAATGTATTGAGACAATGTTTACAGATGATTTCTATTTTTCCTCTTCTCTCTGTTTATGGATATCAGGCATGCAATCATTATTTATACGGTGAAAGCTTATTTATTCATACGCCTCCGAAGGAATTATCCATTGCCGAAACAATATTATATACATTAAGACCGGATAAAAAATATACTCCTCTTGAAGCAAAAATACTTGATATTTCATTGGTTGTTCATGCAGAACACGGGGGAGGGAACAATTCGACTTTTACAACTCATGTTGTTTCATCATCAGGAACAGATACATATTCAACAATTGCCGCATCATTGGGATCTTTGAAAGGTCCGCGTCATGGAGGAGCAAATAAAAAGGTTGTTGAAATGTTTAACGATATGAAGCGAAAAGTTGATGACTGGACGGATGAAAAACAGGTAAAAGAATATTTACAAAGAATACTCGACAAAAAAGAGTTTGATAAGAGCGGACTTATTTACGGGATCGGTCATGCAGTCTACACAATTTCAGATCCGAGAACTAACATATTGAAAAAACTTATCAGGCCGTTGGCAGAGGAGAAGGGAAGAACAGATGAACTCGTTTTATACGAAAATGTTGAAAAGCTTGCCCCTGAATTGCTCAGAAAAAAGAGAAACAGGGCAGTAAGCGCAAATGTTGATTTTTACAGCGGATTCATTTATAATATGCTTGATCTGCCTCTTGAATTGTATACTCCTATTTTTGCTATTGCAAGAATATCCGGATGGAGTGCTCACAGAATAGAGGATATATTAAATACAGGTAAAATAATAAGACCGGCATATAAAAATGTTGCAAAGCACAGAGAATATGTGGATATAGAAAACAGGTAAATAAAAAAGGGCTGTTTAAAGCCCCTTCAATTCAAAAAGGATCTCAAAATGAGGTCTTTTTTAAGTTTTCTTAATTAATTAATTAGGACTTATCTTTTTTGGTTCTTTCTTTTTCCAAAATCTCATCTAAGTCATCTTTTATTTCTTTACCTGTAATTTCTTCATAGGCTTCTGTTATACCATTTTTTACAGCATATTTAATGATAAAATATAATGCAACTAAAGCAATTATTCCAGTTCCGGCACTTATTCCTAATTCTTCAAGCATAATAACCCTCTCTCTACAACTTCCGGTGAGTCTATCATCTGTTGCTTTATTATATCACCATTTAAGAATTGTTTCTATTGTTTACTTTTTGTCGGTTTTATAATTGTTCCAATATAAATACTGGGTTTGACTCCGTTTCGGTGATCTGCTGCCAAATTTGCAGACGTCAGCTGTAATTCTAAAAATGCCAAGCTCTTATCCACACTGGCTTTTGTTTGGACTACCTTGTTCAATGTATCTGAATACAAAATATAAACTTCCTATTTTTTATGCTCTTGGATGTGCTTTTGTATAAACATCCTTTAATTTGCTTTTCATTAAATGCGAATAAATCTGTGTAGAAGATATATCGGAATGCCCAAGCATTTCTTGGATCGATTTTAAATCGGCTCCGTTTTCAAGAAGATGCGCAGCAAAAGAATGTCTTAATGTATGCGGGGTTAAATCGCATGATATTTTCGCTTGTTTACCGTATTGCTTGATGATTTTCCAAAAACCCTGACGAGACAGCCCCGTTCCGTTACAATTTACAAATAAAAGACTTGTTTCAGGTGAAGAAATCATTTTTATTCTTGCATTTTCTATGTAATTTTTTAATGCGGCTTTTGCAATATTGCCTATCGGAATAATTCGTTCTTTTTTTCCTGAATGGCAATTTATAAAACCTATTGAGAGATTTATATCGCTAAGCTGCAGTGCAATAAGTTCCGAAACTCTTATGCCTGTTGCATATAACAATTCAAGCATTGCTTTATCCCTGATCCCTTTGGGATCTGTTTTTGAAGGCTGATCCAGAAGCAAATCCACCTCTTGAGTTGTCAGTATATGCGGCAATTTTTTTTCAACATGGGGTGCTTCAAGGTTTTGTGTCGGATCAGGCATTTGCGTCCCTGTTTGAGCAATAAACAAGTAAAAAGAACGCAGCGAGGCGAGAGTTCTTGAAACCGTGGAAGTTGCTTTACCCTGATTTTGTAAATTTAATAAATATGTCAAAACAGTTGTTTTTGTTGTTTTTGAAATATCTGTTATTCCGTTTGTATTCAAATATTTTATGTACTGTGATACATCTCTTTTGTAGGATTGTATTGTATTTAAAGATTTATGTCTTGTGTTATCCATAAAATACGCAAAATCATCTACATATTCCAACATGGAATTGCCTCCTTATCCGGTTTTTAGATTACAAATTTATATCAATTATTTTCAAAATATTACCAAAACATTAATAAAACATTAAAGGTACTTTTTATTATAGCATATTTTTTTTTATTTGTACAGTAAAAAATACTATTAAAATTTTGTAAAAATAGATAAATTTTCTAAAAAAAATATTTTATTTTGTAACATACGGCAGTAATAATTTCATAAATATTGTAGAAATATAGCCGTCAAGAAATGAAGTAATACAAAATATTGCGAGACAGCAAAATGACAATAAAATATATTTTTTTGCATTGTTTTTTTCATTACCATGTCTGTTAATACAAAAGATCATAGAGTATGCACTGAAAAATAAAAATGTCGGTATAAATATAAGTACGGAAGGGAGCTGACAAAGATATACAAGCAACCCTTTTACTTTATAAAATTTTATAAAAGAAGCTATAGTAAACCCTGAAATAAAACCTTTTAAAACAGCACAGCCGCCAATTAAAAACACTCCCGGTTTAATAAATGATGACAGAAAAATAATAATAAAAAATTTACCGCTGTCAAATATAGAATTTTTAAACGACGCGAATTTATCTATATCGGTATTAAAAGATGAAAAAAAATTTGTAAGAAAATTATTTATTGAAATTGAGGACGCAGTATTCAGCCCGGTACAATATATTGCTCCTGCGGTAATACCTATACAAAATAATCCAAATATTATATACAGCCATTTGCTGATATAATTTTTTTCGTTAACATAAAAACTGTTTATTTTCATAAAATCCCTCCTGTGTGATAATAAAATATTATTCAAAAGTTAAGCTAAAAATAACTAAGATTTATATTTTATTTGATAATTATTTTAAAGGGAATAAATACATATATAATATAATTGATTTTATTAAGAATACTTTATTGATGATTTTTTATGGTAAAGCTATAAAGGACTATAACAGCCAGTTTTATATATTTCTTCTGAGAAATGAAGGCGAACAACCTGATTGGCAGACCGCAGTTTAAACTACTAGTTGAAAGAGAATATCTGACACAGGAGCAAGCTGATAAAATGGATTTGTTCACAAGAAAAGATATGACGAGAATTCAATAAGGGCTTGTCCCGTCATCCACCGAGAACATGAGCACTAGCTGCGCTGTATTTAGTTGGACATTGTACTCTCACTGATTACAAAGATGGAACCCGCCGCCAATTACGGCGGGTTCCATCTTGTCCGCAGTTATCATATACAGGGAGCAAAATAAAAATTACAAATTCAAGTTGTATAAATTACTCAATATTGAATCCATTAATTATTAAACTTCAACAATTATATTTTGCTATATATAAGTGGTCAAAACCATTTTAGAAAAATAAATTAGTTATTCCAGTTTTTGTAAAATATAAGTTAAGGAGATAGGATGATTTCCGAAGGAGGATGCGTGTTAAATGACGGCCGAAAAACCCAAAGAATACTAAAAGCAGTATTTATGAGTCTAAAAGTGATGCATTTATAATTTTTAATTATAGCAATACAATAGGTGTTACGGTTTATTGTATACGGTGAGTATGTGAAAGTTTTTCTGTAAAAGTTGAAAATATGCAAGCTTTATCTGATTCAATAGAACTATAGACCCTAAACACAACAGACAAAAAATGTTAGAAAATATAAAAAGTGTTAGAAAACATAAATAAAAAAGAAGCTTAAACCACAAGGGTTCAAGCCACTTTTTCATGGCGGAGAAGGAGGGATTTGAACCCTCGCGCCAGTTTCCCGACCTACACCCTTAGCAGGGGCGCCTCTTCGGCCTCTTGAGTACTTCTCCATGAAATAAATGCATACATATTGTTACTGCCGAAGCAACAAGGAATGCATGCAACTCAATTATAAAAATGGAGGAGAGAGTGGGATTCGAACCCACGGACGCTCGCACGTCACCGGTTTTCAAGACCGGCTCTTTCGACCGCTCAGACATCTCTCCGAATCACTGACGAACTTTATTATACCATAAGAAATATATGTTGTCAAGTATTTTATCTCATTTTTTTTATTATTCTTAAATGTAAAAGTAAATTCCAGTTTATATACCAATAATGGATTTAAGTTTGACACAATTTCCTGTATAATAGACATAGCAGTATGTCTGTTAGAAAGGAAGTTTTTTTATGTCAAAATCTAT
>CALXWJ010000098.1 GCA_944392335.1 uncultured Clostridia bacterium
TGGTAGTGTCTCCACTCTGCGCAGCAATAGCCTGCTCGTCTTCAATCCAAAGAACCTCTGCACCCAGTGCCTCAAAAATCGCACGAAGCGGTACCAGCGTTCGACCGTCTTTAATAATCGGCGGCTGGTCAAAGTTTAATTTGTTTCCGTTTACCGTTACGGTAATATTATCCTCAGCAAACACAGCATAATTTCCAAATCCGGCGAAAGCGGACAGCATTACTGCTGTAAGAAATATGGATATAATTTTTCTTATCTTCATAGGAATTCCCCTTTCTATATCAATATATTTTTTATATTATATCATGAAAATTCCTTTTTGTCCATTGACGCATTACCCAAATTTCATTAAATCTTACCCAAATTTCATTAAATCCACTTTTACATAATGCACATCGTTTTTAATGCTGTGCTGTGCGCTTTCAATGAGATAGTCCGTGTCATCCACACTCAAAATCATCCCGGCACGGGTATAGCTGTTTACCGCTTCTATCATTTCAAATGAGAATGTCTCGCTTGCCTTGGAACGTTCTGCGAGTTTTTGCTTAGCCACGGTATCTGCATTTTCTTTGTCCGGGTCTATCTTTACAACCTCCTGCAAAAAGCCGTATTTGTAAATGCTGTCCTCATCCTTCAGAACCGTCTTAACCGTATACACGCTGTCCTTTTCGGTTACCACCTTCACGCTGTTTTTCATCTCCTCGATACTGAGGGAATGCGATATATTTCTGCGCAAAAGCGACGAATAAATGAGCCTTGTGTTCGGCGTGATTCTAAACTCCGGGTATGCATATAAGCTGCCCAATTTGTAAATCCGAAGTCCCTGCGCAGTTACGTCAAAGTTATATCCGCCACCACAGAGTTCTAAGATATCCGTTATCATTTCCGACACCGTCTTGTCAATATATATCTTGGTAATCGGCGTTTCCAAATCGGGAATAGAATCCACGCTGATGTTAAAGTCCTCGCATATCTTTTTCAGTGCTTTCCATGCGGGCATTTCGTTAAACTGATAGGTTTCTTTGGATTTGTTCAAATACCAACCGAAGTCACAGGCGGTGTATTTGTTCGCCGTCTTATCTCCATCGTCAGTGGAGATTATGATTCCCCGGAAAATCTCTGTGTTGGTATACAGGTTTATGATATCGCCCGCCTGTGGTACATAGAGGTTAATATATTTCGTATCGCTTTTCGCCGTTTCAAAGCTCATGGTTGTGGCAAGCTCGGAAAGTGTGTTCTGCCAGGAGAGATTGCCGATGTATTCGGTTATGTCATGCCCGCCTGCAAAGAAACGATAGGTTTCATCACGGTCTATATCAAACGCATCGTTTACGGTGTTACCACCTGTGCCGAAGCTGTCATATAAAATTGGGTCTTTGGGCATTTCCTGGTCGTTGTTTTCGATGACCGTGTCGGTCACACCACCGGAATATGGAGGTACAAAAAAGCCGGTCAGCTTCCCGTCATAGTAACGGGTGACCTTTTTCACCGCATTGCCGCAGTTGCCTTCTATGGTATAAAAACAGTTGTTTCCCGTTCCCGTTACAATCCCCACATGGCTTGCACCGCCCGACTGCTGAATCATTACATCGCCGGGCGTTGGGGTGTAGCTCCCTTTTGCTTTAAAATACCCATTCTTTTTTGCATAGTCTAACACGCAGACTACGCTTGCAGTTCGCGGAAAGATAGACAACCCTGCCTGAGAAAAGCACCAGCCGATAAACACCACGCACCACGCATACGAGGTGGTACCGCCGATAGAACCGTACCAATTTGTAAACTTGTTCGGTCTGCCGCTGATACCCACCTGTGCGGCTGCTGTATCTAATACTTTTTGTCTGCTCATACCGCACCTCCTATACCAGCGGCACTTCGCCCAGTGTAATGCTGTAGTTCATGTCCCCATCCTTTTTGATGGTGTAGGAAAAATCATCCACGCAGCAGGCCATGTTGATCGGCGTCTGCGTAATGATTAAGCGGATCGGCAGTTTCTGCAGCATCCATGTGTCAATGGTATAGAGATATCCGAATGCCGTATCACTGCGGTCGCGCAGAAACGGATAGTCCCGGACGGGGAAAAAGCTGCTCCATGAAATGCTTTTAAGCGACGGTCTGCCAATCAGTTTTAATTGGCCCTGCGTGACTGTCTCAAACACCTCGTTTGCATGCGGTTTGGAAACCGTAAACTCCGCCGGGAGGACAGGAACGCGCAGTACCTGCTCCCGGTTATTTACACTTAAATAAATGTCCATTTTCCCTGTCCTTTCCTTATAGATTTTCCAGCGCCAGCTTCAGCTTCGGAATCAGTTCATTCACTATATCCTCGGCAGACTTCCCGCCACCGTAGATGTTAATAAAGAATTTGTTCTCGGTTTTCTTTGTTGTTTTGTCAATGGAGGTCACCTTCGCGCCCTGCGGCAGGCTGAGCATTTCCGGTCCTTTTTCACCGACGATGACAGAACCCGCCGTCCTGATCAAACCGCCTTGTGCCAGCATGGGGATCTGCGGCGCGGTAAAGGTAGGGATTGCCGGAATACCAACCGCGCCGGTCACCTTGTTAATACCGTTAATGAGACCGTTGACGCCGCTTACAGCACCGCGTATCATTGAATTGATAGCGGAAATAATGCCGTTGATTGCACCTTTGATTGCTCCTACGATACCGTTCCACACGTTTTTCACCGCATTGCCGATGCCGGTAAATACAGAGGTTGCTGCCGAGGAGATGGCGTTCCATGCACCGGAAAGGAATCCGGTGATACTGCTCCAAACGGAAACAGCGGTGTCTTTTATTCCTGTCCACAGCCCGACAAAAAACGATGCAATGGAGCTGCCGACCGATACAAAGAAATCCCCGACCGCCTGGAACGCCTGCTTGCACCATGCGCATATGCTGTCCCAATTCATCCACATCGCCATGCCAATGGCAATCAACGCGCCGATTGCCACAATGATAATACCGATGGGGTTTGCTGATAATGCCACATTAAACGCCCACTGTGCAACCGTACACAGCCCTTGAATAACCGTCCACGCTTTCTGAACGGCGCTGATGGCAGCTACCGCCGTCTTGTAAATCACAATTGCGCCGGCAATGCCGATGATAATGGGTGCGATGGCATTCCAATTTGCTGCAAAAAATGTGTATACGTTTGACGCCCACTGCACAACACCGGCAAGCGCGTTCACAATCATGGGAAGCCCCGTATCCTTCACCCAATTAAGCGCGGGCTTGCAGAATTCAAACGCATTAAAAAGAGCGTCCCGGACGCCTGTTAAAAGAGTCTGGACGCTTGCAAACTTACTCTCATTCTGTTCCACTGCACTTTTGATATTGTTAAACGCGGAAACACCGAAGTTCCATACATTCTGAAACGCAGTAACCAGCGGAGGGAGGATGTTGTCTTTGATCCAAATAAGCGGAACCTTTACCGCATCAACAGCCTTTGTCATCGCTGCCTGTGCGGCAGGGATTTTAGATGCCAAAAAGGTAACGACCGATGTAATTGCCGGAAGCACACCGTAACCCACAATATCCTTAACGCTGCCCCAGGCATTTCTCAATTGTACAATACGGCCTTCCGGCGTTTTGGCCATTGATTCGGCAAGCCCGCCGAAGTTCTGGCCAAGCACCTCAACCAGCATGGCGGCCCGTTCGCTTTCCGTACCGGTCTGCAGGATGGATTTTTGCGCATCCGTCATGATAACGCCGTAACGGGTGAGGGCGCTCGTGGAACCGGTCATGACTTTTCCGACCAGGTTTGCCATCGACTGCATCTGTTCCTGGGACACAGATACGCCATAAGAGGAAACCGCCAAGTCCTGCAAAGCGGGAAGCAGTGTTTTGATGGTATCGCCCTGCAATTGGAAGGTGGCAAGCTGTGACGCACCTGCTACAGTAGCATCACCTTCAACCGTTGTGACAAGCTCCAGCGCATCGCCGTATTTGATGATTTCATTTACCTGTGCCTGTGTGGTGCCTTTTACGTTCATCATCAGCGTACCAAGCCTACTGTTTGCACGTTCCAGCTCCAGCACACCGGTTACACAGTCTGTCATAAAATTTTTCACTTGACTGAATCCGGCATAAGCCGCAACCACGCCGGTTACCTTTTTGGCAAGCCCTGAGAGCGTATCGCCTGTGGATTTACTCTGCGCACCGAATTTTTTCAGGTTCCCGGTGGCATTGGTGGTGTGATTTTTGAGATTTTTCAGCCCGGTGACGGCATTCTTGATCCCGGTGGTAAAGTTACCGTCCTTAATGGACAGGGTCGCGCCGATGTTCTTTTTAGCCATGTCGTATCAGCCTCCTTTACCCGCCGCCGGAGAGCGCCCGGTATTTCTCATATTCTTCTTCACAGAATAACTCATAAGCCGCTTTGTAAAACAGCTTTTCACTATAGGGCTGGTTTATGATTTGCTCCGGTCTGATGCCGCGGTTTAGAAAGTGACAGAGCATGGCAAGCTCTCCGTCACTTTTGATTAGTTTTTTAGTTCGTCCACCGCTTTGACGCCATCAATATACCCCGCCAGTTTCAGGCATTCTACCGCAATCAGAGGGATTTCGCCCGGTTCGAACACCATATCCACAATCTCCATCGGGTCCGCGCAGCTGAACGCCTCCTGCAGTTCCTTGGATTTCAGACAAGGGTCAACAACACAGGAATATACAATGTACGCATCGCCGTTCTCCATATCCTGTGACTCCTTCGCCATAGACGCCGTTGGGCCTTCAATGGTTATGGTGCCGTCTAATGACTTTATGTACAGCGTTCCGGTTTTGGGCTTTGCTTTACTCTCCAGCATTTGCTCCTTCCTGCGGATAAGCTCCTGCAGGGTGATTTTTGTGTGTTTATTCATACTGTTGTTACCTCACTTTCACAAGATCGGGGAAATAGAAGTCGGTGAACCCGCCGCTGTATTCCTCGTCAACCATTTTTGCGTTCTCAAATTTCTGAAGCGTCAATTCGTTAAACCATGCGTTTTCCACAACCAAACGCTCACTGCCGTATGCGTCCGGGTCGTCCAGCTTGGATATGATCTGGACTCGCACGTCTTGTCCTTTTTTGACTTTATCAGCCAGCAACTGTGCACCCCGTGAAAAAACTTTTTTAATTTTCATGCTCCATTCACCGGTCAGCCCTGTCATTTTGGAGTCCTTTGCCATCTGCATGACAAAATCCACATCCTCGCGTTCGATTTTCACCTTTGCTTCATAGGAGTCGGTTTCCCAGACAGGTT
>CALXWJ010000099.1 GCA_944392335.1 uncultured Clostridia bacterium
TCTTTGCTTTCCGCCTTTTCCTGCAATGCCTTGACAAGCGCAAGCACTTGTTTATGATAGAACATTTCATAAGTGCGCTTTGCTTTCGCTTGTGTCATGCGCAGCTCCTTCGCTATGGTTACAAATGACGCTTTTTTAACATCCCTCAGCTCAACTACACGGGCAACTGTTTTTTTGCTCAGCTTCGGCTTGAATGGGGGCATATTCCTGATAAATTGTTCCGGCATACCCGGTTCCCCGTCCCTGTATTGGATTAAAATATCTTTATATCTCTTTTCCAAATACGCGCAGGCATATGCCTTGTCTTGATAGCACTCATAAGCCTCGTAAAAGACATTTTCGACTTGTGAAATGCTTTCATATCCAAGCGCTGCCGCAATATGGTTGATGTATAAGCGTATTTGTTTAAGTTTCAGTTTATTGTAAATTTGTGTTACCCTTGAAACTGATAGTTCAAACTCTTTCGCAATATCGGCAAATGTGTTGCCGTGTTGGTCACGAAGCAGCAAAATCTCATAGGCACGTTTATCCTTATTTAGTTCACTGTATGGTATATCTTTTAACGTATTAATCCCTCCTCTTTTCTTACTTTGAAATAGTACTTGACCTTAATGCAATCTTTTTAGCAAATTCTGCTTGTTTTAGGTTCGCGGTTTCTCTTAATATAATCTCTTCACAAAATCCATATAAGACACCCTCCTTATATTTTAAAATAAAACAATTATATCACTTTTTTTGGATATAATGTGGATTTTTTCCAAACTAGATAAAAAAAAGTAGAAAAATCTTTTTAAGAATATATAATAGTCTTATTAAGACAAAAATCTTGCATAAAGCGGATATAATTTTAAGATTTCGCCGCTTATCTAAAGAAAACCAAATCCGTATTGATGAAAGAATTAATACAATGTTGGATAATCAGCAACAATAGAAAAGAGGCTGTGACAAAATAATTTTTTAAAATCATTTTGTCACAGCCCCACAGCTTGCACGCGGTTATAGTAGTTAAGGGGATATACCAAAATATGATTTTTGACATATCCCCTTGCTGAATTAAATTGTTTTTCCATCGTCAAGGCCGGGTTGTATTTTTTCAAAAACGTATACCTGAAAAAATTCCGCAGCTGCCCTTGACAAGATAGGTTGTAACGCGACAGCCCATTCTTTCGGAAAACATATTATTTTATTTTTCTAAAAAACGCTGCAGTACAGCAACGGCCTCCGCGCGGGTAGTGCCGCCCAAAGGATCGAGTATACTGCCGCCTTTGCCAAAAATCAATCCGGCTCCAACCGCCCAGCCCACAGCTTCCCTTGCCCAGCCGGAAACGGCGTTTTTATCGGCAAATACGGTAAGGTCGCCTTGCCCGTCTGTGTCCATACCCTTGTAGTCCGCATAGCGGCCCATGACTGCCGCCGTTTCCTCACGGGTAATATTTTGATCCGGCATAAACTCCGTATCGGAATACCCTGAAATTATTCCATTCTCTGACGCCCAGCTGACAGCCTCAGCATAATATGCATTTTCATCCACATCATCAAATTTTAATACATTGTTCATCCGCGGTTCGCCTTCTGCTCTGTAAAGTATGGTAACAAACATTGCGCGTGTCATATTGGCGTCCGGGTCGAATATCCCATCGCCTGTACCGTCCATCCATCCTTGATGGTATGCTTTTCTCACACTGTCATAAAACCAATCATTTTCTTTAACGTCATAAAAACAAATGATTTCATCATGGTCGAAAAGCCTGAGCTTCCCATAAAACCGGCCGGGATTAAAAATACCGTATCCGCTTTTTTCATCATATCCGGCGTCACATATATCGTCACAGCTGACCCTCATAAGATATCTTATCTGAGACGGTGTAAGCTGCGGATATTGTTCAAGCGCCGCCGCCGCGTGAGCAGTGATCAAAGCCGCTGAATACGAGGTGCCGCTTACCAGTTCGTAATCGGCAGCGTTTTTTATCGAGACCACCTCCAGGCCTTCACCGTACATAAGTACATCAAGCCCGCTCCCCCGGCAGGAAAATCCTGCCGGCTCAAATCCATTGGTATGGCTCCCCACTCCGATAACAGTGTCATATGCGGCGGGATAATACACCTCATCGCCGCTGTTACCGCAGGCCGACACGACCAATACCCCTTGATCCTCAGCATGCTCCACAGCTTTTTCCAAACGCTCATCGTCTGCCGTAATTCCGCTGCTTATATTGATAATTTGGCAATCGTATATATCTACGGCATCGTATATGGCATTGCAGATCGATTCTATCCCTCCGTTTAGTACTGTGCCCGAAGCAAGCCTTGTGTAATATACAAGCGGCACAACAAAGCTCTCCTTGCACGGGGAAACGATACTTGCATCAACCGTGCCTGTAATAAGGCTTGCAACTCTCGTTCCATGCCCCACCTCATCATCGGTGTTACTGCTGCCTAAAACATAATTTTTGCCGCTGAGTATTTTTTTACTGTCGAAAATGCCTTCCTTTACTTTTACTCCCGTATCAATCACTCCGATCTTTACAGGGGCGGCATATGCCGCCTCTGTAAAGAAAACGAATATCAACGATATGATTATTATAATTTTTTTCATGTCTTTACCTGTCCGTCAACAATGTGTATACCAATCTTGTAAATATTGCCGCGGCCTCCGCGCGCGTCGCCAACCCCTGCGGTCTGAAGCTTCCATCCTCGTACCCGGCTACTATTTCAAGGCCCCGGGCCGCCTCTACCGCATCATATGCCCAATCGCTGATTTGCTCATCATCCGTGAATTTATCGGCAGCTTCAGCCGCTGTATTATAGCCTTCATGCTTCATATAACGGTCTATCATTGTACATATCTGCTCCCTGGTGATCTTGTCGTCCGGTGCAAAATGCCCCGCGTCATATCCTTCGATAATACCGTTGTATGCTGCCCATGAGACATATTCCTCATACCATGAACCCGTCTCAACATCAGTAAAGCTATGCTTGTCATACGTACCCAAATTGCCGTGTATCCTGCCGAGCATCGTTACAAACATTGCCCTTGTTAAGTTTCCCTCCGGTTCAAACAGATTATCCCCCACACCGACCGCGATCTCTCTTATTGACGCGAAATCCACATACTCATATGCCCAATCCGATTCCGCCACATCATAAAATCCGGTACCATCGGCAGTAACGATCCTGTACCGCGCGCTGACAGGAGCAATGAACTTAAATACGCCGTCTATTACAGCAGACTTTGCAACGGTTATGTATGTTTTTCCGCCGTCTGTGCTGTATTGCGCAACGATATTATTTTCATTTTCAACTGATTGTGTCAGATTATATTCAACTAATTCACCTTCATCCGCGTTGATAGTTGCTATGATGTCTGTTGATATGATTATCGGACGTCTGCTGCCCGAGGTGCTGCTCGGACTTCCGCTGTTAATCGTGTCAAAGTGCGCTGTTGCATGAACGATCGCGTCAGGCATGGTAAATTCGATTGTTTCGCTTGACGTATCCTCCACGCTCACGCCGTCAACCTTCCAATGGGAGAATTGATATCCGCTTTCGGCTTGTGCGGTTAATGTGACCGTATCGCCCGGCTTATATTCACCTCCGCCGGTTACCGTTCCGCCGACGGTCGAGCCTACTACCACAACATTGCCGGATGTATTTTCAAGCGTTCCGAATGTTACGCTCGCTGTCATCGGCGCTACGCTTGTAACATTAAACTGCCCTACTACATAACCTTCACTTTGCTTTTCCAGCGTTATCCTCCCGTTTTCGTCAACTGCGGCATTTCCCGTTACGGGATTCACAGACCAATTGACAATATCGCCGTCAATTGTAAAGCTTCCTGTGGGAGTTTCGGCAACAAGGCTCAGCCGGCCTTCATTCGTATCGCCCAAGGTACTGATATTTTTGTTTGAATAAAGCACGCTGTTATAATAAACATCAACATGCTCCACCTTGCTGAGGCCCGCGTGGTTCACCTTTGCCTCATGCTCTGAAAAATTCCCCGCCTCATCCCTTGACGTTATTTTTATATCATGGGTCGAAACGCTCTGATCGATCATTAAATCAAAACTGAAGCAGCCGTTCTCATCAATATCTGCACCAAATTCACTGAAGGGTACATGATCCGCTGTAACAGATCCGTCTATCTCGACTGTGATATATGTGTCAGGATCGGTGATGCCGGTCACGGTAAGTTTTCCGTCTTCACCAAACAGGGAACCATTTATAGGCGAGCTTACAATAAGACGCGGCTCTGTTGTATCGACCGTGAACTTATGATTATGCGAGAACGAATCATTTGTTTCGTCGCTTCCCCATATTTCAAGCACATAATCGTTATCCGGAAGACCGGTAAGAGGGATCGTTACGGTGTTGGCGTCCGTAAATTCACCGTAATATCCTTCCCTGCCTTCTTCGTATCCGTTGGCTATGCTCCAGACTCCCGTAAGATTTTCATCCGATGAGACTGTAAATGTGACATTCCCGTCTGCAAAAAGTGTCCCGTCCTTATCGGATGATACGGAAATATTTGCCGGGGTAGGGGCGTTAAGCGTAACAGAACTGCCTATTGCTTCTTCTCCGATCACCCGGTACGAACCGGCGTCCGCTGTCTCTTCACAGTACGCTCTTACTCCGATCTTATATATTTTGCCGGGCTCCAAGCCCACCTCGTCAGTTTCCCCTTCGACAATAGTTCCTTCCTCATCATAGACAGGTACATCAAATCTTCCGCCTGTTATAAGCCTGTTATCCTCAATACTTTCCCTTGGGATTTCCACTCCCGCAAAATCCGTTAAGCTGCCGTCCTCGTTATATACGTTTACGATATAGCCCGAAACATCATCGGGGATCTCGGTAAGCACCGCGGCAAGGCTGTAATCTCCCGCATTTTCACAGTAGGCTATATCAGCCGCGGGCGGCTGCCCGGGGTTTACATAAGAAATTTTATTGTCTGTGGCAATAGAATTTCTTACGACATTTTCCTGTGAATATACGGCTCTCACATAATAATCTCCGCTTTGCAGGCCTTTGGGTATATCAAACGACGCCGATCCCGAAGAAATCTCCGAAGCTTCGGTATATACGCCCAAAAGCATATCGCTGCCGGTGCTGTTTTCGGTCACTGTCTGCTCCTTTGCCAGATAGAAGCTTATCTTATCAAGCCCGTTTAAGTTTTCACCGCTGTATGATACATTGATCCTGCCATTGCCGCTTGACGCCGTAACTGTATCTACTTCCGGTACAGGCGCAACGTTCAATATTGTGATATCTGTTGCGACAGGCGTTGTGATATTGTAGGTTTCGTTAGTGCCCTTTTTCGATGTGACAGCCAGCGTTGCCGTTCCCTCATTGAATGTAAGGTTTGCATTTGCATCAGCATCAGGATACATTTTGATATTTGCCGGAAGGCCGCTCATTTGTGAATACAATTCCTTCGCATGCTCAAGGCTCTGTGCCGGATAAACAAGCGTCATAATTTCATCTGAATTTCCGCCTATTACCACCCTGTGCTGCATTCTTGTATCAAGGGACACAACAGAAGATTCACCTAAAAGGACAGGAGTTGTATTTAAATCCGAAACTATCTGAGCCCGCGCTCCGGGCCGGATATTCGTACCGATCTTCATATAGACATTCTTGCCTGCTTTTTCATCATATCCTAAAAGCACAGGTTCAAGCCCCAAAAGCGCCGGAAGCAATTCAGGATAGGTCGGCTGCGTTTCGCCTACGCCGATACCAAAATCGAAACTGTCTTCATCGCCCCAATAATATACGATACCCAGTCCTATCCCTATGACCTTGACACAACCCCATACTTTATCTGTATTTATCCCTACCGTTGCACCCGCAACTTCAATTCCGCCCACAAGTCCCACATAGTCGGGAATCCGCACCATGACAGTTGCGAATGCTTCAAAGAATACATCGTCATTTTCTTTTTGATCAACAATGATATAGCCTCCGCCTGTCAGTATCTGGAACAGATCTACGTTAATGGCAACATGGAAATACCATGTCGGCAGCCACTGGAGCTTAAGCCCCGCATATGGGATAACAGGCGGCGAGTTCGGGACAGAGTCAAGCCGAAGGTTTGACATGGAAAGGCTTATACCCTGAAGGCTGAACATTGCATCCGCCTGGCATGACAATACCTGAATCACTTTGATATAAAGCCGGAGCATAAGCTGCAATGTGGGGAGCTTATCCCTTACCATAATTGTTTCATACAGATTGTCAAATCCGCCGCCTCCGCCGGTTATGATAACGGCTCCGGCAGGGTCAAGGAAAAATCCCAGCGGCCCTGCAGGGATATCGCAGTAAATAAACAATTTATTCGGGACAGGTATTTCATTTTCCACACTCAGCACTTCAAGGGAAGCGCCGAAATCCAAATTTGCAAATTTCAAGCCGCCTTCAACCGAAAAGCTGTAATTTCTTATTGTGTTCACCTCAAGGCGCGCCTTTATCTGCGGCATTGCCTCCGTGTAAGACGGAAGCACGATATCCGCACCGGCGCGGAATCCGTAGAAACCGCACAAATCTTCTTCCTCCCCGCTTTGTGCCGGGACAAACGCGAACAATACGTCGCGCACCAAGATATTCATTGTCGCACCCTGCTGCGACTGCACATACCGGTCCTCATCGGTGAGGTCGTTGTTCTTTCCGAAAAGTACGTTTGCCCGCTGGCGCAAATCCCGCGGATGATAATAATCGTTAAAGTCGAACGCCGTCAAAATGCGGTCAAATATATCATCATATTTCATATTGTCCTTGTACTTCTGCCCGTTCGGGATCAAAAAACCTATGTCAAAGGACGCTGTAAACGAAACGGTTTTGCCGACGGCGGCGCCATTATCATCATTTATAACGCCGAGTATCCCAAAGCCAAGCTGGAACACCGACCCGGCTATCTGCTGCGCAAGATCCAGCCCGGTATGGCCCCATACCAGGGAAATATAGTTTACATCCGTATCATTTTTCCTTTCTCCATGCAGGTTGTATTCCAAAAGGCCGTATTCCTGACCGTTTTCAATACTCGTCAGCGCAGCCGGGACAGACGCGATATGCGTCCGTTCCCCCGACGTATATAATTTTCCGTCAAAGTCAACGTTTATCTTTCTGTTTGCCGCGTTGATATCATCATTTTCATAATAGACCTCTATTATCCCATCCTGGAAGTCAAGGCATTGATTAATGGTGTATACATTATTTGAACCCGACTGCGAAGTCCCCGTAAGATGCACCATGTTCCCGTGCCCGTCTGTTACCGCTTCAAATTCCCCTCTTACCTCTAAGAGTATCTCACTGTAATTTTGATCTGTCTGCTTGTATGTATTAAATTCAGCCTCATCTTTAAAGCTTAAAATTGTATACACCTGATTCGGCGCGGGAGACTTATCCTGCACAACGGCAACAACTCCGTAAACATTATTCTTGTATTTCGCATCCTCGGAGAAGATAAGCCGGAGCGCCCCGGAGGTGTAAGACGAAGGCGTGTTTGGATCGACGATCCCGTTATCATACGCCGACTGCCGCCAGTTAATATATACGTGATACGCGCCGGGGACATATTCTTCCGGCAGGATCAGCGTCATTGTCCCGGCCTCCGCATCAATCACGATATCCTCCGGATCAACAGTATAGCTGTTTAGCCCGTCGTCCGACTCAAGTACGATAGAATAATGCGCCGGGTCGGTAAGCATGGAAAAATTCGTTCCTGTAATGATGTATCTGTTTGGGCCTTTATTATACAAAATTTCCGGATCCGCCCCCGTAAATGTTACCTTGGGCAGGCTGCCGTCTCCGCCGGGACACAAAATATTAAAACTCTTGCTTCCTATCAGGTTGGCATTTGAAAAGGCCGCCGTCCCGCCGGAAATATCGTAAACCCTGAGTTCTACTCTTCTGTATGCCGCGTTGTCCCCGACAGACGCTTTGAATTGGAATATATAATCAAGGACGCCGCCGGACTTAAACCCTTCATATGTCACGTAATACGGGTTCATGCTGTTTGGCTCAAAATCCAGCTCATTGCCGTCCATATCAAGGGGTGTTATCCCGTTTGACGTGTATGCGGCAATTGCAATTTTTGAAAGATCATTGGATGAATAGTTCGTCATATTGATATTTACCGGGAACGTCGCATTTCCCACAGCGCCGCTTGCCGGGATATAGCTTTCCCTATCCGCCGAAAGCTCAAGGGAGTTCGGTGTAATGACATTCAGCGCCACACTCTCCGAAGCATCCACATTGTAGTTTGAATATACGCCGTAGTAACAGCTTACGCTTCCGCTGGCATTTAATCCTATTTCACCTAAGTCGTTATAGAGAGCATAAGCGCTGTCCGCCGTCTGATATTCAATATTGCTTGCGTTTGTAAATGTCATCGCCGGATCAGGAGTGTATTCAAATACCGTGGACGCAAGATTGTTCCAATGGGCAAAAACCGCTTTATAAGCCGTTGTATTTATGGAATACGCCGCGATGCCCGAAAGCCCGTCAATATCTGACGCATAAATACTTTCCGGGATAAAGCCGGAGGTATAGTCGCTGCCCAGAAGCTCCGTTTCACGTTCATATGTTACAGCATAACCAAGACTGTCATTCGCGTTATAATACGCATAATCCTGATTTCCCAGCGATGTATCAAACAAAATCCTAGATTTTATTTTCGCGGGGCTTCCGGATTTTACTTCGGCTTTATATGATATTGCCACCATGCCATGCTGGTTGCTTGCCGTATTCGGTATCTCTATCGTCTGCGTAAAGGTAATGCCGTCAACGCTCCAAACCGCTTCTATGCTGTCCGCAAGCTGTGTTACCGTCACATCTGAGCTGCCGAGCCCCAAAAACCCGTAGTCCCCGCCGAATATATATTCCTTCTTTTCTCCGTCGCGTTCCACTTCAAACGAGGTAAAAGACGTATCATATTCCCCGTTATGATATAATAAATCTTTATTGTTATCCGATTTTTTGAGTTTATCGCCTTCGGCGGTTTTGATTGCAAAACCGCCGTTTTCAGCTGACACGTAGACTTCAATATTCTCGTTTATTAAGCTGTATTCACTTCCCTCTTGCGCAAACGCTGTCAAAGGGACGCTTATTCCCAAAAACAGACTCAGGCACAATATAAGCGATATATATTTCTTCATGTTTTTTCCTCCTCACCATGTCAACGGTTTTTCATTCCTGAACCAGTAAATGCACCAAGAATACCTCTCTGTTCTGACGCAGTACATAAACCGTATACCAGCCTTCCTGCTCAAAGCTGTATCTATATTCGTCCTTTACACCGCTCTTGATACCGGCAGCCGTCATAGGCTGCATCCACGGTTTCATCTGGCCTGCTGTATAGAATCCCTTTGTGCAGTATACCTGATACGGTTCAAAAGACGCTCCTAATACAAAGTCGTTTGGCATGCTTACGCTTATTGTATGTTCGCCTGCAGATGTTGTTACAACACCGGTGTGCTTTGTAAAGATATTGTCTATTTCCACAACTGTGGCATTCTTTGAATAAACACTCAGATACCGTCTTATATCGGCAGTGTTGCCTGCTTCGTCAGCCGCTGTTACCGTATATGCGTAGTTGCCTATGGCGCTCAGATCTGCCGGCAGGCCTGATCTGTCAACTGTAAGCGTGATATTTTCCGCACTGGATTTATCATCGCTTACAAATAATCCGCTTGTAAGCATACTGTCATCAATGCCTGCAATATCGCTGCCCTGGCGTACATATACATAGTCTGAATCCGCCATGATCACAGGAGGCATGGAATCGCCGACGGCTATCGATACAAAGCAGTTTACCGTATTTCCAGCATCGTCCGTTGCGGTGATTGTATAGAATCCGGCGCTTTGCGCTGTCAGCGTAAGAACAGCGCCGTCCGGCTCTGTCACGGCAAGGCTGTCACCTGTTGTAAGCCCATCGTCCAAAGCGACTGCCGCGGGCTTGTTAACCGAAAGCTTGAACTCTGCTCCGGAAGGCGTGATCTGCTCCGGTATCTCATAAGCATAAACCTCCAGCCTCTTTTCATCAATCCCGTTAACATCGATATTCACTTCCGCGACATTTCCCGCGCTGTCCGTGAACGCATACTCATAAATATTATTTTCATATACGGTTTCCTCAAACGGGGTTTGCTTTGTATATGTGCCTCTGCCGTAGTATATGGTCTTATTGTCGGCATATGCCCTGATTGTCGCGCTGACCGGCTTGTTTGCCCCGTCACGCTTATTGTATATCACTTCGGTTACGATATTCGGCACACTTTTATCTATGATGCCGTCCGGAATATTTATTTCAAGCGGCGTTCCGCTTTGACCGTTAAGCGACGTATATAACACTCTTACGCGCGCACCCTTTGTAAACGTAACGGTTGCCGAGCTTTCCGTATTTTTCGATATACTTACTCCGTCTTCACCTGTTACAGCTGTATATGCGCCATCCTTCATTATCTCAAGACTTAAATCCATGATATTTTTATTAAATGTAATGAACGCTTCAATATCCCTGTTTGCAATTTCGGGCAATACTACCTGCGAGGTACCGGAGGAAGGCGAATATGCCGCAAGCCTTGCCACCGGCTTGGTATCGTCAATTTCCGTTATGGATATCACCTGTGTTGTGAAATTGCCGCACTTGTCGCTTACGGTAAACACAACGCTTCCGTTCTGACCTACTGTATAGAAGAAGGTGTTCTCACCTCTTGTAACGCCGCCGGGGCTCAGGACGGTCAATTCGTCAAAGCTGCTCACATCATCGGTTACGGTTACCTCAAGCTCGATACTGTAGCCCTTTACAGTTTTTTCCACATCGCTGATAAGCGGCGGAGTAATGTCTATGGTGAATCCGCCGTCAAAGTCAAACCTTTTGCTTAGAAGATCGTTTTCATCCACCATAACAAGCGAAAATTCAGCATCCTCTGAATCGATGTAGATCACATTTCCGACAATCTCCACACCGTCTATAGCTGCGTTTTTCGCCGTATTATATGTAATACCGGACGTCTCTTCGCCGTAAGGCAGCAGCAAAGTTTTTACACGGTTCGGCGAAAGCGTTGACGTTGTTATACTATACCGCGTCGCACCGCCGTACATATCGATAAGCTCCCTGTACCTTCCGCTAGCTTCTTCGCCGATACTGCCTATCATCACAGAGGTATTGTTTCTCTGGGCGTAAATGGATACTTCCATATCCGGAGGAGTCAGGTAAACCTGTTCGGATTTTCGTATCTCAACCTCAAGCTCTGCGGTGCATTCCTGAACGAAGCCGTAATCGTCTGTAACCGTAAAGGTTTTTATTGTCCCCACAGGATCGTTGTATGTGAAATTGAACGTGCTTTCCCCCACCAAAATCCTTTCCGTATCTACGGTATTTACAACAAATGCTGCATAATCATATGTGTATGCCTGACCGTCCTCATCTTCAAACAGCCCATTGGGGAAGCTCCACATTGTTTCAAGCTCCGCGACTTCTTTGTTGATATAGACGTTTACCAAATATTCCGTAAACAGACCGTCGTTGTTTTGGACAAGTACCTTGAACGTCCCGTTTTTCGTCACCTTAAGCGTTACGTCCGTATAAAATTCGCCGAAAGCCCCGGTGCTGCCGTCGCTCTGCCATACAGTAGCATCACCGGCTTTCATAGACGGATCTATCACATAACCCTCCATCGCATCCATGTCATAATCGTCATCACTCGGCAGCTCTACCTTAAAGCTGTTGCCGTCAAGGGATTTGATGCTTACATTCACAATATCTTTATCACCGTCCTTGGCGTTTACCGCGTATACGTCGAGCCTGTCGCCGTCAAATGCTTCGGGCGGCACGGTATATGTGACCTCATGCTCATCGCCGAAATGGTCTTTTACCGTAAGCGTATATTCGCCGTCCTTATAGACAGGCATCGCTTCAAAGAACTCTCGGAACACATTTTCCGTATCGATTTCGCCTCTGATGCCCCTGTCCGTGAGCTTTGGCCCGGTCACTTCGGCCGGATTCTCCAAAGAAACGGAATAATACGGGAAAACAATATTTTCTTCCGGTCCGAAAGGATGATTATCTCTGCTATATACGAATTCACTTTCCGTAAATTTGATCTCCGGGATGTCCATCGCAGCGGTGACGATATCCGATTGATGCCCGACACGATCCACAACATACAAGGAGATCGTCCCTGTGTATCCTCTGCTCGCCGCGGGGGCTGTAAATGCCATTCCGGCAGTTATCCGCCCGTCCAAAGGCCGAAGGGAGCCGGTATATTCCAATATGCCCATAGCGGTATTTTCCGGACGCACACCGAACGCCGAATGTGAAAACTCTTCGACCTTAAAGAACCCATCTTCATCTGTCAAAAGCCCGTATTCTGCAAGGGCCGCCCTGTAGGTGGGATCGTCGTACCTGAGATACAGCGCCATATCGGACAGGTCTTCCTCAAATACGTCATCTGTTATGGATATGCCTAAATAAGCTCCTCCCTGGCTGTCAATCGTGATATCAGGACTTTCAACGTCTATCTTCTCGGCTTTCACAGCGGTGTATCCGATAGCACCCGCGCTGTTTACGGTATAAAATGTCCTGTAATTTTCATCTCGTACGATCGCGCCGTCACCCTCCGGAAAATCGACGATATTCCCTTCAGAATCGATCATCTTGACGGTGAGCTCCTCGCCCGCTTCGCCGCTGAGTTCGGTGATGACCAACCGGCGTTCTGTCGCATAGCCGTCATCCGCGCTCGGCGTAAATCCTACGGAAAGCTTCGGCGCCTCCTGCCTGGTATCAAAAATAAGCATATGGATATCGCTAAGTCCGCTGTACGGATTGACCGTCTGATAGTATACGGTATTGAGTGCATTGTCGACAAGATGCCTCTCGAAATTGGGCGCAGACATTAACCACTCCGCACCTTCTTTTGTTTCTCCGTTGACCTCATTCCAGATACGGATCCTCTGCTCATAACCAAGACCGGCAAAATCAAGAGTGATAGTCGTCATGTCCGTCAACGCAACATCGATCGCTTTCGCTACCCCCAGATCCTGCGCCGTCTCCTGCGCGGAGCCGAATTCCTGCTCATGTAAGACAGACACCCATTCCGTTCCGCCGTTATTATCCGGAACCTCTATATATGTGTTCTTAGTAAGTTTCTGTAAATACGCCTCGTCTTGTTGCGCGCTGCTATAGCAGGAAAATATCTCGCCGCTTGTTGTATAGAATCCGTAACTGTATACACTGTCCCATTTCGTAAACGTCTGAATGTAGAATTCCAGGTTCGTCCTTTCCGTAAAGAAATCCTCATTCAGGCTTTCGGGAAGAACAATATATTGTTCTTCTTCCGTCAATGACAGCGGCGTCTCAAAGATAGGGTTATCGTTATCCGCTATATTGTCCGAGGCATACCCCAGCTTTAATATGACGCTTTCATAATCGGACCACGCAACGCCGCTTACTTCAGGAAGAGAGAGCCTTACTCGGATTGATTTTCCGTCAAGGCTCGTATTATATGTCGTCAAGCCCTCCTCGCCGTATTCGGGCATTTGCCAGACGCCGCCGGTCGGGTCCAATTCCCAGTCTACAGGCTCGAAATCAAACCCCGGCGCCAGAAGTACGCCTTGCACGGCATCAGAAAGTCCTCCCATACGGATGGTGTCCTCCGTTATGGAAATCGGTACGGTAACCGGAAGCGGGTCGTTGGTTGTAAAATTCTCAATCGTCAAACCGTCTCCGGAGATCAATACGTACGAAACGTCTCCGAAATACCCTCCGGTTGTTGTCAGATCCCGAATGAAATCGACGCTGCCCTCTGCCGGCGTAAGCAATATTTGCTTTTGTGAATCGGCATTCTCACTTCTTGTGTAATATGACCACTCCACATTCTCATCGGTAAGCATATTGTGTTGATCATCGGCGATATAATGTTGGTCTACGATTGCTGCGGCATAGCCATTCTCATTCGAATACGGATCCTTTATCATTAGAATCGTTTTCGCATTCTGTGTGAATTCCTCGACAACCCTGTGAAAAACAATATACGGCGCGTATCCGTTTTCATTCTCGGTTGTTGCACGTTCTACTATATGGAAGCTCGTGAGATTATACGTAAACGGAAAGGTTACCTGACTTTCATTGCCGAAGTTATCTTCGGCTGTGAATGTAACATTATATTTCAGTATCTCTCCCGCGGCCACGGCTTTCATCACAAATGTGATCGTGTTCGTCTTTCCGTCCTCCCCCGGGGTGTTTATGATATCGATATCCTCATGCGAACCCAGTCCCGCATCGGTGAATAAGCCGTTGTCCGCCGACGCTCTGAACGTATCGAAGTTGATCCCGTTCTCATCCTCAAGCGTTATGCTGCATGAAAGATCATATGTGTTCGGCGTGTTTTGATTCGGGGTGGCAGTTACACGGCTTACATTGCCAAAGATCGGATTTGTCATATCAAGGGTATACGCCACCTCTTCCGATACAACAGTTCGGTTCCCGGCAACATCCTCCGCCATCACGTGTATGGTGGGATTTGTAATTTCAATATCACCTATTTTTATATATATGTAAGTGTCGCCGCCGCTGTATAGATCAAAATAGTACGCGCTGGCATCCGGCAGATCTGTTCGGAATTGATCGGTTGCGGGTATCCATCTGCCTTCCAGCTCGGCTTCGGTCATAACGCTATTGGATATATAATACGAAAAGTATTGTTTTTCATAATATGCTTCATTACCGCCGCTCACATAATAGTAGCTGCTCGGAAAACCAGTCAGATAGAAATATCCGCGCATCGTATCAATGCCGCTGGCGGCCACATTGCCGTTGCCGTCATCATCCGCTATATTCAGCGGCACGCAGAAAACAGCATCGTCCTCAAAATTTGTTATTGGTGTAATCAGATCGATCGCAGGCCCCAATGTGTCCAGCGCAAAATCCCGATTTGAAAAAATCCCTTCATCTATAAGATTATGTACTCCGCACGGGTTTTTTGCAGAATCCAAAACATCGGATGCGTCAATAGAAGCAGGCGTTATCTTCCCCTCTGCAGCGGCATCACCCGTATATGTCATGCCTTCCGTTATCTTGACCTCTTCAAAGGTCATAACAGTCCCGCCCGTGATATCCGTGTCGTTTTTTACGGTGACAGCCCGTCCCGAACTGTCCTTTATATTAAGGGTCAAAGCCGCGCTTCCCGCGTCTGCATACACAGGCTCGTCAAATGAAACGCTAAGCTTCATTTTGTCGCCCACTTTGGCGTACAGTCCGTCATCCTCTTCCGCGGCAGTCCACATCAGCTTTTTTTCTATGCCGACGCTTTGCACAGACGGCGCTTTGGAGTCGATCTTGACGCTGTTAAAAACGATTTCCCTCTCGCCGGTTACAGCGCCGCTTTCATCTGTCGCCAAAACCTCTTCCACAGCGTTTCCCGCAAGGTCTGTGACAAGGTTGTTGACGGTAACAGACGGCGTATTTGCCGCGTCGGCAATTTCTTTGGGGAGCAGGGCAAGATCATATTTTGCGTCAAGGTCTTCCTGCTGCGTTATCCTTTCAAGCCTTGATATATAGAACTCCTTTATCCCCTCATGGCCGATGTATTCATCCAAAAACGTGTATTCAAACACCATTTTATTCTCATACAGCTCCACAAAATCCGCTTTCAATCGTATGGGGTCGCTTACGATCTCGCCGTAAGGCAAAATCTCAAACTCCAGACCCGGCTCATGGGAAGCCGAATTGTCGGCAAACCGGATATATTCTGAGAAATTGAGCGTAAACCGGATGGTGGAGCCGAGCTGGACGGTCGACGCCTTCTCACCGTTTTGCGTAATTTCGCAGCTTTCAACAGTTGGTGCTTTTTCGTCCAGCAAATAAATCGCCAGATCCTTTGTCTGTGTTGCTTTTGTATACCACGCTTCATTTGTTGTTTTCGCTTGGAACCGAAAATAATTCCATGACATGGGTCTTTTGAAATCGGCGTTTTCATATATTCCGTGATCTTTGAACCCTGCCGTGTGCCATTGCGGATAATAGTAATAACCGTTAAACTTCAGCACTGTTTCGACTTCCGCGCCGTTCCAGTCGTTATGGCTGGCTTTCAGCCTTGCGCCGATGGTATAGCTGAGCTGTCCGCGATTTTTCAGCTCCTGTGATACCGTGCTTATATCCACGCTGTTATCCGTCTCAAAATCCTTATAGGTGCTGTTGCCGTTTAACCCCATTTTGTTGATGAAATTTGCCTGAGTACCTCTGAGCGTCGATCCCAGCATAAAATCCCTGTTGCTTTTAAGAGCCGCCGGAATAACAAAATCATCATTTTCTTTCGGATTATACCCGCCCTGCGCATATACTGTGCCGGCGGCAGGCATCAGCTGAAAAACCATACAAATACACATCATAAAAGTTAAAATACGCCTTTTCATTTTTTCTGTCCTCCTTGTCCCATTACATTTTTCCGTTTCTTTTCACACCCGCATACGCCGATCAAAGCGCTTTGCACTTGCCGGTAAAAACGGCAGGAGCCGCAATCGACCAGCCCTTCATTTGCATCTTTCTTTTCGCCGAAAGCACAGGCGTCCTCCAGCGTCAGCATGATCGGGCGCCCCTCCGGCGTATATACGGGATCCTTAATAAAGTCCGGATATACTTCCATATATCTTCCGGAGATTTCATCATATCGAAGCGGAATAGTCAGCATCACGCCTTCGATATTATATTTTTTTGTCTTTTTCATGCGTACAACCCCCTTTGGGTTTCGTTCGTAATTTGTTTTATTATAGCATGGAATAATCATTTTGAGACCATCCGCCGGAGAGGGGAAAATGGGTAGGTACTAAAAAAGATCCGGCAAAATAAACCGGATCCTTTTTTCTTACAGCAGCATATATTTTTTTAAGTCCTGTCTGCTTCCTATATTAAGCTTTTGCATGGCGTTGGTAATATGCCATTTTACTGTATTGACCGAGATGTTCATATGATTGGAAATCTCCTTATTTGTCCAGCCGCGGGCCGCCAGCATGGACGCGGCAAACTCCGTCGTTGTCAGGTTATCCGCCACGTCATGCCCGGTATCGGGATTATGTATCTTGCGCCATCCTGCGGAAAAACGGTAGGTGATGGCAATAATCCGCTTAAAGTCCTCCGGATATTCCGGTTTGATGACCGCCTCCAGCATCCCGCCCAAAAGCCCGTGGTGTTCGCCGAAGCCTTCTATTAAATCATCGGGTCTTGCAAGTTCCCATGCCGCAAGAAGATGCTGTTTTGCTTTGTCTGTTTGTTTTAAGCTCATATAATCCATAACCGCAACCAAATGCAGATAAATACATGGGATCGGGTATACTTCCATCTGCATGCCGAGAGTCGCCTCTACGATACCGAGGCTCTTTTGATAATCCTTTTGCAGATAGGTGTAGTGTGCGGTTACATATAAAGCAAACATCCTTATCCCCATCGGAAGCATGGGAAGGAATTCCTGCATAGGCGGCAGCCCCTGCGGCAAAGGAAGATGCAGGAGTACCGCTGCGGCCGATGAAATAAAAGACAGCGCCGCACGCATTTCCGGCTGCTTCTTTGTAGACGCGACAAACATTTCACTCACCAACGCCAGCGCGTATCTTGCCTGTTGGATCTTGCCTACGGAAAGGTTTGCATATGCATAGATCAGGCAGGCGGAAAGCTGTATATCCCTGTCCGCCCCGGTGAGGAAAAGCTCTGTCTCCCGCACAGCTTTTTCCGGCTGCCCGCTGAAATAATAATATTCCGCCATCGCAATTCGCTTTTGCGGGCCGTCAGCCATATCATGAATAAATTCCAGGCATTTCCCCGGTTCAAACGCTGTATTCATAAGCGGCATAAGTCCCGGATAATAAACGCTCTGACGCTTCTGCGTCCGTATTTTCGTATCTGTTTGCGCTTTGCGCGGGTCTTTTGGTTTTACCGTCCCGGCAGGAATCCCCCATGAAGCCCCGAATTTCTTTGCACCTTCAATGCGCCCCATTGCACAGTATTTCTGTACCAGCCGCTCTGATATATTCCATTTTTGCGCCGCATCGCGCGCGGTTATGTATTCCATAAAGTACCCCTTTCCCAGGTTGTTTTTCACAGCTGTAATCCATTTAAAATCCAATATACTTTTTATATCGCAGCAACGCTCAGTCAAGCTTATTTGAAACGAGGCCTGCAAAACCTGCAGCCGGCAATAAGAGCGTTAGCCGCCCGGTGTTTCAACCGTAAACCATATATTTTATCAGCATATTTTTTATTCGTTTCTACGAACACTTTTATTATACAATATTACAGGAGAAATTTCAAGCTTTTGCAGGCAAATATACATTACCTCCTAAATAACAGCATTTTTTCTGTAAATAATTTACAATGCATTGCAAATTATTAAATTAAATGATATAATAGGATAGGCTTTTGCACACGAGAGGTGACTGAATCCGATTTATAAATTGAAGATAACTACAGCAGTTGCACGGATAGAAATATCAAAAATTTAAGAAAGGAGATTTAATATAACTATCCTTGTTTTAGGATAATTATTATACGTGTTAATATGTATAACAGACATTTAGAAACTTTTATTGCCGTTGCAGACATGGGGAGTTTTTCAAAAGCCGCAGACGTTTTATACATATCCTCCACTGCAGTAATCAAACAAGTAAACCTTTTAGAACAGGAGCTTGGTCTGCAGCTGTTTGAACGGACACACAGGGGGATTAGTCTCACAAAGGCGGGACGTTCTATTTACGGTGATGCAAAATATATGATACAGTATGCAAAGGATTCCATCACCCGTGCGCATAATGCCATGCAGGGAGAAGAAAAAATCATACGTATCGGCAGCTCCCTGATGACTCCGTCGCAGTTCATTCTGGAGCTTTGGCCGAAAATCAAGCAAGCATGTCCAGACATGAAATTCCAGATGGTCCCCTTTGAGAATACCCCCGAAAACGCACGTGAAATTTTAAAAAACCTTGGAACTAATATAGATATTGTGGCAGGCTGGTTTGATGAAGCTTCTTTAACCCGTTGGGGCTGTGATGCGTTAAAGCTGGAAGATGAGCCTGTAAGCTGTGCATTGTCGGTGAATCATCGGCTTGCGTTTTATGATAAATTGAAAATTTCAGATTTATATGGTGAAACTATCATGCTGATCGGGCGCGGATGGAACAAATACACCGATGCGATCAGGAACGAGCTTTGGACCGGGCATACGCAAATACATATCCAAGACGTTCCATTTTTCAATGTTGATGTGTTTAATCAATGCGAAAGTAATAATAATATATTGATCGGGTTTGGAAAATGGCAGAATGTCCATCCGCTTCTGCGTATTGTCCCGATAGAATGGGATTACACCATTCCTTTCGGTATCCTGCACTCGCCGAGCCCTTCCGGTTATGTATCAGAATTCCTTGACGCAGTATCAAAATTATATATTTCATAAAGTGTGTAAAATCAACGCCGATTCAGGTCTTGCCGGAATCAGCGTTTTTTTTTATTTTTTGTTCCAACCTTTTGGTTTTCACTGATGAACCAATTTATACTTCTTTTTCCTATTTTGCGGAGGTATAATAAAATTAAGAAAAGGAATAGGAGTGATTTATCATGAAAATAAAGACATGTTTTCTTGCCGGTATTATTTTTGCGTTAGCCATTTTCACAGTATACGGCGCTGCGGCAAACGATATTGATATTACCTTTCATGACAAGCCGGATCCACGCATACGTCAGACAATTTCGTTGTGGGATGCGGATAATATCCCTTCCCGGACGGCGTGGAATGATTCAAACCCAACCGGCGACCCGGAGGATTTCATACCAAATATGATAAGTGTTCCGCCGGCTGACGGAATTGAAGTCAAAGGCGCTGTTATGATCAATCCGGGCGGCGCGTTTGCATACAGAAGCCCGGCGGAAGGGCTTCCGGTTGCGGAAGAACTGAGCAGGCTTGGTTATCAATGCTTTGTGGTAAATTACAGGCTGCGCCCTTACACACAGGAAGAAGCAGCCTTAGACCTTGCCCGCGGCGTCCGTTATGTCCGGGCGCACGCTGCGGACTATGGTATAGACCCGGACGATATTGCAACCATTGGATTCAGTGCGGGTGGTATATTAAGCGGTGAACTTGCACTGCATTTTCAAGGGGATGTGAACGGGACAGCGCTTGATCCGGATTACGTTCCCGATACGCTGGACGAGACCTCCGCAGACGTTGCCGCCGTTGGGCTGATGTATTCATTTTACGGCAGGCTCAGTGTGGCTTCAACAGATACCGAAGCCCTGAAAAATGCAGACTTGCCGCCTACTTATGTGCTGTATGGCTCAAATGAAGTGTTTAGAAACCAAATTGAAAACCAGGTTGATTTATTGGAGGAAATCGGCACGCCTGTGGAACGGCATATACTGGAAGGATACAGCCATGGTTTTGGCGCCCGCGGAGATTGGTTTGACGATTTTGACAGGTTCCTGACTGAGGTATTCGACAGCAGCAGCAACTTTGATACTCAGTTTTTACGTGTGGACGAGCCCGTTACAGAAGATGGCATCCTGCATTATTCCATCACTGTAAGCTGCGATATTTCGGACGTCAATATAATTACAGCATTATATCAGAATAAAATACTTGCGGACGTGCGGGTTAATAAATTAAACGGCGCATTTGTTCTAAATCCGGGGACAGAATATATGATGAAGGTTTTTGCGTGGACAAAGGACTTGATGTCGCCGGTTACGGACAGCAAAGCGTTCTATCATCTGGAGTCGGACGTACCGCAAGGCAAAATGCAGGAAATGCTGAACAACGTTCTGGAAAGCGCGGACGGAAACATTCATTATACCTATTATCTTCCTGCAAATTATGACCCTGCCAAAAGCTATCCAATGCTGATGACGCTGCCGGGCTGGAGCAGTAAATTCAATACCATAGAAACGACGCCGCTTACCGAAAACAGCTACGCATCCGGTAACGCAAAAGCCTGGACTGAGACTCTTGGGGATATGATCGTCGTATCCCCGAGCCTTACCGATTGGGGCGACAAGTCAGCGCGGCAAACGATCGAATTAACAGAGTATTTTATCGGCAATTTCGCAGTGGATGAAAACCGGATCTATGCGGCGGGATTTTCAGCAGGCGGAGAAACCATGTCCAGAGCCATTGATATGCGCCCCGATCTGTTTGCGGCGTATTTACACAGTTCATCCCAATGGGACGGAGGATATGAAAACGCGGCAAAATACCGTATACCGATCTATATCTGTATGGCGGAACATGACGAATATTATGGTTCTGAAAAAGCAAGGGACGCATACGAAAACTTAAAAGAGGCATACCGCGCTGCCGGTATGGCCGATGCTGATATAGAAAAGCTGCTTGTGTTGGACATAAAGGAAGATTCGTATTTTAGCGGTTCATTTGCCGGAAACTATCACGGCGGTGGCTTGCTTTTTGCGAGTGATGAGGATATTATCGGCTGGCTGACAAGCAGATATCAAGTGTAAACCTTTTGGTTTGCACTGATGAACCAATCGATACTTCCGTTTCTGCCCTGACTGTGCTACAATAAAAATACAGAAAGCGAGGAAAAAACGATGAATAACTTTATTTTTGAAAACAGTACCAAGGTTTACTTCGGAAAAGGCTGTGTAAAGGAATTTCTCGCGGGGAACCTGAGCATATACGGAAATAACGTGATGCTTGCCTATGGCGGCGAATCCATCAAAAAAAACGGCGTGTACGATGAAATCAAAGAAATTCTGACCGCCGGCGGAAAAAACATCACAGAATTTTCCGGCATCATGTCCAATCCAACCTACAAAAAAGTGTTGGAAGGTGCAAAGCTTGCAAAAGAAAACCATGTTGACGTGATATTGGCTGTGGGCGGCGGTTCGGTAATGGACTGCTGCAAGGCGGTATCACTTGCCGCAGCATATGACGGCGACATCTGGAGCGATTATTGGGAGAAAAACGGCATTGTTTATTTTGAGCCCATTCCGCTGGGCGTGATCGTGACGGTCGCCGGAACAGGCAGTGAATGTAACGGCGGCGCTGTCATCACCAACGAGGAAAAGAAAATAAAAACCGGGCGGGATTACCCCAAGTGTAACCCGAAGTTTGCCCTGATGGACCCGGAATATACCTTCAGCGTCCCGGCAAGGCAGACCGCATCCGGCGGGTTTGATATTTTAAGCCACATCATGGAAACCTATTTCAGTAAGCCGGACGAGGACAATGTATCGGACAACATTTCGCAAGCGCTGATGAAAAGCGTGATCAGCAATCTGCCAAAAGCGCTGGAAAATCCGCAGGATTATACCGCAAGGAGCAACCTCATGTGGGCGGCGACAATGGCGGAAAACCGCATTATCAAGCTGGGCAAGGCCTGCGACTTTCAGGCACACCAGATAGAACACCAGCTCGGGGCATTCACTAACTGCAATCACGGCTGCGGCCTTGCGGTCATCCACCCCGCCTATTACCGGTATATCTACCGGGACGGCTTAGAGAAATTTGTCCGCTTTGCCGAAAATGTATGGGGGATTTCGGCAGAGGGTAAGACGGATGAAGAAATTGCATCAGATGGTATACAGGCTTTGGAAGATTTCATAAAGCAAATCGGTTTGCCCACAAAACTTCGGGAATTGGGTATAACCGATAAAGGACAGCTTGCCGACATTGCCCGCTCCTGCAATATTGCACCGGGCGGCTACGGCAAGATGAGCGAAAAAGCGATTTTAGAGATATTAAATAAATGTTATTAAGGAGGAATACAAAATGGAATTTGTAACATTATCAAACGGGATCAAAATGCCGCAGGAGGGCTTTGGCGTCTTTCAGGTACCGGACGCTGCACAGTGCGAACAGGCAGTGCTGGACGCAATTAAGAGCGGTTACCGCTTAATTGACACGGCGGCGGCATACATGAATGAAGAGGCAGCCGGCAGCGCAATCAAAAAATGCGGCGTACCGCGGGAAGAACTGTTTATCACAACAAAGCTTTGGGTGCAGGACGCAAGCTACGAAGGCGCAAAACAGGCGATTGAAAGCTCTCTTGAAAAATTGGGGCTTGAGTACATTGATTTGTATCTCATTCATCAGCCTATGGGCGACTACATCGGCGCGTACCGCGCCATGGAGGAAGCATACAAGGTGGGCTACTTAAAAGCCATCGGCGTATGTAATTTTTATCCGGAACGGCTTGCGGATTTTTGCGAAACCGTGGAAATTGCTCCAATGGTAAATCAGGTAGAGCTGCATCCGTTCTTCCAGCAGCCAAAGGCGCTGGAGCTAATGAAGGAATACGGCGTTGTGCCGGAAGCCTGGGGCCCGTTTGCGGAAGGCAAGCACGGGATTTTCACCCATCCTGTTTTGACCGGTATCGGCAAAAAGTACGGTAAAAGCGCCGCACAGACGGCGCTTCGCTGGAACGTACAGCGCGGCGTTGCAGTGATTCCAAAATCTGTTCACAAAGAGAGAATGGAGCAGAATATGGACATTTGGGATTTTATGCTGAGCGAAGAAGATATGGCAGAAATTGCAAAGCTGGACATCGGGCACAGCGAAATCGTCAACCACTATGACCCCGCCTTTGTCAAAATGCTCCACAGCATGAAAATACACGACTAAAAAAACAAAAAAGAAAGGAAGAAAAACAATGAATAAAAAAATATTATCCATAACACTGGCAACAGTTTTCACAGCTTCCCTCACAGCAGCCTCCCTGACCGTATCATCGGCTGCAGCAACGAGGGCCGAGGCGTTGGTGAGCCTTATTCAGGCGATCGGAAAAGAAGACGAAGCGCTTGCAACAGCCGCGGAAAACCCCTTTACCGACGTTCCCGAGTGGGCAGACCGCTATGCGGCATATGCGTATGAAAACGGCATTATTGCAGGCGTAGGCGATAATCTGTTTGATTCGGACAGGGAAATCACCGCCGAAGAATATACCGCCATGCTGGAGCGGGCAAAGGGGCTTTCAGATACAAACGCTCCGGCAGCCGGTGAAAACACGCTGCAAATAGCCGACCAGGGCATATTTTCATCAGGCGGCACAGTGACAGAGCCGGTTGAAGGCGAATATGATGAAACGACCAACTGGCTTGACTCTACACGCGCCGGCAATACCGCCCATGTAGACCACGCGAACGTGCTCTATCAAAGACCTGTTAACGAAACCGGTTTGCCTATGGTATTCCTGCACGGCTACGGACAGTCAAGGATGGGCTGGATGACGACGCCGGACGGACGCGAGGGCTGGTCCGATATGTTCTTAAGAGACGGCCACAGCGTATTTTTGGTTGACCAGCCGCGCGGGGGCGAGGCAGGCTCCACAACAGCAATGACAAATGACAGCATTGATACCTGGTCGGCGGAATCCAAAGAATATATGCCGGGAGACCAGGCATGGTATACGCATTTTCGTATCGGACGCGTTGCACCGGAAAGGTACGAAGGTTCCCAGTTCCCTGAAGGAGAGGAAGCGCAGAACCAGTTCTTCCGCCAGATGACGCCAAATACCGGAAGCTTTGATATAGCAGTGGCTGCTGCGGCTATGGACGAGGTTATGAACGATGTATATGAAATGACCGGGAAAAAGAGTATCTATGTGACCCATTCCCAGGGCGGCGCAGTGGGCTGGGAAGTTGATCCGGCAAATGTTGCGGCAATCGTTGCCATCGAGCCGGGCGGCACGCCGGCTGTCGATTCGGAGCAATACAATAAATTCCTTGAAGCGGATATTCCGATTGTGATTTATTTCGGTGACTATATTGACAACGGTCCGGAGGATATCCAGTCCACCTCTTTCTGGAAAAACGTGAGGGATGCGGCAGTTCAGTTTGCCGAAAGCTACAATGCAGACGGCGGCAGCTGCACGGTAGTAAACCTTCCGGACATAGGCATTACAGGCAACTCACACTTTATGTTCCAGGAGCTTAATAACGGCGAAATAGCAGATCATATCGAAAACTGGATCCGGGAAAATGTACAATAAAAATCAGGTAAGGAGGCGGCAGTATGAAAAAGTTCATCATTATTTTTATGCTTTTTGTTGTTGCTTCCATATGCGCCATGACATGTACGGCGGAAACGGAACTGGCAATAGACAGCGAACGCTTTGAAAACGGCGGGATCGTTTATGAGGCTTCGCTGGATGAACCGCTGTCCGGTATGCTCATCTGTGCGGTATATGACGCGGACGGCGTACTTTCCGGTGTTGCTATCGAGGAAAGCCCGTCGCCGCAGACGGTATGGACGATCCATATTGATACCACCCTTGATAAAGGAAAGAGTAAAATGTTTTTTTGGAACTCTGTAGAGGATATGCAGCCGTGGGCAAAATCCGCGTCCTCTGATTGGGACAAAAGTAAGCCCGCCGGCCTGTACACAGAGGACACCCGCATCACGGAAGTGATAAACGACCCCTGTTTCGGGGATTATGGGCGGCTGATCTTCCCTGTCAATAACGGATACTACAGCGGCGAAACGCTAAAAGACCTCCGGCTGACCTGGTATAACTACATAGACCCCGACAAAACGGTGGAAATTGCAAATTATCTAAAAACGCAGGCTTTAGCCGGGGAGACGGTTTTCTATGATATTTATACGGAGGATGAAAAAGAGGCGGATCCAACAAAAAGGGATACAGGGCTGTTTTTCTTCCGGGGTAACCCGGGTGAAAAATTTGCCGTATGCAATGCCGGCGGCGGATTTGCTTATGTGGGCGCCATGCATGACAGCTTCCCCCATGCGCTGGAACTTTCCAAAAAAGGATATAACGCATTTGCCCTGATTTACCGTCCCGGCTGGGAGACGGCTTATGAGGATTTAGGACGCGCGATTTCATTTATCTTCGACCACGCCGAGGAATTGGGAGTGGGCACGGACGGATATTCCCTGTGGGGCGGCTCTGCGGGCGCAAGAATGGCGGCAACCTTGGGTAATTCGGCATATCTTAAACAATATTCCGGAAGAGACGATATCCCGCAGGCGTCAGCAGTCATTATGCAGTACACCGGCTATACCGATGCGTCAAGATATGACGCGCCTACCTACGCCTGTGTGGGGACAAGGGACGGCATCGCGAATTGGCGCACCATGCAAAACCGCTTAAATACGCTGACCGCTTCCTATGGGATCGATACGGAATTCCACGCCTATGAAAATCTGCCCCACGGCTTCGGCCTGGGAACCGGCACAGCGGCCCAAGGCTGGATAGACGACGCAGTGGCGTTTTGGGAAAAACAAATACAGTAAGGAATGAAGGATCATGAGTAAAAAAGTTTTGGTATTATCAGCAAGCCCTCGCAAAGGCGGAAACTCCGATCTGCTATGCGATGAATTTATCCGCGGAGCAAAGGAGAGCGGAAACGAGGCTAAAAAGATTTTTTTGAGAGATAAAAAAATAAGCTATTGCACAGCCTGCTATTATTGCCGGGACACAGGCAATGGCTGTACGATAAAAGACGATATGGCGGAAATCTTAGATAAAATTCTTGCGTCAGACGTAATCGTCATGGCAAGCCCGGTGTATTTCTACTCCATTGACGCGCAGATGAAAACAGTGATCGACCGCACCGTTGCAAAATGGCGGGACATCAAAAACAAAGAGTTTTATTACATTATGACGGCGGCGGAGAATGACAGGTCTGCCATGGACTGCACGCTGGAATGCTTCCGCGGGCTTGCGGTGTGTCTTGACGGTTCACGTGAAATGGGCGTGATTTACGGTAGCGGCGTATATGAAGCCGGCGCCGTAAAGGATACGCCTGCATACAAGGAAGCCTATGATATGGGGCTGTCAATAAAATAGAGCAAAGGAGAATAAAGATGAAAAAATTTTTAGAATTTTTTATGATATTGGTATTTACCATGTCTATAACAACCGGCTGCTTTGCGGCGGAGTCTGAGACGGAGGAAAATAATACGGCGGATTTTCTGCTTACCATGCAGGTTGGAAATCCGATGATGACAGTTAACGGAACGGAGAGCGAGATCGACCCGGGACGCGGCACGGTACCGGTGATACAGAACGACAGGACGCTTGTTCCGGTCCGTGCAATTGTTGAAGCAATGGGCGGCAGCGTAAACTGGGATGAGGAAACGCAGACGGCACTTTTGGAACTTAGCGGCGATATTATCACACTCACACTCGGCAGTCAAACGGCATTTTTCAATGAAACAGCACATACCCTTGACGTCACCCCTGTTTCTATCAATGACAGAACTATGCTTCCAATTCGTTTTATTGCGGAAAGTTTCCAATTTGACGTGGAATGGGACGGCGAAACACAAACCATTACAATCAAAAAATCCGCTCACGAAACGACCGATCCGGCGGTAACACCGGAAGAAACAGGCAAAACATTGGTGGTATACTATTCTGCAACGGGCAATACCGAGGAAGTTGCAAATTATATTGCAGCGGCGGCGAATGCCGACGTATTTGAATTGGAGCCGGCAGACCCTTATACGAGCGATGATTTGAATTGGACGGACGAAAGCAGCAGGGTTGTGTATGAGCATGACAATCCGGATGAACGTGATGTAGAACTGGTATCTGCAACAGTGCCTAATTGGGAAAGCTATGATACGGTATTTATCGGCTACCCCATCTGGTGGGGCATTGCCGCATGGCCGGTAGACGGGTTTGTAGAAGCAAATGATTTCACCGGCAAGACTGTGATACCGTTCTGCACCTCGTCCAGCTCTGGCCTTGGCGAAAGCGGACAGCTTTTGGCGGATATGGCCGGTACGGGCAACTGGCTGGAGGGTATACGATTCAGAAGCGGCGCGTCTGAAAGCGATGTCACCGCTTGGGTAAACACCCTTGGATTGGATTCTTCCTCTGAAAACACAAGCGACAGCAAGACCCTCGTTGTTTACTTTTCTATGCCTGAGACTACAGAGCCGGATAATATGACCGAAGAGGAAGCCAACAGTACGGTTGTTATTGACGGCGAGGTTTTGGGCAATACCCAATATATGGCGTATGTAATTGCCGAAAATACAGGGGCGGACATTTTCCGTATCGAACCGGAAACACCCTATCCCACCGACCATGACACTTTAGTGGATCAGGCGGCGGAAGAGCAGGATAATAACGCTCGCCCCGCTATCAAAGACCAAATTGAAAACCTTGCGGACTATGACACGGTTTTCCTCGGTTATCCCAACTGGTGGGGCGATATGCCGATGATTTTATACAGCTTTTTAGAACAGTATGACCTGTCCGGCAAAACGGTCATTCCCTTTAACACCCACGGCGGCAGCGGATTTTCAAATACAATTAATACGATCCGTTCCCTGGAACCGGAGGCCGACGTTTTAGACGGATTGTCCATTTCCCGCAATCAAATACAGGACGCCGAAGCGGAAATTGTGGAATGGGTAAACGGATTGGATATATAAGAATAAATACGTCCGCTGATGTAAAACGCAGCGGTATGTCAGGCAGATAAAGAAAGAAGTATAAAAAATGGAAACACGCATTTTAGGAAAAGCTTTAAAGGTTTCTGCTATTTGTCTTGGCTGTATGGGCTTCTCCCATGCCTATGGCGCACCGACAGATGAAAGAGAAACGATCCGCCTTATTCGCCGGGCGTTTGATCTGGGATATACGTTTTTTGATACCGCAGAGGTCTACGGCACATCGGACGATCCTCACATCAACGAGGAATTGGTGGGCAAAGCCCTTGCTCCGATACGGGATCAGGTCACTATCGCCACGAAATTCGGCCTGCGTTTTGACTTTGCAAGCGGCAAGGTCCCTGTTCCCCTGATCCCCGATTCCATGCCGGGGACCATCCGCAAATCTGTGGAAGTTTCGCTGAAACGATTGCATACCGACCATATCGATCTGTATTTTCAGCACCGTATCGACCCCAATGTAGAACCGGAGGCAGTTGCCGATGTAATAGCAGGCTTGATAAAGGAGGGTAAAATCCTGCACTGGGGTATTTCGGAAGCCAATGAAGAATATCTCCGCCGTGCCAACGACGTATGTCCCGTGACGGCAGTCCAAAACCGCTATTCTATGATGGCCCGGCATTACGAGAGCCTGTTCCCCGTCTTGGAGGAACTTGGCGTAGGTCTGGTAGCCTTCTCTCCTATGGCTAACGGTTTCCTTACCGGCAAATATGGAAAGGGACAGCATTTTGACCCCAAAAACGACTACCGCGCAGCCATGCCTCAGTTTACCGATGAGGCGGTAGATCAGAATACTGACCTTCTGAAGCTTTTGAATACTATGGCGGCAGAAAAAAACGCGACGCCGGCGCAAATCTCCCTGGCATGGATGCTCCGCAAAAAGCCATGGATCGTTCCCATCCCCGGCACACGCAAAGAGGAACGGATGAGGGAAAACGCCGGAGCTGCCCAAGTAAAACTTTCGGCCGCAGACGTTCAGGCTTTGGATGATGCGTTGGATAATATGGAAATGTCCGCTGTATTCGGCGGACATAAATCGAACTGATTGACCGGGCCGGAAGGATTTTCCATCCCCTATCGCACCGGTGTATGTGCCGTTGGGCACAGTGAGGTTTGAATAAAAATTAAATATGCGCTGTCTTTTGGCAGCAGCCGGAAATACTGATCAAGCCTCACTTGGTCGGTATTTTTTTTACAATTGCTCTTGCTGCAGCTGATTTTGCTGCGACAGATTTAAAGTGTCCGCCATAATTTACAGTCTTGTATGCATCCATTTTTTAATCCCGAGTTTGACCGGCCGCCATTCCATTTTTTCCATATTATCACTTCCATTGTCCTTACATGCCCGTCTATGCTCCAAGTTCTTTTTTGGTTCATTTACCATCCGATAAGGGATCGTCAGCAGTTAAACTGAAAAATGATAGCTTTTTCTGCCTCAATCATTCTCATTTTTTATCTTTTGGCTGTTAATTTACTGCAGCCCATGTTTTCAAAACAAAGGATTGCCGCCCTGGAAAATACCGCAGTATTTGGATGCCCGGCTTGTGGTAAATAAGTTTTTTTTAAATTGTCTTAAAATATTGACGGGGCTGTGACAAAATGATTTTTTAACTCATTTTGCTCACAGCTCTTTTTCTTTGCATTCATTCACATAATTTGTTGAATTTTGAATAAAAAAACGGCATTTTACTCAAAAATGCGTATGACAAATAGAGGTCAAGCCCATTGTAAAAAATTTTTATTCAGTTTTATTATCTTTAAGCGTAAAGTTTACCGTGAAGCTGCGTCCCGGTTCGGTTATCACGTATTTTGTGGTGTAATTTGTTGATATTGTATGCCCTTTTTTATATGTAGTATTAGATTTTAATATCTTGTTAATAATAAACTATTTTATCTTTTTCTTTTTTAATCGTTCTGAAATAATTTTACAATATTCGGGGTTTAACTCGATACCAATATATTTTCTATTTAAATTTTGAGCAGCTACCAATGTTGAACCGCAACCGCAAAAAGGATCTAAAACAACTTGTCCTTCTATGGTTGTTAAATTTATCAGAAATTCCATAAGTGCTACTGGTTTTTGTGCTGGATGAAGTCCTCTATCATCTTGTGAAGTCTTGCACTTAATAATATTAGAGCAAACTTCTATCCCTCTATTGTTTAAAGGATTATTCTTAAAATATTCTTCATTATATCCGCCCACATTATGTAATCGAATGTTATCCGTTAATGTCCCACCAATCGGATAGGGTTTCATAAACCATAATATAGGTTCAAATAAAGGACGTAAATTTCCTAATTTCCACCCTTCCCATTTAGTAGCATTTTCACTATCTCCTCGTCTTTCAAAAACAACTTTTACATTTTGTGCTCTATGTGCTGCTGCATCTTTTTCCCATGCAATCATATCTTTAAAAATAAAGCCTGCATCTTCCATAGCACAAATACACCTATGCGAAAATCTCCTTCCCGCAAAAACAAAACAACTAGCTCCCGGTTTTAACACTCTCAACCATTCTTCTGTCCAAGATGAACACCAATTGTAATATTCTATTGGCATATTTTTATCTGCTTCTGACCAACCATTTAAAGGCTTCCCTCTTTTTTTGAATACCGATGTTTTTTTTTGCGCAGGGCTTGTTCCCAAAAGTGATGAATTAGTATTATTATGTAATATATCCCAAGTATCCAAAGATATCCCATACGGTATATCTGAAAGAATTAAATGAACTGATTCACTATCAATATTTTTTATTTCTTTTATTGAATTACCACAAATAATGGAGTTGGTTTTCATAGAATCCCCCCATTTTATAAAGAATTTTTATAAGTCAAAATAGCCGCAATCTTTTCATTAAGCTTTCTTGATTTAATTAATTCTTTAATAGCTTGTTCTTTTGTATATCCTTCTATATTTTTTATTTCTGTTTTTAATATAGCTATTTCATCATTACTTCGTTCCAAAATATATGACTTGCATTCATTTAATTGCATCTCAAAATCATCAAGGGTAGCCGAGATTCTATCACATACCATTTTGTTTATATAAGGAAATAAACAATTCATTCTATCTGCGTAGGCAATTTTACTATCTCTTTCTATTCTAGTCGGTGCATTCCAAATTTGTTCTAAACTTAAAGAAATATCTTCAACAACTTGCATATTTAACAAAAACAACATATGTTCCCAAGATAATAAACATACTTTATCTGATAAAGAAGATGAATAAATCTGACTAGTTGTGTTAGGAAATTGGAAATATGGTGCTACTAAAATAGCAAAATCATGTTCCATTCCTCTCCATCTACTTAATGTAGATATTTTAAAATCTTTTTGATTCTTTGCTGTTCTGCTTAATCTAAAAGTTTTCGAATCTGCAACCAATGTATAGCCATGTTCACTTTCTGCAATAATATCAGCACTGTTTCCTCGTTCAGATACAGCTTTTGCTTTTAATCCAATTTCAGAAAAACATCTTGCTAGTACAATATCCGAAGCCTTAGAGTATAATTTTTCTTCGGTTGAACTAGCCTCTATAGTTTCAGGTATCGTGCCAATTTCTTTAACAATCTCTGTAAAATCCTCTTTTGTCAAAGAATTTATATAGGTCTCTATCTCATTTCCTGAAACTTTAAAACTCTTTTTCTCTTTTTTTAGCTGAAATAATATATCTAATAAATTTGAGTATTGGTTTTTCATTTTTAATCTTTCCTTTCATGTTAAAGATAAAATATATTATAACATTTAAAGTTATTAGCGTCATCAAGTTTTAGTATTTACCATAAAAATTGCAAGCAAGTATTTCATGGATTGTTTTTAATATCTTTTAGTTTGGGAAACTCCATGTTTCTTGCTGTATGTATATAAAATTTTGACGCTACATCCGTATTTCACCTTTGTTTGCTCTTACGAAACTTTTAAATAAACCCAAACCAAGACCGCGAGATATTTTACCAATAACAGTGCTATTTCCGTCTATCATTGCCCATGTGACATCCTCCCCTTACCTCTTTAGGTGGGGGACTTCTTGCCAATTAGGTTAAAATTGGGTTGACAGGTATTATCCTAATTGCATATGTTCAAAGCACATTATATCACAAAAATATCGTAAATGTCAATATCTAAGGATATTTCCGCACGGAAATTTCATCGATTATTACAATAATATTACAGTATATAAAAAAATATAGAAAAATAGAAAAAATGGTGTATTATTATTACGAGGTGATAACCAATGAAGGATATAATCATACATCATTTTAA